>NZ_JAIUID010000005.1:0-597638 GCF_020165435.1 Mesorhizobium sp. BR1-1-2
ACCGAGGTGCACCTCGGTCACGCCGCTGGTGCTGTTTGCAGGGCTGAAGGTTGCGGGTGCGGCGGCCGGCAGTTATGTCGGACCGAAAGGTCATGACGAAAAGGCAGAGTTGATGAAAGTCGTTTCCACGTCCAAGTCGCATGGCGGCGTCCAGGGTGTTTACTCGCACGCTTCAGAGGTCTGCGCCTGCGACATGACCTTTGCCGTCTTCGTGCCGCCGCAGGCCAAGGATGGGCCGGTGCCGGTGCTGTGGTATCTTTCGGGTCTCACCTGCACCCATGCCAACGTCATGGACAAGGGCGAGTACCGGCGCCTGGCGGCCGAGCTTGGTCTCATCGTGGTCTGCCCCGACACCAGCCCGCGCGGTGTCGATGTGCCGGACGAGAAGGATAATTGGCAGTTCGGCTGCGGCGCCGGTTTCTATGTCGATGCGACGCAGCAGCCTTACGCCAGGAACTACCGTATGTATTCCTACGTTCTCGACGAGCTGCCGGGATTAATCGCCGCGAACTTCCCTGCCGACACGGCGCGCCAGGGCATATCGGGTCATTCGATGGGCGGACACGGCGCGTTGACGATCGCGCTGAAGAACCCCGACCGCTTCAGGAGTTGCTCGGCCTTCGCGCCGATCGTTCAGCCGACGACAGCTGGCTGGTCGCGGCCTGCGCTCGAGAAATATCTCGGCGCCGACGACAGGCGCTGGCGCGCCTATGACGCCACGCTGCTTATCGAGGACGGCCGCCGTTTTGGCGAGTTCCTGGTTGATCAGGGCACGGCCGATGGGTTCCTTGACGAAGGCCTCCGTCCGTGGCTGCTCGATGAAGCCTGCAAGAAGGCCGGCATCGACCTCACCTTGCGCATACAGGAAGGCTACGATCATTCCTACAACTTCATCTCGACCTTCATGGACGATCACCTGAAGTGGCACGCCGCGCGGCTAGGCTGAAGAACCGCCGGGCATTATCAGCGGTAGGGCTTCGGCTCGCCGCCTTTGAAGAACGTCCAGAAGCTTTCATAGATCAGGTCGGGACGGTGCTCGGCCGGGTAGTGGCCCGTCGGAATGGCCCAGCCTCTAAGGTCCGGCGCCCAAGGGGCCCATGCCTCGATAGGCGTGAGATGGCGTCCGACATGACTGTTGCTGCCCCAGATCACCATGACCGGGCATCCGATCTTCTTCTTGCCGAAATCGGCTGTGTCCATGGCAAGGTCGAGTGTCACGGTCGCCCGGTAGTCCTCGCACACCGCGTGGATCTGCTCAGGCGTCGTGCAGCGGGCATATTCCTTGAAGGCTTCCGGCGTGAATATCTCCAGCCCCACGCCCTTCTTGTTGAGCTTGTACTGGATGTAATAGTCGAGGTCTGCACAGATCAGCTTTTCCGGGAATGGCGCCTTCTGCGCCATGAAGAACCAGTGATAGCTTTCCAGCCCCCAGCCTAGGGTGACGTTGGTGAGAAGATGATAGGTCGGGATGATATCGAGCGCGCAGAAGCGCGTGATCCTGTCAGGCCGATCGAGCGCCATGCGGAAACCGACGCGGGCGCCGCGGTCATGGCCGGCAAGCGCGAATTTTTCAAAGCCGAGTTCGCTCATCACGTCGAAGGCATCTTCGCCCATGGCGCGGAAGCTGTATGCGGCATGGTCAGGGCCGCCGTCGGGCTTCGAACTGTCGCCGTAGCCGCGCAGGTCGATGGCAACCACCGTGAAGGATTTCGCCAGCGAAGGCGCGATCCGGTGCCAACTGACATGTGTCAACGGATTGCCGTGGACCAGCAGCAATGCCGGGCCTGAGCCCGCGATCGCGACATTGATCTCGGCTCCCCTGGTCTTGATCCTCCTGTAGGAAAATCCCTCCATCAGGCTCCGATGCTCCGTCTCCAGTGGGGGCATGAGGGATGCGGCGGCGACGTCCGAGGTGTTTTGACTGGCCATAAGGTTCTCCAGAACTCTGTCCCCTAAACCTCGCCTTCAAATTGAATACTGTCAACAATTTTCAGTTGACTTTTTTTGGATGCAGCGCAACATCGCACCGAGGTCGCCAAGCGAGGCTTGCGCGGCCAGTATCGGGTGGCCTTGCCACCGCCGAGCCGAAGGGGCGTGTCCATGCCAGATCCAGATAAGTCCTCGCGCAAAGCCGTTTCGCCGCTGCCTCGCCTGGCCCTGTTGCCGGGCGATATGACCGGCATCGGCCCGGAACTCGTTGCGCGCGTGCTGTCGGATGGCCGGCTTTCCGATGCTGCGCGCATTGTCGTTCTCGGCGACCGGCGTGTCCTGGAGATGGGCGCCCGCGATGCCGGCGTGTCTCTCTCCATCAAGACCGTGCCGGACGTCGCCTCGATCGACTGGAACGCGGCGGAGACGCCTGTCATCGATCTCGGTAATATCGATCCCGCGGCCTTGCCGCGCGGCGTGGTTTCCGCCGAGTCCGGAAAGCTGACCGGAGACACGTTGGCCGCCGCCGTGCGGCTGGCGATGAAGGGCGAAGTGGACGGCATCACCTTCGCACCGCTGAACAAGGCGGCGCTTCATGCCGGCGGCTGGAAATTTCCGGACGAGCACAAGATGTTTGCCCATTTGCTGGAACACAAAGGGTATTTCTCCGAGATGAACGTGCTCGACGGCCAATGGATGTCGCGCGTCACCTCGCACGTCTCCATGCGCACGGCTCTCGACCAGATCACCCATGACAGCATCATCGAGGCGATCCAACTTGTTGACCGCACCATGCAACGCGCCGGCATGAAGAAGCCGCGCATCGCCGTCGCTGCCCTCAACCCGCATGCCGGCGAGAACGGGCTGTTCGGGCGCGAGGAGATCGATCTGATCGGTCCGGCGGTCAAGGTCGCCGCGGCAACGGGCATCGATTGCAGCGGGCCTTTCCCCGCCGACACCATCTACATCAAGGCCTTCGCCGGCGAATATGACAGTGTGGTCGCCATGTACCATGACCAGGGCCAGATCGCGACCAAGCTGCGCGGCTTCAATCGCGGCGTGACCGTCACGGCCGGCCTCGAAACCGTCTTCACCACGCCGGCGCACGGAACCGCCTTCGACATCGTCGGCAAAGGCGTCGCCTCGACAGGTGCGCTGGAGAGTGCGGTTCGACTTGCGGCCCAGCTTGCGCGCCGCAAAAACGCGGAGCGCCAGGCTGCAGCCTGACCGATGTCAGCCAACCGGCCTTGAAACCAACTGGAAGCCAAATGACGAAATCCAACAGTTTCCGCATCGCGGTCATCCCCGGCGATGGCATCGGCAAGGAGGTCGTGCCGGAGGGCGTACGCGTCCTGGAAAAGGTCGCTTCGCGCTTCGGCATCGGCCTGTCGTTCGACTGGTTCGATTTCGCCTCCTACGATTATTATGCCCGTCACGGCCGGATGCTGCCTGAGGACTGGAAGGCAAGGATCGGATCGCATGACGCGATCTTCTTTGGCGCCGTCGGCTGGCCTGCCGGCGTGCCCGACCACGTGTCGCTGTGGGGGTCGCTTCTCCAGTTCAGGCGCGAGTTCGATCAATACGTCAACCTGCGGCCGGTGCGCCTTATGCCGGGTGTGCCGAGCCCGCTCGCCGGGCGCGGCCCAGGCGATATCGATTTCTGGGTGGTGCGCGAAAACACCGAAGGCGAGTATTCGTCGATAGGCGGCCGCATCTTCCCCGGCACCGAGCGCGAAGTGGTGGTGCAGGAAACGGTCATGACGCGCATTGGCGTCGATCGTGTGCTGAGGTTCGCGTTCGAGCTTGCCGCCAAGGGCAAGCGCAAACACCTGACCTCGGCCACCAAGTCGAACGGCATCTCGATCAGCATGCCCTACTGGGACGAGCGCGTGGAGGAAATGGCCAAGGCTTTTCCCGATGTGCGCTGGGACAAATACCACATCGATATCCTGACGGCCCAGTTCGTGCTTCATCCCGACTGGTTCGACGTCGTCGTCGCCTCCAACCTTTTCGGCGACATTCTGTCCGATCTCGGCCCGGCCTGCACGGGAACGATCGGCATCGCGCCGAGCGCCAATATCAATCCCGACCGCAATTTTCCGTCCCTGTTCGAGCCGGTTCACGGCTCGGCGCCGGATATTGCGGGGCAAGGGATTGCAAATCCCGTCGGGCAGATCTGGTCGGCCGCGATGATGCTCGACCATCTCGGCCAGGCTGAGGCGGCCGCCGGGATCGTTTCGGCCATCGAGACCATTCTCGCCGAGCCTTCGCTGCGCACGCGCGACCTTGGCGGCGCCGCAAACACCGTCGAGTGCGGCAAGGCGATCGCCGCAGCACTTTGACCTTCAGATCGTCGGCACCAAGGCAGAGAGGGTGTTTGCGTCGGCGAGATCGACCGCCGCTGCATGAGAACCGTTCAGCCCACGGGGGTTGCGGCGCGGGCGATGGCGGCGGCGTCTTCGAGCGTCTCTATCTCCCAGCACAGATCCCGCAGGCGCGCCGTTGCCGTAGCGCCCAGAACCGGTTCGGCAAGCCCGCCGAACTTTGCGTTCAGATCGTCGTCGGTCATCGGCCGCGCCAGGCTGCCGATCGCGTGCTCGACATGTTTCCTCAGGACGCGGCCGTCCTTGAGTCTGATCGTCACGTGACATTCGTCTTCGGCGACGCTTTGGGACGCCGCTGCACTCACGCGGTCGCGCAGCGCAATCACCTCCGGGTCGCGCACGCTCGCATCGCTGTATTCCTCCTCGCCGGCGCGGCCTTCGATGATGGCCACCGCTGCCGAATGGTAGACGCTGAACTTGCCCTCGAGACCGACCTTCGGCGTCTTCTTGCCGGTCAGCTCAAGCACCAGCGGATCGACTTCCAGTTCGATGCCCTCGATCTGCGCGGCCGTCAGTCCGAACTCGTTGCGCAATTGCACGCAGCCGTCGATGATCGGGTGGATGACGATGCCGCAGGCAAACGGCTTGTAGGTGTTCAGCGCGATCTCGAAGCTCTCGCCCAGACCTTTGGTGATCTCGTCGAAATTGCGTTCGGTCGACATGACGTGGGCGAAACCGCGCGGCGCCTCGAGCACGCGATTTGACGAGGTGAAATCGCGTTGCGCCATGAAGGCGGAGAGCAGTCCATTTTGCGCTGCGCGGCCCGGATGGAAGCTCTTGCACATGGTGCCGAACATCTCGCGGAAACCCGAAGACTGCGTTCCGGCGATGCCGAGCGCCCAGATCATCTGCTGTTCGGTGAGGCCAAGCAGCCGCCCCGCTGCGGCGGCGGCGCCAAAGACGCCGGCTGTTCCGGTGATGTGCCAGCCGATGTCGTAGTGAGCGGGGTAGACCGCGTTGCCGATACGGCATTCGACCTCGACGCCGAGGATAAAGGCATGCAGCAGATCACGGCCGCTTACCGGCCGCAGCTGCGCAAGGCTCAAGATGGCGGAGGCGACCGGCCCGGCGGGATGGATGATGGTGCGCAGATGCGTGTCGTCGAAGTCGAAAACATGGCTGGCGATGCCGTTGAGAAGCGCGGCATTGAGTGCGTCCAGCCGTTCGCCGCGGCCCAATATGGAAGCCTGATCCCTGCCGGCAAACGGCGACACGGCCGCGAGCGCAATATCGACGCTCGCATGTTGCGAGCCGCCCACCGCACAGCCTGTCCAGTTGAGGAAGGAGCGTACCGCTTCGCGCCGGACATTACCGGGCACGCTGTCTGCGGATGCCGACACGACATAGCGGGCCAGTGTGGCGGTGACGTCAATCATTTGATCTCTCTGGATTGCCGTTGCACAGGACTGCCTGCCGGCGTGCTTTGTTGGTGATTGGCGCGGATCACGCCATGAAGGCGCCGCCGTTGACGTGAACGGTCTGGCCGGTGATGTAGCGGGCTGCGGGGCCGCAGAGATAGCGCACGAGCAAGGCTACTTCCCGCGGCGTTCCAAGCCGGCCGACCGGCGGCAGTTTCCCGACATGGTGAGAGGGTTCTCCGCCTGCCCGCACTGTGTCGATCATGCCGGGCGAAACGCAATTGACGGTAATGCCGTCGCCGGCAAGGTCATGGGCGAGCGCGCGCGTGAAGCCGGACAGGCCCGCCTTCGCGGTCACGACATGAGCGCGTCCGCCGGCGCCGGTATGCGCCGACAAGCCACCGATGTTGATCACTGCTCCCTGTCCTGACTTCTTGAGGTGCGGGAGCGCCGCATGGGCGGTCAGGAACGCGCCGTCGAGGATGATCGAAAGCACGTCGCGCCATTCGGTGAAGCTCATATCCTCGAACGCGGTTTCATGTCGTACGGCGGCGCTGTTGACGAGAATGTCTATGCCGCCGAACTCCCGAACGGTCGCGCCGACCAAGGCATCGACGGCACCTGGGTCGACGACATCCGCCAGGACGGCCTTGGCCTTTCCTCCGGCGGCTGCGATTTCATTGACGACGGACTGGGCTTCAGCCTGGGAGTTGCGTGCGTTCACGACCACGGCGGCCCCGGCGCCAGCAAGCTCCAGCGCCATGATGCGTCCGATATTGCGGGCGGCTCCCGTTACGATGGCGACGCGGCCTGCAAGTTCCCGTCCGCCGTTCATGCCAAGCTCCCGTCGGACCGGTCCGGGCCGGCCACTGCCATTGAAGGCATCTCTCGAGACCAATCGGTGCGGCTCATGCGAGATCCCCGGTGTCGGGCGCGTTGCCGCTCGAATGTCCAGGGACGGCCGCTGCCGGCAGGGTCATACGGCTCTTGCCGCTCAGCACATGCAGGAAGGCTGCCTCCATGGCGGCTGTCGCGTCGCCGTTTCGCAATGCCGCAACGATGCGGCGATGCTCAATATTGGACACGGAGAGGCCGCCGCCTTGCAGCAGCGCGCGCTCCCGAAACAGGTGCAGTTCCTTGACGAGTTCGGAATAGGCCTTGTGCAGCCGGCCGTTGCCCGCGAAGCGCAGGATCGAATCGTGGAATTCCAGATTGAGTGGGTAGTAGGCATCGAGCGAATGCATGGCGACCGCCTCCTCCATGCCATCGAGCAAGCGCTCGAGTTCCGAAATATGCGCCGCCGTGACCTTCGTGGCCAGGAGGCGCGCCGCCGACGCGAACAACCCCGCACGCACGTCGTATAGCTCGGCGGCCTGGTCCTCGCCGATCCTGCGCATGAACACGCCCCGGTTGGGGACAAGCTCGAGCAGCCCTTTCTCGGCAAGCGCGCGGCACACTTCGCGGATGGGACCGCGGCTCACCGAAAAGCGGGTCGCCAGCGAATTCTCGTTCAGTCTTTCACCCGGGGCGAATTCTCCCGACAGGATGAGGCTCTCCAACTCGCGCCGCAGGACGCTCGTCAGGGAGTGGTTCTGAAGAAACTCAAGCTCGGCCCTCATGAGATCGTGATCTACTATTTACTGCAAACTGTCAACAGAATACAGTGCGACTGACAGGCAGGATCATTGCTGGCCGAAAGCTGGAGAAAACCGGAGTTTCATGCCTCAGGCGGACATCCCGCTGGTGAAGGATGCGTTGCCTTCGCCAAGCCTTTTCGAACTCTTCCTGGCGTTTGCCAAGCTCGGCATCACGAGCATTGGCGGGGGCGTGAACGGCATGATGCACACGGAATTCGTGGTGAATCGGGGCTGGTTCACCGACCGGCAGTTTCTGTCCGGCCTAGCTCTTGCGCAGTCCTTGCCCGGTGTCAACGTTGCAAACCTGGCGCTCTGGCTCGGATATCAACTCAGGGGTTTCGTCGGAGCCTTCGTGGCGCTGTTGGCAGTGGTGCTGCCCCCGGCCATCGCGATCATCCTGATAGGAAATGTCGTGCTGAGGCTCAGCGCCGATCCCGCGATCGGCGCGCTGCTTGCGGGCCTCGCCGTCGCGGCAGCCGGACTGTCGCTTTCCGTCGGCTATCTTGCCATGCGGTATGCCTGCGTCGACGTCATTTCAACGGTCCTGTTTGCCTGCACGCTGGTCGGTGCATCCGTCTTTCATCTTTCTGCTCTCGCCATCGTTGCGGTGCTGGCGCCCATCGGCATCGGCATCGGCTTTGTAAGAAAACGGCATGAAAGACGATGATCTGCTTCTTACCCTGTGTCTGGTGTTCGCGCCCTTGTCATTGATGGCCATCGGCGGCGGATCCTCCATTCTGGGCGAATTGCAGCACAGCGTCGTCGATGACAGGCACTGGCTGACCAACAAGGCTTTCCTCGACATGTTTGCCATCTCCCGCGTCGCACCCGGACCGGGAACCCTGATCGTCACGCTGATGGGATGGCACCTTGCCGGATGGGCGGGGGCTATCGTTTCGACGATCGCGATTTTTGCGCCGTCCTCGCTGCTGGTGATCGTGATCGCGCATTTCTGGCACAGCCGTCCGGATGCGGCGTGGCAAGGCGCCCTGGTCTATGGTTTGGCGCCGCTCGCCGCAGGGCTGGTGCTGTCCAGCGTCTTGGCTCTCCTGAGCAACGCGAAAGGCGGCTGGATCGCCTGGTGCGTGGCCATCATGGTCGCCGTTGCGGCGCGTAGGGTTCGTTTGGGGCCCTTGACGCTGATGGTTGTCGGATCGGTCCTCTTTTGCAGCCTGCTGATGGCTGTAGGATAACGCATGTCGCCCAAATTTTGGGACAGTGACAAGGCATGGAGAAGAGCTGAAGCGCGTCGCACGGATCCGTTTCCACGCGAAGCGCCCGGCAATTCCGGCCGACAAATGCCGCTGCTCTCAACGGCAATGCAGATAGTCGTCAGTTAATTGTTGACAATTAACAAAATTAGATCGACCTTGGGGAAGAGGCACAGGCACATCGCTTGTGAGTGAGTGTTCGGGAGGACCCATGGCCTTTGTGGAACTCGACAATCTGACCAAGCGGTACGGGAAGTTGACCGTCGTCAATCAGGTCGACCTCTCTATCGAGAAGGGCAAGCTGGTGTGCCTGCTCGGCCCGTCGGGCTGTGGCAAGACCACCACCTTGCGCCTGGTCGCCGGGTTCGTTCAGCCGTCGGATGGTCAGATCCGCGTCGGGGGCCGTGTGGTGTCGTCGCCGCATGCCAGCGAGCCTCCGGAAGCCCGCAACATGTCGATGATCTTCCAAAGCTATGCGCTCTGGCCGCATATGACGGTTTTCGAGAACATCGCCTACGGCCTGCGGCTCCGCCGTATGGGCAAGAGCGACATTCAGGCGAAGGCCGGTCGCATCCTCCAGGCGACCAAGCTTGAAAAACTGGCTGAGCGCTATCCGGGCGAATTGTCGGGCGGTCAGCAGCAGCGTGTTTCCCTTGCCAGGGCCCTTGTCATCGAGCCGGAGACGCTGCTGCTCGACGAGCCGCTTTCCAATCTCGACGCCAATCTTCGTGAGGAGATGCGGTTTGAAATCCGTCGGCTTCACGACGAGTTCCGCTACACGACCGTCTACGTCACTCACGATCAGACCGAGGCCATGACCGCCGCCGATGTCATCGTGGTGATGAACCAGGGCAATGTCGAGCAGGCTGGTTCTCCCGAGGACATCTACGAACGACCGCGCTCGGAATTCGTCGCGCAGTTCATCGGCGGCACCAACATCTTCAAGGGCAAGCGGATCGGAACGGACACCGTCGATTGCGGCAATGGTTTGGTGCTGCGCTGCGGCAGCGGCGACTACGCCTCCAACGGCCAGACCGCGGTGTCGGTGCGGCATCACGACCTGCACCTCACGAACGAGAAGCCGAAAGGCGATCCGAGCAACTGGGCCACCGGAAAGGTGCTGCGCCAGGTCTATCTTGGGTCGCATCGCGATTATCTCGTCAATCTATCAGGTGGCGAAACCGTGCGGGCGATTGCGCCCGTCGATGTCGCGGTCCCGGAAAACCAGCAAATCTGGCTTCATTGCCCACCTGATCGCTGCCGGGCGCTCGCGCACTAAAGGGAGAGAGAAATGTCGAACACGAAAGTCGCAGCAGGCGCGCTTTTGGCAGCCTTGGCGTGGAGCCAGGTGGCCTGGGCCGCCCCGCCGGAGCCCTATCATGTGACGGACGAGCTGGTTGCCGCGGCAACCAAGGAGGGCTCGGTCGTCTACTACACCTCCACCGACGTGCAGGTTGCCGAGAAACTGGGCTCCGCCTTCGAGGCGCATTATCCGGGCATCAAGGTCCAGGTGGAGAGGGCCGGTTCCGAGCGCGTCTTTCAGCGCATAGGGCAGGAATATTCGAGCGGCATCCACAATGCCGATGTCATCGAGACCTCCGACGCATCCCACTTCCTCACATTCAAGGATCAGAACTGGCTGACGCCGGCCGTTCCCGAGGACGTGGCCAAGATGTGGCCGGAAAAGGATCGTGACCCCGACGGGCTCTATGCGGCTTTCCGCGCCACGCTGACCGTCATCGCCTACCGGACCGACTTGGTGAAGGAAGAGGACGCACCAAAGACCTGGACCGATCTGCTCGATCCCAAATACAAGGACAAGCTGGTCAAGTCGCATCCTGGCTACAGCGGCAACGTGATGACCGCGACCTATGCCCTCAGCCAGCTTCTCGGTTGGGACTATTTCGAGAAACTGGGCAAGCAGGGCGTCATGCAGGTCCAGTCCTCGACGGAGCCGCCGAAGGTCCTTGCCCAGGGCGAGCGCCCGATCCAGGCTGATGGCAATGAGTACAACGTGTTCATCCTCCAGGACAAAGGCGTGCCGATCAAGGCGGTCTATCCGGCGGAAGGAACCTCCATCGCCTACGGCAACGCCGCCATCCTGGCTTACGCTCCTCATCCAAACGCAGCCAAGCTTTTCTATTCCTTCATGTTCTCGCAGGAAGCCCAGCAATTGAACGACGATTTCGGTGGTCTGCGTTCGGTTCGGCCGGACGTGAAGGAAAAATCCAACCGCACGCCGCTTTCCCAGATCAAGCTGCTTGAGTCCGATCCGGCGAACGTTCGCGACGCCATCGAAGAGATCAAGCAGAAATACGAAGAGTATTTCGGCACGTGAGTAGCGGTTCGCCGTCAAGTTGGACCGGTGGCAGAATGAAATGATTTTGCGATGTCGTCGTGGGCGACATCGCAAGATCCCGGGTCGGGCCGGGGGTGTTCTGCCGATATCAGATCAAGCTCAGAGGTGACCAGGTGACCATCGCTGCATTGTCCCCCGATTCCGCCACAAGGCGGCGCCTCGGCAGGTTCGATTTGTCGACACCTCTTTTCGTGCTGCTGGCCGGCATCCTGTGCGTGCTGGTGCTGCTGCCGTTGTTCTGGCTGGGCTACTACAGCATCACCAACAAGGCGGGTTCCCTGACCCTGGCGAATTTCGCCCGCCTCTTTACCGACGCCACAATTCGCAGGGCGTTCCTCATCGCACTTGGCATGGCCGGCTGCGTCGGCCTGTTCTCGTGTCTCGTCGCCACGCCGCTGGCCTGGCTTGTCGCGCGCACCGACATGCCGGGGCAGCGCCTTGTCCGCAGTCTGGTGACGGCATCGTTCGTGACGCCGCCCTTCCTGGGCGCCATTGCCTGGGCAATGCTGGCCGCGCCGAACAGCGGTATTCTCAACAATATCTACCGCTGGGCCTTCGGTCTCGACCAGTCGCAAAGCCTGTTCGATATCTACACCTTCACCGGGCTGGTCTTCGCGGTCACCTGCTATTCGTTTCCCTTCGTCTTCACGCTGGTGGCCAACGCCTTCGACAAGGTGCCGTCCGACCTGGAGGAAGCATCGGCGATCCTCGGCGGCAAGCCCGGCACGACATTGCGGCGGGTGACGCTGCCCATGGTGCTGCCTGCCATGCTGGCCGGGTCCCTGGTGGCCATCGTCCAGGCCTTCACCATGTTCGGCTCGCCGGCGATCCTGGCGCTGCCGGCCGGCTTCCACGTCATCACCACCAAGATCTGGAGCTATTTCCAGTTTCCGCCGCGGCTCGATCTCGCCGCGGCCAGTGCCGTGCCCCTGCTCGTGGTCACCATGCTCCTGCTCTGGGGGCAGAGATGGCTGCTCGGGCGCCGCGGCTATACCGTGCTCGGCGGCAAGAGCGGCACGCCGCGGCGCGTGAAGCTGGGCAACTGGAAATGGCTGGCCGGCGCATATGTGTTGTTCATCCTGTGCGTGACGGTCCTGTTTCCCTATCTGGCCCTGCTCAAAGTGGCTCTGACGCACAATATTTCCGAGCCGCTGAGCTGGAGTTCGTTGACGCTCCATAATTTCCATTTCGTGCTCTTCGAATTTTCCAGCACGCGGCTGGCCATCTGGAACACCTTGATCCTTGGTTTGTCGACGGCAACGATCGCGACCGGCATCGCGCTTGTGGTGTCGTATCTGGTTGCGCGCCGCGCCGCGCCGGGCGCGGCATTTCTGGGCGTGCTGGCAACCGCGCCGATAGCCATTCCGGGCATCGTGCTCGGCGTCGGGCTTTTCCTCGCCTATGCCAACCCGACATTCGGTCTCTACGGTACCTTGTGGATCCTGCTGATCGCCTTCCTGACGATCGAGCTTCCGGCCGGTTATCAGCAATTGTCATCGGCATTCCATGGCGTGCATCCGGAACTGGAGGAAGCCAGCCGCATTCTCGGCGCCACCCGCCTGAAGACCTTATGGCAGATCACGGCGCCGTTGCTGCGCACCAGCCTGATCGCGGCCTGGTGCTTCGTCTTCATAGGCACCTTCCGGGAATTGTCGGCGACCGTGCTTCTGACGACGGCGCAGACCAAGCTGGTCTCAGTCATCATCTACGACCTCAACGAGAGCGGCGACTACGGAGCGATTGCGGTGCTCGGCATCTTGCTGCTGGTGGTTTCGTTCACCGTTGTTTTTATTGCGAACAAGGTCCCGGTTCTCGGCGGAGCGCCTTCGAGGAGCGGTGGCTGAGGTGGATGCGGTCTTGATTCCACAGCAATTGTCCGCGTTTCGCTTGACAAGAGGAAGTATGTCTCAGTCATGGTCCTGCTTGGATGCCGTCGGCATCAATTGGACGAAGGAGATCAAACCGTGGATGATGCCCAGGCAAAGTGTTCGCGGCCAGCCAGGCCGGATCAGGCAAATCGTGTCGTCCGCGGGGCATTGAACGGAATTCGGGCTAATGGCTAACGAAACCGAAAACATGTCGGGATTTTCGCCCATCGACTTTTTGCGCACGCGCTCGCTCGCCAATGTCGTGCAGCACGAAATAGAGCGAATGATCGTCGAGGGAGAATTCACGCCCAACGAACGGATCAACGAAAACGCGCTGGCCCAGCAGCTCAAGGTCAGTCGGGGGCCGATCCGGGAAGCTTGCAGCGCGCTTGCGGCTCTGGGGCTGATCCAGGTGATCCCCAACCGGGGCTTCTTCGTGCGCGAGCTCAGCGAAGATGAAGCCCGCGATGTGTCGGAAGCACGCGCCTGCATCTTCGCCTGCATGACCATGAGCGTCGCGGAGAAGATCACCGATCCCGAAATTGCCAAATTGCGTGCGCTCGTCGACCGCATGGACGAACTGGCGAAGATCGGCGAGGTGAGCCAGTATTATCCGGTCAATCTGGAGTTCCATTCGGAACTGGCGAGGATGTGCGGCAACGGCCGCCTGGCGCAGATCTATCTCGGCCTTGCACGGGAACTCCACATCCAGCGCTACCGCGCACTGGCGAGTGGCGACGTGCTCGACATATCCAATCGCGAGCACCGGGCGATCGTGGAGGCCGTTGCCGCGCGTGATCCGCAGCGGGCCTTCGCAGCCGGGCGCGAGCACATCGTCAACGGAACCTCGCGCACGCGCCGGGCAACCGTGGCTTTGCGACACGCTTCGGACTGACCGCCGTAGAGACGCTTCTCGGAAGAAGGCGAATTCGCCGCTGAAGCGCCGGAATGCGCCGTTTATGGTCTGCGCTCGTCATTTCCGTCCCACAGATCAGTCCGGCCGGTCCTCATTTTGTCGACAAAAAATTGTTGACAGTTTACCAAAACTGCCTTCTTAGTCCTGCTCGCAACCCTGGCAAGCAAGGGCCCGCGCGAGCGGGTTCTTGGTTCGAGGCACGGTCGACAAAGAGGATTTTCAATGCACGACATGGCACAGGCAGGTCTCACGAAATACGTGGCGGAGTTCGTCGCAGCAGCCACTCCGCAGGATCTGCCGGATGACGTCATCGCTCTCGGCAAGAAGTCGATACTGGACGGCATCGGACTTGCTCTTTCGGGCTCCGTCGCGCAAAGCGGCGACCTCGTCCGCCGCCATCTCGACGAACTCGGGCTGATGCCTGGCGCCGCGACGGTGATCGGCGCGGGCCGCAAGGTTGCGCCGCGCTTTGCCGCATTTGCGAATGGCGTTGGCATCCATGCCGATGATTATGACGACACCCAGTTGGCCGTCGCTTCCGATCGCGTCTATGGCTTGCTGACGCATCCGACTGCGCCGGCGTTGCCCGCGGCACTGGCCGTCGGCGAACTGGTGGGCGCCTCGGGCAGGGAGGTCATGCTAGCCTACCATCTCGGGGTCGAGGTCGAGTGCAAGATCGCCGAAGCGATCGCGCCTCGCCACTATCAGACAGGATTTCACGCGACGGCCACTTGCGGCACGTTCGCCGCCGCCTCGGCCGCGGCCTCGCTGCTTCGCTTCGATGCCAAGACCACGGCGCGCGCTCTTTCGATCGCCGGCAGTCAGTCGGCCGGCCTGCGCGAGAATTTCGGCACGATGACCAAGCCGTTCCATGCAGGGCGCGCATCGGAAAGCGGGGTCGCCGCCGCGCAGTTCGCCGCCCATGGATGGACTGCCACCGACAAGATTCTGGAGGCCCCGCGCGGCTTCTTCCAGGCCGCCGGCGGCGGTTACGACGAGAACGCCATCCGTGGACGCCTCGGCGCGCCGTGGACGTTCGCCGACCCCGGCATCTCGATCAAGCCGCATCCCTCGGGGTCCTTGACCCATCCCGGCATGACCGAGATGGCGCGCCTTATCCGTGAGAATGATATCAAGGCCGCTGACGTGAAGCGCGTGCGGGTCGGCACCAACTCGAACATGCCGAATGCCCTGATCCATCACAATCCGCATGACGAACTCCAGGCCAAGTTCTCGATGGAGTTCTGCATGGCCATCCTGCTGCTCGACGGCAAGGCCGGACTTGGCGAGTTCACCGACGCGACGACGCAGCGGGCCGATGTCAAAGCCATGATCGACAAAGTGGATTTCGTAATCGATGAAAAGGCCGAGAAGGCCGGCTATCACAAGATGACGACGATCATCGATGTCACGCTGAATGACGGCCGTGTCATTCACGGCGAAGCCGACTTCGGAAAGGGCAGTCCGGCCAACCCGATGAGCTACGAGGAGGTTGCCGACAAGTTCAGGGACAATGCGGCTCATGCCCGTCTTGCCCGTTCGGCGGCGGACGAGGTCGTCGCGCTGGTGCGCGACCTGGAGCGGCAGCCCTCGCTGGAGCGGCTGATGAGCCTCGTCGCCAAGGCCGGCTGACAGATCTCCAAGGGGCCGCGACGGCAGAGCCGCGGCCGGCAATTCAGAAAGGTCGGCCGATGGCCCATCTCACGATCGGCATCCTCAATGGCGACGACATCGGACACGAAATCGTGCCTGCCGCCGTGCGCGTCGCCAGGGCCGCCGCCGCGCGCAGCGGCCTTGACATCGACTGGCGCCCGATGCCGATCGGCCGCGCGGCGCTCGACACGCACGGATCGACCATGCCCGACGGCACGCTCGAGACGCTTTCGACATTGGACGGCTTCATACTCGGGCCGATCGGACATCGGGCCTATCCAAAGGTGACTGGCGCCATCAATCCGCACCCGATCCTGCGCAAGCATTTCGGCCTTTTTGCCAATGTCCGGCCGACGCGCTCCTTTCCCGGTCTCGGCGCGCTGTTCGACGACGTCGATCTCGTCATCGTGCGGGAAAACAACGAGGGCTTTCAGCCTGATCGCAATGTCGTTGCCGGTTCAGGAGAATTCCGGCCAACGCACGACACGACCATTTCGGTTCGCGTCATCACCCGCGCCGGCAGCTACCGTGTCGCCAAGGCGGCACTCGAACTTGCCAGAACCAGGCGCAAGAAGTTGACGATCGTTCACAAGGACACCGTGTTCAAGCTCGGCTGCGGCATGTTCGTGGAGGAGTGCTATCGGGCCGCCGAGCAATTCCCCGATGTCGCCGTCGACGAGGTGATAGTGGACACCTTCGCCATGCGGCTGTTGCGGGATCCACAGACATTCGATGTCGTCGTCACCACCAATATGTTCGGCGACATCCTCAGCGACGAGGCCGCCGGCCTCGTCGGCGGCCTCGGCATGGCGCCCGGCCTGTGTATCGGCGAAGGCGATATAGCCATGGCGCAGGCGGCGCACGGGTCCGCGCCCGATATCGCCGGCAAGGGCGTCGTCAATCCCTATGCGATGATCGAATCCACCCGCATGCTGCTGCAATGGCTTGGCCACAACCGCGGCGTTCCCGAGGCGCTTCGCGCGGCTTCCATGATGGCGGGGGCCACTGTTGCGGCGCTCGCGCGGCCCGAGACGCGGACCGGCGACATACGCGGAACCGCCAACACCGAGGGAATGACCAGCGCCATCGTCGCTGCCATCGAGAAGGAAACTGAAAATGTCCTCGCATAGGATCGCTGTCATCGGTGGTGACGGTATCGGGCCGGAGGTCGTCGAAGCCGGCGTGAAGGTGCTGGAAGCCCTGACCGCTGTCGAGCCGGGTCTGGCCTTCGACTTCAAGCGCTTCGACTGGGGCTCCGACTATTACCGCCGCAACGGCCGCATGATGCCGCAGGACGGCCTCGGGCAATTGAAGGGTTTCGACGCGATCTATTTCGGCTCGGTCGGAGATCCGAACCTTCCCGACGACGTCACCCTCTGGGGCCTGCGCCTGGCCATCTGCCAGGGGTTCGACCAGTATGCCAATGTGCGGCCGACGCGCCTCTTGCCCGGGCTGACCGGCCCGTTGCGGCCCGATCTCGGCAAGCAGATAGACTGGGTGATCGTGCGCGAAAACAGTGAAGGCGAATATGCCGGCGTCGGTGGTCGCGCCCATCGCGGACTGCCCATCGAGGTCGGCATGGATGTCGCCGTCTTTACCCGCGCCGGGATAGAACGCATCGCCCGTTTCGCCTGCGAGCTTGCGCTGTCGCGTCCCCGCAAGCTTCTGACCGTCGTCACCAAATCGAATGCGCAGCGCCACGGCATGGTGCTGTGGGACGAAGTCGTGCGCGGCGTGCTTCGCGACTATCCCGGTCTCAGCGTCGACTGGATGCTGGTGGACGCCATGACCCAGCGCATGGTCAACAAACCCGGCAGCATCGACACGGTTTTGGCGACCAACCTGCATGCCGATATCCTCTCCGACCTGGCCGCTGCCTTAGGCGGATCACTCGGCATCGGCTCGACGTCGAACATCGATCCCTCGCGCAGCCGACCTTCCATGTTCGAACCCATCCATGGTTCGGCCTTCGACATTACCGGCAAGGGCGTCGCCAATCCGCTCGGATCGTTCTGGACGGCGAGCCTGATGCTTGAGCATCTCGGCGAGCAGGCCGCGGCGCGGCGCCTCATGGTTGCCATCGAAATTGTCACGGACCGCGCGGAGTATCTCAGCCCGGATCTCGGCGGCACCGCGAGCACCGCCGAAGTTACCGCCGCGGTGATTGCGGCCCTTCGCGCCAATTAGCGCGGCACGGGCAGGCAAGCCCGTCATCGAGAGCGGTTGGCCTCAGGGAGTTTGCGCGCCTTCGGCGTCCGTTCCCCGATATTTCACATGCTCGATGAACGCGCGCAGCTTGGGCAGGACCTGGCGTTTGTCGGGATAGTACAGAAAAACTCCCGGCGTCGTGACGGCGAAGGGCGTGAGCAACGCTTGTAACCGGCCGTCGGCAATCGGGGCCTCGGTGAGAGGGCCGGGGACCTGTGCAAGTCCCACTCCTTGGATCGCGGCGCCAAGCAGTGTCGGGTAGTCATGCGCGACCAGCGGCCCGGAGACGATTGCCTCGACGGTCTTGTTGCCGTCGATGAAGGGCCAGGGCGCGATCGATCCGTTCGAGCGGCGCATGCGCAGGCAGGCATGGCCGCGCAGATCGTCAATC
Source organism: Mesorhizobium sp. BR1-1-2 (assembly GCF_020165435.1). Taxonomy (NCBI): domain Bacteria; kingdom Pseudomonadati; phylum Pseudomonadota; class Alphaproteobacteria; order Hyphomicrobiales; family Phyllobacteriaceae; genus Mesorhizobium; species Mesorhizobium sp. BR1-1-2. Next base: position 17,915 of record NZ_JAIUID010000005.1, read on the forward strand.
CGCTCCGGCCGCTTCTGCCGGCGCAGATAGCCAGGGCTGCCGACGACCACGAGCGGGAACGGCGGCGTCAGCCGAACCGCGACCATGTCGGCGGCGATAAACTGGCCGAGCCGGATGCCGGCGTCGAACCCGTCGGCCGCCAGGTCGACCAACTCACCGCTTGCGGCGATCTCCACCTCTACTTCGGGATAGGCCTGGCAAAAGGATGCCACCAGCGGCTCCAGCAGGATCGGCACCACGGCGCGCGGCACAGAGAGGCGCAACAGCCCGGTCGGCCGCTGCCCGAGCTCACGTGCGACCTCGGTGGCGGCGACCAGTTCCTCGAAAGCGGGCTTTGCGCGCGAAAGGAACCGTTCCCCGGCTTCGGTCAGGCCGACGCTGCGCGTCGTGCGCATGAAGAGCGCCGCGCCGACGCGCGCCTCGAGCGCGCGCACCGCCTGGCTGATTGCCGATGGCGTGACGCCGAGCTCCGCGGCCGCTTTTCGGAAGCTGCGGTGCTGCGCGACGCCGAGGAACGCCTCCACGCCGTCGAGCGCACCTTTCCGGACCGTGAAGTTCTGCTTCATGCCCCATCAACATTATCGCGAATAGTCGACCGCTGGAAGCGGGCGTAGATTGCACCTTGCAAATCAGGAGGCGCACCGATGTCGAGCCGCAGGATACTGGACAACGATCTTGGGAGACCCCTTGCCGACGCGCTTGATGGCGTGCGCGACCACTACCGCGCGACGGGCCTGACCGAACGGCTTAAGGCAGCGCTCGCCGCCTTCGGGCCGGAGGATCAGCGGCTGATGCCCCGGCAACTGGCCGCTCTCGACCAGTTTCACACCCGGGGACTTGCCGCGACTGCCGAGCTTGCCAGCTTGACCGGGATCACGGCCGACATGTCGGTTCTGGATGTCGGCTCCGGCGTCGGCGGGCCGGCGCGTTTTCTTGCCGCGACCTATGGCTGCCGGGTTACGGGTGTTGAGCTCAGCGAGCCGTTCGTGGCCGCAGCGCGCTATCTGACGGAACGCACTGGGCAGAGCGAACAGGTGTCGTTCCAGATTGGCAGCGCATTGCAGCTTCCACTTGACGACGGCCGTTTCGATGTCGCGCTGCTGCAGCATGTGGCCATGAACATCGCCGACCGGGCGCGGCTCTATCGCGAGATCCGGCGGGTGCTGAAACCGGGCGGCAGGTTCGCGACCTTCGACGTCGTGTCGAACGGCGGCGAGCCGCATTATCCCGTCCCCTGGGCGCGGCTGCCCGCAACCAGCTTTCTCCTGACGGCCGCGGCGACCCGCAGCGCAATTGAAACGGCCGGTTTCCGCGCGCTGGCCTGGCAGGACGACACCGAAGCCGCCAAGGCCTGGATCGCCCAACTGCGCGCGTCGGGGCCACTGCTGTCGCCGAACCTTGGCGTGGTCATGGGGCCGGACATGTCGGAGCTGGCGTCCAACCTCGGACGGAATCTCATGGAAGGCCGGCTCGGCATCCTGACGGCCGTGTTCGAGGCCGCGTGAATCAACGTCTCTTGGGAGGCCATATGTCGCCTGCAACCATTTTCCTGCTACACCTCGCTCTAGGCTACGTCCCTTGGCTGCTCTGCGTCGGCGTGTATATCTTGCCCCGGCTCAGATCGTTGACCGGGGTCGAGGCGCAACGCGCTATCGCCACGCTGCACAGCTTCCGCTTCTTCGGGCTTGTCTTCATCATTCCAGGCGTCGTCGGGCCCAATTTGCCGGCTGATTTCGCCACCTTCGCCGCCTATGGCGACTTCGCAACCGGCGTGTTGGCCATGCTGGCGCTTCTGACGATAAGGATACGTCCGCTGTTCTGGTTGTTCGTCGTCGCCTTCAACCTCGTTGGAACGATCGATATCGGCGTCGACTACTATCACGGGAGCCAGGCCGGTCTTCCTGCGGTGGCGGGGGAGTTAGGCGCCACATACGCGATCCCCGTAATCTATGTCCCACTGCTGATGATCACGCACGCCGTCGCGTTCTACCTGATGCTGCGCCCCCAGCTCCAGGCAACTCGAGTCTTCGCCGGCGACGCGGCCGCATCTCCGTGACGCAGCAAGTGCCGGTGTACCGGCGCGCCGCACGGCGAAGAGGGTTTCGCCCGTATTCGATTAATAGGTCGTGCGCCCGCCCGACAGGTCGAAGGTCGAGGCGGTGGTGAAGCTGTTTTCCTTTGAGACGAGCCAGGCGACCATGGCGGCGGCCTCGTCGACCTCCAGCAGACGGCCGCGTGGGATGCGCGAGCGCATGTATTCGATGTGCTCGGGCGTGAGCTGTTCGAGGATTCGGGTCTGCGCGGTGGCCGGCGAGATGCAGTTGACCGCAATGTCATACTGAGCGAGCTCCTTGCCGAGCGACTTGGTCATGCCGATGACCGCCGCCTTCGAAGCGGAATAGGCGGCGGCGTTGGGATTGCCCTCCTTGCCGGCGACGGAAGCGATGTTGACGATCCGCCCGTAATTGCGCGACTTCATCCCGGGCACCACGGCGCGGTTGACATAGAAAGTGCCGTTGACGTTGATGTCGATGATCTTCTTCCACGTCTCTATGTCGTAGCTGTCGAGCGGGGCGGCGGGACCGGCAACGCCGGCGGAATTGACCAGGATGGAGATTTTCCCGGCGCTCTCCTCGGTTTTTGCCCGCGCGGCGTCCACCGTCTCCCAATCCGCAATGTCGACGACCAGGGTCGTGGCGGCTTTGCCAAGGTCGCGCTTGGCCGTTTCGAGGCGCGCCTCGTCGACGTCCCACAAGGTGACCGTCGCGCCGGAGGCGACGAAGCGTTTGGCCATCGCGAAGCCGAGGCCTTGCGCGCCTCCGGTGACCACGGCGTGTTGGCCGTCAAGATCGATCCTGTTCATGCCGAGCGTTCTTTCTGGTTGAGAGAATTGAGGTTGCCTGTTGCGGGCGGGCGATGTCGCTACATGGTAGCGCCGAGGTTCCAGGGCACGAACTCATTATCGCCGTAGCCCAGCGATTCCGATTTGGTACGCCCGCCCGAAGCTACGCGCAGGAGCTCTGCGAAGATCTCCTGGCCTTTGTCGTCCAGCGTGACGCCGTCGAGGATGTCCCCGCAATTGATGTCCATGTCTTCGCGCATCTGCTCGAAAATGAAGGAATTGGAGGCAAGCTTGATCGAGGGTGTCGGCTTGCAGCCGAAGGCCGAACCGCGCCCGGTGGTGAAGCACAATATGTTCGCGCCGCCGGCAACCTGGCCGGTGGCCGAGACCGGATCGTAGCCCGGCGTGTCCATGAAGACGAGGCCGCGTTCGTTGATCGGTTCGGCATATTCCAGCACCGCGCGCAGATTGGTCGTCCCGCCCTTGGCGGACGCGCCGAGCGACTTCTCCAGGATCGTCGTCAACCCGCCGAGCTTGTTGCCGGGAGACGGGTTGTTGTTCATTTCCATGTCGTGCTTTGCGGTGTAGTCCTCCCACCAGCGGATACGCTCGATCAGCTTCTCGCCGATCGCGCGGCTTTCCGCACGCATGGTCAGCAGATGTTCGGCGCCGTAGATCTCCGGCGTCTCGGACAGCACCGCCGTGCCGCCTTGCGCGACAAGCAGGTCCACCGCGGCGCCAAGCGCCGGATTGGCGCTGATGCCGGAATAGCCGTCCGACCCGCCGCATTGCAGCGCGAGCACCAGTTCGGAGGCCGGCTGCGGCGTCCTTTGCGCGGCGTTGACGGTGGGCAGCATATCGAGGATCGCCTTCACCCCGGCCTCGACCGTCTTGCGTGTGCCGCCGGTCTCCTGGATGGTCATCGTGCGGAAGGTCGTGCTCTCCTCGATATTATAGGACTGCATCCAGCGCGGAATCTGGAACGCTTCGCAGCCAAGCCCGACCATCAGCACGCCGCCGACATTGGGATTCGTGGCAAAACCCCACTGCGTGCGCTTCAGGAGGTCGTAAGCGGGGCCCTTGGTGTCGATGCCGCAGCCGGTGCCATGGACGAGTGAGATCACGCCGTCGACATTGGGATAGTCGCGCAGGATACCGCGGCGGTTGATCTCTTCCACGATGAAGCGGGCGACGCTGGCCGAACAATTCACCGAAGTCAGGACAGCGATGAAGTTGCGCGTCCCGATTTTACCGCTCGGCCTGCGGTAACCCATGAAGGTCGCGCGCTCGGCGTCAGGGACGACAGGCGTTTGCCTGGCGTTGGTGCCGAACAGATAGTCGCGTTCGAAATTGCGCAGATACACATTGCTCGTGAACCCAATCGCCGGCAGCGATCGGTCCGAGGGCGAATCCGATGGTCTGCCCATATTTCACGACCGGCTCATCCGACCCGATGTCGCACAACGCCATCTTGTGTCCGCGCGGTATGCGCGCCTTGGCGGGCACGTCGCCTGCCTTGTCGCCGATCTTCAGCGGATCGACCGCCAGAAGGATGTTGTCGGCATGCGAAAGCTGGATGAACCGCGCCATTACAAACTCTGAAAAAGCCCCGCCGGCACAATGCCGTCGAATGGATCAGAATACTAATATAATAGAATGTCAACGGTCAAGCTGCGAACACGGCTCACCGGGCCTCGCAAACCGCCGGATGGCAGGTCACAAGCCGACGCTGAATGGACCTGGAACCTGCGCCGCCCGTCTCGGCGCTCAGTCGAGGTCGTCAGTCGAGAAGCTCGGCGGCGACTTCGAGCGTGTTGCGAAATGACGTCTCGAGGTGATGTTCCATCGCCTTTGCGGCGCCCTCGGCATCGTGACGCTTCAGCGCGTCCAGAATGGCTTCGTGCTGTTCGATCGTCTGCTCGCCATAGCCGGGCTTCGGAATAGCGAGATAGCGGCCGCGGTCCATCTGCGCCTTGGAGATGTCGACGGCGCGCCAGATCATCGGCAAACCGCATATTTCGGCGATGGTGCGGTGAAAGACGTCGTCGAGCTGAATCGCTGTGGCGTATCTGCCGCGCGCTATGGCGAGCTTATGCGCGGCCATATTGTCTTCCAGCAATTCACTGGCGGCCGGCGTCAGCTTGGCGGCGGCGCGCCTGGCGCTCTCCATCTCCAATGCACGCCGAATGACATAGGCTTCCTCGAGGTCGGCCCGGCTGATGGGAGCAACGTAGGTGCCGGTCTGCGCCAGGATCTTGACGAGCCCTTCGTCGCTGATGCGCTTGACCGCTTCGCGCACGGGCGTGCGCGAGACGCCCAGCGCTTCGGCGATGGCGACCTCGTTGATGACCTCACCCGGTTTCAGCCGTCCGACGACTATCATGTTGCGGATCTTGTTGTAGATCTGGTCGCGCAGCGGGAGGGCTCGATTGAGGGTCGAAGGATCTAGATCCATGGAAAATCCCATCGTTCGTCCACCTGAAATGGCAAAATTATTCGAATGTCAACGGAATGCACCTGCATGCGACGCGGGGCTCGTTGCGATCCGACGCCAGTGACGGAGCGGTCAGATCCAGCTTGCCAGAACTATTATATTAGTGCAATAGTGCCGCCCGTTGCGTGATTTTCAGTCTATGATGAAGTGCCTGGTGCGGATGCGCTGAAGGGGGCCTTCGGGCCGGCTCGAGGTGGGCCGAACCGTGCCTGGAAGTCCATTATACTAACATAACGCTACCGGCCGCATGCTACCAGGGAGGACCAAGCCTAGATGAGTGCCGCCGTTTGTGCCCTGGACATGAGAGGCATCTCCAAGACTTTTCCCGGCGTGAAGGCCCTGTCGAACGTCAATTTCGCCGTCCGGTTCGGCACCGTCCATGCGGTCGTCGGCGAGAATGGCGCCGGCAAGTCGACGCTGATGAAGGTGCTCAACGGATCCTATGCTCCGACCGCCGGCACAATCCTCGTCGGCGGCGCCGAAGTGCGCATGCGGCGTCCCGCCGACGCCCAGGCGCTCGGCATCCGCATGGTGCATCAGGAGATCAATCTTGTTCCCGACCTGACCGTCGCGGAGAACGTTTATCTCGGCCGCATGCCCGGCAGATGCAGCTGGCTGCGCAAGGGCGAAATGGTCAGGAAGGCCGCCGCCGTCCTCGACGAGCTGGGCGCGGCTATCAACCCGCGCGAGCGGCTCGGCGACCTGTCGATCAGCCAGCAGCAACTGGTCGAGATCGCCAAGGCCTATGCGGCGCAGCCCAGGATCATCGTGCTGGACGAGCCGACGTCGAGTCTGAGCGAGCACGAAACCGCGGCGCTGTTCCGGATCCTTCGCAAGATGCGCGATGACGGCATCGCCATCGTCTACATCAGCCATAGGCTGAAGGAGGTTCTTGAGATCGCCGACGAGGTGACCGTGCTGCGCGACGGCTCAATGATCGAGACCCGCCCGATAGACGGCATAACCGCGGCCGAAATGATCAGGCTGATGGTTGGCCGCGAGGTCAGCAACGTGTTCCCGAAAAGCCCAGCCGCGATCGGCAAGTCCGTGCTGCGTGTCGAACGCATCGGCGACGGGGCGCATTTCCGCGATGTCAGCTTCGATGTGCGCGCTGGCGAGATACTGGGCTTGACCGGACTGGTCGGGGCGGGCCGCACCGAGGTAGCGCGCGCCATCTTCGGCCTGTCGCGGCTGGTGGAGGGAACGGTCAGCGTCAACGGGCGCAAGGTCGCCATCAACTCTCCTTCCGAGGCGGTGCGAGCCGGGATCGCCTACGTTCCCGAGGACCGCAAGGGCGACGGCATCGTTCCGGGCATGTCGGTCCGCGAGAACATCAGCCTGCCGATATTGCGGCGTCTGACCAGCTTCGGCCGCATCAGGCGCAGCGCCGACCGTTCGCTGGCGGCGACCTATGTGAAGCAGTTTTCCATTTCGCCTCCCGACGGGGAGCGGCGCATCGACCTGTTGTCGGGGGGCAACCAGCAGAAGGCGGTCATCGCTAAATGGCTCGCGGCCAAGCCCTCCGTACTCATCCTCGACGAGCCGACGCGCGGCGTCGACGTCGGCGCCAAGGCCGAAATCCACAGCATCATCGGCCGGCTCGTGGCCGACGGCATGGCGGTGGTGATGATCTCGTCGGAACTGCCCGAAATCCTCGGCGTCTGCGATCGCGTCGTGGTGATGCGCGACGGCCGTGCATCGGAGCCGCTCGCCCGCGCCGAACTGAGCGAGGAGCGCATCATGGCGCTGGCGACGGGGGAGGAGGCGGCATGACTGATGCGGCCATGGAGACCAGCGCGGCGACCCGCAATGACCGCTTCACGCGTGGCAGCAGGCTTGCCGATGTCCTGTCCAAGGCGGGGCTTGGCTTTGCCATACTTGCAGTGATGCTCTACGGCTCGTTCGTCAGCCCCGCCTTCTTCACCACAGGCAATCTGCTCAACGTCCTGACCTCGATGTCCATTGTCGGCATCGTCGTCGTCGGCATGACTTTCGTGCTCGTGGCCGGCGGCTTGGCCGACCTGTCGGTGCCGGCCGCCATCGCCTGCGGGGCCATCCTTTCGCTCGGGCTGCAGCCAATGATCGGGCCGGTTCCTGCCTTCGTCCTGGCGGTGGCGCTTGCGGGCCTTATCGGCCTGCTCAACGGCGTGCTGGTCGGCTATGTCGGTATCAATCCCATCATCGCCACGCTCGGCATCGGCACCATCGGGCTGGGCATCGTGCAGGCGGCCGTCGGCGGCGTCATCGTCTATGGCAACAATCCCGCTTCGGCCGAATTCGCCAAGGGCCGGCTCTTTGGCGTCCCGGTCGTGGTGTTGATTTTCCTGCTGATCGCTCTCATAGGCCATTTCGTCCTCTCGCGCTCTTTCTGGGGCAGGTGGACGCTCGCCACGGGCGGCAATTACCGCGCCGCCGAGGCGAGCGCGGTGCCGGTGGAGGCGGTGAAGGCCGGTGCGTTCGTGATCACGGCGTTGGCTTCGGGCGTCAGCGGCGGCCTGCTGGGCCTGACCTTGCAAAGCGCGCGGCCGCTGATCGGCGCCGGCTACGAGTTCAGCGCAATCACCGCGGTCGTGGTCGGCGGCGTGTCGATCATCGGCGGTTTCGGCTCGGTGCCGAGGGCGATCGCGGGCCTGATCTTCGTGCAGCTTTTGACCAACGTCATGGTGCTCGACGGCGTGCGCACACCGATCCAGGGTTTTGTCCTCGGCATCCTCATCGTCGGCGCCGTCGGCATGGATGTGGTATTGCGCAAGCGGGGGGTGGCGTGATGCGCTTCCTGGCGCTTGCCTCGCGGCACAGGGTGGTGATCATCCTCGGCCTGACGCTGATTATTTCCGCCCTGGTGGTTCCGGGTTATTTCTCCGCATCGACCCTCGGACTCGGCCTCGACCGGGCGGCGACGATCGGCCTGATCGCCATTGGACTTACGGTGCTTCTGGTCGCCGGCCAGATCGACCTCTCCGGCGGCGCGGTGTTCGCGCTGGCGGGAATCATGTCGGTAATCCTGCAGCGCGAGATCGGCATCCTGCCCGCCGCACTTGTCGGTATCCTGGTCGGCATGCTGGCAGGCGCCATCAACGGCGCGCTGGTCGTCGGGCTGAAGGTGAACTCGCTGGTGTTGACCCTGGCGACGATGCTGATCTTCCGCTCGCTCGCGCATTGGATCACCGACAGCCAGCCGGTGACCGGCACCGACATCATGCTTTCGCTGGCGTTCGCCAAGATCCATCTCGAAACCTTCACTATCCGCAGTGCGCTGTTCATCGTTCTGATCGTGCTGCTGCATGTCTGGTTGACGCGTACCATACCGGGCCGAAATGTCTTTGCGGTGGGGTCCAATCCGGCGGCAGCCAAGGAGAGCGGCATCGCCTCCGATCGCATCGTTTTTCTGGGCTTCGTCTTCGCCGGCACGCTCGCCGGTCTCGCAGGCGTTCTCCAGAGCCTCGTCACGAACACCGGTTCGCCCGTCTTCGGCTCGGAGCTGACGGTCGCCGTCATTGCCGCGGTCGTGGTCGGCGGAACCCGCCTCGAAGGCGGCAAGGGATCCGCGCTCGGCACGCTTGGCGGCGTGCTGACGATCGGCTCGCTGACCATCGCGATGGAGTTCCAATCCGTTCCCGCATACGTCCAGCAGGTCGTGTCGGGGCTTATCCTGATCCTGCTCGTCGTGCTCGATCGGGCCGTGACTACAAAGGGGAGGGCGTCGGGCACAGGCCCCGCGCTCATTCGCGACAATCCAATCACTCAAGGAGGAAATACATGATCGGGAGGAAACCTATGGTTGGCAAGAAAAGCATGCTCCACATCACCGCCATGGCGGTAATATTGGCCTCGACGGGCTGGGCCGGTGCAAAGACGGTCTGCTACGTTACAGCAGCGGATTCGCATGCCTATGCGACGCCGGCCAACAAGGCGCTCCAGGCGCGCGCCGGCGAGCTCGGCATCGAGATCCTGAGCCTCAGCCAGGATTTCGACGTCCAGAAGGGCACCGAGCAGCTCAACACCTGCGTTGCGCGCAAAGTTGACGGCATCATCCTGTGGCCGCTCGATCCGCAGGCCTACATACCGGGCCTCGCCCGCGCGCAGCAGGCGAACATTCCCGCGATCCTCATCAACTCGCCGATGAGCGACGATGCCAAGCCGTTCATCAGGTCGTTCACCGGGCCCGACGTCTACGAGGAAGGCAAGCTTGCGGCCGACTCGCTCGGCAAGGCGCTGGGTGGCAAGGGTTCCGTCGTCATCATCGCCGGCCAGGCTGGCAACGGCACGACGATCGGCCGTGTGACGGGCTTCACCGACCGTCTCAAGGAAACCAATGCCGACATCAAGGTGCTCGACACGGTCAATGCCGATTTCGACCAGCAGAAGGCGCTGGTGGTCAGCCGCGACCTGATCACCCGTTTCGGCGACCAGATCAGCGGCGTCTACGCCAATGACGACACCATGGCGCGCGGCTTCATCGACGCCTGGAAGGAGGCCAATCCGTCCAAGGCGGCACCGCCGATCGTCGGCATCAACGGCCAGAAGGATGCGTTCGAATCGATCCGCACCAACGAAATGTACTCCACCATCGTGCAGTCGCCGGTCGAGGACGGCCGCCTGGCCATCAACACCATGGCGGAGATCATGGACGGCAAGGAGGTCAAGGACCGTTTGCCGATCCCATTGACGGTCGTCACCAAGGACAATGTCAACGCGGTCGAGCCGGCGTTCTGATCCCCTGGGGCCGGCTCGGCAGAACCGGGCCGGCTCCTTCATCTTCTGGCGCGGACGGACGATACGGCTGCGCTGCTCGTTATAGGAAGGCCTGCCAGCCAAGACTGCCCGGCACAGTTGGAACTTCCGTTTGCGCCCCGGATTATCCATCCGGGAGAACGCCAATGCCTTCTACGGCCATCCGCAGCACACAGTACCATCCCGCCACCAGGGTGCTTTCGGTCTGGTTCGTGCCGAGCGGAAATCGCTATGACTACGAAGACGTGGAGCGCGAGACCTACGCTGCCTTCAAAGCCGCCTCTTCCAAGGGGCGCTTCTTCAATGAATATATACGGGATCGCTACCGGTTTCGTCTGGTCGAACGCGCCCCTGAACGCTGACGAACGCCAGCAACAAAGCGCGGGATCGCGGGACCGTTCGTCGGTCACGAATTCGTGCTGACAGGCATACGCCGAACAGGATCAGCAACTTAATTGCCGGATATTCGTTTCATGATGTCCTCGAGGCCATGAAATGTCTCAAGTTTACGATCTTGCATCCGGTCTGGTGCGGCGGATCTACGAAAAGCGCATCGACGCGCCGGCGATCCTCGATGCCGCCAGCGAATTTCCAAACGCCACCAAGTTCACGGCCGCCTGGCAGGCCATTCGCGACGAAGCGCTTGCCGTGGGCAAGGCGCCCCGCTTCCACGACATCATGCCTGAACAGGCCGACATCTCGGCCAATGACGGTCGCGACTGGCGTATGTTCGTGCTGAAGGCCTACGATATCGCGGTTCCGCAAAACCTAGCGCGGATGCCTGTCCTCGACCGGCTGCTTGCGGAATGCCCTGAAGTGAAGTCGGCGGCGATCTCTTTCCTTGCCCCGGGCAAGCACATCCCCAGCCATCGCGGCCCTTTCAGGGGCATAATGAGGTTCCATCTCGGCCTTGTGATCCCTCGGCAGGCAGATGGCCGTCCGGCAACGGTCATGATGATCAATCATCAGGAGAGGCGGATCGCCGACGGCGAATGCCTGTTGTGGGACGACACGTTCCCTCACGAAGTGACAAACAACGCCGACAAGCCTCGTGTGGCCTTGCTTTTGGATATCTGGCGTCCACGAATGCCGCCCGACATGGAAATCCTGTCACGGCTGATCGTCCACGGCGTGCAGGCAGGCATGCGCCGCAGGGGCGTGTCCTTTTCTGCGTGAGGGGAGCCGCGGGCCACGGGGCTCGCCGAGCGCCTTGGCGCGTCAGTTGCGTGGGCCCGCCACCATCCGTGCGATCCGTGTCATGTCCGTGCTCATTTCGCGGTCATCGTCAAGCGGGCTGACAAGGGAGCGCACGGCGGCGAAGGTGCGCTGCGGTCCCTCGCCCATGCTGTCGACGACACCGCGCAATTCCACCCCCGTAGCCGCAAAGATCAGTTCCATCGCAACGAGATAACGCAGGCGCTCGACGATCTCGGCGGTCTTGGCCACCACGCGCGGGGCCATCGACGACTGATCCTCGATGCCGTCCGAAACGGCAAGCGGGCTGAGCGACATCGGGTTGGCGAGGTGCCGGATCTCGACTTCCAGCGCGGCAAGCGGTTTCTGCAGCTCCGCATAGCCCTGGCGGCTCCCACCCCTGGCCGACAGGAAGCGCGGCAGCTCCGCCGTTATCGGCGACATCAGCTTCATGCAACGGTTGGCGGTGCCGACCGCGCAATGCGCAAGCGCCTGGCCGAGCTGTTCCCAGGCCAGCGTCATCGCCGTCAGGTCGAAGTTGCCGTTCGAGATGACCCGCTCGATCTCCGGCAGGATAACCGGGTTGTCGCCTGAGTGGGCCAGTTCGATCTCCGTCGCCAGCTTCGCCTGTTCGAACGCATACAGCAGGCCGCCCCACACCTGCGGCACGCAGCGGTAGCTGAGCGGGTCCTGGAGACGCCGCGCGGCGTTGTCCTCCCACAAGCCGCTTCCCGCCAGTTCCACCCGCAGACGCGTGCCGATCTCGCGCTGGCCGAATGCCGGGCGGGCTGACAGCGCCTCCTCGCTGATTGCGCTGACGGATGAGCGGAATGCCTCATAATTGAGGGCCACGGCCGCCAGAGACCAGTCGATGAGATGGTCGACGTCTTCCAGGCACAGACATGCCGTTCCGGTCGAAAGGCTGTTCGCGACGATGATGGCGTGGCCGTCCTTTTCGCGCAGGTTGAGTGGTTCGAGCCCGGCGAGGGCCAGCGCCTCGGCGGACGGCATGATCTTGCCCTGGAACTCCGCTTCGCCGTCGCCGCGCAGCGCCCTCGCCATATGCCCGAGAGCGGCAAGGTCCGCCGCCCCGATCGATCCCCAACTGGGGATCACCGGATGAACCCGGGCGTTGAGTGCCTCCACAAGGCCCATGGCCACACGTTCGGAGGTGCCGGTGCCGCCGGCCGCCATGCCTGAAATCCTTGCGGCCATAAGCGCCCGCACGGCCTCCGTCGGAAGGGCGGGGCCGATGCCCATACTGTGGCTGAGCGGTACGCTGTGCTGGAACGCGATCAGATCGGCCTGCGCAAGCGGAGTATCCACGCACGCACCGAGACCGGTGGTGACGCCGTACATGGGCTTGCCAAGTTGCGTGAGATGCTCGATGAGCGCACGGCTCTCGCGGATGCGGCGCATCGCCTGACCGCCCAACTCAAGGCGCGCGTTGCGCCGTGCGACCTCGGCCACATCAGCCGCACTGAGCGGCTTGCCGTCAAGCACTACCATTCTGAGTGTCATATCCTGCCCCCATGATCGCTGCCGCTAATGCCGCGCCGGCCTGACCGCATGCGGCCGGCGGTTGCCAGTTTTGCTGTTTCCGCGGGCCAAACTGCAAGCCATTCCCGTTCCGAAGGATTTCGCCGCGGGATCCCGCGTCGATGCCGGCGCATCGCGGCCGGCTTGCCACTCTTCTCTTACACATCTCGTACACCTGGATACCTATATCCGAGAATGAAGCTTTCCCCTAAGCTGACGATGCGTGGAATGGGAGCATGGATTGCGCGGATTTGGCGAAGGCTTGATCGAGAGGCCGCAAACGGTTGCCGAGCAGGTCGCCAATGTCTTGCGCGAGGCCATTGCCAGCGGGACCCTGAAGGCCGGCACGACGTTGCGCCAGGATGATCTGGCCGAGCAGTTTGGCTTCAGCCGGATGCCGATCCGGGACGCTCTTCGTCAGCTCGAGGCCGAAGGCATCGTATCCATCCACCCGACAAAGGGTGCGCACGTCGCCAGAATGGACGGCGACGAGATCCGCGAAATCTATGCCGTGCGCGAACTGCTCGAGTGCGAGGCGCTGCGGCTCTCCATTCCCGGCCTGCCCGGCGGCAAGCTGGACGAGGCCGAACAGGTGCTCGATCAGATCGATGCCGAGCGCAATGTCGGCAGGTGGGGCGTGCTGAACCGGGCCTTTCATCTGGCGCTTTATGACGCCTGCGGCAATCGCCGGTTGCTCGGCCTGATCGAGGCGCACCATAATGCCGCCGACCGCTACGTCCGTATCCTGTTGTCGAACCTCGACTACCGCACCCGCTCGCAGACGGAGCATCGCGACCTCTTGGCCGCTTGCCGGCGACGCGACGCCGGCAAGGCCGTCAGCGTTTTGACGCAGCATCTGCGCCAAGGCAGCGAGACATTGGTCAACGCCATAGAAGGCGACGGTCTGTCGCGAAAACCTTAGAACTTGTCCAACCCAATAGATGCGTGACGGTCTGTACGCCTTGCGCCTGGCAGCTGCCGTCAACCACGCTGCTTTTCGGTTGTGCTCAGATTTGATCAAATAGACGAATTGGTTCTAGATTTTTTCCCAGAAATGGGTTTTGAAGGGCATTCCGACGAGAAAATGATCAAATTGGAAAGGCTGGGCCATTGACGGTGCAAAAGGAAGAGATCGACATCCAGAATGCGCTGGCTCTTGCCGAGCGCTTCACGATGGCCGGCCGGCGCGCCTTGGTGACCGGCGGCAGCGTCAGCATCGGTCGTGAGATCGTGCGGGTTTTTGCCGAGGCGGGCGCCGATGTGGCCGTCCATTTCGCTCGCGACGCCGACGTGGCATTCGGGCAGCCGGATGCGGCCGCCGAAGCTGTCCGTGAAATTCTCGGGAAGGGCAGGCGCGGCGTCGCCATCGATGCTGATTTCGCTCGGGCCGGGGAGGCGGCCCGCTGTGTCCAGGCGGCGATCGAGGCGTTGGGTGGTGTGGACGTGCTTGTCGTCTGCGCCTCGATCCAGTACCGCACACCGTTCCTCGACCTTCCCGCCGAGCAGATCGAGCGCCAGATCCAGATCAACTTCAAGGCGACGATCGAACTGCTGCAGGCCGCCTTGCCCGGCATGAAGGACAATGGCTGGGGCCGTGTGCTGACGATCGGCAGCATCAACCAGACGCGGCCCGAATCCGATCTCGCCGTCTATGCCGCGCTGAAGAGCGCGCAGCACAATCTGTCGTTCAACCTTGCCAAGGATTATGCGCCGTACGGGGTGACGATCAACAATCTGTCGCCGGGACTTGTCGTTACCGAGCGCAATCGCTGGCGCCGCGAGGACGCGGCCAAATGGGCCGAGATCCAGGAGGGGTCCGCCCCGATGCAGCGCGCCGGCGAGGCGCGCGAGATGGCGGGAGCGGCGTTGCTGCTTTGCTCCGACGCCGGCAGCTTCATCACCGGAGCGGACCTGCAGGCGACGGGTGGCCGTCATCTCGGCTGGCAATAACAGAGGCTAACCGGCGAAAGCCGGCTCCGGCAGTCCGGCCACGCCGACATCGAGCGCAAGCAGGCAACCCGCCAGAGGCTCCTTGGCCAGTTGAGCCTCCGTCAGCTTTTGCGTCGCGGTGGTCACGTACAGTGTCTTCAGGCCCGGGCCGCCGAAGGCGCAGGAGGTCGGCTGGGTGACCGGCAGAGGGACCAGCCTGTCGAGCCGGCCGTCGGGCGCGAACCGCGCCAGCGAGCCGCCTTGGTAGCGCGCATTCCAGAGGAAGCCGTCCGCATCGACGGTGGCGCCGTCGGGCCTTCCAGGCGCCGCGTGCCGGTCGGCGAACAGGGACCACGGCCCCACAAATCCGCTCGCCGGGTCGAAATCCGCCCGCTCTATGTCGCCTTGCCGTGTATCCGTGAAGTAGACGGTGCGGCCATCCGGGGCAAAGGCGATAGCATTGGGCACGGCGATCCCGTCGCGGATCCGGCTCGAACTTCCGGCGGTGTTGATCCGGTAAAGCGCCCCGGACGCATGCAGCCCATAGTCCCACATGCTGCCGCAGACTATGCCGCCGCCGGGATCGCACTTCATGTCGTTCAGCCGATGCTCGGGCGGCCCGTCCTCCACGCGCGCCAACAGGCTCAGTGCGCCGCTGGCGGGATCGAATGCGTGAAGACCTTGCCGCAAGGCCACGACGACACCGCCCGATGCTCGTGGAACCACCGAGCCGATGACCTCAGGCATCGGCCACGACGTCACCGCTCCTGTCTCGGGTCGCAGCCTGTGCAGGCAAGGGCGCCGCAGGTCGACCCAGAACAACTCTCCGCCCCGCGCCAGCCATGTCGGCGATTCGCCGAGCGTATCGCCCGTCGACGCCGCGACCTCGAACCGGGCCGTCATTGCCGGCCGATATCGGGTTTGGGATCGACGGCGATGCGCGCCAGGAGGTCGTGTTTGGCCTTTTCGATATGCGCGCCCATCAAGGTCGCCGCCGAGCCGGCATCCTGGCGCTCTATGGCCCGGATGATATGGCGATGATCGTCGATGACGCCATGGAAGCGCCCCTCGTCATAGCCGTAGCGTTGCCAGATCGCCGCCACCAGCAGCCAGTTGCGGTCCACCATCGACAGCGCGCCCGGATTGCCCGCCGCCTCGTTGATGACGCCATGAAAGATGTTGTTGGCATGCGGGACGGCAAGGAAGTCGTCGCTGGCCACCCTTTGCTCCAGCATGTCCTGCGCGGCTTTCAGATCGCGCAGATGCTCGGCGGTGCGCCGTTCGCTGGCGCGGCGCGCCAGCATCGTTTCGACGGCGCTGCGGATATCGAACAGGTCGATCACAAACGACATGTGGACCGTCCTGACGCTGGCGCCGCGATTGGGTTCCAGCACGACCAGTCCGGTGCCGCTCAAGGCGCGCAAGGCCTCGCGCACCGGCATGTGGCTCACGCCATAACGGCCGGCGAGATCGTCGATCCTCAGCCTTGCCCCGAATGGAATGGCTCCGGAAACGATGTCGTCACGAAGAAGCTTCTGAACGTCGGGAATACGCGCCATGCATCCAAGCCTACCCTGATTTGAGCAAATATTGCTCGCACGGCGATCGAAAGAAGTCAATTTTGCCCTTGCCAAGGCGACATTTGATCAAATATTGAGATTTAAAGAGATCGCCACGCTCGCGACGGTTGGAAACGCCAATGCCACTGCCTGCCTCCGGTGCCGGGAAAATCGACGGCCTGCCGCCATTCAGTGGCTACAGGCGGGCCGACGGCCGCGCCGGAATCCGCAATTATGTGCTGATCTTGTGCATCAATGGTTTGGCGCTGCGTGTCAGCGAGCGGATCGCGGCGGGTCTCGAAGGCGCGCTTCTGGCCGCGACGAGCGCGGGCAGGGGGCACATCGAGCCGGACCTCGGCCTGCATCTTGATCAACTTGTCGGTCTCGGCCGCAATCCGAACGCCGCCGCCGTTCTGGTGGTCGGAGTGGATTCGGCGACGACCGAGATGGTCGCGGCCCGCATTTCGGCTTGCGGCAAGCCGGTCGCCAGCGTTTCCTTCGCCGAGCAGCATGAGGACATGCTGTCGGTCATGGGCGAGGGCATCAGGCGCGGCGCGGCGTTGCTGCGCGAGGCTTCGCGGATCCGGCGCGAGACCTTGCCCGGCGCGCAGCTGGTGGTCGGCATCGAGTGTGGCCATTCCGACGCGACCTCGGGTCTGGTCAGCAATCCGGTCGTGGGGGCCGCGGTCGATCTTCTGGTTTCGCATGGCGGCACCGTCATTGTCGGTGAGACCGTCGAGTGGCTGGGGGCAGAACATATACTCGCGGCGCGCGCCCGCGATGCAACGGTGGCACGACAGATCCTGCAGGCTGTGGAGCGCAAGGAAGGCTTCGCCGCCGCGTCCGGCCACAGCCTGACCGGCAACAATCCGGGCGAGGAGAATATACGCGGCGGGTTGAGCACGATCGAGGAGAAGTCGCTCGGCGCCCTGGCCAAGACGGGAACTTGCCGGATCGACGGCGTGCTCGGCATGGCCGAGCCGGTCACCGCCGGCGGCCTCTACCTCATGGACGGTCCGTCCTTCTCGCCGGAATCGATGACAGGCTTCGCCGCGGCCGGTGCCCAGATCATGCTGTTCACAACCGGACCAGGCAACAGCACCGCGAGCGCGCTCGCGCCGACGATCAAGATCACGGCGCGGCGCGAGACGGCCCGCCGGCTGCCTGAGCAGATCGATTTCGACGCCAGCCCGGTTTCGGAGGGGACCGAAACCGTCACCGAAGCGGCAAACCGGCTGCTGGCGACCATCCTCGATGTCGCCGGTGGCACGCTCACCTTCGGCGAGATTTTGGGAGAAGGGCTCGAAGTTCCGACCCGCGTGCGAGGCTCGTTGTGACGGCTATCTCCTCGAACGACGCCGGCCAAGGGACACTGCGCTTTGCGCGCCTGGCCAGCCTGTTCGTGTATTTGCGCACGATGGGCCTGTTCGTGATCGCTTGGTATGTCGCATCGTTCTTCGTGCCTTCGAAGCTGCTCTTGCCGTCGCCGGTCGCGGTTGCGCTTGCGCTGCGCGATACGGCCCTCAACGGCGAACTGCTCGGCAATGCAGGGATCAGCCTTGTCCGGCTGCTGGCAAGCGTCGCGGCGGCCGCCGCGATGGCGGTGCCGCTCGGACTGCTGATGGGCCGCAGCCGGCTCTGGAACGATCTGCTCGAACTGCCGGTGGAGATCCTGCGGCCGATAGCCGGCATCGCCTGGATACCGCTTGCGCTCTACATCTTCGGCATCGGCCATCGGCTGCCGCTGTTCATCATGTTCTATACCGCCTTCTTCCCGCTGCTGGTCGGCACCGCCGCGGGCGCCGCCTCCGTCGACAGGCGGCTCGTCGCGGCGGCCAGCACGATGGGCCTATCCGGACCGGCGATCATGCGGCGCGTCATCGTTCCGGCGGCGCTGCCGGCGATCCTGGTCTCGGCCCGGCTTGCCGTGGCGGCGTCGTGGACCGCCGTCGTCGCTGCCGAACTGGTAGGGGCGCCGAACGGCCTCGGCTACGCCATCGAATACTACCGCAGCATGCTGTCGACGCCGACGGTGATGGCTTTCATCGTCACCATCGGCCTGCTCGGCTTCCTGACGGACAAGGGGTTGCGCTGGCTCTCGGATGTCTTGACCCCATGGGCGCGGACGGAGGCAGCGCGATGAAAAGGCTTGCGCTTCGCCTCGTCGTTCCCGTGCTGCTGCTGGTCGTCTGGGAAGCTCTCGCTTCCGGCTCCGCCCAGGCGCCACGTCCCAGCACGGTCGCCGAAACGGCCATTTCCATGCTGCGCGACGGCGATCTCGCGGCCGGTCTCGCCACCAGCCTCGGACGGGTCTTCGCCGGCTTCGCGGCAGCCGCGCTGCTGGCGATCCCGCTTGGCATCGCCATGGGCAGCATCCCGGCCGTCGAGCGCAATCTCGATCCGCTGGTCGAGACCTTCCGGCCGATAGCGGCACTTGCCATCTTGCCCCTGGTTATCCTCTGGTTGGGCTCGGGTTCCGGGGCAGCGGTCGCCATCGTTGCCTATGCCGCCTTCTTCCCGATCCTGATCAACACCATCTCGGGCGTGAAGCGTATCGAGCCCAGCCTGATGCGCGCCGCGCTGACCATGGGGCTGGCGCCGCTGACGCGGATGCGGGTGGTGCTGCTGCCGGCCGCCTTGCCATCCATTCTGGTCGGCATGCGCATCGGCCTCGGCATCGCCTGGACGGCGATCATTGCCGCCGAACTTGCGGTCGGCGCCAAGTCCGGCAGCAGCGGCGGCATCGGCCAGATGATGTTCGTCTTCTACGCCTACTCGATCAACCTCAACGGCATGGTGGTCTGCATGATCGCGGTCGGCATCGTAGCCTTCGCGCTCGACCGCATCCTGCGTGCCGCACTCGCCTTCGCCGTGCCGTGGAGCCAGCCATGAGCGATGCCAAGATCCGCCTCGACGGCGTCAGCAAATCCTTCGGGGGATCTGCCTCCGTGGTGGCGGTCGACAGCCTGTCGCTGGACATCAGGGCCGGCGAGTTCATGGCTATCGTCGGCCCGTCCGGATGCGGCAAGACGACCGTTCTCAACATGCTCGCCGGCCTCGACAGGCCGACGTCGGGCACGATGAGCCTGAACGGCAGGCCGATCGAAGGACCGGGGGCCGAACGCGGCGTGATGTTCCAGGACTATGCCCTGTTTCCCTGGCGCACCGTGCGCGGCAATGTCGAGTTCGGATTGATCTATGGGCCGGCCGGGCGAGGGCTTTCGCCCACGCAGCGCGCCGACCGCGTCAACCGCACCGTCGAAATGGTCGGCCTGACCGGCTCCGAGGACAAATACCCGCACCAGCTATCGGGCGGCATGCGGCAGCGCGTGGCACTGGCGCGCCTGATGGCGAACGAGCCGGAAATCCTGCTGATGGACGAGCCGCTGGCGGCGCTGGACGCGCAGACCCGCGTCATCCTGCAAGACGAATTGCTGCGCATCTGGGGGCAGGACCGCCCCGCCACCCAGCGGCGGACGGTCGTCTTCATCACGCACGCCATAGACGAGGCGGTGTTCCTGGCCGACCGGGTCGCGGTGCTCAGCAGCCATCCGGGCCGCCTGAAGCAGGTCATCGACATCGACCTGCCCAGGCCGCGCGGCGACGAGACGCGGCGCTCCGGCGATTTCGCCAGGCTCAGCCAATCGATCTGGGAACTGATCCGCGAAGAAGCTTACCGCGCAACGATGAACTGAAGCGACAACAGGGAGAGGATTGTCATGAGGAAACTTCTGGAAACCGCATTCAACCGACGCGCAGTCCTGAGTGGTGCCGCGGCTGCCGTGCTGGCCATGCCATCGATCGTGCGGGCGCAGGATCGCAAGCCGGCCAAGGTCTCAATCGGCCGCCAGCCTTACGCGGCCGGCAACTCGCCGCTGACGCAACGCATGATCAACGAAAAGCTGCTGGAGAAGGCGGCTGCCGAACTCGGCTACGACCTGACAGTCGACTGGCGCGACTATCCCTCCGCGCTGCCGATGGTGGAAGCTTTCGTCTCCGGCGATCTCGACATCGGCATGTGGGGCAACACGCCGATCGTGCGGCTGCTTTCGCAGGCGCAGCCGATCAACATTCTCACCGTCGGCGAGGGCCACATGCGCATGGTGCTGGCGACCCGCAAGGGCTCCGCCATCAAGAACATCGGTGACCTCAAGGGCAAGACCGTCGGCGCGCTTGTCGGCGGCGATCCCTACAACGCGCTCTCGCAAATGCTGCTGCAGGAACTGGGCGACGCCGACCCGCGCGCCTTCGGCATCAACATCGTCAACACGCCGACCCAGGCCGTTGCCGCGTCCCTGCCGGAGGGCATGGACGCGTCGGTGGTGATCTACCCGGCCTTCCTGAAGGCGAATGCCGAAACCGGCCTCACCGGGATCATGAATTCGTTCGGCTATACCGAAGCCGGCTACAGCGGACCCGCGGGCGACGGCGAGGGACACATGCTGCCCGGCGTCAAGAAGTCGAAATTCTACCCCGACGGCTACTACCTGCATCGCTCCTTCTGGATCTGCAGCGATCGAATCGTCGGCGACGATGCCGCGCTCGGCCAAGCCTTCCTGACGGCCGCGCAACGCGCGCTTGCCGATCTCCAGAAGATCGACCCGCGGGAGATATCGCAGTCGGTTGTCAAATATTGGGGGCTCGATCCCGCGCTGGGCGCCAAGGTCATCGGCGACGAGGTGCTTTTCCAGCGCGGCTGGATCTGGCCGACCGAAGGCGATGCGGCGGCGATCAGCCAGATCTCCCAGTTCATGGTTGCCGGCAAGATGATTCCTGAGGCGCTGAGCTGGGACCAGGTCAAGGCGGCCTTCGGCAAAGCGGCGCCGCTGCTTCAGAAAGCCTATGAGGGCACAGGCAAGGTCCCGGACGAAAGCGGCTTCACCGACAAGAATGCCAAGGATCTGCGTGGCTTGCCGGCATGGCAGCTCGACCAGTGGAAAGTGCCGTCCTGAGGAGTTCGGGCGGCACGCGCATTCGCAGTAGAGTCATTCAGGGAAGGAAGCTGATCCATGACGTCAGTCGGTTTTGTCGGACTTGGAACCATGGGCGCACCGATGGCCCGCAACGTGCTCAAGGCGGGGCACCCACTGACGGTCTTCGACCTCAATCCCGTGGCGGTGAAAAAACTGGTCGACGCCGGCGCCCGGGCGGCGGCGTCGCCGCGCGAGGTTGCGCAGCAATCGGAAATCGTCATCACCATGCTGCCGGATGCGCCTGATGTGGAGGCCGCCGTGCTCGGTGCCGACGGCATCGGTCAGGGCCTCAAGCCCGGCAGCCTCTATATCGACATGAGCACGATCGACCCGCAGACCACCCAGCGCATCGGAGCATGGCTGGCGCAGCGCGGCGTCGACATGATCGACAGCCCGGTCGGCAAGACGGTGGAGCACGCCATCGCGGGAACCTCGACGCTGATGATCGGCGGCGATGCCGCCGTGCTGGAGCGCGCCCGCCCGATCCTGTCGAGCATGGGGGCCGACCTTATCCATTGCGGCGGGCTCGGCATGGGGCAGGCAATGAAGCTCACCAACAACCTGCTGGCCAGCGTGCTGATCACGGCCAGCTCCGAGGCGCTGGTCGCCGGCGCCAAGGCGGGCCTGACGCTCGACACCATGATCAGCGTGCTGAAGACGACGATGGCCTGGAACCAGCAATTGGCGGTGGCGATGCACAATCGCGCGCTCAAGGGCGACTTCGAGCCCGGCTTCATGGTCAAGCTTGCCCACAAGGATTGCCGGCTTGCCCTGGCGATGAACGATGCGCTTGGCGTCGAGACGCCGGTCGGGGGCGCCACGCTCGCCGTGCTCAGGGAGGCGATGGACGCCGGCATGGCCGGCAAGGACGTCGGCGCCGTGCTGAAGCTGCGCGAAGACGCGACCGGCGTCCAGGTCCGGCTTGCCGGCGCATGACCAAGCCTGGAGCCATAGTGCTGCACGCTGACGACGACGTGGCTGTCCTCGTCGAACCAGTCGAGGCAGGCGCCGAAGTGACGACGCGAGGCGCCCGCGAGGGGCTTGTCCTCAGGGCCGGCGCCGCGTTGCAAGCCGGCCATAAGCTGGCGTTGCACGACCTGGCCGCCGGCTCCATCATACGCAAATACGGCGAGGCGATCGGCCGCCTGACGGCTGCCGTGGCGGCCGGCGACCACGTCCACGTGCACAATCTGCAAAGCCTGCGGGGACGCTGACGCCCGACCAGCATCCCGAACAGGCCGGACCTTTATCGATCTGCCATGGCCACGCCGTCCTTGCGGTTGCCTCCTGGCCGGTTCACTGCCACATATTGCAACATCATTCGTTCGATATGAGGCTCTTCATGTCCCCCGACAGCCGTCTGCCGGCACGTGCCCTTGCTCCCCGCCGCCATGACGAGATCCTGAGGCGCCTGGGCGTCCAGGGCTCCGTCAGCGTCGCCGAACTGGCCGGTTTCTTCGACGTCTCGCGCGAGACCATCCGCCGCGACCTGAAGCTGCTTTCTGACCAGGGACGGCTCGGCATCGTGCATGGCGGCGCCGCTCGCTTCGAGCCGAGCGAGCCGGCAATGAGCCTGCGCAGTCGGGAGAATGCGCACGGCAAGGCCGCCATCGGCAGGGCGGCGGCCGGCCTTGTCAGCAGCGGTATGGTGGTCTTTCTCGATTCCGGCACCACCACCTTGGCCGTCGCGCAGGCCATGAACGACCTGCGCGATCTCACCATCTGCACGACCAGCCTGAAGATTGCGCTGCATCTGTGCCATGTCCCCGGCATGCGTGTGCACATACTGGGCGGTGAAGTCGACCCGGGCGAGGAGGCCGCTTCCGGCATCGATGCGC
Source organism: Mesorhizobium sp. BR1-1-2 (assembly GCF_020165435.1). Lineage (NCBI taxonomy): Bacteria > Pseudomonadati > Pseudomonadota > Alphaproteobacteria > Hyphomicrobiales > Phyllobacteriaceae > Mesorhizobium > Mesorhizobium sp. BR1-1-2. The sequence goes on from NZ_JAIUID010000005.1 coordinate 41,017, forward strand.
TCGATGCAATGGCGCGCTTTCGCGTCGACATCGCCTTTCTCGGCGGCGGCGCGTTGTCCCCCGATGGCGAGGTGACCGATTTCACCAGGGCCGGTGCCGAGCAGCGCGGCCGCATGATCGCGCTCGCCGGCAAGACCTATTTCGTCCTCGACAGCAGCAAGTTCGGCAAGCTGACGCCGCTCAGGATTCCGAACTTCGATCGCGCCGCCGGCGTTATCGTCGACGTCCGGCCGCAGCCTGCGCTTGCCGACGCCCTTCTGCAAAAAGGACCGGAGCTGATCATCGCGTCTTGATGTGATATTTTGTGACTTTTTGACTTGATATTTGGTTTTGCTGTGTTAGCTTGCCGGCCATTCCTCAAGATGGCGGAACGCTCATGGCACATGAATTTCCAACGCAGGCACGCGTCGTGATCGTCGGCGGCGGCATCATCGGCTGCTCCGTCGCCTATCACCTGACGAAGCTCGGCTGGGCCGACGTCGTACTGCTCGAGCAGGGGCAGCTCAGCGGTGGCACCACCTGGCATGCCGCCGGCCTTGTCGGGCAGTTGCGCAGCCATTCCAACATGACCAGCCTGATCCGGTATTCCACGCAGCTTTATGGCGAACTGGAGGCCGAGACCGGTCTCGCCACCGGCTGGAAGAACTGCGGTTCGCTATCCGTTGCTCGCACCGCCGATCGCATGACGGTGCTGAAGCGCACGGCTGCCTCGGCGCGCGCCCAAGGGGTCGAGATCGACGTCATCTCAGCAAAGGAAGCAGGCGATCTGTGGCCGGTCATGGCGACGGACGATCTGGTCGGTGCGGTCTGGCTGCCTGGCGACGGCAAGGCCAATCCGACCGATCTCACGCAATCGCTCGCCAAGGGCGCGCGCAATCGCGGCGCGAGGATATTCGAGCGGGTCAAGGTCACCGGCATCACGGTGAGAAACGGCGTCGCCTGCGGTGTCGAGACCGACCGCGGCGACATCGCCGCCGAGATCGTCGTCAACTGCGCGGGCCAGTGGGCGCGTAAGGTCGGGCTGATGTGCGGCGTTTCGGTGCCGCTGCATTCGGCCGAGCACATGTACATCGTCACGGGCCGGATCGAGGGTGTGCATCCGGACCTGCCCGTGATGCGCGATCCGGACGGCTTCATCTATTTCAAGGAAGAGGTCGGCGGGCTGGTCATGGGCGGCTTCGAACCGCATGCCAAGCCGTGGGGCATGAACGGCATCCCCGAGAATTTCGAGTTCGCGCTGCTGCCGGACGATTGGGACCAGTTCGGGATTCTGATGGAAAACGCGCTGGTGCGCGTGCCGCGGCTGGCGCAAGCCGAGGTCAAGAAGTTCTACAACGGTCCCGAGAGCTTCACGCCCGACAACAACTTTCTCCTCGGCGAGGCGCCGGAGCTGAAGAATTTCTATGTTGGCGCCGGCTTTAACTCGATGGGCATCGCCAGCGCCGGCGGCGCCGGCAAGGCACTGGCCGAGTGGATCGTCAACGGCGCGCCGACCATGGATCTGTGGCCTGTCGATATCAGGCGCTTCGCCGCCTTCAACAACAATCCGCGCTGGCTGCATGACCGCGTCAAGGAGACGCTCGGCCTGCACTATGCCATGCCGTGGCCGAACCGCGAGCTGGACACCGCCCGACCCTTCCGCCGCTCGCCGCTCTATGACCGGCTGGCAGCCAGGGGCGCCTGCTTCGGCTCCAAGATGGGCTGGGAGCGCGCCAACTGGTTCGCGGGCCCGGGAGAGAGGGCCGGGAACGACTATGCCTTCGGCCGCCAGAACTGGCACGAGGCGGTCAAGCGCGAAATGAAGGCGACGCGCGAGGCTGTCGCCGTGTTCGACCAGACTTCCTTCGCCAAGCTCCTCGTCCAGGGCCGCGACGCCTGTGCCGTGCTCAACCGCATCTGCGCCGGCAATGTCGATGTACCGGTCGGTACATCCGTTTACACGGGCGTTCTCAACGCGCGCGGCGGCTACGAAAGCGATCTCACCGTGATGCGGCTTGGTGCGCAAAAATTCCTCATCGTCACCGGTTCCGCGCAAGCGGTCCACGACGCCGACTGGATCGCCAGGAACATCCCACCGGACGCGCATGCCATCCTGACCGACGTCACCTCGTCCTACGCGGTGCTGGCGCTGATGGGGCCGCGCTCGCGCGATCTCCTGAGCAAATTGTCGTCGGCCGATCTTTCCAATGCCGGCTTCCCCTTCGCCACCATCCGCGAGATCGACATCGGCCACGCTACCGCCTACGCCAACCGCATGACCTATGTCGGCGAGCTCGGCTGGGAGCTGATCGTGCCGACCGAATTCGCCGCCGGCGTCTACGAGGCGCTGCACGAGGCTGGCGGCGAATTCGGCCTCCTGGACGCTGGCTATTACGCGCTTGATGCCTTGCGCATCGAAAAGGGGTTTCGTGCCTGGGGCCGTGAGTTGACGCCTGACATCACCCCTTGGCAGGCGGGGCTCGGCTTTGCCGTCGCCATGGACAAACCGGGTGGCTTCATTGGCCGCGACGCGCTGGTCGAGGCCAAGCCGTCGACGGCCCCGGCAAAACGCATCGTACTGTTTACGCTCGACGATGCCGAGCCGATGCTGTGGAGCGGCGAACTGATCCTGCGCGACGGCAAACCCGTCGGCGAGGTCCGCTCGGCTGCCTACGGCCACACGCTTGGCCGCTCGGTGGCGCTCGGATTGATCGAGAACGAGGCGGGCGTGGACGCCTCGTTTCTGGCTAGCGGCCGTTTCGAGATCGATCTTGCCGGCGTGCGCCACGCGGCCACGGCACATTTGCGCACCCCTTACGACCCGAAGTCGGAAAGGGTCAAAGCGGATGTGGAGGAGATCAGGGCTGCGGCTTAATCCGCCGACATCGAACGCGCCATGTCGAGGAAGGCGCGCACCAGCTTGCCGCCGCTGCGTTCGCGCAGGCAGATCAGCGCTTCGTCCATCAAGGTCTCAGGCGCGTCGAGCGCGATCGCTACCAGCCGCGAATCCTGGCCGAATTCGGCCGCCGAGACAAAGCCGATGCCGGCACCCGAGGCGACGATCTCGCGGACGGCTTCGCGGCCTTCGGCCTCGATCACCGGCCTGAGTTCGACCTTCGATGCCGCGGCCAGATCCTCGAGCTTCTGGCGCGTCTTGGAGCCGCGCTCCCGCATGACCAGCGATTCCTGCGCGAGTTGCTTGAGGCTCAATGATTTCTTGCTCGACAGCGGATGATCGACGGACGCAAAAGCGATGATCGGCGTCGAATTGAGTTTCAGCACCTCGAAGTCGCGTCCGGTCGGCACCTCGCCCAGCACGCCGATGTCGGCATCATAGCTGTAGAGGCTGCTGATCACCGTCTCGGTGTTGCCGGCGCGCAGCGAAACCTGGACGCCGGGATAGCGCGCGCGAAAACTGCCGAGGATGTGAAGCAGATGATGCGCGGCGTCGGCGACGATGCGCAGCGTGCCGGAGCGCAGGGCGCGAGATTCCGTCAGAAGCTCGAGCGCCTGTTGCTCGGTGTCGAACATGCGGTGGGTAATTTCGAGCAGCTTCTGGCCCGAATGGGTCAGCGTGACCTGCTTCTTGTTCCGGTTGAACAGCAGCACGTCATATTCTTCCTCGAGCTTGCGCACCTGGTCCGAAATTGCCGGCTGCGTCAGGAACAGCGCTTCCGCGGCACGTGAAAACCCACCTGATATCGCCACCTGGTGAAAGGCTCGCAATTGAACGTAGCGCATGTTCTCAGCCTTCTAGATCCGAGTTTCGGCCGTCAGCCTATCATAAGCCTTGCAGGCAAAAAGGCATGAAGGAACGATTCTTCTTATATCTGGGGATGATCGCCTACGGTCACGACCGTGTCATGGCTCGCACGCAGGCTGCGCTCGGCCGGAGGCGCGATTATCCCGCCGGGCAATAATTTGACTGCAAGCCATATCATCGGCTGAGATTATACATCGATACAAAATAACGATTTTACAAATATGTCGTTCCAGCCAAGAATGTCTCCACATAGAAGCAGCGGAGGACACTATGCTCGCCGAGACGAAATTTGCCGCAGAGCCGTTGGCCGGTCCGGCGCTGGGCGAGCCGTACCTGCTGACGCCGGGGCCGCTCACCACCTCCTATCCGGTCAAGCAGGCGATGCTGCGCGACTGGGGATCCTGGGACGGCGATTTCCGCGCCATGACCTCAGACATGCGCCGCCGCCTGCTGGCCCTGACCGGCGACGCGAAAGGCGAATTCGACTGCGTGCCGATGCAAGGCTCAGGCTCCTTCTGCGTCGAGGCGATGCTGGGCTCGTTCGTGCCGAAGGACGGCAAGGTTCTGGTCCTGGCCAATGGCGCCTATGGCCTGCGCGCGGCCCAGACCATGCAGTATCTCGGCCGCGCCTATACGCTGATCGACAAGGGCGACTACCTGCCGCCGCGCGGCGACGAGGTGGCCGCCGCCCTCGAAGCCGATACTGCCATCACGCATGTGATCGCCATCCATTGCGAGACCAGTTCCGGCATCCTCAACCCCGTCGCCGAGATTGCCGAGGCCGTCCATGCCAAGGGCCGCAAGCTGCTGGTCGATTCCATGAGCGCCTTCGGTGCCATCGCGCTCGACGTCAACGAGATCCGCTACGAGGCGATGGTCTCGTCCGCCAACAAGTGCATCGAGGGCGTGCCGGGCTTCGGTTTCATCATCGCCCGCAAGAGCGAATTGGAAGCCGCCAAGGGCCGCAGCCACTCGCTGTCGCTCGACGTCCATGCGCAGTGGGCGCATATGAACAAGACCGGGCAGTGGCGCTACACGCCGCCGACCCATGTCGTGGCCGCCTTCCTTGAAGCGCTTCGCCAGCACGAGGCCGAAGGCGGGGTTGCCGGCCGCGGCGCCCGCTACACCAGGAACCGCGACGTGATGGTGGCCGGTATGCGCGAGCTCGGCTTCGAGACATTGCTCAGGGACCGCTGGCTGTCGCCGATCATCGTCACCTTCTTCAACCCGGCCCACGCCAACTTCGCCTTCGACCGCTTCTACGAGCTGATGAAGGACAAGGGCTTCATCATCTATCCGGGCAAGCTGACCGTCGTCGATAGCTTCCGTATCGGCTGCATCGGCCAGATGGACGAACATGTCATGCGCCGCGTCGTAGAGGCGGCGGCGCAGTCGCTGAAGGAGATGAACGTCGATACCGCCGCTCCTCCCGCCGCGGCAATCGCCGAGCGCGCCAAACTCGCCGCCTGAAGCGGCAGAATTTTCGAGGATTTCGATGAACCAGATGTCTCCCATCAACGTCGCGGTCAACGGCCGCACCTACGCCTGGCCGCGTGTGCCGGCCATCGCCATCTGCCTTGACGGCTGCGAGCCGGCCTATCTCGATGAGGCCATCAAGGCCGGGCTGATGCCGGCGCTGGCCAGGATCAAGCAGAAGGGCACGGTGCGTTTTGCGCATTCGGTCATTCCGAGCTTCACCAATCCCAACAACCTGTCGATCGCCACCGGCCGCCCGCCCTCGGTGCACGGCATTTGCGGCAACTATCTCTACGAACGCGAAACCGGCAAGGAAGTGATGATGAACGACCCGCGCTTCCTGCGCGCGCCGACCATCTTCCAGGCCTTCTACGATGCCGGCGCCAAGGTCGCCGTCGTCACCGCCAAGGACAAATTGCGCGCGCTGCTCGGCAAGGGCCTCGCCTTCGACGACGGCCGTGCGCTGTGCTTCTCGGCGGAGAAGTCCGACACGACGACTTCAGCCGAGCACGGCATCGACAATGCCTCGAAGCATTTCGGGCTGCCGGTGCCGGAAGTCTATTCGGCCGAACTGTCGGAATTCGTCTTCGCCGCCGGCGTCCAGCTGCTGAAGGAATTCCGTCCCGACATCATGTACCTGACCACCACCGACTATGTGCAGCACAAATACGCGCCGGGCGTGCCGCAGGCCAACGCCTTCTACGAGATGTTCGACAAGTACCTGACCGAGCTCGATGCGCTAGGCGCGGCAATCGTCGTCACCGCCGACCATGGCATGAAGCCCAAGCACAAGCAGGATGGTTCGCCCGACGTCGTCTATGTCCAGGACCTGCTTGACGAATGGCTGGGCAAGGATGCCGCGCGCGTCATCCTGCCGATCACAGATCCCTATGTCGTGCATCACGGCGCGCTCGGCTCCTTCGCCACCGCCTATCTTCCTGATGGTGCGGACCAGGCCGACATCATGGCGCGGCTGGCGAAGATCGACGGCATCATGTTGGTTGTCGACAGCCCGACCGCCTGCGAGCGCTTCGAACTGCCGGCCGACCGCATCGGCGACATCGTGCTGATCTCGACGCAGAACAAGACGATCGGCACCTCGGAACACCGCCACGACCTGGCGGCCCTCAACGAGCCGCTGCGCTCGCATGGCGGGCTGACCGAGCAGGAGGTGCCGTTCATCGTCAACCGCGTGCTGCCCGATTTGCCCGATGAGCCGACACTGCGCAATTTCGACGCCTTCTACTACGCGACGCTTGCCGCGGCGTTGGCGTAAGCTGAGCCAGTGTCGACCCCCACTCCGCCTCGCTCCGCTCGGCACCTTTCCCCCGATCGACGGGGGATAGGAAAGGCGCCAAGCTGTCTCTGCCGCGTTTTGGCTTGGAAATTATCGGGCGCTCACGTTGCCGAACTTCCTCTCCCCCGTCGATCGGGGGAGAGGTTGCCCGAATGGCCGGAGTGGGGGTCGATCCTCCGCCGCGGCATGCCAAAGAATCTGCTGGAGCAGAGCACATGACCCAACTCGACCCTGCCATCAAAGTTCGCCACGAGCCGATGCGCATCGCCGGCAAGAAGGTTGATGCCGACGACGTCGTCGAGGTGCGCTATCCCTGGAACGACACCGTTATCGGCACCGTCCCTGCCGGCCGCGCCGAGCATGCCCGCCAGGCGTTCAAAATCGCCGCCGGCTACAGGTCGAAGCTGACGCGCTACGAGCGCCAGCAGATCCTGTTTCGCACGGCGGAAAAACTGGCGTCGCGCCGGGAGGAAATCTCTGATCTCATCACGCTCGAGCTCGGCATCTCCAAGGCGGATTCGCTCTATGAGGTCGGCCGCGCCTATGACGTGTTCACATTGTCGGCGCAGATGTGCATCCAGGATGACGGCCAGATCTTCTCCTGCGATCTCACCCCGCACGGCAAGGCGCGCAAGATCTTCACGACGCGCGAGCCGCTGAAGGCGATCTCGGCGATCACCCCGTTCAACCATCCGCTCAACATGGTCTCGCACAAGGTGGCGCCGGCGATCGCCACCAACAATTGCGTGGTGGTCAAGCCGACCGAACTGACGCCGATGACGGCGCTGCTTTTGGCCGACATCCTCTACGAAGCCGGCCTGCCGCCGGAAATGCTGTCGGTGGTGACCGGCTGGCCGGCCGACATCGGCAACGAGATGATCACCAACGACAATATCGACCTGATAACCTTCACCGGCGGCGTGCCGGTCGGCAAGATGATCGCCCGCACCGCCGGTTACAAACGCCAGGTGCTGGAGCTCGGCGGCAACGATCCGCTGATCATCCTCAATGATCTCTCGGACGACGATCTGGCCAGGGCCGCCGATCTGGCCGTCGCGGGCGCCACGAAGAACTCCGGCCAGCGCTGCACGGCGGTCAAGCGCATCCTCGTCCAGGAAAGCGTCGCCGACCGCTTCGTGCCGCTGGTGCTGGAGCGGGCCAGAAAGATCCGCTTCGGCGACCCCATGGATCGTACGACAGATCTCGGCACCGTCGTGCATGAGAAGGCGGCGGCACTGTTCGAAGCCCGGGTCCACATGGCCGCCGGACAGGGCGCTGAAATCCTCTACAATCCGGGCCGGCAAGGCGCGCTGCTGCCGCCGATCGTCGTCGACCGCGTGCCGCACACATCCGAACTGGTCATGGAAGAGACCTTCGGGCCTATCATCCCGATCGTGCGCGCACCGGACGACGACGAGGCGCTGATCGCGCTATCGAACTCGACCGCCTTCGGTCTGTCGTCGGGCGTCTGCACCAACTCGTTTCCGCGCATGCAGAAATACATCGCCGGCCTTGAGGTCGGCACGGTCAATATCTGGGAAGTGCCGGGCTACCGCATCGAGATGTCGCCCTTCGGCGGCATCAAGGACAGTGGCAATGGCTACAAGGAAGGCGTCATCGAGGCGATGAAGAGCTACACCAATGTGAAGACGTTTTCGCTGCCCTGGTCCTGACCCGACCGCTCGGCCGACAGAACAACCGAGGGGGCGTCCCACGCTCCCTCATTCGCGTTTCGGAGACGGTTATGGCCGCGATCAAAGAGCTTGTGCACACCGAGGGCGATTCCAACACCACGGCGGCCCGCAGCCGCTGGGATTCCGGGCAGGACGACCCGCGCATCCGCGGGCTGCTTGACCGCGACGCTTCGGCCTTCATGCACCAGAGCCTGTCCAGCCCCTGTCTTTCGACGATCGCCAAGGCCGAAGGCATCTGGATCGAGGACACCGCCGGCCGGCGTTTCATGGATTTTCACGGCAACAGCGTGCACCATCTCGGATATGGCCATCCCAAGCTGGTAGCCGCGATCAAGAAACAGCTCGACGATCTCTGTTTTGCGCCGCGCCGCTTCACCTGCGAACCCGCAGTCGAACTGGCCGAGAAATTGGCCGAGCTGGCGCCCGACGATCTCGGCAAGGTGCTGTTCACGACAGGCGGTTCCGACGCCATCGAGGTGGCGCTGAAGATCGCGCGCGCCGCGACCGGCCGCTTCAAGACGGTTTCGTTCTGGGATGCCTTTCATGGCGCCGGCTTCGGTGCCGCAAGCGTCGGCGGCGAAGCGACCTTCCGTTCCCATATCGCCGGTCCGATGATGACCGGCACCGAACATGTCGCGCCCTGGGACGGCTACCGCTGTCCTTACGGCCACGGCACCCTGGAAGCCTCCGGGCTCGCCTGCGCCAACATGATCGCCTATGTCCTCGGCCGCGAACAGGATGTGGCCGCGGTCGTCGCCGAGCCGATGCGGGCAACGCCCAACCCGCCGCCGCCGGGTTTCTGGAAGCGGGTGCGCGAGGCCTGCGACCGGCACGGCACGCTGCTGATCTTCGACGAGATCCCGACCGGCCTTGGCAAGACCGGAAAATTCTTCGCCCATGAGCATGACGGCGTGACGCCGGACATCGTCGTTCTCGGCAAGTCGCTCGGCGGCGGCATCCTGCCGATCGCCGCTGTCATCGCCCGCCGCGATCTCGACGTTACCGGCGGTTTTGCCATCGGTCACTACACCCACGAGAAGAACCCGGTGACGACGCGCGCGGCGTTGACGACGATCGATATCATCCTGGAAGAAGGACTGGTCGAGCGTGCGGCCGAGCTTGGCCGGCATATGCTGGGACGCATGCAGGATCTGATGGGGCGCTCGCCCCATGTCGGCGATGTCAGGGGCAGGGGACTGATGGTCGGCGTCGAACTTGTCGAGGACCGTACCTCGCGCCAGCCCGCGCGCGATCTTGCCGAACGCGTCTTCTACGCCTGCCTCGAACGGGGGCTGAGCTTCAAGGTCAGCCATGGCAACGTGCTGACGCTATCGCCGCCGCTGGTGATTTCGAAAGCCGATCTCGACCGTGCGCTCGATATCGTCGAACGCGCCGTGCTGACGGCCTGAGCATGAAGGCAGTCCGCACCGACCGCGAGCTTGAATGCCCAGGCATCGATGCCGGCTTGCGGGCAAGGGGCGTCGAGCTGGTGACGCTGCCGGACGGCATTTCCGAGGCGGAGCTCAAAGCCGCGGTCGCCGACGCCGATCTGCTCTTGATGTGCTACACGCCAGTCACTGCGGAGGTGATCGACGCGGCGCCCAGGTTGAAGGGCATCGTCAAATATGGCGTCGGTATCGACGCCATCGATATCCCTGCCACCATGCGGCGTGGCATTCCCGTCGTCAACGTGCCCGAATATGCCGAGGAAACCGTCGCCGAAGGTGCTTTCGCCATGATGATCGCGCTGGCCAAGCGGTTGCCCGCCATCACCACGGCGGTATCGCGCGATGGCTGGATCTGGCCCGAGCCGCGCTGGCTGGGACGCGACATTTCAGGCGCCACGCTTGGGATCGTCGGTTGCGGCAAGATCGGCCGCAGCATGGCGCGCATGGCCGGGCAGGGGTTCCATGCGCGGCTTCTTGGCTTCGATCCCGGTGTCGACGCCGAAACGATGCGCGCCGCCGGCATCGAAAAAGCCGACGACCTCCGGACAATGCTTCGCGCCTGCGACTTCGTCTCAATCCATTGCGTGCTGAACGACACCACGCGCGGCCTGATCGGCAAGGCTGAACTCGCCTGTCTCAAGCCTTCCGCCATCATCGTCAACGTCTCGCGCGGCGCGCTCATCGACGAGGCGGCCCTTGTCGAGGCGATCGTTTCCGGGCGCATCGGCGGCGCCGGGCTCGATGTCTATTCGGTCGAGCCGCTGGCCAAATCGGGCCATTCGATGAGCGCGCTTTTCGGCCGCGACGACGTCATCCTGTTCCCGCACCTCACCTTCTTTACGCATGAGGCGATGCGCCGGCTCGAGGACGACACGCTCGCGCGCTGCTTTGAGATTCTCGACGGCCGGCCGGTGACCGTGCGCTCGTCCGACCCGCGGTTGCGGGCGCAGACTTCTGGCGTTTCATTCGTCTGATCATCACCTGCTCGAACGCTTCGACGGCCTGCCCTGAGCAGGCCGAAACATGTTCACGACATGACTGCGACGGTTCCATGACAACTATCAGATGAAGTTTGCCTGTCATAAAATAAATAGATTTTACTTATCGATATCCAATCCCCAGAGTTGTCCATATCGACGACCCTGCCGGTACTGATCGAAGCAGAAGCAGCCGGCGCGGTCGCCACAGTGCATCGCAGAATGTGCCAACAATCAAAAGGGGAACTGGACATGAAATCACGCAACGCAACCATGGTCGCGGCTTTCGCCGCGTTGCTGGCGTCGGCTGCCCTCATCGGGCCGGCGATGGCGGATGGCGTCGTCACCATCTACTCCGCCGATGGCCTGCATGACGGCAACGGCAGCTGGTTCGAAACCGAGTTCGCCGCCTTCACCAAGGCCACCGGCATCAAGGTGCAGTATATCGAGGCTGGTTCGGGCGGTGTCGTCGAGCGTGTCGCCAAGGAGAAGTCGAACCCGCAAGCGGACGTGCTGGTGACATTGCCGCCCTTCGTGCAGCGCGCCGCCGCCGGCGGCCTGCTGCAGGATTACAAGCCCGAAGGAGCGGATCAGATCGACGGCGGCACCGACAAATACCGGCCGCTGGTCAACAACTACATGAATTTCATCTACAACAGCGCCGTGCTTTCGGAAGCGCCGAAGAGCTACGACGATCTGCTGGACCCGAAATTCAAGGGCAAGATCCAATACTCGACGCCCGGCCAGGCCGGCGACGGCACCGCTGTCATGCTGCAGATCATCCATGCCTTCGGCGGCGAGGATGCAGGTTTCGAGTTCATGAAGAAATTGCAGGACAACAATGTCGGCCCTTCCGCCTCGACCGGCAAGCTGACCGCGCTGGTCAACAAGGGCGAGCTGCATGTCGCCAATGGCGATTTGCAGATGAACATGTCGCAAATGGCCGACAATCCCAACATCAAGGTGTTCTGGCCGGCGGGGCCTGACGGCGTTCGCTCCACCTTTGCGCTGCCTTATGAGATTGGCCTGGTAACCGGCGCGCCCAATGCCGACAATGGCAAGAAGCTGATCGACTTCCTGCTCTCAAAGGAAGCTCAGTCGAAGGTCAGTTCCGTGGCTCTTGGCCTGCCGGCCCGCAAGGATGTGACGCCGAACGACGCCAATTTCGCGAAGGCGCAGGAGGCGATGAAGGGGCTGACCATCTGGTCGCCGAACTGGGATGACGCTCTGGCCAAGCTGCCCGACTACGTCAAGCGGTGGAACGAAGCGACCGGAAGTTGATCCCTGCCAATCCGGAGGACCATGCCATGTCGGCCGCCGCTTTTACTGGGACCAGTGTCATGGACATCGACGCCGCGAAGGTTCGCGGCGCCGGCTCCAACGTCCATTTCGACAAGGTCGTTGTCGCCTATGGCGCGCATGTCGTCCTGCATCCGCTGACCCTGGATATTGCTCCCGGCGAGATCCTGGCGATGATCGGCCCGTCCGGCTCCGGCAAGACCACCGCCTTGCGGGCGGTGGCCGGCTTCGTGCGGCCGAGAAGCGGACGAATCCGCATTGGCGCGACGGATGTGACCGATCTGCCGCCTTATGAGCGCGGGCTCGGCATGGTGGTGCAGAACTACGCGCTGTTTCCGCATATGCGGGTCGAGGACAACGTCGCCTTCGGCCTCAGGGCTCAGGGCGCCGACAAGGCGCTGATCGCCGAGCGGGTCAAGGATGCACTCGGCACCGTCGGCATGGCTGCCTATGCAGCACGTTATCCGCGCGAGCTTTCCGGCGGCCAGCAGCAGCGTGTCGCGATTGCGCGCGCTCTTGCCGTGCGGCCCCGCGTGCTGCTGCTTGACGAGCCGCTTTCAGCGCTGGACGCACAGATCCGCCGCAACATGGTCGAGGAGATCGCCAGGCTGCACCGCAGCCTGCCGGGCCTGACGATCCTCTATGTCACTCACGACCAGACAGAGGCGCTCACCCTCGCCGACAAGATCGCCATCATGCGTGACGGGTCCGTCTGTTCGCATGGACCGACGACCGAGCTCTACCGCCGCCCGCCCAACCGCTTCACCGCCGAGTTTCTCGGCCGCGCCAATCTCCTGCCGGTAACCATTGCCGAGGCTGCCGGCTCCAGGGGTTTTGCCGCGGCAAGGCATGGCGATGCGGTGCTCATGGGGACCGGCCGTGACGAGAAGGCCGGCGACAAGAGCCTGCTTTGTATCAGGCCCCAGCACCTCAGCTTGACGGCCGATGGCGACCATACCAACCGCATTGTCGGCACGCTCCTGGAGGTGCACTGGCAAGGCGAACTCACCCATCTCGTGCTCGATGTCGACGGCACGACGGTGCGCGTCTCGGCGACGAGACTGCCGATGGCCCTACCGGAACCCGGCGCCAAGGTGCCGCTGTTCTTCGCGCCCACCGACACCTCGCTCGTTCCGGAAGACGCCGGTGTCTGAGGCTGTCGCCATCGCCTCGCCGGCAATCAGGAGAGAGCCTGGCAGATTCTGGATCGTGCCGCCGGCCGCACTCTTGGCCCTGCTGTTCTTCTATCCGCTGGCGCTCATCGCCCGGCAGGCCTTCCTGGACGATAGCGGGGTTGCCAATGTCGCCGAAGTGATCCGCGTCCTGCATTCGCGTTTCTTCCTCAACGCGCTGATCAACACGGTGACGATTTCAGCTACCGCGACTGCCGGGTGCCTGATCGTCGGTCTCGTGCTGGCACTGATCCTGGCCTTCGTTCCGTTCCCCGGCAGCGGCTTCATCGCCAGGCTGATCGACACCTTCATCGCATTGCCGACCTTCCTGGTGACGCTCGCCTTCACTTTCCTCTACGGTTCGGCAGGCATGCTCAATGCAGGACTGATGGAGGCCTTTTCACTGCCGTCGCCGCCCGTCGATTTCCTCTATTCGACCTGGGGCGTGGTGCTGGCCGAGGTCACTGTCTACACGCCGTTCATCCTGCGGCCGCTGCTTGCCGCCTTCTCGCTCGTCGACCGCGGCCAGATCGAAGCGGCAAGCGTGCTCGGCGCGCGGTCGTTCCGCATCGTGCGCCAAATCATCCTGCCGGCTGCTATCCCGGCGCTCATTGCCGGCGGGAGCCTCTGCCTGCTTCTCACCGTCAACGAGTTCGGCATAGTGCTGTTCATCGGCGCCAAAGGGGTCATCACGCTGCCGCTGCTGATCTATGGCAAGGCGATCCAGGAATCGGCCTATCAGGTCGCCTGCGTTATCGCCCTGATCAATATCGCGCTGTCGCTCGGCCTGTTCGGGCTTTATCGTTTCGCAGCCGGCCGGCTGGGGGTCTAGCCATGCTGGTCTGGTCCCGCTCCGGTCGCCTCGTTCTGTGGCTCCTCTTCGCGCTGATCTTCGGTGTGCTGTTCCTGGCGCCGCTTGCGGTCATCCTCTTGTCCAGCCTTGCCGGCCAGTGGAACGGGGTGCTGCCGAGCAGCCTGACGACGGAACACTACGGCGACGTCTTGCATGGCGCGGCCGGCGATGCGGTCAAGGCCAGCCTTCTCACCGGTTTTGCAGCCAGCGCGCTGGCGCTGGTCAGCGGCACCTGGGCGGCGCTGTCGCTGCGGGTCCAGGGACATGCGCTGCGGCGCCTGCTCGGCCTGTTGTTCTTCATCCCCAGCGCCGTGCCGTCGGTCTCCGTCGGGCTTGGCCTGCTGGTCGCCTTCAGTCATCCGCCGCTGCTGCTCAACGGTACGATCGCGATCGTCATGATCGCGCATTTCGTGCTGATCTCGGCCTTTACCTTTGGCAACGTGTCGGCCGGACTGGCGCGGCTCTCGCCCGATTTCGAGCAGGTGGCATCGAGCCTCGGCGCGCGGCCGGCCTACCGCCTCTGGCACGTCACCTTGCCTCTGCTCGCACCCTATCTGGTCGCGGCGTTCGGGCTCAGCTTCGCGCTGTCGATGGGTGAACTCGGCGCCACCGTGATGGTCTATCCGCCGGGTTGGGTGACGCTGCCGGTGTCGATCTTCAGCCTCACTGACCGCGGCGACATCTTTGCCGGCGCGGCGCTCACCATGATCCTGGTGGTGGCGACCCTGGCTCTGCTGCTCGGACTGGAGCGCATCACCGCCCGCGCCACGGGATCGTAGCGCCGCCTCAGCCGGGTTTGCGTTCGACGATGTAGATGTGGTCCGCGGCCAGCACCACTTCATCGCGCTGGTTGATCACCTCGCAGCGCTCGATCACCCGGCCCGCGGCCGGCCGCTTCGGATCGTCCTCTTTGGCTGCGATGGTGGTGCGCGTGCGGATCGTATCGCCGATGAACACCGGCTTGATGAAACGCAGCCGGTCATATCCATAGGAGAAGGCAACCGGGTTGACGACGCTCGCCGTCAGTCCGATTCCGACCGAGAACACCAGCGTGCCGTGCGCGATGCGCTGGCCGAACGGCGTCGTCTTCATGAACTCGGCGTCCATATGGTGTGGGAAGAAATCGCCGGTGTGTCCGGCATGGACGATGAAGTCGGTCTCGGTAATGGTGCGGCCGCTGGTCAGCCGCGAGGAGCCGATCTCGTAGTCTTCGAAATAAATTATCTGTTCCATGTCCTGCCTTACGGCTTTTCGGCCAGCGGCGTCGCCGGCGCCGCGCTCGATTTATAGGCGGCTTCCACCAGCGCCATCGTGCTCCAGGCGTCCTCGACCGAGCTGACCAACTCGTCGTCTTCTGCGCAAGCAAAGCGTTGGACATTGGCCATGCGCCCGACAAAGGCATCGGGGAACCATTCGCCGGCGAGTGGCACGGCAATCCAATCCGTCCCGCCTTTCGGGTATATTTCCAGGACATCCGGTTCGCCGCGGGGATAGTCGAGATTGAGGCCGAGTTTGAGATAGGCCGCGCCCTCGGTGCCGCAGATGCGGAATTCGCAGGCCTGGTGCCGGCGCCCGAACTTGTGGTCATGATTGATCGACAGCGCGCAGCGCACGGTGTCGCCATAATCGAGGATGGCGCTGGTGCGCGTCTGAGCCACGGTATGGTTGGGGTGGCCGAGCGTCTTGGCGTGCACCCCTTTGGGATCGCCCAGCAATTGCCTGACGAGGTCGAGATAGTGGATCGAATGCATGGCGATCTCGACACGCGGCGCCTTGAGCAGGAATTCCCACAATTCCCAAGGCGTCGCCAGCGCCAGCCAGGCGTCGAAATCGACGACCTCCCCGAGCCATCCCTTGGCGATGGCATCCTTGAGCGCCAGCATCATCGGTGCGAAACGCAGTTGGAAATTCACCGCAGCCTTGAGCTTCCTGGAGCGGCAGATTTCGAGGATTTCGGTTGCCTCGCCCAGATAGTTGCCCATCGGCTTCTGGATCAGTGCGACCGCCCCCTCGGGAAGCGCCTTCAGGATCTCGGCATGCCGACCGGGCGGTGTCGCGAGATCGAAGATCGCATCGTTGATTCCGGCGGCTTCTTCCACGGAGCGGAATGCGTTGACACCCCATTTCTCGGCCAGCATCCGCGCCTTGGCCTGGTCTGGATCATAGAGGCCGGCAATCGGAAACTTGGCCTTCCGGTAGGCGGGAAAATGGGCATCGCCGACAATCGAACCTGCGCCAAAGGTGACGATCGGCCGGGGCTTTGTAGGCTTAGGCCAGGACTGGATGAGTGAGGCAGGGTCGAAACCGCCTTCAGTCATGATGGAAGACCTCGTCCATAGAAGCCCACCATTCGCCTTCCTTTCGGGTCGCCAGCGGCTCCTGGCAAGGCATGCAGAGGGCCCACCATTCCTGCGTCTTCGGATCGGCTGCCATCTTGGCCATGTCGGCGGCATAGTCGGTGCCATGGTATTCGAAATAGGCAAACAGCAGGTTCTCCGGCCGCTTCAGGTAGATCGAATAGTTCTTGATGTTGCAGGCCGAGATCATGGTCAGCACGTCGGGCCAGACGGCGGCATGGAGGCGCACATATTCCTCGACCTTTTCCGGCTTCAGTCCCAGAACCATTCCCATCCGCTGCATATCAGTTCTCCTATTTGATGATCGCCGTGGTGAACTCGGCGATGCTCATGGCCTTGACCGCGTCCCAGTCCCAATCGATGCCGATGCCGGGCTCGTCGGGTGCCAGCGCCTGCCCATCCTCGATGCGCATGCGCTTGCCGGTCAACTGGTCAAGCTGCGGAATGTACTCGACATACCGGCCGTTCTGAACAGCGCAGGTGAGGCTGACATGCAATTCCATAAGGAAATGCGGACAGACCGGGACGTCGAAGGCCTCCGCCGCATGCGCCACTTTTAGCCAGGGCGTGATACCGCCAATGCGACCGACATCGACCTGCACGATCGAACAGGCGCCTTTCTGCATGTATTCGCGGAAATGCCTGATGGAATAGAGCGACTCGCCGATGGCGATCGGCGTCGGCGTCGAGTTCGACAGCCTGACATGCCCATCGATGTTGTCCGCCGGCAGCGGCTCCTCGATCCAGGCGAGATCGAGTTCACGCAGCCTCGCCGCGCGGCGAATCGCCTCGTCGATGGAGAATCCCTGATTGGCGTCGGTCATGATCTCGTAGCCGTCGCCCACCGCCTTGCGCACCGCCGCCAGCCGCGCCAGATCTTCCGATCCGTGTGGTTTGCCGATCTTCACCTTCGAGCCGCGAAAGCCCTTGGCCTTGGCGGCCAGCGCGTCATCGACCAGCGCCTGCGTCTCGATGTGCAGCCAGCCGCCCTCCGTCGTGTAGAGCGGGCAGCGGTCCTTGGCGCCGCCGGCGAGCTTCCACAGCGGCAGGCCCTGTTTCTTCGCCCTGAGATCCCACAGCGCCGTGTCGATCGCGGCTATGGCTATGGCGGTGATCGCGCCGATGGTCGTTGCGTGGGTGGCGAATTCGAGATCGTGCCAGATCGCCTCGATCATGTCGGGGTCACGGCCGATCAGACGCGGCGCCAGATGGTCGGACAGGAGCCGCATCACCGACGAGCCGCCGGTGCCGATCGTGTAGCTGTAGCCGGTGCCGACGGCGCCGTCGGAATCGGTGATCGTGACGAGAGGCGTTTCCTGGCTGACGAAACTCTGGATCGCGTCCGTGCGCTTGACCTTGGGCACAAGGTCCACCATCCGAAGTTCTATCTTTTCGATTCTGGCCATGTCGTCAGCTCCGCAATGACTTTCCGGTGTTGGCAGCAAACAGATGCGCCTGCGACAGGTCGAGGCTCATGGCCACCCGCTCGCCCGATCCAAGCGGTCGTGGATTCAGCATCCGCGACACCCAGTCTGCGCCATTGAATTCGACGAATACCAGCGTCTCGTTGCCGAGCGGCTCGGTAACGGTGATCGGCAGTTCGATCTGGTGAACGTCGGCCGCACCGCCGGAACTGATACCATGGCCAGTCGGGTATATGTCGTCGGGCCGCAGCCCGAATACCACCTTGTCACCCCTGGCGATATTGGGTTTGAACTGGTTGGGCAGTGGCAGCTTTTCGCCGCTGGCGAAAACCAGTTGGCCGTCATCGATCGTCGCCTCGTGCAAATTCATCGGCGGCGAGCCGATGAAGCCGGCGACGAAGCGCGTCGCCGGCCGCCGGAACACCTCGTCGGGCGTGCCGATCTGTTCGATATGGCCGTCGCGCATGATGACGATGCGGTCGGCAAGCGTCATCGCCTCGACCTGGTCATGGGTGACATAGATCACCGTCGACCGCACCTTGGCGTGCAGCTTCTTGATTTCGGTGCGCATCTGCGTGCGCAGTTTGGCGTCGAGGTTGGAAAGCGGCTCATCGAACAGGAACACGTCGGGATCGCGCACGATGGCGCGGCCCATGGCGACGCGCTGGCGCTGGCCGCCGGAAAGCTGCGACGGGCGACGGTCGAGCAGCGTGTCGAGGCCGAGGATCGCCGAGGCTTCGGCGACGCGGCGCTCCATGTCCTCCTTGGCGGCCCCGGCGATCTTCAGGGAGAAGCCGAGGTTCTCGCGCACCGTCATGTGCGGATAAAGCGCGTAGGACTGGAACACCATCGAGATGTTGCGCGAACGCGGCGGCAAATCGTTGACGACACGGCCGCCGATCTCGATCGAGCCGGCGCTGATCTCTTCCAGCCCGGCGATCATCCTGAGCGTCGTCGACTTGCCGCAGCCGGACGGACCGACCAGCGCGATGAATTCGCGGTCCGCGATGTCGAGGTCGATGCCGTGCACGATGCCGACATTGCCGTAGCGCTTGGTCAGCTTTTGGAGGGAAACCGTTGCCATGGGATCAGCCTTTCACCGCGCCGGAGGTCAAGCCGCCGACGAGGTGTTTCTGGACGATGTAGGTGAGGGTGAGCGCCGGGATGATCATCACCACGGCGAGCGCGCACATGCCGCGCCAGTCGATGGTGAACTCGGCCGTGTAGTCGAGCAGGCCGACCGGCAGCGTCTTGGCGCTGACCGAACGGGTCAGCTGCGAGGCCAGCGCAAACTCGTTCCAGCAGGTCAGGAAAGCAAAGATCGCGGCGGACGCGATGCCCGGCCCCGCAAGCGGGAACTCCACCTGCCAGAAGGCCTGCCAGCGGGTGCAGCCGTCGATCTGGGCGGCTTCCGCGAGGTCCTTCGGCACCTGACGGAAGAAGCCGTCGATCAGCCAGATCGTAAACGGCACATTGAGCGCGACATAGGCCAGGATCAGCCCGAAATGCGTGTCGATGATGCCGAGCCGCACGTAGAGGAAGAACAGCGGCAGCGACAGCGCGATGCCCGGCACCGTGCGCGTCAGCATCAGGCCGAGGAAGACGCCCGACTTGCCGCGGAAACGGTAGCGCGCGAAGGCATAGCCGCCGGCCATGCCGATGGCCACCGCGATCGCCGTCGAGGTTACCGAGATGATCAAGGAATTGCGGAAATATTCGATGACCGGGATGCCGCCCTTGCCGATGCCTGAGAACATCGCGACATAGGCGTCGAACGAGATCTGCTGCGGGATCCACACCGGCGGCTTGGCCATGATCTCCACCGTCGGCCGCAGCGACGAAAGCACGATCCAGAGGCCGGGCAGGCAGATGGTCAGCATCGCCAGGAACAGGCCGATGCGATAGGCGATGCCCAGCAGCCGGCGCTTGAGGCGGGCGGAAGAATTCTCGTCCATCACCACTCCGCACCGATCTGCGTGCGCGCCGCGGCGAGCTTGTTGAAGAAATAGACGGTGAAGGCGATCGAAAGCAGGATCGAGAAATAGGCCATGGCGTTGGCCATGCCCATGCGCCCGTCGCTGTAGGCGGTGCGCGCCACCAGCGTCCACAAAAGCTCGGTGCGGCCGGCCGGTCCGCCATCGGTCATGATCTTGACGATGTCGTAGGCGCGCGCGACGTCGAGCGAGCGTATGGTCATGGCGATATAGGCGAAAGGCATGACGAACGGCCACGTCACATAACGGAATGTCTGCCACGGCGTGCAGCCGTCGACGCGCGCCGCCTCGATGGGCTCCTTGGGCATGGCGAGCAGGCCGGCGAGGATCAGGATGGCGAAGATCGCCGTCGACGACCAGATCTCGGCGATCGAGATGGCGATGAAGGCGAGATGGCCTTCGATCAGCCACGGAATGGCATCCCTGGTGATGCCGAGCGATTGCAGGGCGTTGTTCACCAGGCCGATATTGTCGTTGAACATGAACTTGAACTGGAAGCCGACGAGGATCGGCGAGAACATCATCGGAAACATCATCAGCGTGCGCAGGATGCGCTGGCCGCGCGTCGCCTTTTCGACCAGCATGGCGAGGCCGAGGCCCAGCAGCATTTCGAGATTGAGCGCGATGGTCAGCAGCAGAACCGTGCGGCCGAACGCCCACCAGAAATCGGCGTTCGCCAGGATCGAGAGATAATTGCGGAAGCCGACAAAGACGAAGAACGTTTCGGGCTTGGTCAGCCGGAACGGCGTGAAGCTGGAATAGAGCGACAAAAGCAACGGCACCACGACGACCGCCGCCAGCACGATGATCGCCGGAAGCAGCAGCAGGAATGGCGCGGATGGCTTGAAGCCCTTCATTGGGACCCTGTGAGTTGCATTCGATTGCCGCCTGTCGAGCCGGGCGGGGCAGGCGTCGTCATCGTGGCACACCCGAGGCAGTGCGCGCCTTAAGACGCGAGCGCCTCCCCCATGACTGATGGGGGAGGCGGCCTTGGGAGCGGTTCTACAGCTTGCCGGCGTCTTCGAGGATTTGCGTCGCCTTGGCGGCGGCTTCGTCGAGCGCCTGCTTGGACGTCTTGTCGCCGAGAATCGCCGCCTGCAATTCGGGATAGACGGCGTTCGAGATCTCGATCCATTCAGGCGTCTGCGGCACGGCGAAGGCGTGCTTGGCTTCTTCCTGGAAGGCGGAGAGAACCTCCTTCTTGTACGGATCGTTTTCGGCCTGCTTCAGGTCCCAGTCCCAGACCGCGGTGCGGGTCGGCAGCGGGCCCGCGGCGGCTTCCAGCTTCTGGCTGTCCTCGTTGGTGAGCCACCACACCAGCGATGCCGCGGCCTCCTTGTTCGGGCAGTTCTCGGTCACCGAGAAGCCATGGAAACCGGACCAGCCGGTGCGCTTGCCGGACGAGCCTTTCGGCGCGACCTTGACGCCGACATTGCCGGCGACCTTCGACGACTTCGGATCGTTGAAGAAGCCGGCCCAGCCCGGCCAGTCGAGATTGATGGCGACGGTGCCGGAGGCAAAACCCTGGCCGAGATCGTCCCAGAGATAATTGGTGGTTCCGGCCGGCACGGCCTTGGCCTTGTAGAGGTTGACGAACCAGTCGAGCGCCCGCACGCCGGCTTCGGAGTTGAAGACGGGCTTGCCGTCCTTGTCGAGATACTCGCCGCCCTCGGCTACCACCATCTCGTAGAAGCGGCCGTTGATCGCCTCTTCCTTGCCGGCGAACTGCGTGCCGTAGAAGTTGGGCGGGTTGGCGAAGAACTCGGCCTGGTCGGTGACCTCTTTCCAGGTGTCCGGCGGCACCAGATCATAGCCGTATTTCGCCTTGAACTTGGCCTTGTTGTCGGCGTTCTCGTAGAGGCTCTTCTGGTAATAGAGGGCAGAGACGTCGAACTGCGCGCGCGGCAGCATCTCCAGCTTGCCATCGATGGTCGCCGCCTTGATCGTCGACGGCACGAAGGCGTCGATCTCTTCCTTGGGCAGCAATTTGCTGAGGTCGGTATAGAGGCCGGTATATTGCGGCGCGAAGGAGGAGTGATTCCAGCCGACGCACCAGTTGGTGCTGCCCGAGGCGATGTCGGACTTCAACTCCTTGTCGATGTCGAAGCCGTTCTTCTTGGTCAGGATGTTGACCTTCGCGCCGGTCGCCTTCTCCCATTCGGGAATGCGCTCGTAGAGCTTTTCATATTGCTGGCCGCCGATCAGCTTCACGTCGACGGTAACGCCTTCGAACTTGCCGGGCAGGTCGCCGGCAAGGGCTGCGCCTGCGCCTGACGCAAGCAACAATGCGCCGGCGCACACGCCGGAAAGCAGTCTGTTCATTGGTATCCTCCCTGGGTGCGCCTCAGCGGCGACCGCAACTCGTCTGATGACAAGAAGCGCTACATTCATATACAAACAAAACATTCATGGATACGTCAAGGCGAAATTTGTTTCCGCCGGCTGCGTTCCTGCGTATATGAAGAATCGATTTCACTGGAGGGAAGCCATGGATGATAGCGAAGACGAGCGGTATCGCGCGCCTGCGCTCGACAAGGGGCTCGACATCCTGGAACTGCTGGCAGGCGTCGACGGCGGCCTGACGCAGGCGGAAATCGCCAAGAAGCTCGACCGCAGCCCCAACGAGTTCTACCGCATGCTGGACCGGCTGGTGCGGCGCGGCTATGTCACGCGGCTCGATGGTGACCGCTATTCACTGACGCTCAAGCTGTTTGGCCTGGCGCAACTGCACGCGCCGGTGCGGCGGCTGGTTTCCTATGCGACGCCCTTGATGCGGGAGCTGGCGGAGACATCGCAGCAGGCCAACCAACTTGTTGTTTTTGATCGCGGTTCCGCCGTGGTGATCGGCCAGCAGGAGGCGCCGAACTACTGGGGCATCTCGATCCGGGTCGGTGCCCACATCAGCCTCTTCGACACCGGTTCGGGACATGTGCTGCTCGCCTTCCGTTCGCAGGAGGAGCGCCAGATGATGATCTCCGAACATGTCCGCAGCACCGACAATACCGCGCAGCCGCCCGAGTTCTTTGCCCGTCTCGACCAGATCAGGGAACGGGGATATGAGATGATGGCCTCGATGCAGACCGCCGGCGTCTACAATCTGTCGGCACCGGTGCGCGGCTCCGACGGCAAGGCCATCGCGGCGCTTTCGATTCCTTACATCACCGTCGTCAACGCACCGTCCGCGCCGGACATGACCCGCACCATCGAACTGCTGCTGGCGACATGTGAAAAGCTGTCGCGTCTGGCCGGGTCGGCCGTCGGCTCATCGGTGTAATTCTTATTTGAATGAAGAATTCCTCCGTGAGATGATGTGAAAGACATAGGGAGGAGCCTTGCCATGATCGTCGACACCCACCTGCATCTCATCGATCGCTCGGCCCTACGCTACCCGTGGCTTGCCGGCGTGCCGGCACTCGATCGCGACTTCTCCTATGAGGAGTACGCCGTGGAAGCCCAGCGTGTCGGCGTCGAGCGCGTGCTGCATATGGAGGTCGATGTCGATCCGGCCGACATCGAGGCCGAGACCCAACGTATCGAAGGCCTGTCGAGACAGGCCGGCAGCATGCTGGCCGGGGCGATCGCCGCCTGCCGTCCGGAAGAGGCCGGCTTTGCGGCCTATCTGGAGCGCCAGCGAGCAAAGCCGTTCGTCAAGGGTTTTCGCCGCGTCCTCCACGTCATGCCCGACGAACTCTCGGAAGGCGCGCTGTTCCGGGACAACATCCGGCGGCTTGGCGGCACCGGGCTCACCTTCGATCTCGTCGTGCTGCCGCACCAGATTCCCAAGGCGATCGCGCTCGCCGACCTGGCGCCTGACGTCCAGTTCGTCCTCGACCATTGCGGCGTTCCGGACATCAAGGGCATCGGCGAGCACCCGTGGCGCGAACACATGAGCGACATCGCGCGGCGTCCGAACGTCGTGGCCAAGATTTCCGGCGTCGTCGCCTATGCAGATCCCGGCAGTTGGACGGTTGAGACATTGCGGCCCTATGTCGAACACACGATCGGTTCGTTCGGCTGGGATCGTGTCGTCTGGGGCAGCGATTGGCCTGTCTGCACGCTGGGTGGCGGTCTGTCGACCTGGGTGGCGGCGACCCATGCGCTGCTTGCCGGCTGCAGCGTTGCGGAACGCGACAAGCTCTTGTCGGCGAACGCCCGCAAGCTCTGGCGGCTTTAACCGGCTCTGCTTGGGGTTCTTCAGATCGTCGCCGAAACGTGCCGTTCGCGGCCGTAGAGCGAAACCAGCAGCACGATGATGAAGCCGAGTGCTGCCTGCACGGCCGAGGGCTGGAAGCCGAGCCCGATCAGCAGCGTGTTGATCTCGGTCAGCACCAGCACGCCGGCGATGGTCCCGAGATAGCTGCCGCGCCCGCCGACCAGCGCGGCGCCGCCGACGACCACCGCCGCGATGGTCTGGAACAGATAGGGCTGCCCGACATCGCCATAGGCTGAGCCGGTGAAGCCGAGCAGCAGCACGCCCGCCACCGCGGCGAAGAAGGCGCTTGCCGCATAGGTGATCACCCACATGCGGACGGGATCGATCAGCGCCAGCGGCGCGGCACCCGGATTGCTGCCGAGTGCGTAGAGCCGGCGTCCATAGGGCGTCCGCTCCAGCACCAGGACGACGAGCGCCGCCAGCACGACGAGGCAGGGCACCAGCCATGGAACCGGCAGCGGCCCGGCCGATCCGCCGATCGACACGAAGCTCGAAACCGCTTGCGGCGCGGAGCCTGAAGGGAAGCCGGCTGTCCACAAAAGCACCAGCCCTTGCACGACCATGCCGATGCCGAGCGTGACGATGAGCGGCTGGATGTCGAGGCTGCGCGCGATCAGCCCGTTGAGGCCGCCGATAAGGATCGCCAGCACGCCGACGAGGCCGCAGACCAGGACAAAATTCCAGCCGTCGCCGTAGAGTTGCGCGGCCACGACATTGGCGAAGCCGATGACGAAGGGGATCGACAGGTCGATGCCGCCCATGATGACGACCAGCGTCTGCCCGATCGAGGCGACGGCGAGCAGCGAGGCAAGCACCAGCATGGCGCGCACCGCAAACGGGCTGGAGTAGCCCGGAATGAGGATGGTGCCGGCAAGATGCAGAAGGGCGGCAACACAGAAGGCGCCGACGACACGGGCATTGGTTGTCGCGAATAGATTTCGACCAGCCATGTCAGCGCCTCCCCACGGCAAAGCGTTCCTGCAGCGCGGTCAGCATCACCGCCAACACCAGTATGGCGCCGTAGGCGATCTGCAGCACGAAGGTCGAGACGTTGAACGTCGTCAGCACGCTCTGCAGCAGGAAGATGTCGACAGCGCCGATCGCAGCACCCGCAACGCCACCACGGCCGCCGGCAAGACTGACACCGCCAAGCGCGACAGCCGCAATGGCGATCAGCGTGTAGGTCGGGCCGATGTTGGGATCGGCCGACCCGATCAGCGCGGTCAGCATCAGTCCGGCGCAGCCGGCAAGGATGCCGGTCATGACATAGGCGATGAAGCGCACGAGCGTGACGTCGACGCCGGCGGTGTAGGCAGCGCGATCATCGCTGCCGACAGCCATCAGTTGGTCGTAATAGGGGCTGCGCCGCACCAGCCACCAGAAAAGCAACATCAATGCGAGCGGCAGAAGCGAGAACGGGCCTGCCAGGGCTTTCAGCCAGGCCGGCGCCGGGCCGATCGGCGCCGGCAGGATGGTCAGCGTCACCCCGGTCAGGATCAGATAGGTGCCGAGCGTGGCTACGATCGGCTGGATGCGCACGATTGTCGCCAGGAACCCGTTCGCCGCCCCGACCAGCGCACCGATGAGCAGTGCCGCCGGAACAAGCACCAGCGGCGAGGATATTCCGGCGCGCAGAAACAGCACCTGGATCACGATGGCGTTGACGAATCCCATCAGCGGCCCGACCGAAATATCGATGCCGCCGCGCCCGGCAAGGATCACCGGGGTCGAGGCGATGGCCGCGCCGATCAGCGGCGCCGCCAGCCCAACCAGCGCACCCCAGGAGCCCGGCTGGAACCGTGCCGGGCTCAGCATCAGATTGACCGCCAGCAGGACGATCAGCAGCACGACGGCGAAGCCGACGCTTCGCCCGAAGGACAACAGGCGTGCAAAGGGTCTCATGCTGCGCGTCCGAACATGGCTGCGATCACGTTCTCGGTGGTCATCGCCAGGCCGGCGATTTCCGCCGCGACTTCATTTTCGCGGAACACCAGCACGCGATGGCAGAGAAGAAGGATCTCCTCGATCTCGCTGGACAGGATGACGAGCCCCATGCCGTCGGAAGCCAGCCCGCGAAAGACGTCGTAGAGAACATGCCGGGTCGCCACGTCGACGCCGCGCGTCGGGTCGTTGAGAAGCAGCATTGCGGGGTCCAGCGCCAGGGCCCGCGCCAAAAGCACCTTCTGCTGGTTGCCGCCGGACAGGGTGGTGATCGGCGCGTCGGGCCGGGGCGCTGATATCGACAGCCTTTCGCGATAGGCCTCGTAGCGCGCCTTGCGTGCCGCCGGGCTGATCAGGCCGAGGCGGGTATCGCGAGACAGCGTCGAGACGGCGAAATTGTCGAGCACCGACTGGGTCGGGAAAATGCCATTGGCACGCCCGCGCGGAAGATAGGCGATGCCGCTCGATACGGCCTTGCGAAAGCCGGTGATGGCGCGGGATGCGCCGGGCAGATCGAGGGTGATCGAACCGCCAAGCGGTGCGACGAGGCCGGCGAGCATTTCGAGGAAAAGCTCCTGGCCATGGCCATCCAGGCCGGCGAGCCCAACGATCTCCCCGGGAGCTATTCGCTGCATGATCGGGCTGGCGCCCGGTGCGATGACGAGGTCGCGGATGGTGAGGGCGGCGCGATCAGCCATGCGCCAGCTCCGCGGCGGTGCGTGGCGCCATCGCCTTGAGAAGTTCCGCCGGCGTCGAGGCGCCGCGCTCCTCGGTGCGCACCACGCTGCCGCCGCGAAGGATGGAGATGCGATCCGAAAGCGACGTCACCTCGTCCATGCGGTGCGTGATGAACAGGATCAGGCAGCCATCGCCGGCAAGCCTGCGCATCAGCGGAAAAACCGATTCGCGGTCGGCGAAGTCGAGTGCTGCGGTCACTTCGTCGAGTATCAGGATCTTTGGATTGCGCACGACCGCACGGGCAAGAACGACGAGTTGCTGCGCTGCGAGCGGCAACTGCCCGGCGGGCATGTCGAGCGGCACGTCGGTGACGGCGAAACGTTTGAGCGCGGCGGCTGCCCTGTCGCGCCGCTCGTTGCGGGGAACCGCGCGCCGGACCAGGCCGTCGAGGCCAAGCAGGATGTTGTCGGTGACGCTGCGGTCCGGCGCGATCAGCACTTCCTGGAAGACCGTGGCGAAGCCTTGCGCCTGGAAGGCCGAGGGGATTCCGCCCGAAAACGGCCTGCCTTGCAGCAGGACCGCGCCGCTGTCTGGCTGAACGATGCCGGACAACAGCTTGACCATGGTGCTCTTGCCCGAGCCGTTCTCGCCCAGGATGGTGTGGATCGTCCCCGCCCGGAACGCGATCGAAGCGTCCGCAAGCGCGACCGTCTCGCCATAGCGTTTGGATATGTTTCTGATTTCAAGCATGTCGAGTTTCAAAGCTGGCAAGCCGGCCATCCGAAAGGAGCCGGCTTGTCGAGGTCCTATCTGGCCCAGGCGTCACTTCGCGCAGGCGTCAGGTACTTTCGAGTAATCCCATCCCTTGGTCGGCGCCGGGTTGGAGAAATAGGCGTCGAGCCATTCTTCCGGCATCGGATCCTTGGGCGGCACCGGGAAGATCGATACGGCATCCGTCGTCATGCAGTCCTTGTACCATTGGCCGAGATCGGCGTTGTGGACCGGCGGAATCGGAATGAGCAGCGTGTTCAGCTTCGGCTTCTGGCCGTCGAGCATGCGTTCGCCGACGCGAAACAACGTTTCGGCGGTCCAGTGCGGCAGCACGGCATGGCCTTCGAAGCGGTACTTGTCGGGGTTGGCCTTCCAGTAGCCCAGGGCATCGCCGGTGATCGAACCGGTGATCAGCGGCGCCGGCCGGCCGGCTTCGGCGAAGGCTTCCGCGACGACGCGGCTTTCGCTGCCTGTCGTCCATACCGCATCGATCGGGGCCGGGTTGGTGGCGATCGCCTGCAGCACCACCGTCTTGGTGACATTGGCCGTCCAATTGCCGTTGACCGTACGCGAGACCTTCAGTTTGGAGTTCTCCGCCAACGCCTTGTCGGCGCCCTGGCGCTCCTGAACCACGATCGGGTGGCCGGCGATGCCCTCGACCAGCAGGATGCTGGCGCCATCAGGCTCGGCCTTGCCGATCGCCGTCATCATGTCGTAGCCCCAGCGCGCATAGTTGGAATCGACATTGATCGCGTTCGGGCTGGTCACCGAACCGGCGGCGGTGATGAACGGGATGCCGGCTTTGGCGGCGGCATCGATGGCGTCGTCGAGCGCTGTTGCCGAGCCCGGGATCGAGGTGATGATCGAGCACTTCTTGTCGATGAAGGCGCGGATCTGGTTGATCTGCTGGCTGGCGTCGTTGTTGGAATCCGACACTTCGAAGCTGGAGACGGTGCCGTCGGCGATCAGTCCGTCCACCAGGCGCTTCAACTCCTTGGTGACGGTGACCCGCCAGGGGTTGCCCTGGTAGGATTCCGAATGGCACCATTTCCATGGCTTGGGCGGCGGGGTGAAATTGTCCCAAGCCGATGGCAGCACCTTCTGCGGCGCGCCGTCATATTGCGCCTTGAGTTCATCGGGCAACCCGCTGATGACGCCTTGCACGTCTTCGGCAAAGGCTGTCGTTGCGAGTGAGGCGAAGGCGGTTGCGGCCACAAGGCCGCGGATCAGGCTTTTCATTGTCTCCTCCGTTCGATTTCTTCAGGCTCCTCCACCGGCAGTGCCGGTCGCCTGCGCCGGGGCGCTCTGCCGAAACAGGCGATTGAGATCGGCAATGACCTGGCTGGAACGATGCCCTGAGGTGATGCCGGAATTGACGCGGTCGGACGCGGCCTGCTGGAACGCCATGTAACCATCATGGCGAGGCCGCACCCATGCGCCCTCCAGGGTCGCGCGCGTATCGCGATAGAAATTGCCGGTCGCCGCATTGACGGCCTGATCCTCCCAGGCCGCGGCATGGCCGGGCTGTCCGCCGGCCGCGGCATAGGGGCCCCGCTGGACCTTGCCGCTGGCGAGCCAGTAGGCGAAATCGGTTGCCGCCTCTTTCTCGTTCGAGAAGGCCGACACCGCTATGCCTGTGCCGCCAAGCGCCGTGCCAACCGGGCCGCTGGCGCCGACAACAGGGATGTCGCCAAAAGCCAGGCGATGTGGGCGAAACCCGGCCATCGCATAGGAAACGTAGCCATAGATCAGCGGCGAGCAGACGATCGGGGATCCGGCCTCACCCATCCGCTCCGAGACGGCGATCGGGTCCATCTCGAGGCAGGCGGGGTCGACCAGCGCGGCAATCTCTCGCATTGTCTCGAAGACCTCGCTGCCGGCCTCGCCGTCGATGAGATCGCGCGATGGGTCGGTCGCGCAAGCATGCCCGAGATTGCCGGCGAGCGTGAAGAACACCATCATCGAATGCGGTGGCCGCAACGGCAGCAGCACGCGTCCCTGCCGGGCGAGATCGAGCACTTCGCTCCATCGCGATGGCGGTGCCTCGAGCGCATCGGGTCGCCATGCCTGTACCTGCGTCGCCGCATCGATGGGAAACGCCCACTGCCGTCCTTGCCAGGTATAACTCGGATAGGACTGGCCGACGCTACCGGAGGAAAGTGCTGCGCGTTCCGCCTCGCGGCCGGCGACATCGAGCGGCTCCAGGCAGCGTTCGGCTGTGATCTGGCCGACATGCGGATGATCGATGACGATCAGGTCATAGGCGCGCGCCAGTTCCTCGACCGGGAAGGACTCGAAGTCCTGCAGCGAACGCTTGTCCCATTCGACGGCAATGCCGGTTCTCTGCTTCCAAAGCGACGAACAGGCGACCATCGGATCATAGCCGCGCGGATGGTTCCAGGTCATGCCCCTGAGCGTGGGTTTGAGGAAGCGCGTGGTCACAGGCCGAACTCCTCGCGGATCGCGGCGCTATGCTCGCCGATGCGCGGTGCTGCCCGATCGACCTTGGCCCTGATGCCGTCGACCCTGAGCGGCGAGCTGGTGGTGAGGATCGAGACATCGTCCTCGCGCGTCACCGTCTGCAGCATGTCGAGCGACTGGAACCCTCCGCTTGCCAACATTTCCGGCCACGTCAGCACCTTGGCGCACCAGATATCGGCGGGTTCGAGAATGGCCAGCCACTCGTCGACCGTCCTGGTAGCGATCCTCTGCGCGATGATCGCCTTGATGTCGTCGCGCGCGGTGAACCACGATGCCGGCTCGTCGCGGTAAGGCTCCAATTCTTCGAGCGACAGCAGGTCGGCGAGTTTCGGGATCGGCGTCATGGCGATGGCGAGGTACCCGTCCTTGGCGGGATAGACGCCGTAAGGTGCCGACAGATAGGCATGTGCGCTGCGGAAGCTGGAGCGGCGCGGCAAACGGCGGCCGTCATTGAGATGCGTGGTGAGTACCTCGAACTGGAAGTCGACCAGCGCTTCCAAGAGGCTGGTTTCGATATGGCTGCCCTGGCCGGTGATGCCGCGCCGCACAAGGGCGGCCAGTATGCCTTGCGCGCATGCCGCGCCCGCCAGCATGTCGCCGATGGCAAGCCCGAACGGCACCGGCCCCTGGTCCTCGTCGCCGTTCAGCCACATCACCCCGGAGCGCGCCTGCGCCAGGAGATCCTGGCCGGGCCGCTTGACCCATGGGCCTTCCTCGCCATAGCCGCTGATCGAGGCATAGACCAGGCGCGGGTTGATCTTGCGGACGGCCTCGTAGTCGAGGCCGAGCCGTTCGATGACACCCGGCCTGAAATTCTGGATCAGCACGTCGGCCTTGCCCAGCAGGCCGTGCAGCGCCTTGAGATCCGCCTTGTCCTTGAGGTCGATGGCGAGGCTTTCCTTGGCCCGGTTGATGGCATGGAAAATGGTGGAATCGCCGCCGATCTCGGTGTCGCTGAGATAGAGCCGGCGCGACAGGTCGCCGCCGTCCGGACGCTCGATCTTGATGACGCGGGCGCCGAGATCGAGCAGCCTGAGCGAGCAATAAGGCCCGGACAGGAACTGGCTCATGTCGACGACGACGAGACCGGCAAGCGGCAATTCGGCTGCTGCCGGCATTTCTACTTCTCCGTCTTGCCGACGAAATCGGCAGGGTTGCGGTACTTCACCGTCTGCAGATGCTCGCAATAGAGAACGAGTTCGCCTTCGCCCTTGAACACCTCGTAGCTGGCGCGGATCAGCCCCATTTCCTTGTAGCGCGGCGTCTTGTCGAGGTTGGAGCGGATCGAATAGATCGTATCGCCGATGAAGACGGGCTTTATGAAGCGGAGCTTGTCGTAGCCATAGGAAAACGCATTGACGCAGTTGGTTGCGACGAGCCCCAAGCCAGCCGAGAAGACGAAGGCGCCCGCCACCAGCCTCTTGCCGAAAATGCCCTCTGTCTCGGCAAACATCTGGTCCTGCACGTAAGGATGGATGTCGAGCACCAGCGTGTTGAAGAGGTGGCTGTCGCCCTCCGCCATGGTGCGGCGCAACGAGCGGATTTTCTGGCCGACCGGCCAGTCCTCGTAGAACCAGTTCTCGGCGTTCCAAACCGGCAGGGCGGCATGCGCCTCGGGCATGTTGGCCGGGTGCGTCGAGGCGACGCCGACAGTCGGTGCGAAGTCGTTCATCGCTGGCTCCGGAAGCCCTGCGCGCGGCACGGCACAAGTTTCGGAACACGCATCAAGGCGCCAGATTGCACGACGTCTCCTCCCGTCAATCTTCTTTTGTAAATAGTATTTTCACATATGGGGTTGCGTTGCAAGCGAGGACAGGCGAAATTTTGGCTGTTCCGCTGCGCCCGAGCGCGAGCGGACAGGGAGGAAAACATGCGCGATGCCTGTCTGGTCTTTGTCGGCAGCCTGAACCGGGAGGCGCCCTATTTCCAAGGCGCACGCGGTGTCGGTCTCGGCGTCTACAGTTTCGACGAGGAGACGCTGGAAACACGCAAACTGGCCGAGACCAGTGACATCGACAATCCGACCTTCCTGTCGGTGACGCCGGACGGTTCGCGCCTCTATGCCAATTCGGAAGTGTTCGCCTGGCGAGAAGGAACGGTTTCTGCCTACGGCTTCGACCGCGCCTCGGGCACGCTCACTTACCTGAACAAGCAGCCGTCGCTAGGCAGCATCACCGCGCATAACACCATCAGCCGCGACGGCACGAAGCTGCTGGTCGCCAATTACGGCATGGGCGAGGGCGGTCCGGATCGCGCAGTCGCGGTCTATGGCTTCGACAGGGATGGCACCTTGTCGGCTCCTCTGGCCAGCGTTTCGCACAACGGCACCGGCCCGAACGCGGCCCGGCAGGAGCGCTCGCATGCCCATAGCGTCACCGAAACCATCGCCGGCGGAACGGCCATCGTCGCCGATCTCGGCATCGACCGGCTGGTGTCCTACCGGATCGAGCACGATGGCAATCTGACCAAACTGGCCGAATCCGCTTTGCCGCCGGGCGCCGGTCCGCGCCATCTCGCCTTGCATCCGAATGGCCGTTTCGTCTTCGTCATGAACGAGCTGGATTCGACCATCGTGTCGATGGCGCTGGACGAGGCAAGCGGCAAGCTCTCGATCATCGACGCCAGGCCGGCCGTGCCGGCCGAGGCGCGCCAGGCCAATCACTGCGCCGATATCCAGATCTCGCCCGACGGCCGCTTCCTCTACGGCTCCAACCGAGGCCATGACAGCGTGGTCATCATGGCCGTCGACCAGCAAAGTGGCGCGCTGAGCCTCCTCGGCTATGTCCCTTGCGGGGGCGCCACGCCGCGCAACCTGGCGCTTACGCCGTCAGGCGGCCATCTGTTCTCGGCCAACCAGAATGCAGACCGCATTTCGATTTTCGCCCGCGATGCCGAGAGCGGTGGGCTGACCGACACCGGCCGTGCCATCGCGATCGGCACGCCGATGTGCGTCAAGATCGTGCGGTGAACCGTGCGCAACATCGGCATCGAAGCCTCGGACTGAAACGGGCCGGAGCTCAGGCCGGGAGATCCGGGTTGACGGATTCCTTCGGGCCTTCGCCGGCGCGCCGTTGAGGGAGCCTTGAACGCAAAAACCCGCCTGTGCGGCGGGTCTCTGGCGCAACTCAGCACCATAGATAAATATCTACCATAGCTGCCTGCACCCAGTCAAGAAAAAATTCCTATCTTGAGCAGCTGCCGGCCATGGAAGGCTGCTGACATAGCCGGACCGGCCGACGTCAGGCCGCCTTTGTCAACTCGAGTTCACACTCTGGAGCTCAGGCCTGTTGTATTGCCGAGAGCTTCCAACTCGAGCCATTCTGACGCGTGAAGGTCCACAGCTCCGTCGTCTCCGTGGGATGATCCTCGTCGCCCTCGACGACCTTGCCGCTGGCCCGTTCGCGCATCACGTCGCGCGATTCGTAACGCAGGGCCGCCGTTGCATAGTCGCGGTCATCCTCGCGCCAGCTTTCCGCGATGTCGGCCTGCAGGAGGGTGACGTCGGACACCTCGTTCCTGAGGCCCTTCTTCGCATTGTCGGCCAGCTCTTCCGACAGATAGGACACCATTTCGGGCGTCAGCGCACGCCGCAAGGCGGCATGATCTTCACGCCCGAATGCTTCCTGGACATCGCTCAACAGCTGCTGGAATGCGTCGAGGTCGGCCTGGGCGAGCCGGATCTCATCGGAACCGGTGGCCGCCGCGGAGCCTCCGCCTGAACCGCCGCCAAAGCCGGGAATCGTGAAGGAACGCGCATTGTTCGCATCGCTCTGTCCGGCGGCGCGGTTTTCAAATCGCGAGGCATTGCCGGCGCCGGCGAGCGCAGGGGCGGGGCCACGCGCGGATTGCGACCGGAAGAACCTGATTGCCAGCATGATGGCGCCACCGATCAGCACGGCCTGCAGCAGGAAACCGAACATGCCGGCCAGCCCGCCGAAGCCCTGGCCCAGGAGCAGCCCGATCAGGCCGCCGATCAGCAGGCCGCGCATCATTGTCCCACCGAAGCCGCTCATGAAGCCGGGCCTCTGCGGGCCGGCCTGAGGCTGCCGGGCCGCGGTGTTCACGCCGGTGTTGGGTGTCATCGAACGCTCGACTGGAGCGGTCGGCGCCGGAGCGGTCCTGGTCGGCGGCGCCGATTGGAACGTGCGCATGCCGCGGCTGCCGAAACTGCCGCCGCGACGGGCCTCGGCATGGTCGATCGCGACCATGGAGAATGCCAGGAACAGTCCGGCAAACAGGGCGGCAAATCGGCTTGTGCGGGAAATCATCTGGACGGACCTTTTATCGATGTGGTTTCGGAAATTCTCGGCGGACGCCCACCCGGCTAACCGGGCGTCGTGCGGTCAATCGAACAGCTCTTCGAAGAACGATTTCTTCCGTTTCGGATAGCGGTGGCCCTGCGAGCGCGCATAGTCGTCATCGCGGTCCCGGCCATGCTGCGGCTGGGAGAACGCGGCCGGCTGTGGCGCGGGCGAGGCCTCCTTGGCCGACCGCTCGATGATCTTGTCGAGTTCGCCTCGGTCAAGCCAGACGCCACGGCACTGCGGGCAATAATCGATCTCGATACCCTGGCGTTCGCTCATCACGAGCGCCACGCGGCAGGAGGGGCAAACCAAGCCAAGAAGGGAAGAAGATGTCATATGGGGCTCCAAACCAAAAGAGATGAGCCCGCCTGACCGAAAGGGTGGAAACGGGCCCGTTAAAGCGGTCCGACATCACGGTCGCGAGATGCGACAGTCAGAGGGGCCCGGCCCGCATGCGAGAATTAGGAACGCAGAGCGGCGCCTTCAAGGGCGACATTGTCCGCGAGGATCGAATTTGTTCCCCATCGCTGACGTCATTGCGCGTCGAGCGCTGGGTACCGCGCCTGCGCCCACGCCCCCGGCGTCCCTGCTCAGACCGTCACCACGATCTCAGATCGTCACCACGATCTCAGATCGTCACCACGATCTCAGATCGTCACCACGATCTTGCCGAACTGCTCGTTCGATTCGAGATAGCGATGCGCCTCGACGATGTGCTCGAACGGGAAGGTCCTGTCGATGATAGGCTTCAGCGCGCCGGCCTCCAGCCCTTCGAGGATGAATGCCTTGGCGGCTTCCAGCTTCGCTGGGTCGCCGGTGATCTCGTGGACGAGGTAGCCGCGCAGCGTCAATGTCTTGCCAAGCACGGCGGGCAAGGGAAACGGCGTCGGCTCGGGGCTCAACCCGCCATATTCGATGAGAATGCCACCAGGGGACATCGCCGCCGCGAGCGGCTCGAAGATCGGGCCGCCGATTGCATCCAGAACCACGCGCACGCCTTGCGGTCCGGCGATTGCTTCCAGTCTTGCGGCAAGATCCTCTTCGGTCAGAACCACGACATGTGGCGCGCCGGCGTCGAGCAGGGCCTGTTTCTTCGTCGAGGTCCGTGTCACAGCGATCGCCGTCGCGCCGACGCTGTTGACGATCTGGATCGCGGCAAGCCCAACGCTGCTCGAGGCTGCCGTCATGACGACGAAGTCCTCGTTGCGCAGCCTGGCGATGTCGATCAGCGCGCCATAGGCGGTGAGGTACGCCATCCACATCGCGGCCGCGGTCTGCCAGTCGAGTGATGTCGGGTTTTTGACGACGAGCCCGGCGGGATAGGTAACTAGCTCTCCATAAGCCGGCCAGCGGATCATCGATTGCGGCGGGATGACGCTGACGGCATCACCCGGCGCCAGACCCGTCACAGCTTCACCGACAGCCTCGATGAGGCCTGCGGCCTCCAGGCCAAGCCCGGACGGCAGGGTGGGCGTCTCGATATAGGTGCCCGCGCGCAGCAGCGCCTCGGCGCGATTGAGGCCGAGCGCCTTGACGCGGATCTGAACCTCGCCCGGGCCGGGTTGGGGAGGGTCCACATTTTCGATCCGCAAGACTTCGGGCCCACCATGCTGGTGAAAGCGAACAACGCGCGCCATTGGGTTACTCCAAATTGTCTGAACCGAAAGGAGCTATGCCCGTAAGACAAAGTTGGATAAATGGCATCGGAAGCAGGACAGTAGAAACCAGGAGTTTCGAATATGGATCGGCTTGCGAGCATGGCCGTGTTCGTCAGGGCGGTCGACCTCGGCTCGTTCGCGGCGGCCGCGGCCGCACTCGATCTGTCAGGACCGATGGTCGGCAAACACGTCCGGTTTCTGGAGGAGCGCCTCGGCATGCGCCTGCTCAACCGCACCACGCGCCGGCAGAGCCTCACCGAGTTTGGACGCGCCTATTACGACCGCTGTCGGCTGGTGCTGGCCGAGGCCGAAGCGGCCGATCAACTCGCCGCCGGCCAGCTCTCGGAACCGCGCGGCAAGCTGCGCGTCACCATGCCGGCGCATTTCGGCCGCCACTGCGTAACACCCGTGCTGCTGAACTTGGCGCGGCAATATCCGATGCTGGAACTCGACCTGTCGCTCAGCGACCGCTTCGCCGATCTTGCCGAGGACGGCTACGATCTTGCCATCCGAACCGGCGATCTGGAGGACAGGGCAGGCGTGATCGCGCGCCGCGTCGCTCGCCAGGGCATGGTTGTCTGTGCGGCGCCGTCCTATCTGAAAACTCAGGGCGAGCCACGGCGGATCGAAGACCTCGCCAATCATCATGCCATCGTATACCGCCGGCTCGGCCAAGCCGTTCAGCCTTGGCTGTTCCCGCGCGAGGGACAACCAGCACAGGAGATCATGCCCGGCGGCCGGCTGCGGCTGGACGATCTCGATGCCATCGCCGACGCTTCGGCCGAGGGCATGGGGCTCGCCTGGTTGCCCTGGTGGCTGGTTCGCGAGCGCATTCAGGCCGGCGCGCTGGTCGAGCTCCTGCCGGACCAGCCGCGATGTCTCTATGACTGCCACGCTCTTTGGCTGCAGACGCCCCATTTGGCGCTGAAAGTTCGGCTGGCCGTCGATGCGTTGGCGGCCGCCTTGCCGAAACGGATGGCTTGAGCGCCAGCACTCGCGACCACTCTCGTTTGGGATCGCGCGGACATTCCGTGAAGAGGCGCCTCGGCTCTTTGAGGCATCGCTTTCCAGTGCCATATCAGGCAAAGCTGGCGGCATGCGGGCACATTGCAGGAGAGACGGTTGATGACCAAAGGTTCGGATCTGTTCGTGGCGGCCCTCGAGAACGAAGGGGTCGACCGGATATTCGGCATTCCGGGCGAGGAGAATCTCGACATCGTCGAATCCATCCGCCGCTCCTCGATCCAGCTCATCCTGACCCGTCACGAGCAGGCGGCCGCCTTCATGGCAGCCACGTATGGCCGGCTCACCGGCAAGCCAGGTGTGTGCATCACCACGCTCGGCCCCGGCGCGCTCAATCTGACGACCGGCTCGGCCTATGCGCTGCTCGGCGCCATGCCGATGATCATGATCACCGGCCAGAAGGGAATCCTGTCGTCCAGGCAGGCGCGGTTCCAGATCGTCGACATCGTCGCGGCGATGAAACCGCTGACCAAGCTGTCGCGCCAGATCGTCTCGCCCAAAATGATCCCCTCACTGGTGCGCGAAGCTTTCCGCGTCGCGCAGGAAGAGCGGCCAGGCCCCGTGCATCTGGAACTGCCGGAAGACATTGCGGCGGCGGAGTGCGATCCGGTTCCGCTGGTGCCGACGCATCCGGTCGAACTGCCGTTGGCCGGTGCGGGCGCGCTCGACCGCGCCGCCCGCATGATCATCGAGGCCAAACGTCCCCTGCTGATGTTCGGCGCCGCGGCGTCGCGGCCGCGCGTCACGCCTGATGTCGCCCAGTTCGTGCTGCGCACCCAAATTCCCTATTTCACCACGCAGATGGGCAAGGGCACCGTGCCTGGCGGCACCGAACTCTATATGGGCACGGCGGCCCTTTCGGAACGCGACTACGTGCACGAGGCCATAGAACAGGCCGACCTGATCGTCACCATCGGTCACGATACGGTCGAGAAGCCGCCCTTCATCATGGGCGCCAACGGGCCGAAGGTCATCCATGTCGGCTATCAAACCGCCGATGTCGAGCAGGTCTATTTCCCGCAGACCGAGATCGTCGGCGACCTCGGCCCTTCGCTGGCGCTGCTGGCGGATCGCATCGAGGGCAAGATCCCCAACGCGCAGGCCCTGCTGCCGCTGCGCGAAGGCATTCTGAGCCGCATCGCCGCGCGCGCCACCGAGGACCGCTTCACGCCGCAACGCATCGTGCATGACGTGCGTTCCGTGATGCCGGCCGACGGTATCCTTGCCCTCGACAACGGCATGTACAAGATCTGGTTCGCGCGCAACTACCGCACGCGCATGGCAAATACGCTGCTGCTCGACAATGCGCTGGCCACAATGGGCGCGGGGCTGCCGTCGGCGATGATGGCGGCACTGCTTTATCCGCAGCGCCGCGTCATGGCCATCTGCGGCGACGGCGGCTTCATGATGAACAGCCAGGAACTGGAGACCGCCGTCCGGCTCAAGCTCAACCTTGTCGTTCTGCTGCTCGAGGACCACGCCTATGGCATGATCCGCTGGAAACAGGCGGTCGACGAGTTTCCGGATTTCGGCATGACCTTCGGCAATCCCGACTTCGTCAAATACGCCGAGGCCTATGGCGCCAAGGGAACCAGGGTCGGCGCGATCGCCGAATTCCGGCCGGCGCTGGAACAGGCCTTCACCGGCGGCGGCGTCCATCTCGTCGTCGTGCCCATCGACTATTCCGAAAACATCAGGGTGCTTGTCGACGAATTGCGTGAGCGGCTGCCGGCGGTGCAGGCGACCTGACGGCGGTCGGCGCCAAAGCGTTGCCGGCAAAGACCAGATTCGGTGCGATGGCTGCGCGGCTGGGGCAAACCCGTATGCCGCGCAGCCGGGACTCCTACAGCTTGCAGTAGGGCGTTACCGGAGCAATGGTACCAAAGTCCTTGACGATCTCGTAGCTGATGCCATCGGCCGCCGCCTTGCCGACATACGAATGGCAGAGCGTGTGGTTGTTGCTGGCGTCGACGCGGATCTTGCCCTGAGGCGCGTCGAACTCGATGGTCGGCAGTGCCTTGAGCACGTCGTCGTCCTTCAGCGACCCTGCTTTTTCGGCGGCAAGCGCGTAAAGGTGCAGGCCGTTGTAGCCGGCCTCGCCGATCCCGTTGACCATCTTCTCCTGGCCGAACTTTTCGCGGAAGCTCGAAATGAACTTCTTGTTTACCGGGTTGTCGAGCGCCATCCAATAGGGCTGCGGCGCATAGGTTCCGGCCGCCACGCCGGGCGGCAGCGCGTCCTTGTTGAACACCTCATCGAGCGGCGCGATCAACGGCTGCTTGACGTCGAAGCTGCGGTACTGCTTGAGCTGCGTGACCGCGTCGTTGCCGACCACCATCGACCACACGACATCGGGCTTCAGCGACTTGATTTTCTGGAAGGCGGGACCGAAATCCGTCGTGCCGAACGGATAGTAGTCTGCGCCGATGATCTTGCCGCCGGCCTTTTCATAGGCGGCCGTGATCGCCTCGGTCATCTTCTGCGGCCAGGCGTAGTCTGAAGCCATGATGTAGATCGTCTTGCCGAGATTCTCCGCCACCCATGGCATCATCGGGTCGACCTGCTGCATCGGGATCGGACCCGTGGCGACGAAGTAGCGGTTGCACTCGCCGCCCTCGAAATTGGTCGGATAGAAGAACAGCTTCTTGGCCTTCGATGTCACCGACAGCGTGGCACTTCGCTCGGGCGAAATGATCGTGCCCATGATCACGTCGACCTTGTCTTCGTTGAGGAGCTTGCGCGCCTTGTCGATCGAGCCCTTGGTCGTGGTCTGGTTGTCCTCGACGAACAGTTCGACTTGGCGCCCGCCGATGCCATTGGCGGCGTTGAGCTCTGCGGCGGCGAGCTTGTAGCAATTGAGCAGCGTCTCGCCGAGTATCGCCTGCAAGCCGGTGATCGGGATCGACAGGCCGACCTTGACGGTGTCGGCCGCGCGCAGGATGCCTGGAGCGCCGACTATGGCGAAGGCAGCCGCGGCGCCGCCGGATTTCAAGACAGTTCTTCTGCTTATCATTGTTGTGTTCCCTTCCAGTCCAGGCGCGCCCCATGCACGCCTTACAAAGTCAACAGGTTCCAGGCGCTTTCAGGCGCGCCCTATAAGGCCAACAAATCCTTGAGCAGGCTCTCGTCGGCGAATGACTCCGGCGCGCCTTCGTGCACGATCCTGCCTTTCTCCATCACCAGACAGCGGTCCGCCGCCTTGAGGACGAGATCGAGATTCTGCTCGACCAGGACGATCGCGATGCCGCGCTCGCGCGCGATGCGCGGCACCAGTTCGGCGATCGTCTGGACGATGTTCGGCTGAATGCCTTCCGAGGGCTCGTCGAGCAGCAGCACCGATGGCAGGCCGCACAGCGCACGGCCGATCGCCAGCATCTGCTGCTGTCCGCCCGAGAGCGTGCCGGCGATTTGCGCCTCGCGTTCGCGCAGGATCGGAAAATAGCCGAAAATGTCGGCCGGAATGCCGCCGTCGCCACGATCTTTGGCGGCACGGGTGCCGACTTCAAGGTTCTGTCGCACAGTGAGCTGGTTGAAGATGCCGCGCCCCTGCGGCACATGCGCGATGCCGGCGCGCGCGCGGCGGAAGGCCGGCGCATTGGTAAGGTCCTGGTCACCGAGAACCACCGCGCCGCCGCTCGCCTTCAAACCGCCGGCGATGACGCGCAGCAGCGTCGTCTTGCCGGCGCCGTTGCGGCCGAGCAGGCCGACGACTTCGCCCGCCGCGACGCCGAGATCGATGCCGTTCAGCACCGGGAGCAGGCCATAACCGGCCGAGACGGCAAGTGTCCGCAGCATGCTCAGCGCCTCCCAAGATAGACGTCGCGGACCATCTCGTCAGCTTCGATGTCGTGGAAGGGGCCGCTGCGCAGCCGGCGCCCCTGGTGCAGCACCAGGGTCTCGCAATTCAGCGCCCGCACGAAACGGATGTCGTGCTCGACCGCGACGATCGAGAACTCGCCCTTGAGCCGCAAAAGCATCTGCGCCGTCGCTAGCGTCTCCTGCGGCGTCATGCCGGCGGTCGGCTCGTCGAGCAGCAGCAGGCGCGGCTCGATCGCCAGCGCCATGCCGATCTCCAGCCACTGCTTCTGGCCATGCGCAAGTTCGCCGGCCAGCGTGGCGGAGCGGTTGCCGAGCGCGACCAGCTCCATCAACTCGCCGACCGGGCGCGCCGGGGAGGGGGCGCCCCAGCGCGCCACCTTCAGATTGTCTTCCACCGACAGGCTGGGGAACACCGACGGGATCTGGAATTTGCGGGCGATGCCAAGCCGGGCGATACGGTGCAGCGGCAGGCCGGCTATGTCGTGGCCGAGGAAACGCACGCTGCCGCTGGTCGGGCGCAGCGTGCCGGTCAGAACGTTGAGGAACGTGCTCTTGCCGGCTCCGTTTGGGCCGATGATGCAGCAGAGTTCCTTGTCGCGCACGGTAAGGTTCAATCCTTCCAGCGCTTGCAGCCCGCCAAAGCGGATGCCGACATTCTCGGCCTCGAGCAGGACGTCGCTCATTGCGTGCGCCTCCGGGCCCTGAACAGGTTTTTCAGCCGTGCATGGATCGACAGTATGCCGTCCGGCAGCACGAAGACGATGATGACGAAGACGCAGCCGAGCAGCAGCGGCCACAGGCTCGGGTTGAAGCTGCTGATCTGCTGCTGCGCGCGCTGGATGAAGATTGCGCCGAGCACCGGCCCAAGCAGCGTGCCGCGCCCGCCGACCGCCACCCAGACGATGACTTCCGTCGACAGAAGCAGTCCGGAGAGGTCCGGTGCCACCAGCCCGGCCATGCAGACGTAAAGCGCGCCGGCGAGCCCGGCGATTGCCGCCGATGCGATGAAGGTCACCAGCAGCCGCAGGGGAGCGTTGTGGCCCAGTGCTGCTGCCCGAACCTCATTGTCCTGGATCGCGGTCAGCACCGTGCCCCAGCGGCCACGGCCGATCGACCACAGCGTCAGCACGGCCACCGTCGCGATGGCCGCGACGAAGATATAGCTCGGCAGGTCCTGGCTGAGATCGACATGCAGACCGCCAAGATCGAATTCGATCGGCGGGATGCCTATCAGGCCGCTGTCGCCGCCCGTGACCGAACTCCAGGAGATGGCCGCCTGCTGGCAGATGACGCCCATGGCCAGCGTGACGATGGTGAAGTAGCTGCCGCGGATGCCGCCGAAGAACAGGAAGTAGCCGATGATGGCGGCGACGAAGGCCGCGCCCGCGACCGCCCCTGTGATGCCGATAAGGCTGGCGAAGGGGATAGCGTCAGTGAGCGTGACCAATGCCATGATGTAGCCGCCGATGCCGAAGAAGGCGGCGTGGCCGAAACATAGGATTCCGGTGCGGCCCCAGAAGAAGTCGAGGCTCGCGGCGAACAGGCCGAAGATCAGCGCGTCGCGGATCACCGTCAGCTGATAGCCGTCGGCGAAGAAGGGATAGACGATGGCAAGCGCCACGCAGACGCCGAAGATCAGCAGCCAGTTGCGGTCCCGGGCGATCATCGCGAAGCCCCGTTGAACAGGCCGTTGGGTCGCACGCGCACGGCGACGATGGCCGCCAGCAGCACGACCGCCTGCGCCAGCGATGGCGAGATCTGGTAGTTGAGGATGCTGGTCAGGCCACCGACGAAGACGCTGCCGGCGACGAGGCCGCCGATCGAGCCGACGCCACCGACGATGACGACGAAGAAGGCGTTGGCGAGATAGTTCACCCCCATCTGCGGCAGCACGATCGCCAGCGGCGCGACCAGTCCGCCAGCCAGCCCCGCGATTGCCGCGCCGAAGGTGAAGGCGATGGCATAGGTGCGCCGCGTGTTGATGCCGACGCCCTCCGCCATTTCGCGATTCTGGATGACGGTGCGGATGTCGAGCCCGAACGACGTCCGGCTGATCAGCAGGATGACACCGAGCAGGGTCAGCATGGCGATGGCAATCAGGATCAGCCGGTAGGCCGGATAGACTGTGAAGAAGAGGTCGAGCGTGCCCTCGACCGGCGGCGTCACGGGCTTGGCGCCGAGGCCAAAGGTCAGTTCCAGCCCCTGCTGGAGGATGAGGCTGACGCCCCAGGTGGCAAGCACCGTCGACACCGGCCGCGAATAGAGGTGGCGAATGATGGCGAATTCCAGGATGCAGCCGACCACGGCGCCGGCGATGGGTGCGGCCGCCAGGCCCAGCCAGAACGATCCGCCCATGCTCTGGATGAAGTAGACCGCGAAGGCGCCGACGCTGACGAACTCGCCATGCGCCAGATTGGTCACGTTCATCAGGCCGAAGCTGATGGCGAGTCCGAGCCCGACCAGCATAAGGATGCTGATCAGCGTCAGCGCATTGAGCAATGTCGTGATGGCGAAATCCATCGCTTCAGGCCGCGCTGGCGAGGCGTTGGCGCAAGCCCGCGAGCAGGCCTTCGGCCGCATCGATCACCGCTGCCTGATGCGGCTGCAGGTCCTGCCCCGCCCAGTCGTCGATATGGTCCGACAGCGGGTCGACCACCTCGGTGCGGTGATTGGCTAGCGTCTCGATGACGGCGTGGCCGCAGAATGGCACATAGCCTTCGGAATAGCCGCCTTCATGGCTCATCATCAGCCGTCCGTTCGAGACTTCGGCGGCGAGGGCCACCATGCGTGCGGCAAGGCGGC
This sequence comes from Mesorhizobium sp. BR1-1-2, assembly GCF_020165435.1. Classification (NCBI taxonomy): domain Bacteria; kingdom Pseudomonadati; phylum Pseudomonadota; class Alphaproteobacteria; order Hyphomicrobiales; family Phyllobacteriaceae; genus Mesorhizobium; species Mesorhizobium sp. BR1-1-2. The sequence goes on from NZ_JAIUID010000005.1 coordinate 84,440, forward strand.
GAAAACATTCGCTGTTGAGCATCATGCGGCCGAGCGGGTCGAAGCCGGACGCATCGAAACCGGAAGCGACGATGACGAGGTCCGGCTTGAACGCGCGCAAGGCAGGGCCGATGACGCGGTCGAACGTGGCTTCATAGGCGCCGGTGCCGCTGCCGGCCGGCAGCGGGACGTTGATGTTATAGCCTTCGCCGGGCCCCTTGCCGTTGTCGCGGAGCGCGCCGCGTCCGGTCGGATAGAGATTGTCCTGATGCACGGAAATGGTCAGCACCGAGGGGTCGGAATAGAAAACCGTCTCGGTGCCATTGCCATGATGCACATCCCAGTCGACCACGGCGGCGCGGCCGAGCAGGCCCTCATGCTGCAGCCGGCGGACGGACACGCCGATGTTGGAGAACAGGCAATTGCCTATGGCCTGGTCGGGCTCGGCATGGTGGCCCGGCGGCCGCGCCAGCGCGTAGGCGTTGTCGACGCGGCCGGTCAGCACGGCGCGCATGGCGGCATAGGTCGTGCCGGCGGACAAAAGGGCGATGTCGAAACTGTTGAGCCCGATCGGGGCCTGCGGCCCGGCGAAGCCGGAACCGCGTTCGCTGAGCATCCTGATGTCGTCGACATGGCGACGCGTATGCACGCGCAGCAGATCCTCGACCGAAACCGGCTCCGCGATGATCGGCACGAGATGGCGGGACAGGCCGCTGACCTGGATGAGATTGTTGAGCCGGCGCTTCGAGCCGGGTGACTCCAGGTGCCGGCCGGGCTCCACGAAACGGCCGGGAGGCATCATGTCGGCGCTGGAGCCGGTGTCATGCCACATCAGCTGTTCGTGAAAAACGTAACCTGTCGCCATCCGCAGCGTCCTCCAAAACGATTTTGAGGCTAACAGGCCTGAGCAGGCTTCGCCCGACCCGAAAGGATGGGTTGGCCCGTTGCCTATACCCCTCCTTTCGGAGGGGCATGCCGGCTCTCGGCGGCCTGGGCTGCGCGCACCGCCTGGACGCGATTGGTGACGGCCAGCTTGCCGAAGATGTTCTTCAGGTGCCATTTCACCGTGGTTTCGCTTACCGACAGGGCAACCGCTATATCGCGATTGGACATGCCTTCGGTCAGGCAGTGCAGCAGTTCGGACTCGCGCTGCGTGAGTTGCTCCTTCTCCGCGGCCGGCGCGGCTGGCTTGCGCGTCCCGAGGGGCATCGTCTGCGCCGCATCGATGATGCGCGTGGCATAGGCCGACAGTGCCGGATCCGACTTTGCCTGCGCCGCACGCAGCCGCATCAAGCCTTCGATGACGAGCCTTCCTTCGTCGACGAAGGAGCGGATGAAGCCGGACGGTCGGGCAAGCCGCAGCGCATCGAGCAGATAACGGTCGGCTTCGCGCGTGTCATGGCTGGCACTGGCCGTCTTGGCGCGCAGGATCAGCGCCAGTATGTGCCGGCGGATGCGTCCGCCGCTTCCGGTCCGCGCCAGAAGAGCATCGAAAATCCCGGCCGCTTCGGCATGGGCTTTCTCGGCTGTCAGCAGGCGGCCTTCGGCAAAGAACTCGAACTCGTTGGCGGTGGTGATGGCCATCGGGGCTTCGGCGTCACCGCGGTGCTCGGTCAGCAGTGCGCGCGCTTCGGCATTGCGGTTCTGGTCGAGCAGCATCCGTATGCGGTCATGCAGGACCATCGATGCCAGGCGACGGTACACGGTGCCGCGCACGCGCTGGTAGACGCGGTCGAGCATGTCGAGCGCGGCCTCCGGGCGGCCGGTCAATTGCAGCACGCGGGCATATGTAGGCACGCTGGCCAAGGGATAGACGATGACCGCCGCGCCCTCGATCAGCGGTCCGAGGTTCTCCACCAGCGCCAGGGCTTCGCCCGAGGAATTGGTCTCATAGGCGAGTTCGGCAAGCAGCGTTCCGGCGAGCGCCTCGGCATAGGAATTGGCGCCGATCCGGGCCCTCGCCTCGATGATGGCGTTGCGCAGCAGCCGTTCGGCGGCGGGCAGCCGTCCGGCCGAACGCTCGATGACAGCCATGTAGCAGTTGGCGATGGTAACGCCGAGCAGGCTGCCGCTTCGTTCATGCGCCAGCCGCGCGGCATCAATCGCGGCGCGTGCGCCATCGAGATCGCCCAGCGCATAGAGATTGTAGCCGATGACGTTGGCGGTGGCGCCCTCCATGAACCAGGCGTCGGGCGCGATGATGCGCAGGGCCGCCAATGCGGTGTCGCGCGCGTCCTCGAACTGCTCCAGAGTGCTGTGCACCGCGGCATCGAGCACCGCGAGTTCGGCTTCGATCGTGGTGCCGGCCAGCGTGCCCGGATCCTTGCCGTCAGCAGGCCCGCTTTCGACGAGCTTGCGCGAGGAGGCGAGTGTCTGCTTGGCAATCTCCGGTTGGCTGCTGTGCACCGCCAGCCACAGCACGACCAATTGCAGCCGGATGCGCTGGTCGATCAGTTTTTTTGGCAGCAGCGCCAGCAGCTGGCGCACATAGAGCAGCTGGCATTGGGCGATGAGATCGAGCGCGTTGTTCTCGACGAACACCGCCGCGCGGGCCTGGTCGCCGGCGGCCAGCGCGTGGCCGATCGCCTCGGTCAGCATCTTGCGTTCGCCGAACCATTCCGAGGCCGCCAGATGCAGCGGCGCGATCATTTCCGGTTCGCGCCGCTCCATTTCGCGGCTGAGGAAATCGCGGAACAGATGATGGTAGCGGAACCAGCGCCGCTCCTCGTCGAGCGGCACCAGGAATAGATTGCGCGTTTCGATTTCCGTGATCGCCGCCTCCGCGTCCGCAGCGCGCATCACCGCGCGGCAGGCGTCGGCGCAGAAGCGTTCGAAGATCGAGCTGTAGAGCAGGAATTTTGCAATGTCGGGCGGCAGTTCGCCGAACACTTCGCCCATCAGGAAGTCGGCCACGTTGCGGCTGGCGCCGGTGAAATTGCCGATGACGGTTTCAGGCGCACGCGCGGCGCTCAGCGACAGCGAAGCGAGCTGCAGGCCGGCGGCCCAGCCTTCCGCGCGGGAACACAAGGTTTCCACCGTGGTGGCGCTGACGCTCAGGCCGAGTTTGTCGTTGAAGAACGCCTCGGCTTCGGATGAGGCGAAACGCAGATCGTCGGGCCCGATCTCGAACACGTCGCCGAGCACCCTGAGCTTGCCGAGCTGCAGGTCGGGCAAGCTGCGCGAACCGATGACGAAGGCGACATTGGCAGGCGCCTGCCGCGTCAGCCGTTCCATGAAGCGCTTCACGGCCGGCGCTTCGACGGCGTGATAGTCGTCGAAGAACAGGGTGATGTCGGCCTCACGGGCGGCAAAGCCCGCGACCAGTGCGGCAAGCACGACATCGAGCTGCGGGATCGGGCTCGACTGGAACGCAAGATCGAGTTCGGCCGGATTTTGCACGAGATGACGAAGCGCCCCCACCAGGTGGGCGAGGAAAGCGCCTTCGTCATTGTCGCTCGCCTCGCAGGACAGCCATGCCGTCAGCCGGCCGAGGCGTGCCGTTTCAGCCATCCATTGGGCCATCGTGGTCGATTTGCCAAAGCCGGCGGGCGCCGAAAACAGCACGATGCGGGTGTCGACATGCCGGTCCAGCGTCGACAGGATGCTCTTGCGCCGTACCCATCGGCGGTGGTGGAGCGATGCCTGGCTGGCTGGTTGTGAAGGTGTTTTCATCTGGCGTGGGGACACCATTCCGTCTCGATCAAGGGAATCTGCGGCGCCGCGTCACGCGGCAATGTTCCCTTGATCCTGGGATCGTCGGCGATTTCGAAGCCGGTCGCAAAGGGCTCGAATCCGCAGGCCCTGTAAAAACCGATGACGCTGTGATGGTCGAAGCTGCTGGTGTGCAGCCAGATGCGGCTGGGCTTGAGGCGCCATGCCAGGTCGAGCGCGCCGGCCATCAGCCGCTTGCCGAAACCACGGCCGGTCACGGAGGGGAACAGGCCGAAATAGGTGATCTCGATCTCGTCGTCGGCCACCGAAAATTCGACCATGCCGACATGGGCGCCGCTTTCATCATGGCCGTGATAGAGGTGCTGGCGCGGATCGGCGAAATGCGTGGCGATCTCGGCATCCGACATTTCGGCAGCGCGATCCCAGAGCCAGGGTGCACCGATCTCCAGGAAGATCGTGCGGTAGGAAGCACTGTCGGGTTTCGTGATCCTTGTCATGGTCAACGGCCGCGCGAGATCCGGCACCGGTGCGAGCGCTTCCATCCATGTCACCGCATTGACGATCTTGCCGGCCGGCACGCGCCGATAGCCGACCGTCAGATTGGTGTTTTCATCAGGCAACCTGCCTTCGGTGACCAACATCTGTCCTCGACCTTTCGCCGCGTCGCGACACCGGCATGCAGGAAGCTGATGCCAACTCTGCGCTCGCCTGCCAAGGGGTTCTCGGGGTGGGTCAAGATTTTTGGCCCGCCTGTCCCTTGCATTTCACAGAGATGGCATATGAGATATGATACACCATCGAAGGGAAAGCGGAATATCATGCCTGAGCGAATTGCGGACGAGGCCATTTTGAACGCGGTCGACGACGGCTTCGCGCGGCAGGTGGAATTCCTTGCGGACCTCGTGCGCTTTCCCTCGCAACGGGGCGAAGAACACGCGGCGCAATCGTTCATGACAGCCGCGTATGAAGCGGATGGCTATACGGTGGACATGTGGCGCGTCGATGTCGATGCCATTCGCGACCTGCCAGGCTTTTCGCCCGTCGCCGTCTCCTATGACGACGCCTTCAACGTCGTCGCCACCCACACGCCGCGAAACGCGACCGGCCGCTCGCTGATCCTCAACGGCCATATCGACGTCGTGCCGACGGGGCCACTCGATCGCTGGCTGCGCGACCCCTATGACCCGGTCATCGAGGACGGCTGGATGCATGGCCGCGGCGCCGGCGACATGAAGGCCGGCCTCTCGGCCTGCCTTTACGCGCTGGCCGCATTGCGCAGCCTGGGCTATCAGCCGGCCGCGAAGGTCTTCCTGCAATCGGTGGTCGAGGAAGAATGCACCGGCAATGGCGCGCTCGCTTGTCTGCAGCGCGGCTACCGCGCCGACGCCGCCTTCATCCCCGAACCCCTGGAGCCGAAGCTGATGCGGGCGCAGGTCGGCCCGATCTGGTTTAGGGTCGAGGTCGACGGCGATCCCCAGCATGCGTCGGGCGCTTTCTCGGCCGGCGCCAACGCCATCGAAAAGGCTTTCCTCATCATCCAGGCGTTGAAGCAGCTCGAAATCGTCTGGAACGCGCGCAAGGTCGACGACAGGCATTTCTGCGATCACCCGCATCCGATCCGTTTCAATCTCGGCAAGATCGAAGGCGGCGAATGGACATCGAGCGTCCCCGCGCGCTGCGTGTTCGAGATGCGTGTCGCCACCTATCCCGGCCAGAAGCTGGAGGATGCGAGAGCCGAGCTCGAGGCCTGCATCGCCGATGCGGCCCGCGCCGATCCGTTCCTGGCCAACCGCCCGCCCAGGATGACCTACAATGGCTTCATGGCCGAGGGCTATGTGCTGGAGGGCGCCGACGAGATGGAAGCCGTGCTGCGCCGTAGCCATACCGCCGTCTGGGGTGAGCCGCTGCAGGAACACGTCACCTCGGCCACCACGGATGCGCGCTTCTTCGGCCTTTACGCCGACACGCCGGCCATCGTCTACGGCCCGATCTGCCGCATGCCGCATGGCTATGATGAAGCGGTGGACCTCGATTCCGTGCGCAAGGTGACCCAGACGATCGCGCTGTTCATCGCCGACTGGTGTGGGCTGGAGCCTGTCGACCCCGAGGCGAGGCCATGACCGGCGCCGTGACGGACGCATTCGGCGAGACACTGGCCGAGGACGCGCCCGATGTCTCGATCGCCGATGCGCTTGCCATCCTGAGCCGGCACTACGGCCTTGCCGGCACCGCTCAGCCCTTGCCTGGCGAGCGCGACCACAATTTCCACATCCGCACCGATGGCAATGGCGAGTTTGTCCTGAAAATCTCGCATCCGGCGGAAGAGGCCGGCTTCACCGATTTCCAGAACAAGGCGCTGGACCACATCCTTGCGGTCGACGCTGCTTTGCCGGTCCCTTCAGTGCGCAAAAGCCTCGATGGCGATGCGCAGTTCACCGTCAGCATCGGCGGTTCGCAGCCGCGTATCGTCCGCCTGGTCACCTATTTGCCCGGCCAGTTGCTGTCGCGCTCGCCGGTATCGGCTGCGCAAGATCGCAATCTCGGCATCTTCCTCGCTCGTCTTGCCCGGGCACTGCGCGGCTTTTTCCATCCGGCCGCGGGCAGCGACCTTTTGTGGGACATCCGCAAGGTCGCCAAGACGCGGCCCATGCTGGGGCATATCGCCGATGCTAGGCATCGGGCCATGGTCGAGCGCGTCATCAATGCCTTCGAGGAGCACGCCGCGCCCCTCATCCCCAGCCTGCGCGCCCAGATCGTCCACAACGACATGAATTCCTACAATGTGGTGATGGACGCATCGCGGCCGGAGGTCGTCAGCGGCATCCTCGACTTCGGCGACATGATCCATTCGCCGCTGATCTGCGATCTCGCCATCGGCGCCGTCTATCGCTGGCCGGCCGACGGCCACCCGCTGGCGCCCGCCGCGCGCTTCGTCGCCGGTTATCAATCGGTGCAGCCGCTCGAGGCCGAGGAGATCGGCATCCTGTTCGACCTGATCCGTGCCCGCCTGGCGCTCATCGCCAACATCGCGACCTGGCAGGCGGAGCGCTTCCCGGCCAAGCGCGATTACGTGCTGCGCCTCATCACCGAGGTCTGGGCCTCGCTCGAGCGGCTGGACGGACTGTCACATAGCGATGCCCGTCGCTATTTCCTCGATCATTCCAATCCGGAGTAGATGTTCGTGTCCCAATCCTCGCCCGCAAATGCCTCCGCCGACGCCAGCACATCTGTATCCGAGCGTGCGCTGCTCGAGCGCCGTGCCAGGCTGCTCGGCCCGACCTATCGCGCCTTCTACCGCAATCCGATCCATCTCGTGCGTGGCAGCGGCGTCTGGCTCTACGATGCCCAGGGACGCAAGTTTCTCGACGCCTACAACAACGTCGCCTCGGTCGGGCACTGCCACCCACGCGTCGTCGAGGCGCTGTCGGGGCAGGCGGCCACGCTCAACACCCATACGCGTTATCTCAGCGAAATCATCCTCGACTACGCCGAAAGACTTCTCGGCACGCTTCCGCCCCATCTCGGTCATGCCATGTTCACCTGCAGCGGCAGCGAGGCCAACGATCTCGCCATCCGCATCGCCCAGCATTCCAGCGGCAATACCGGCGTGATCATCACCGATTTTGCCTATCATGGCGCCACCATTGCCACCGCGCAGCTGTCGCCGGCAGCGGTCGGGGCAAAGGGCGTGCCCGCGCAGCACAGGACCGTGGCGGCGCCGGACACGTTTCGCGATCAAGGCCGGGCCGCGCGCGATTTCGCCAGGAACGTCGCCGCCGCCATCGAGGACATGCGTGCGCAAGGCATCCGTCCGGCGGCGCTGCTGCTCGACTCCGCCTTTTCCAGCGACGGAATTTTCTTCCCCGATGCATCGGTGATGCGCGAGGCGGCCGATCACGTCAGAAAGGCGGGCGGCATCGTCATTGCCGACGAAGTCCAGTCCGGCTTCGGCAGGCTCGGCCAAGGCATGTGGGGTTTCGCCAATTACGGCCTCGAGCCCGACATCCTGACCATGGGCAAGCCGATCGGCGACGGGCATCCGATGGCCGCGGTCATCGTGCGGCCGCAGCTTGTTGCCTCCTTCGGCTCCAACACCGGCTATTTCAACACATTCGGCGGCAATCCGGTCGCCGCCGCCGTCGGCATCGCGGTGCTCGATGTGATCGAAGGCGAGGGACTGATCGAGAATGCGCGCATGGTTGGGGCCTATACGGGCGAGCTGCTGCGCGCCTTGCAGGGTCGCCACGGCATGGTCGCCGATGTCAGGCATAACGGCCTCTATTTCGGCGTCGAGTTGACGGCGGATGGGGACGAGGCGCTGGCTGCCAGCAAGACGTCGGCGGTCGTGGAAGCCATGCGCGAGGATGGCGTGCTGATCTCGTCGTGCGGTCCGCGCGGCAACGTGCTGAAGATCAGACCGCCGCTGCCGTTCGCCAGGGACAATGCCGAGCAACTGGCCGAAACGCTCGATCGCAGCCTGTCGCGCTGGGGATAGGGAAGGGGCGGCGATCGACATGCTGAAGCTCGAACATCAGACCCTGAACGACCGCGCCTATGGCGCGCTCAAGCAGGAGCTGATTTCGGGCGGCTTCAGTCCGGGCCAGACATTGGTGATCCGCAAGCTTGCCGAGACGTTCGGCATTTCGACGACGCCGATCCGCGAGGCGCTGCAACGGCTCGTCGCCGAGCGGCTTCTGGAGTTGCAGAACAACCGCTCGATCATCGTGCCCTTGCTGTCTGCGCCCGCCTTCGAGGAACTGACGCGCATCCGCGTCGCGGTGGAGGGACTGGCGGGCGAGATGGCCGCCTCGCACATCACCGAAGACGGGCTGGTCGACATACAGGCCACGCTGGCGGGCATGCAGCGCGCGATCGAGGCGGGCGACGCCGGGGCCTATCTCACGCTCAACGAGGCCTTCCACTTCGCCATCTACCGGCATGCCGGCGCGCCGATCCTGCTTAACATGATCCGTGACCTCTGGGGACGGGTCGGGCCCTATCTCAAGCTCCTGATGCAGGCCGAGCGCTATATACCCCAGTCGAACGAGGCGCATCGCGAGATCGTCGCCGCGTTGGCGCAGCGCAATGGCGCCGGCGTCAGGGCCTTCATAGAACAGGACATCGCCACGGCGGCAGCGGTGCTGGCAGGGAATCTTCGTGCGGCCGAATGACGACGCGATCCCGTCGCGGCCCGGCGATCGGCCTATCCGGTCTTGTCCAGCCGGTCGCGAAGCATGCTCCACGGCAGCAGCGCGTTCGGCGCAAAGCGCAGCAGGCTGTGGAACGGCATCGGCGACGGCGGCGCAAAGGGCAGCGGCAGATCGCGGGCGTCGGTTCCTCCAGCCCAATCCGCAAGCACCTTGCCCATGGCCGTGGTCATGGCGATCCCGCGACCGTTGCAGGCGCGACCGGCGATCAGCCCCGGTCCGAGATCGATGAGGTGGGGCAGGAAATCGGGTTCGACCGCTGCCATCCCCGACCAGCCATAAGCGAGTGGCGGCAGGTCCGGGAGCTCGAGATGCCGGGCCAGCCGCCGCCGGATCGTCTGCGGCAGGCGTCGGTCGGCACCGAGGCCGAAGACATGCATGCCGCCGCTGATCAGCCTGTTCTCGGCATCGAAGCGGTAGGTGAAGAGATTGCGTCTCGTGTCGCCGACGCCTTGCCCGCCGGGCAACAGGCGGCTGCGCACCTCGCGCGGCAGCGGCGCCGTCGCGATCTGGAAGATCTTCAGCGGGAAATAACTTTTCCGAAGCCCCGGATTGAGCTGTCCGCCATAGGCATTGGTGGCGATCAGCACCTTTCCGGTGCGCACCGAACCCATTTGCGTCTTCAGCGACCAGCCGTCCGCGATGGGGTCGATCGCGGCGACGCGCGTGTGCTCGAACAGGCGCGCGCCGGCTTTTTCCGCCACCTCGGCCAGGCCGCGCGCATAGGCGACCGGATTGAGCACGCCGCCGGAGCGGTCCATCCAGCCGCCGGCATAGCCGCGCGCGCCGGTCAGCGCCTCGACTTCTTGGCGGTCCAAGACGACGGCCGGCCGGCCGCGCTGCGCCCATTGCCCTGCGCGTGATTTGACCTTCTCGAGCGCGGCGGGGGAATGCGCGGGCTGGATCCATCCGCTCTGCACCGCGTCGCACTCGATGCCGTGCCGCCTGATCAGGCCGAAGACCAGATCGGCGCTGCCGGCGGCGAAATCGATCAGCCTCTCGCCGCGCGCGGGTCCGAGATGGGCTTTTATCGCATTCGGATCCATTTTGGCGAAGTTGGGCACGACGAAGCCGGCGTTCCTGCCGGTAGCGCCCCAGGCGATGGTTTCGGCCTCGAGAACGGCGACCGAAAGACCTCTGGCCGCCGCATGCAAGGCCGTCGAAAGGGCAGTGAAGCCGCCGCCGACGATGGCAAGGTCGACGTCAATCTCGCCTTCCAGCGCCGGGCGGAGGCGGGTCTCACGGCTGACCGCATGCCACAGCGAAAGCGCTTCCTGCCGGCCCATTGCGGTCACGACCCGCTCTCGCGGGCGGCAACCTTCGCCCGCTTGCCGAGCCGTGCCCGGCGCGGCCGTTCCCCGAACAGGCCGTTGGGGCGGACAAGGAGGATGATGCACAGCATGACGCCGATTGCGACGATCTGCAGGGATGCGGCGCGCGCCTGTTGCTCCGGCGGGAACAGCGCACTGGTCAGCGTGCCCGATCCGGCCCAGATCCCCCAGACCAAGATGCTGCCGATGACGGCGCCGGGATTGCTGCCCGAGCCGCCGACGATGAGCATCACCCAGACCTGGAACGTCAGGATCGGCAGGTAATTGTCCGGCGCGATGAAGCCGGTGAAATGCGCCTGCAAGGCGCCCGCAAGCGCCATGATGGTGCCGCCGACGGCGAAGGCCTGGACACGGTAGAAGCGCGCGCTCTTGCCGAGAGAGATCGCCGCCCGCTCGTCCTCCCGAAGCGCCTTCAGCACCCGGCCCCACGGGCTGCGAGACAGGTGCTCCAGCGCCAGATAGGCGACCAGCGTGACTGCTGAGACGACGGCAAGGTTCGACAGGTTGAACAGCAGCGGCGTCTCGGCGAGGCTGCCGAAAGGGCGCGGGATGAAACCAATGCCGAACGGACCGCCGGTTAGTCTCTGAGCATTGAGCGCGACCAGTTGCACGACGACGGCGACGCCGAAGGTGGTGATGGCCAGATAGTCGGATCTGAGCCGCAGCGTGGCGATGCCCGTCAGTGCCGCGGCGATGCCGCCGACGACCATGGCGCCGAGCCAGCCGGCCAGGATCGGCAGGCCGAAGCCGCCGAGACGCGCGGCATCGTCCGGCGTCGTCAGCAGCGCCGAGGTGTAGGCGCCGATGGCGACGAAGCCGGCGAGCCCGACATTGAAGAGCCCGGTCAGCCCCCATTGCAGATTGAGCCCCAGCGTGACCAGCGAGAAGATCAGCGCCGTGGTCAGGAAGAATGCGCCGTAGCCGATGAGGTCGATCATCTTTCCCGAACTCCGAAAAGGCCGATCGGCCGCACGAACAGCACCGCCATCAAGATGATGAAGGAGACGGCGGCGCGCCATTCGGCGCCGATCAACTGCACGGCGCCCGCTTCAGCAAGCCCGATGATCAGCCCGCCGAGCACGGCGCCGGGGATGCTGCCGATGCCGCCGAGAATGGCCGCGGCGAACATCGGCAGCAGCATGTCGAAACCCATGAAGGGGCGGATCTGCACCAGGATGCCGATCATCACGCCGGCGACGCAGGCAAGCGCTGCGCCGATGATCCAGGTGACACGCACCACCTTGGCGACGTCGATGCCGACGATGCGGGCAAGTGCCGCATTCTGGCTCAGGGCCTGCATGGAACGGCCGGTCTGGGTGCGCGTCATCAACAGATGCACACCCAGCACCAGAACCGCCGTCAGCAGCAAAAGCGCGATCTGGTCCGGCGTGATGCGGATGCCGAAGCCGACCGGCATGGCGATCTGGATGGCGCGGCTGAAATAGGTCGGCCGTGAGGTGAAGGTGAACTCGAGCAGGCTGCGCAGCGCCATCGAGGCGCCGAAGCTTGCCATCACCACGATGATGGCCTGGCCCTGAGAGCGCAGCCGCGCGAACAGCACCTTGTCCAGCAGCAGCGCCAGCAGGGCGGTGAATGCCATGCCGACAACCAGCGCGACGATGAGCGGCCAGCCAAAGGAAAACGGGGAGATCGGCGCCACCTTGCCGACCGTCGCGCCGATGGCGCCGACGACGGCCAGCGTCGCATAGGTGCCCCAGGCCATGAAGTCGCCATGGGCGAAGTTCGAAAAGCGCAGGATCGAATAGGTGAGCGTCACGCCGATGGCGCCGAGGCCGATCATCGAGCCCGTCAGCAATCCGTCGACGATGAATTGCAGGTTCATGCCGCACTTCCCTTGCCTGAAGGCGCGGCCTTGCCGGCGCTGTTCGGGCGCTGGCCAAGATAGAGTTCGGCGACCACCGGATCGCTCCACAGTTCAGAGGCAATGCCCTCGTGCCGGTCCTTGCCTTCGACCAGCACATAGGCGCGATCGCCGATGGCGAGCGCCGCCTTGGCGTTCTGTTCGACCAGCAGGATGGTGACGCCTGACTTGCGGATGCCGGCCAGCATCTCGAACACCATCGAGACGAATTTCGGCGACAGGCCGGCCGACGGCTCGTCCAGCACCAGCACCTTGGGATGGACGATCAGCGCCCGCGCCACGGCCAGCATCTGGCGCTGCCCGCCCGACAGATTGCCGGCGGCGATGCGGCGCTGGCGCGCAAGGTCCGGGAAGGTCGCGTACATCTCGTCGATGCGGGCGGGAACCTCGCGGCGCTCGATGATGCCGCAGGCGACCCTGAGATTGTCGTCGACCGACATCAGTGGAAATACGTTCTCCGTCTGTGGCACGAAGGCGAGCCCAAGCCGCACCATGGTGTGGGCCGGTGCGGCGGTGATATTCTTGCCGTCGAGGAGGACCGTACCGCCGGTGACCGGGACGAGACCGGCAATTGCCTTGATCAGGCTCGACTTGCCGGCACCGTTGGGGCCGAGGACAACGACGATTTCACCCTTCCTCACCGTGATCGAGGCGCCGCGCACGATCGGCACGCCGGGTTCGTAACCGGCTTCGAGGTTGCGGACGTCAAGCACGGTCCCGCTCATGCCGTGCCCCCGAGATAAGCCTCGATGACGCGAGGATCGCGCGCCACTTCGTCGGCCGTGCCCTCGCACAGAAGCTCGCCGCCGGCCATCACCAGGACGCGATGGCAGAGCCGCGTCACCATGTCGATGTTGTGCTCGATCAGAAGAAAGGTGATGCCGCTTTTGTTGATGTCACGGATGCGGTCGATGATGACTTCGAGCAGCGTGGCGTTGACTCCGGCCGCGGGCTCGTCGAGCAGGATGATGGCCGGGTCGGCCATCATCACACGGGCAAGTTCGAGCAGTTTGCGCTGGCCGCCGGAAAGCACCCGCGCCGGCTCGTGCGCCAGCCGGGTGAGCGACACCAGTTCAAGCAGTTCGGCGGCCTTCTCGGCGGCTGCCCTCTCTTCGGCGGCGACCCGCCACGGAATCAGGAAATTGGCGAGCAGCCGCTCTCCGGCCTGACCTTGCGCGGCGAGCATGACGTTTTCGATCAGCGTGAGATTGGGCAAGGGCCGCGGAATTTGGAAGGTGCGCCCGAGACCCCGGCCAATGCGCAGATGCGCTGCTTCGCCGGAGACGAGCGCCCCGTTGAGACGGATCTCGCCGCTTGTCGGCAGGATGCTGCCGGCAAGCAGGTCGAACATCGTCGTCTTGCCGGCGCCGTTGGGGCCGATCAGGCCGAGGATCTCGCCCGGGCGGACCTCGAACGAGACGTTGTTGACGGCGACGAGGCCGCCGAAACGCCGCACGACGTTCTTCGCTGCCAGAACCGGCGCCTGGGTCTCCGTCCCATGCCGTTTCGCCGTGTCGTTCATCAAGCCCTCTGGCCGAAGCGATCTTTGCCGCTTTCTGATTTTTTGATTTGTGATCACACTTGCTTTGATCACGCTAATCAGCTTTAATTTTCTCCGCAAGCCGAAAACAGGCCAGGCCGACGAAAAGGCCGAGATCGGGAACGCCATGCAAAGGGCTGCTGTCGAGCGCAACAACGAGGTCATCGCCGCGCAACTCGCGCCGGTCGGCCGCGAGACGGTGCAGGACCGCGTCTATTCCGAATTGCGCCGGGCGCTCATCGGCGGTCTGTTCGAACCGAGCCAGGTTCTGACCATACGCGGCCTTGCCGATGCGCTGGTCACGTCCACCATGCCGGTGCGCGAGGCGCTCGGGCGGCTAATCACGGAAAAGGCGCTGGAAGCGCTTCCCAACCGGTCGGTGCGGGTGCCGCCGATCACGCTGGAACGCATCGACGACCTCCTGCGCGCCCGTGCCCTGATCGAAGGCGAGGCGATCGCGCTTGCCGCCACGCGTATGGATCCGCGCCAGATCGCCACCATCGAAACCATTCTCGGTGAATGGGATGAGATGCGGGCGCTGAAGCACAAGAAGGATGTCGATCGCGAGGTGACGCTCAACCAGAGTTTTCATTTCGAGATCTATCGCGCCTGCGGTTCCGCCGTCCTGATCCCGATGATCGAGAGCCTCTGGCTGCAGTCGGGGCCATGCATCCGCGTTGCGATCTATGCCTTTTCCGAGGCCGGCGAGGTCGACACCGCTCACTATCATCGCAGCATCGTCGCCGCGCTTGCCGCGCAGGACGCCCAGGCCGCGCGCGAGGCGCTGGTGGCCGACATCAGCCGTCCCTTCGCTTTCCTGCGCGACAAGCTGAAGTTGACGGCGAAGGCGGAGTGAATGACCGATATGACCAGACGCGCCATCAGGATCACCGAGCCGCGTTCCGAGCTGTCGGTGACGGCGCAGTTGCTGCCGGAAAAAGCACCCGAGAACGCCGCGTTCCTGTGGTCTTACCTGGCCGAGCCGCGCGTCGTCGCGGGCATTCATGCCATGTGGACCGGCCCGGAAATCTCCTGTCCGATCCCCACGACACATCTGAAGGGCGAGGCCTTTGCCCAAGCCTTGCCGGCGGAGAACGCGACGCTGACGCCGCAGCCCGGTGATATCGTGCTTTCCTACGTGCCGCCGCGCATGTGGGGCGGCAACCCGCATGCGATCTTCGACATCGGCCTGTTCTACGGGCAAGGCGCGCGCCTGTTGTTTCCGATCGGCTGGCTGGCGGGAAGCGTCGTTGCGCAGGTACTGCCCGAAGAACGCGATCAGTTCGCTTCTGCCTGCGGCATCATTCGCCGCAATGGCGCCTGCGATGTCACCTTCACGCGGCTGGAGAGCTGAAATGGCTGAACGCGACGACAGCTTCGAACTTTTCGACCTCCGCGTCGAGGCCGTCATCCCCGAAGGAAAGCCGGTTTATTGCGGCGCCAGGCCCGGCGACTATTTCGAGCTGAAGGGCGAGATGCTGTCGATGCCGGCGGGCCAGGGATTCTCGATCTATTCCATAGCGGCCGTGCTGCCGCTGCTGGCGGCGAAGCAACGCCCCACCCATGCCAATGACTGGATGACCTCGGATGCCGAGATCGCCTGTCCCGATCCCAATTGCGCCAGCAGGCTCAGGATCGTCAGGACCGGCAAACGGCGGTTCAGCCACGCCGAGACCACGGCGGTGCCGCTGCCGAAGGAGAGTGGAGAGAGATGACCGCCAAGACTTTCGAACTCAGCCCCGGCTATACCATCTCGCGCGTCATTCGCGGTGGCTGGCAATTGGCTGGCGGCCACGGCGCGGTCGACCGTCAGCAGGCAGTGGCCGATCTGGTCGCCACTTTCGACGCCGGCATCTGGACCTATGACTGCGCCGATATCTACACCGGCGTTGAGGAGCTTATCGGAGCGGCGCGGCTGCGTCTGGCCAACGAACGTGGCCTCGATGCCGCCGCCAGGATGAGAGTCCACACCAAGCTGGTGCCGGACCTCGAGCGGCTCGCCGGCATCAGTCGCGATTACATCAGAGGCATCGTCGACCAGTCTCTGCGGCGGCTGAAGACCGAGCGGCTCGACCTCGTGCAGTTCCACTGGTGGGACTATTCAGTGCCTCGCTATGTCGACGCGATGGGCTGGCTCGACGAGCTCCGGCTCGAAGGCAAGGTGCGCAATGTCGGCACCACCAATTTCGATACGCAGCGTCTCGGCGAGATCCTGTCGGCGGGCGTGCCAATCGTCAGCCAGCAACTGCAATACTCCGTCCTCGACCAGCGCCCGGCGGCGAGCCTCGCCACGCTCGCCGCACGCAACGGCGTCAGCTTTCTCTGCTACGGTTCGGTGGCCGGCGGCTTTCTCGGCGAGAAATGGCTCGGTGCTGCCGAGCCGGACATGCCGCTCGAAAACCGCTCGCTGGTCAAATATAAGCTGATCATCGACGACTTCGGCGGCTGGGAGCTCTTCCAATCCCTGCTCAATGTGCTGAAGCGGATCGGCGATTGCCACGGCGTCGACATCGCCACCGTCGCCAGCGCCTGGGTGCTCGAGCAGCCGCAGGTGGCGGCCGTCATCGTCGGCGCCCGCAACCAGGCGCATGCGCTGGCCAATGCGAAAATCATGGATGTGGCGCTCGGGACCGAGGACCGGGCAGAGATCGGCGCCGTGATCGCCCAGAGCCGCGGTCCCCTCGGCGACGTCTACACGCTGGAACGCGACCGTCACGGCCGCCACGGCTCGATCATGCACTACAATCTCAACGCGGCCCGGCCATGAGCACCGCCATCGAAAGCCTGTTTTCGCGGGCCAGCACCGAGATCGTCGAATTGCATCGCTTCTTCGTCGACTGGTTCGTCGCATCGCGCGCCGGCAAGGCCGATTTCAGCCGCTTCGAACGCGTCATGGGCGAAGGCTTGGCCATGGTCACGCCGGACGGCAAGGTCCTCGATCGCGATGCGGTCGTCGACCACGTCCGCACGAGCCGCGCTTCCTGCGACGAAGGCTTCGCCATCTCGATCGAGGACATCCGGCCGGGCTGGCAAACCGGCGACGCGATCGTCGTACTCTATGTCGAGGCGCAGTTGCGGGGCGGCAAGCACAGCCGCCGTCAGTCGAGTGCGCTCTTCACCACCAATCCATCGGCGCCCAACGGCCTCGAATGGCGACATCTGCATGAAACCTGGCTGCAGGTGCCGGAAAGCTGAACAGGCTCCAGACGTGAAATTTGGTTCGTGTAACTTAATTCGTGTAGCTCAAGGGGAACAACAATGAGAAAGACGATACTCCAACTCACCACCGCGCTCGCTCTCGTGACGCTCGCCGGCGCGGCCCATGCCGCCGACTGCAAGATCACGGTCGGCCTCGTCATGGAATTGACCGGACCGGCCGGTGAATACGGCCAGGCCGGCGCAAAATCGGTCGAGATGGCCTTCCGCGACATCAACGACGCCGGCGGCGTTCGCGGCTGCGATCTGGTGACCGACACGCGCGACAGCCAGAGCCAGGGCAATATCGCCGTCGATGCGGCGACCCAGCTGGTTCAGGTCAAGAAAGTGCCGGTGATCATTGGCGGCATTATCTCCTCGGTGTCGATCCCGATCCTGACCTCGGTCACCGCACCGGCCAAGATCGTCCAGGTCTCGCCGGCGTCCTCCTCGCCGACGCTGACCGCGCTCGGGCGCGATGGCAAGACCAACGGCATCTTCTTCCGCACCATCACCTCCGATGCGCTGCAAGGCGTGGCCGCTGCCAAATACGCCATCGACAAGGGCTTCAAGAAGCTGTCGATCATCCATGTCAACAATGATTTCGGCGTCAACATGGTGGCCGAATTCTCGCGCGCCTACAAAGCGCTCGGCGGCACCGTCGTCTCCGACACGCCCTACAACGAGAAGCAGTCGAGCTATGCCTCGGAAGTCACGGCGGCTATGGCCGGCGAGCCTGACGGGCTTTACCTCGTCAGCACGCCGGTTGACGGCGCCACCGTCGCCCGTACCTGGATTTCGCAGGGCGGCGTCCAGAAATTTCTGCTCAACGACGGCATGAACAGCCCTGATTTCATCGAGTCCGTCGGCGCCGACTATCTCAAGGAGGCCTATGGCACCTCCTCCGGCACCAGCCCGACCGCCTCCACCGATTATTTCACCAAGAACTACAAGGCGTTCTCGGGCATCGAGCCTTCGAATCCCGCGGCCGACCGTTCCTATGATGCCGGCGCCATTGTCGGCCTGGCAATCGCCATCGCCGGCTCAGAGGATCCGGCCAAGATCAAGGACGCCATGTACAAGGCGGTCGATCCGGCGGGCACGCCGATCTTTGCCGGCAAGGAAGAGTTCGCCAAGGCGCTCGGATTGATCAAGGACGGCAAGCCGATCCGCTACGAAGGTGTCATCGGACCGGTCGCCTTTGACAAATATGGCGACATCACCGGTCCGTTCCGCTTGTGGAAAATCGTCGACGGCAAGGTGACGACCGACGGTGAAATGACCACCGACGACGTCAATGCCCTGCAGGCGAAGCTCCAGTAGGCCGTCGCTTCTCTCCAGTCCGGCATCGATCGCTCGATGCCGGATTGCTCGCAATGCCGCTCCTGCGGTCTAAAGCGCGTCGCGTTGAAACGGATTCATGCGACGCGCTTTAGGTCTTTGTTTTTATGCATGTTGTTTTCCCAAAACCGAGGTCACGGCGACATGCATAAACTCCATGCCGCCACGGCAACGGCATCCAGGCTCATTCTCCCGATTTGCGTGACAACCAGCGCCTGCGTCTTTCGCGCTGTTCGGCGAGTTCCGCCTCGTCCCAGTAGCCGATCAGCACGCCGGGCTCGATCAAGGGATCGAAGTGCCGCATCTTGTCGTCGTTTCCCGTCAGCCATTCGTCGGCGGCGGTGATGCGGTTGTTGGGCAGGGCCAGCCAGCGGAACAGCGCCTGCCGCAAACGTTCGATGTCGGCCGCCGCCGATGCTTCGGTGCCGAGATCGTTGAGTTCGTGCGGATCGCTGTGCAGGTCGAAGAACATCGGCGCCAGGCCCTCGCCATGGACCAGTTTGAAGCGGCTGTCGGTGATCATGTAGAGCTTGCAGCCGGCGACTGGCATGGCGAGCTTCAGCCGCGCGGCATCGCCGCCATAGTCGTACTCGCTCACCGCGTGGCGCCGCCAGTTCACGTCCCGGCCGGCCAGCAGCGGCAGCAGCGATCGGCCTTCGAGAATGTGCGGCTTCGCCTTGCCGCCGAAGAAGTCGAGGAAGGTAGGCACGAGGTCGATCATCTCCACCAGCGCCTCCGACGTCGTGCCGCGCGTCGCGTCGGCCTGCCGACGCGGATCGTAGACGATCATCGGTACCTTGGCCGCGACGTCGTGGAACAGGTATTTTTCGCCCAGCCAATGGTCGCCGAGATAGTCGCCGTGGTCGGAGGTGAACACGATCAACGTGTTGTCGAACAGGCCGCGCTCCTCCATGAACTCGAACAATCCGCCCAACTGATCGTCGATCTGCCTGATCAAGCCCATATAGCAGGGAACGACCCTTTCGCGGACCTCGTCGCGGGAGAAATTCCTGGAATAGCGTTCCTGCTGGAAGGCTTCGAAGATCGGGTGAGGCGAGACGCGTTCTGCTTCGCTGCGCACGACAGGCTTTATGTCGGCCTTGCCGTACATGTCGTGATAGGGCGCCGGCACGATGTAGGGCCAGTGCGGCTTGATATAGGAGAGATGCGCGCACCAGGCCTCGCCCTTTGCCTCGGCCTCCTCGATGAAGCGCATGGCGCGGCGCGTCATGTAGGGTGTTTCCGAATGCTCCTCGGGGATGCGCGCCGGCTTGTCGGCATGGAGGAGCAGCCAGCCGTTGAAATTCTCGCCATTCTCACCTTCACCGGAATTGGCCCAGTGTTCCCACGGATTGGCGGCGTCGAAGCCGTGCTCGCGCAGATAGGCGTCGTAGGCCGGATCAGGATCATAGGCGGATGACGGATGCAGCCCGTCATCGCGCTCGAACGGTTCGAAGCCGCATTCGGCGACGCGCACGCCGATGATGGACGTCTTGTCGATGCCGAGGCGCTCCATGCCTTCCTCGTCGGCCCTCATATGCGTCTTGCCGATCAGCGCGCAGCGCACGCCGATCTCGCGCAGATGCTCGCCGAGCGTAGGCTCGCCGACCCTGAGCGGCACGCCGTTATGCGTCGATCCATGCGAGCGGACATAGCGGCCTGTATAGGCGCTCATGCGCGAGGGCCCGCACACGGTCGATTGCACATAGGCGTTGGTGAAGCGCACCCCCCGGCTGGCCAGCCGGTCGATGTTCGGCGTGTGCAGGGTCTTGTGTCCGGCGCAGCTCAGATAGTCGAAGCGCAACTGGTCGCACATGATGAAAAGGACGTTGCGGCGGTCTGTCATTGGTTGTCCGTCATTGTGGTCTCGCAAGACCGGTGTGCCAGAACAGCCGATGTCCTTCAACGATGCCTCAAAATATCATTTTACCGAACCAAATGCCTCATGCACTGTGGGAGCCGGAGGGTCGAAATCGTGCCATTCGTCACCATTGGCGGCCTTGCGCTGCACCATCGTTACATCGAGGCGACCGGCACCGCGCGGCCGGTGGTGTTCATCAATTCCCTGGGTACCGACTTGCGCATCTGGGACGATGTCATCTCGCAATTAAGCGGTGACAGGCCTCTGCTGGTCTACGACAAGCGCGGCCACGGACTGTCCGACATCGGCGGCGGCATCCGGTCGATCGATGATCATGTCGACGACCTCCTGGGCCTCATCGATCATTTCGATCTCGGCAGGGTCGTGCTGTTCGGCCTGTCGGTCGGCGGCTTGATCGCACAGCGGCTCTATACCCGTCATCCCAGCTGCGTGGAGGCTCTGATCCTGTCCGACACGGCGCACAAGATCGGCACGGACGAGAGCTGGAACACGCGCATCGCCACCGTCGAGCGCGATGGGATCGAGGCGATAGCCGACGGCGTGATGAAAGCATGGTTCACGCCGGATTTCCATGCCGCGCGCGCTGCCGACCTTGCCGGTTGCCGCAACATGCTGACCAGGCAAGCGCTGCCGGGTTATATCGGGACATGCAAGGCGGTCCGCGACGCCGACCTCACTGAGGCCGCGCGGCGCATCGCGGTGCCCACGCTCTGTATCGTCGGCGACCAGGACGGCTCGACACCGCCCGATCTCGTCCGCTCGCTGACAGCGCTGATCCCCGGCGCCCGCTTCGAGATCATCCCTAACGCCGGCCATATTCCCTGCATCGAACAGCCGGAGGCGCTGGTCGCATTGATCCGCGATTTTGTCGCGTCGCTTCCTCCGGGGCAGAAACCTTTGAGCGCGGCTACCCCTTGATCGCCGAGCCGACGATGGAATCGACGAAGAAGCGCTGCAGCAGGACGGCGCCACGCTGGGCGCAACGAGCTTGAACAGGATCAGCAATTGGGATGCGCCGTCCATGCGTGCGTCGTCGATCAGATCGTCGGGCACGCCCGCAATGAACTGGCGCATCAGGAAGATGCCGAAGCCATTGGCGAGGTTGGGCACGACGATGCCGGCGAGGCTGGCATTGAGGCCGATCGAGCCGACGAGGAATGGCGCTGCGAGTTCCATCCCCCGGCGCATCTCCTGCAGCCGCCCGACGTGCCGGGTATGGAGGCTGCCGGCATCATCGAAGCCGTCGCACGACGGGGGCGCTGGTTCTGGCGCCGGTGTAGCGTCTCCCGACTCGGGGCCATCTCCCTCGGGTTGCTTCGAAGCTCCGGTATTTTTAAGCGTAAAAAATAATTTGACGCGCGTAATAACTGTGCGTTGTATGAGAACCGTCAAAACTTGACTGGACAAGTTCGGTCGAGCATTGCTGCTTCCAGGCAAGGGCCGCATGACTGGTGTCGGCTGGAGCGATGGACCGACGGGCGAGGGCAAGGGACCCTGAATATCGATGGCGGAAAAGACGCACCGCACGATGGATGACTTCGCCCGGGCGTGCGGCGTGTCACGGCCGACCCTGTCCAAATATTTCGATGATCCGGCGAGCGTCAAGCCGGCGACGCGGGCCCGCATCGAGGCTGCACTTCGCTCCTCAGATTATCAGCCGAACCTTTTCGCCCGCAATCTCAACCGCAAGCGCACCCGCAATGTCGGCATCGTCGTGCCGGCGATTACCGATCCGTTCTATGCCGAGATGGTCAGCCGCATCGAACTGCGCTGCCGCGACGAGGGTTTTTGGCCGATCGTCATCTCCTCGCACGGTTCGCCCAGGCTTGAGTCGGAATCGGTCAAGACGCTCACCTCGCTGAAGGTGGCCGGCGCCATCGTGGCCCCGCTGGGATCGGTCTCCGAGCCGGGCGTGTTCGAACGGATGGGCGAGGACATCCCGATCGTCTATTTCGACACCTATATCGAGGGCGACACGCCCTTCGTCGGCAACGACAACCACCAGAGCACGTCGATCATGGTCGATTATCTCTGCCGGTCCGGCGAGCCGCCGGTGTATGTCGACATCCCGCACGTCAACCACAATTCGGGCGAGCGGCTGCAAAGCTACATCGAGACGATGCGGGCCGCCGGCCTTGAGCCTGTCGTCATCGACGCGGCGCGTGATTACACCTGGGACTTCGAGCGGATCGGCCATGAATGGATGGAAAGGACGCTCGACAAGGGAGGCCTGCCTGGCCGCACGATCCTGTGCGCCAATGACCGTCTCGCTTTCGGTATCATGTCGGCTGCGTTCACGCGCGGGCTGAAGATCGGCCGCAAGCCCGATTGCGACTTCCGTGTCGCCGCCCATGACGACCACCCGTTGAGCCGCTACACTTGCCCGCCGCTCACCACCATGGCGCAGGACTTCGCCGCAATGGCCGGCCGCAGCGTAGAGATCTTGCTGGCCTTGCTGGACGAGGCCGGCCCGCCCGCGCATGACATCGTGCGAAACGTCAAGCTCGGCGCGACCCTGGTGATGCGTCAGTCGGCCTGAGCGCGCGTCTGCAATTCGAACCAGGCCGCGGCCTCGCTCATCGCTTGCCGCGCGGCGAGAATATAGCGGCCCATCGACACGAAGCCGTGGATCTGGCCCGGCCAGTGCCGCAGGACCAGCGGCACCCCTTCAGTGAGCAGGCGTTCGCCATAGGCGGTCCCTTCATCGGCCAGGATATCGTGACCGGCGGTCACGACAAACGCCGGCGCCGCGCCTGCAAGGCTCGGTGCCAGCAGCGGCGAAACGCGCCAGTCCTTGATGTCGTCCGGGGTGCGCACATAGTGGTCGCGGAACCAGGCCATGGTGGCGGCGGTCAGTCCAAACCCGTTGCCGAAACGGCGGTAGCTGTCCGCCGCCTGGCGGGCATCGGTGTTGGGATAGATCAAGATCTGGGCGGCAAGCGGCGATGCTTGCCCATCGCGGGCGAGCAGTGCCAGCACGGCGGCAAGATTGCCGCCGGCGCTGTCGCCGGCAACGGCGATGCGGGCCGGGTCGATGCCGAGCTCCCCGGCGTCTTGCGCCATGAAGCGAAGCGCTGCCGCACAGTCCTCGAGCCCGGCGGGGAATTTGTGCTCCGGTGCCAGTCGGTAATCGGGGCAGACGACGACGGCATTGGCCAGATTGGCCAGCCAGCGGCAGATCTCGTCATGCGAATCGAGATTGCCGATGACCCAGCCGCCGCCATGCAGATAAAGCACGGCGCGCGCCCCGGTTCGCGGTGCGCCGATGCCGCGATGCACGCGGATCGGAACCGGGCCGTTCGGTCCGTCGATCTGCCGCTGCGAGGTCGCCGCGACCGGCTCATGTTCGCCCTGCTGCGTCGGGAACGAAGCGTTGTAGGCGGCCCGCGCCGCCGCCACGCTGCCGTTCTCGAACGGCTCACCACCGGCCGCGCGGCCGATTTCCAGGGCACGCAGAGCATCAGGATCGAGCGTCATCGCAATCTCCGTCATGATCGCATCTAGGCGAGCAGGCCGCGGGCTTCGTCCTCCGAGAGTAGGGCCGGCTGCACGACATCGCCAGCAATGGCGACGGAGCTTTTCGTTTCGCCCGAGAGCAGGATCGCCTCCATGATCTCCAGCACGTGCAGCGCCAGATTGCCGGACGCGCGGGGCGTGGCACCTGTCGCGAGCGAACGCACGAGGTCGGCGACGCCGAGCATGCGATAGTTGGCGCGGTCGGGCGCGGCATAGGGCCAGTTGCGGGCGCCGTAGAGTTCGCCCTCGCTGGCGAAATCCTTCCAGTCGGCGCCCCGCTCGGACAGCGACACGGTGCCGCCGAACGTGTCGGGGTCGGGCAGGCGCAGCGAGCCCTCCGTGCCATGCAACTCGATCGGATGATTGGAGTGCTTGAACACGTCCCATGAGGCGCCGAAGGTGACTGTCGCTCCTGACCGGAATTCGAGCAGCGACAGCACGTTGGTCGGTGTGCCGACCTTGAAGGTCGTGTTCTTGAACGGTCCCTCGGCCGATATCAGCCGCTCCTGCTGGCCCCGCGTCGCCATCGCCATGACGCGGCTGACCGGGCCGAGCAGATTGACCAGCATGGTCAGATAGTAGGGCCCCATGTCGAACACCGGGCCGCCGCCTGGCTGGTAGTAGAATTGCGGGTTGGGGTGCCAGTGCTCCATGCCGCGCCCCATCATGAAGGCGGTGCCGGTGACCGGCCGGCCAATGGCGCCTTCATCCATCAGGCGCCGCGCCCGCCGCCCGGCGGCGCCGAGGAAGGTGTCGGGGGCCGAGCCGAGCAGCAGCCCCCGCTTGGCCGCCTCCGATACCAGGCGGCGCCCATCGCTGGCCGAGGTCGCCAGCGGCTTTTCGGTAAACACATGCTTGCCCGCCGAGAGCGCCGAAAGCGAAACGTCGAAATGTGCTGCCGGGATGGTCAGATTGAGGACGAGATCGATCTCGGGATCGGCCAGCATGGCGTCGACGCCGAGCGCACGGATGCCATATTCCCTCGCCCGCAGCGCCGCCATGTCGGCCGAGATGTCGGCGCAGGCGCGCAGCTCGATGCCGCCGAAAAGCGCGGCATTGCGCAGATAGGTCATCGAGATGTTGCCGCATCCGACGACGCCGATCCCAAGCTTCGTCCTCGATCTTCCGTGCATTTTCTTGTCGCTCCTCCGATGCATGGCCTGCCCAATCCGTTGCGCCGGCAGCCGATCACGTCTGGCAAACCGCTATACAGCATTTTGAATATTGACGCGCGTAAAATTTTTATAGAACATGCGAAAAAGCTGGCGATATCGGGAGGCTGCCAGCCCTAGGAGGAGAAAATGACAGATATGAAAAAGCGGCCAATCGCCGCATCTGAGCCTGTGGGTCATGTAACGATTGCCGACCGCCGGCAATTTCTTATCGGTTCCGCCGGCCTTCTGGGCGCGGCGGCGTTCGGGGCAGGGACCTCTCTCGGCATTGGGCGTGCCCGCGCCCAGTCGCGCGCCGAAATAAGCTTCGCCAGCGCTGCCTTCTTCGGCAAGGAGACCTTCGGCGACCTGATCAAGGCCTTCAACGAATCGCAGGACCGCGTCCTGGTCAAGAACATCGAACTGCCCCCGCCGAGCTCCTCGACGGAAGTCTACCAGGGGCTGGTGCAACAGCTTGCCCGCCGCAGCGGCACGCCGGACGTTTTCAGCCAGGACGTGATCTGGATCGCCGGCTTCGCTGCCGCCGGCTGGGCGCTGCCGCTCGACGAGTATTTCCCAGCCGACAAGCGCACTGCTTACTTCACCGGAACGCTCAACGCCTGTACCTATGGCGGCAAGCTCACAGCACTGCCGTGGTTCATGGATTCGGGCATGTTCTATTACCGCAAGGACGTGCTGGACAAGCACGGCGGCAAGGTGCCGGACAACTGGGCCGACATGGCGACGCTCGCCGCCGCCGCGCAGAAGGCCGGCGACGTCGATTTCGGCTATCTCTGGCAGGGCAAGCAGGCCGAGGTTCTGGTCTGCGACGCGGTCGAGATCATCACCTCCAACAACGGCGCTATCCTGGCGCCCGACGGCAAGTCGTCGCTGATCAACCAGAAGGGCGCGGTGGAAGCGATCCAGTTCCTGCACGACACCATCGCCACGACCAAGATCAGCCCGCAGGACGTGCTGTCCTGGGATGAGGAGCCGTCGCGCCAGCCCTTCACCTCCGGCAAGGCGATGTTCATGCGCAACTGGTCCTATGTCTATCCTATCGCGCAGGATCCCAAGGCCTCGCAGGTGGTCGACAAGGTCGGCGTCGCGCCGCTGCCCGCCTTCCCCGGCGGCAAGAGCTCGGCCTGCCTCGGCGGCTATCAGCTCGGCGTCAACGCCAACTCGAAGCAGCGCGAGGCCGCGATCGAGCTTTTGACCTGGCTATCGTTAACCGAGACCCAGCACCGCATCGCGCTGAACTTCGGCCTGGCGCCAACACGGCCGGCGCTGTTCCAGGATGAGCAGATCAAGAAGGAACAGCCGTTCATGGCGAGCCTGGAGAAAGTCTTCACGGGCGCCACGGCGCGGCCGATCACGCCTGAATATGCCAAGGTGACGCTGGCGCTGCAGTCCGGCATCTCCAAGGCGCTGGTCTCCGGCAAGGTCCAGGCCGAGATGGACGCGCTCGCCGACCAGATCAACAAGATCGTCGCCTGATCATGACCGCGGCCGCCACCGTTTCGCGCGCCGGCCGGCCGCGGCGGCTTGGCAAGGCGCTTCCCGGCGCCTTCTGGGCCCTCATCCTGCTGACGCCGGCCTTCGTGTCGCTGGCGTCGGTTTCCTTCTACCCGATCGTCAACGGGCTCTATCTCTCGCTGACCAACACCTCGCTGATCACGCAGGATCAGGATTTCACCGGCTTCGCCAATTACGTCCAGCTCTGGGGCGATCCGCAGTTCTGGAATGCCTGGTGGCATACGATGTGGTTCACCGCTGCCTCGACGGTGCTGGAGACGGTGATCGGGCTCTGCATGGCGCTCATCCTGTGCGAGGCCTTCAAAGGGCGTGGGCTCGTCCGCGCGGCCATGCTGGTGCCATGGGCGATGCCCACCGTCGTCACTTCGAAAATGTTCGGCTGGCTGTTCGACGGCCAGAACGGCATCATCAATTACATCCTCCTGCATGCCGGCCTGATCGACCACAACATCAACTGGTACGGTTCCCCCGATACGGCGATGACCACCATCATCATCGCCGATGTCTGGAAGACGACGCCATTCATGGCGCTGCTGCTTTTGACAGGGTTGCAGACCGTGCCCAATTCGCTGATCGAGGCGGCGCGCATGGACGGCGCCAGGGGCTGGACCACCTTCTGGCATATTCGCCTGCCGCTATTGATGCCGACCTTGCTGATTGCCGGCCTGTTCCGGGCGCTCGACGCTTTCCGCGTCTTCGACCTTGTTTACGTGCTGACCGGCGGCGGCCCGGCCGATTCGACCGAAACGCTGTCGACCCTGTCCTACAAGGTGCTGTTCTCGACGCTGCAATTCGGCTACGGCTCGGCCGTGTCGACGGCGATGTTCATCACCGAAGGCATCATTGCGCTGGCCTTCGTCCTCTACCTCGTCAGGCAGATCAGGAGGGCGCAATGAACCGGACGCGCCCGCCGCTGCAAAGCCTCGCCATCTATGCCGGCGCCGTGCTGATCCTGGTCTGGTCGGCCGGACCGTTCATCTGGCAGTTCTCGACCTCGTTCCAGCTCGACAAGATGCTGACCTCGGGCTCGCCGTCGCTGATCCCGCACCCTTTCACGCTGGAGCACTACTACAACGCCTTCGTCGAGAAAGAGCTTCACCGTTATGTCTGGAACTCGCTGGTGGTGTCGCTGGCGACGACATTCCTGTGCCTCTTCGTCGGCTCGCTGGCCGCCTTCGCGCTG
Organism: Mesorhizobium sp. BR1-1-2; assembly: GCF_020165435.1. NCBI lineage: Bacteria > Pseudomonadati > Pseudomonadota > Alphaproteobacteria > Hyphomicrobiales > Phyllobacteriaceae > Mesorhizobium > Mesorhizobium sp. BR1-1-2. The sequence continues at coordinate 111,855 of NZ_JAIUID010000005.1, forward strand.
TCGCGGCTCAACGTCAAGGGCCGCTTCGGCATCCTGATGGTCATCCTGTCGGTGTCGATGTTCCCGCAGATCGCGCTGGTCGGACCGCTCTATCTGGTGGCTACCAATCTCGGCCTGCTCGACACCTACACGGCTCTGATCATCACCTATCTGGCGCTCGGCCTGCCTTTGGTGACCTGGGTGCTGTTCGGCTATTTCGAGACGCTTCCGCGCGAGATCGACGAGGCGGCGCGCATGGACGGTGTCAGCGTTCCCGGCCTGCTCTGGCGCATCATCCTGCCGATGTCGCTGCCCAGCCTGGTGACGACAGGCCTGCTCGCCTTCATCACCGCGTGGAACGAATTCCTGTTCGCGCTTGCCTTCACCTCCAACATCGACCGGCAGACGATCCCGGTCGGCATCGCCAATTTCACCAACCTCTATTACGTCCCCTGGGGCGACATCGCCGCGGCCTCCGCCGTGGTCACCGTGCCGCTGATCCTTCTGGTGCTGTTCTTCCAGCGCCACATCATCGAAGGGTTGACCCAGGGCGGCGTCAAGGAATGAACGACATGACGAAGACGAAGCTCAAGGTCGGCTGCCAGACCTTCACCTGGGAGATGCTCGGCAAGGCCTGGACCGGCGGCCCCGACGATCTCCTGAAGGCGATCGCCGATGGCGGCTATGCCGGCATCGAGATCACCGACACCATGATCGGCCGCTATGCAGGCAAGCCGGTCGAGTTTGCCGCGGCGCTGGAGTCATCCGGCCTGAAGCTGGTCTCCTTCGCCTTCGGTTCGAAAAGCGGCTTCACGCTGAAGGACGAGATCGGCGCCGACCTCGACACCGCAAAGCGCTGGATCGACTTCGCCGCCGCCTTCCCCGGCGCGCTGGTGTCGATGGGCTCGGCGACCGTCGTCTCCGACGGTTCGCGCGACGACAAATTCGCCATCGCCGCGGAGGTCTATAACAGGGCCGGCGAACTCGGGTGCAAGGCCGGCGTCCAGGTCGCCGTGCATCCGAGTTCGCACCACAACACGCTGCTGTTCGACCGCGCCGACTACGACGCGATCTTTGCCTTGCTCGAACCCGACCTGGTCGGCTGGGTGCCCGATACCGGCCACATCCTTCGCGGCCACAAGGACATGTCTGATACGCTCACCACCTACCGCGACCGTATCCGCTACATCCATCTGAAGGACGTCGACGCCAAGGGCGATTGGGCGATGCTGGGTGAAGGCGTCTGCGACACGCCTGAAGTGATCGAGATCGTCGGTGCGGCGCCGCGCTTCAACGGCTGGCTGGTGCTTGAGGAAGAATCCGACACGGCCGCTGCCGATCCTGCCGGCGCGGTCAAGACCAACCGCCAGACGATGCGCGGCTACGGAGCCTGAGACGATGATCAGAAAACAGGACAGGCGCCTCAGGGTCGGCGTGTTCGGCTGCGGCCCCATCGCGCAGTTCGCGCATCTGGAATCCTGTGCAAAGGCCGGCAATGCCGACCTTTACGCCATTTGCGACGCCGCACCCGACCTGCTCGCCCGCATGGGCGCCACCTACGAGCCGCGGAAGATGTATGCCGACTACGACGCGATGCTCGCCGATCCCGAACTGGAAGCGGTCATCGTCGCCACGTCGGACGCCTATCACGTGCCGATGTCGGTCAAGGCGCTCGACGCGGGCAAGCATGTGCTGTGCGAAAAGCCGATCGGAACTTCGGTCGAGGAGGGCGAGGCGCTGGCGGCGGCGGTGAAGCGCTCCGGCAGGATCCTGCAGGTCGGCCACATGAAACGCTTCGATCCGGCACTGGAGGCGGCGCGCGACTTCGTCCGCGACGAAATGGGCGAGGTGCTGGCGCTGAAGGCCTGGTATTGCGATTCCACCCACCGCTACACCAATACCGATGCAGTGCAGCCGCTGCCTGTCACCAGCAAGCTGGCGAAGAAACCGTCGGGCAATCCGAAGGCGGATCTCCGGCAGTATTTCATGCTGGCGCACGGTTCGCATCTGGTCGATACGGCGCGCTTCCTGTGTGGGGAGATCCTTGCTGTCCGCGCGCGCCTCAACGAGCGCTTCGGCGCCTATTGCTGGTTCGTCGAGACCGAGTTCGCCAGCGGCGCGCTTGGCCATCTCGATCTCACCGTCGCCGTACGCATGGACTGGCACGAGGGTTTCCAGCTCTATGGCGAGAACGGCTCCGTCATCGCCAAGACGTTCAATCCCTGGTACTTCCGCGCCAGCGAGGTCGACATCTTCCATGAGAAGGACGCGACCTCGCGAAAACCGCTCGGCGCCGACGGCCATTTCTTCCGCCGCCAGCTGGAAGGTCTCGCCGACACGGTGCTGAACGGCGCGCCGATGCGCGGCGCCAATGTCGAGGACGGCATCGCCTCGATCCGCGCCATGGTCGCCATTGCCCGCTCCGTCGAGACCGGCGAGCGGATTGAGCTCGCCTCGGTCTCGGGTGCGGTCTGATGCGTCTCGGCATCTTCGCCAAGACCTTTGCGGGCACCGAGCCGGCTGCTGTGCTGAAAGCCGTGCGGCAGGCGGGTTATGAGACGACGCAGTTCAATCTCGCTTGCTCCGGCCTGCCGTCGATGCCCGATGCTGTGCCTGACGCAGCCATTCCTGCCATCCGCGCCGCCGCCCGATCGTCAGGCGTATCGCTCGCCGCCCTGTCGGGCACCTACAACATGGCGCATCCCGACAAGGCGGTGCGCGACGATGGTCTTCGCCGTCTTGCCGTCGTCATCGGTACGGCGGCCGCCCTCGACATTCCACTGGTCACGCTCTGCACCGGCTCGCGCAATGCAGCCGACCAATGGGCTTACCATCCCGAGAACGCCACACCGGCCGCCTGGTCCGACATGGCCGCAGAGATGGAAAAGACGCTGGCGCTGGCCGAAGAGGCCGGCATCGATCTCGGCATCGAGCCCGAGCAGGCCAACATCGTCACCTCGGCGAAGGATGCCACCCGCTTGATCGCCGACATGGGCTCGAAGCATCTGAAGGTCGTGCTCGATCCGGCGAACCTGTTCGAACATGCGACGCCGGAGGAGGCGCGCGCCATCGTCGCGGCGGCGATCGACGAGGCCGCCGGCCATATAGCCATGGCGCATGCCAAGGATCGGTATGGCGACGGCCGCTTCGCCACAACAGGGGAGGGCATTGTCGATTTTCCGGATTTCGTCGCGCGGCTGAAGCGGGCCGGGTTCGACGGCCCGCTCGTCACCCACGGACTATCCGCCGAAGAGGCGCCTGGCGTCGCCGCCTTTCTGCGCGGGCTGCTCTGATGGTTGCCGCGCCGACGGTCATCCTTCGCGACGATGCCGCGCTTCGCGTCTTCGACACGGGGCAGGGAAGGCTTCCCGTCGTCTTCCAGCACGGTCTCGGCGGTGACGCCGCCCAGGTGGCGCAGAATTTTCCCGACGGCCCGTCGCGACGCCGGCTCACCGTCGAATGCCGTGCGCAAGGCGGCTCCGGCGCCGGCCACAAGCGCCCCTTTTCGATCGCCATGTTCGCCGACGACGTGCTGGCCGCCGCCAATGCGGCCGGCATCGAACGCTTCGTCGCCGGCGGCATCTCGATGGGTGCGGCGATCGCGCTGCGCCTGGCCGTCCGGCATCCCGAGCGCGTCACCGGCCTGGTGCTGGTCCGTCCGGCCTGGGCCTTCGACGCGGCCCCTGAAAATATGCGTCCCTATGCGGAAGTGGCCGAGCTCATCCGAAACCGTCCGCCGAACGAGGCGCGCGCCGTCTTTGCCGCTTCGGCCACGGCGGCCCGGTTCCGCGCCGAAGCACCCGACAATCTGGCGTCCCTGCTCGGTTTCTTCGAGCGCGACAACGCAGCGATCTTCGCCGAAATGATGCAGGCAATCGCCGCCGATGGACCCGGCGTCTCGCGGGCCGCAGCCTTTGCTCTGTCAATCCCCACGCTCGTCGTCGGAAGCGGCGTCGATCTCGTCCACCCACTGGCGACCGCGCGCGAACTCGCCAGAACCATCCCCGACGCGGTCTTCGCCGAAGTGGCGCCGAAGGCCACCGACAAGGCCCTTCATTTCACCGAGATCCGCGCCGCCATCGGCAGTTTTCTCGAAACGAATTTCAATCAACGGGACCACCACGACTCATGACCTCCAAACCCCTTTCAGGACAGGCCGCCATCGCCGCCTTGCCGCGTGATCGCCTGATCGCCGAGTTCTCGCTCTGGTCGGCCGATCTCGCCAATTTCGAGGGCGACCTCCGGCGCATTGAACCCTATGTCGATCTGCATCACATCGACGTAGCCGACGGTCTCTTCGCCCCGTCCTTCCTGTTCTTTCCCGATCTCGTCGCCCGCATCGCCAAACTGACGGCCAAGCCCATCCACGTGCACCTCATGGTCGACGCAGGGATTGTCGAGGCGCAGACGCGCCAGTTCATCGAGGCCGGCGCCGACATGATCAGCGTCCATGCCGAAAACGGCGAGGCGGGTCTGCGCGCGGTTCGGCTGGCACGACAACTCGGCGCCGAGGCCGGCGTCGTGCTGAGACTTGAAACGCCGGTCGAGACGGTGGGGCCTTTCGTCTCGGAAGTCGCCTTCGTCACGCTTCTGGGAACCGCGATCGGCGTCAAGGGCCAGGGCCTCTCCGAGAAGGCCTGCGACAGGCTTGGCGAAGCCCGTACGATCCTGCGCAAGACCGGCCGCGAGGCGGCCGTCGTTTTGGCAGCCGACGGCGGCATCCGCCATGAGACGGTGCCGCGGCTTCGCGCCGCCGGGGCCGAGACCGTGGTGCTCGGCTCGCTCGCCTTCGGCGACAAGGATCTGGCCGGCCGCATCGGCTGGCTGCATGGGCTGAAAGTCGCGGCATGAGCAACGAAGCCGCTCTCGCGATCGATCTGGGCGGCACCGAGCTTCGTGCCGCCCTGGTCGACCGCGAGGGCAAGATACTGGCATTCGCGGCGGTGCCGACACAGGCACAGGCTGGTCCCGAAGTGGTGATCGGCCAGATCGAGGCTCTCGCCGCGACCATCCATGCCGAGGCACCGGCGCTCGCCATTCTTGGCGTCGGCGTCGGCGCGCCGGGACCGCTCGATCCGCTGGCCGGCATCGCGGTCGGGCCGCCGACGCTTGCCGGCTGGCTGGACGTGCCGCTGGCCGACATCCTCGAGCGGCGGCTCGGCTTGCCGGTGCGGCTGGAGAACGACGCCAATGCCGCGGCACTTGGCGAGTGGCGCTTCGGCGCCGGCCACGGCGCCCGTTCGCTCGTCTTCGTCACCGTCTCGACCGGAATCGGCGGCGGCGTCGTCGTCGACGGGCGCATCCTGCATGGCCGCCGCGGCCTTGCCGCCGAGATCGGCCATATGACCATCACCAATGAAGGCGAGCGCTGCATGTGCGGTGTCGTCGGCTGTTTCGAGGCCATCGCCTCGGGCACCGCGCTCGGCCGCCGCGCCAATGCCGCGACTTCAGCCTTCGACGGCTCGACGCTGCGCCGCCTCTCGGCCAACGGCGAGGTTACTGGCCGCCATGTCGTCGATGCGGCGCGGCTGCAGGACGATCTCGCCCTGGCCTTGCTCGAGGAGGAGGCGCGCTGGCTGGGCGTCGGCTTCACCAACCTCCTGCATCTCTATTCGCCCGACGTGCTGGTCGTCGGCGGCGGCATCGCCAATGGCCTCGATCTAATGGCTCCGGCAATAGAGGCGACCATCCGCCAGCGCGCCATGCGCGCCTATCGCGACGTGCCGGTGGTTCAGGCCCAGCTCGGCCGCCACGCCGGGCTTGTCGGCGCGGCAAGCCTTGTCCTGTTCGACGACGGCACGGCCCGCGTGCCTGTCGAAGGGCCGAGCAGATATCCCGGACACGAGGAGGGACACTGATGGCCGAGCTGCGCGGCGTGCGCAAGTCCTGCCGCCTCACACGGTAAACACACGAAAACTGGCCCGAGGCAGCGATGCCTCAGGCTATTTGCTATCGCTGTGCGGCCGCTGCGATTACTCGGCGGGAACGATGTCCGCCGGCAGGCTATCGTCGGCGGTACCCGCCAGCGCCCTGGCCAGCTTGGCCTCGTCGAGTTCGCCTTCCCAGCGCGCCACCACCAGCGTCGCCACCGCATTGCCGACGAAGTTTGTCAGCGCCCGGCATTCCGACATGAAGCGATCGACGCCGAGGATCAGCGCCATGCCGGCGACAGGCACGGCCGGCACCACCGAAAGCGTGGCGGCAAGAGTGATGAAACCGGCGCCGGTGATGCCGGCCGCCCCCTTGGAGGAAAGCATCGCCACCAAGAGCAGCAGGATCTGGTCGCCGAAGGAGAGGTGGATGTTCGTTGCCTGCGCGATGAACAGCGCGGCCAGCGTCATGTAGATGTTGGTGCCGTCGAGATTGAAGGAATAGCCGGTCGGGATGACCAGGCCGACCACCGAGCGCTTGGCGCCGGCCTTCTCCATCTTCTCCATCAGCGAGGGCAGTGCCGCTTCCGAAGACGAGGTGCCCAGCACCAGAAGCAGCTCCTCCTTGATGTAGCGGATCAGCGACAGGATAGAGAACCCGTTGTAGCGGCAGACGGCGCCCAGCACGACGAACACGAACAGGAAAGCGGTCACGTAGAAGGTGCCGACCAGCATGGCGAGGTTGATGACCGAGCCGATGCCGTATTTGCCGATGGTGAAGGCCATGGCGCCGAAAGCGCCGATCGGGGCTGCCTTCATCAGCACGCTGACCAGCTTGAACATCGGCGCCATCAGCGCCTGCAGGAAATTGAGCACCGGCGCGCCCTTGTCGCCGACCAGCGCCAGCGCGATGCCGAACAGCACCGAAAAGAACAGCACCTGCAATATGTCGCCGTCGGCGAAGGCGCCGACGATCGTCGCAGGGATGATGTTCATCAGGAAGCCGGTGACCGACTGGTCGTGCGCCTTGGCGGCGTAGCTGTTGACGGTCGCGGCGTCGAGCGTCGCCGGGTCGATGTTGAAGCCGGCGCCGGGCTGCACGACATTGGCCACGATCAGGCCGATGATGAGCGCCAGTGTCGAGAAGGTGAGGAAATAGAGCATCGCCTTGCCGGCGACACGGCCGACCTTCTGCAGGTCGCTCATGCCGGCGATGCCGGTCGCGACCGTCAGGAAGATGACCGGGGCGATGATCATCTTCACCAGCTTGATGAAGGCGTCGCCGAGCGGCTTCATGCTCTCGCCGAGCGACGGATAGAAATGGCCGAGCAGGATGCCGACGGTGATCGCCACCAGCACCTGCACGTACAGTTGGGCATAGAGCGGCTTGCGCTGCGCGGCGGGCGCGCGTGATTGGTTTGCCATGTGCATCTGCTATCTCCCTGGCCGGAGGGAACGGCGCGCGCCGCCCCGCAAGACTTCTCCCATCGCGGCGCTCCGGTCGCTCGCCGCTGTCGAGAGTTTTGCAAGCGCCGTGCCAGATCGAGAAAACGCCGGACCCCCGGATTTCCGGCAGTTTTGTCCCCGTTTCGATGGAGGCCTGTGCGGATTTCCGCACTCGCCCTGGTTTGCCTGGGCGGAGTTTCGCATTACAGTGGCTGCTGAACAGCGAACGGTGGAGAGGTCAGACGCCACAGGCAGGCACCGATAGCGGATATCAGGAGTTTGCCGGCCGCGACCTGCTGCGCGAAGCGATGGCCAGGCTGCGTGACGGCCGCTGGCTCATTCTCCTGATCGTTCTGGCAATGCTGGCGGGAGCGGTCGCGATTGCCGGGCGCCTTGCCGCCAGCCAGGCCGCCCGCGATCTGCGCGACGGAGCACTGGCAGCCTTGCCGCTGGCGGCGGGCACCCTGACCGGCGAAATCGAAAAGCAGCGTCTCGTTCCCTTGGTGCTGGCACGCGACGATGCGGTGCGCGACGCGTTGCGCCGGGCCGGCAAAACGCAAGAGACAGCGCTCGATGACAAGCTCCGGGCCATTGCAGCGGACGCCTCGGCATCCGCCATCTATGTCATCGACACGGCAGGCATCGCAATATCCGCCAGCAACGCCGGCGAGCCGGGCAGCTTCGTCGGCATCGACTACAACTTTCGTCACTATTTTACCGATGCCATGGTCAAGGGCGCCGCCAGTCAGTATGGCCTCGGCACGATCAGCGGCAGGCCGGGACTTTATCTCGCCAGCCGCGTCGACGACGGCAACACGCCGCTCGGCGTCGCGGTGCTGAAAGTCGAGCTCGACGGCGTCGAAGCCAATTGGCGCTCCAGCGGCTTTGTCGTCTTCGTCACCGACGAGCGCGGTGTCGTGCTGGCCACCAGCCGGCCCGAGTGGCGGTTCCACGCGCTTGCTCCGCTCTCCGCCGCGGACGCTGCGACAGCCCACGAGCAGCTTCAACTCGCCGAAGCCGGCTTCGAACCGCTGCCCATACGACGCGGTGCCGGCGACGGCCTGGCGACGATCGACGATGCCGGAAAGCCGCGCCGGTTCGTCGAGGTGGTGCAGGACCTGCCCGGCGCGGTTCCTGGCTGGCGTCTGTGGCTGCTCACACCTGCCGATGCCGCCTTGACGTCGGCCGCCAACACGGCGCGCCTGACCACGCTGCTGGCGCTGCTGCTGACGGGTTTGCTTGCCTATGTGCTTCTCAGGCGCCGCCGTGCCCGCCGCCTGAGGCAGGAAGCGCTGGCGCGCATGAATGCCGAACTGGAGAGCAGGGTAAGCACACGAACGGCGGAACTGACCCGCTCCAACGCGGCCCTCGCCGGCGAGATCGCCGAGCGCGAAAACGCCGAGGCCAAGGTCCGTTGGCTGCGCGACGATCTCGCCCAGGCCAACCGGCTTTCCATCCTCGGCCAGATCGCCGCCGGCGTCGCGCATGAGATCAACCAGCCGGTGGCGGCGATACGCACCTATGCCGAGAATGCCGGCCGCTTTCTGCATGGCGGCAAGGTCGAATCCGTTTCCGGCAACCTGACATCGATCGTGTCGATGACCGAACGCATCGGCGCCATAACCGGCACGCTGCGCACCTTCGCGCGGCGGCCAGGCGTCGCCGCCTCGCCATTGCCGGTGCGCGAAGCGATCGACGGCGCGCTGTCGCTCCTGTCCGGCCGCATCCGCGATTCCGGCGTGACCATCGTCAAGCCGCGCGGCACTGCCTCGCCGATGGTCATGGCCAGCCGCATCCGGTTGGAGCAGATCCTGGTCAATCTCTTGCAGAATGCGCTGGATGCCCTGAAGGACCGGCCCGATCCGCGCATCGAGATCGAGCTTGCCGAGCGCGACGACAGGGTGCTGGTTTCGGTGCGCGACAATGGCCCTGGTCTCGGGCCCGAGGCGGCCGGCAATCTGTTCATGCCGTTCCAGACCACCAAGGAGAAGGGGCTTGGCCTCGGTCTGGTGATCTCGCAGGAGATCGCCCAGGAACTGGGCGGCACGCTGCGCCTCGATCCCGACTGCACAAAAGGCGCGTCCTTCACCATAGATCTGAGGCGAATTGAATGACGCAGGGATCAGGGCTGGTCGCGCTCGTCGAAGACGACGCGGATCTGCTTCACGCCACCACGCAATTGCTCGAGCTTGCCGGCTTCAACGTGATCGCGTTAAAGGCCGCGGAGGCAGCGCTTGCCGCCGTCGACCGGGATTTCCAGGGCGTGGTTGTCAGCGATATCCGTATGCCCGGCATGAATGGCTTGCAGCTGTTCGATCGGATCAGGGCGATCGACATCGACATACCGGTCATCCTGGTCACCGGGCATGGCGATATCGACCTCGCGGTGGCCGCGCTCAAGGATGGCGTCTACGACTTCATCCCGAAACCCTATGCCGGCGAGCGCCTTGTCGAGGCGCTGAAGCGGGCAAGCGAAAAGCGGCGGCTGGTGATGGAGAACCGGCGGCTGCACGAGGCCGCCGCGCAGGCCGCCGACGGCCTGCCGCTGATCGGCGAGGCGCCCGCCATCCGCCGCCTGCGTGAGACCTTGCGCCAGATCGCCGACATGGATGTCGACGTGCTGGTGGAAGGGGAGACCGGCACCGGCAAGGAGGTGGTGGCGGATCTCCTGCACCGATGGGGGCGGCGCCGCGCCAAACCTTTCGTGGCGCTGAATTGCGGCGCCCTGCCGGAAACCGTCATCGAGAGCGAGCTGTTCGGCCACGAGCCGGGCGCGTTCACGGGGGCGCAGCGGCGGCGGATCGGCCGCATCGAGCATTCCAGCGGCGGCACGCTGTTCCTCGACGAGATCGAATCCATGCCGGCGCCGCTCCAGGTCAAGCTGCTGCGAGTGTTGGAGACGCGCAGCCTCACTCCGCTCGGCTCCAACGAAACGCGCCGCCTCGATCTGCGGGTCGTGGCGGCAACGAAAATCGACCTCGGTCGGCCAGACCAGCGTGGCGATTTCCGCGAGGATCTCTATTTCCGTCTAAACGTGGTGACGCTGCGCATCCCGCCTCTGCGCGAGCGGCGCGGCGACATCCCGATGCTGTTCGGGCATTTCCTGGGCAAGGCCTCGCAGCGTTTCGGCCGTCCTGTCGCGGCCGTGAATGCCGCGGTGAGCGACCATCTCCAGTCGCATGACTGGCCGGGCAATGTGCGCGAGCTGGCGCATTTCGCCGACCGCGTCGCGCTTGGCCTGGGGCCTGACGAGGAGGCCGGGGCGACGTCCGCGCGCTTGTCGGAGCCCGCGGCGGCGCTGCCCGAACGGGTCGGCCGCTACGAAGCGCAACTCATCCGCGAGGCCTTGCGCGATCACGCCGGAGATGTGCGCGGCGCCATCGATGCACTCGGCGTCCCGCGCAAGACTTTCTACGACAAGCTTAAGCGCTACGGCATCGTCGCGTCCGAATACCGCAATAGCGACCCGGATACGCCCGGTTCGAGCACGGGCGTAAAACTTGCCCGCCCTTCGTAACGCTTCATTCCCAGCCAACTGCGCACTCCGGAAAGAGCCATGAACACGACACTGGAAACAACGGCAAACCCCTTGCCGGAAGAACTCGCCTTTCTCGGCGAGCGCCTGGCGGCGTTCAACGACGGCGATGTCGGGGCATCCGAAAGGAAGGCCCTGGCGGTGTTCGTACGCGACGAACATGGCGCGGTCGTCGCCGGCATTTCCGGCTACACCGCTTGGGGCTGGCTCTACGTGCAATGGCTGTGGGTCGACGAAAGGCTGCGCGGCCGGCACATGGCCGGCAGGATGCTGGACGCGGCCGAGAAGGAGGCGGTGGCGCGCGGTTGCCAGAACGCCTGGATCGACACCTTCAACCCGAACGCCGCCAGGGTCTATCAGCGCCAGGGCTACCGGCCCTTCGGAACGCTTGCCGATTTCCCCGTCGGCCGCAGCCGCGTCTTCCTGCAGAAAAAGCTTGGCGACTGATCAACCAGCCAGCCGTCCGCCGCGCATCGGCTGCGGCGCGCCCGTCGTGCTGGGGAAACTGATCGGCAGGCCGCGCAGCACGCGCACCGCCAAAAAGGCAAAACACTCCGCCTCCACCGCGTCGCCGCTCCAGCCGAGGCTTTCGGCCTGCACCACCTCGACACCGGCGCGGCTGGCGATCATTGCCATCATCGTCGGGTTGTGGCGGCCGCCGCCGCTGACCACCAGTTTTTTCGGCCGGTGTGGCAAGAGGTCTAGTGCCTTGCCGACGGCGGAAGCGGTGAAGGCGGTCAAAAGCGCAGCGCCATCCTCCGCGTTCAGGCCATCCGCCATGGCGGCGCCGAAATCGAAGCGGTCGAGCGATTTCGGATAGGCCTTGGTCAGGTAGGGGTGCTGCAACAGCTTGGCGAGCCGGGCTTCGTCGACCGTTCCCGCCCGGCCAAGCGCGCCGTCGCGGTCCATTTCGCCGAGCCCCTTCGACTTGATGAAGTCGTTGAGCGGTGCGTTGGCGGGGCCGGTGTCGAAGGCGACGACATTGTCGCCGCCGTCCCACCAGGTGATGTTGGCGACGCCGCCGAGGTTGAGCACGGCCACCTCGCCGCTGGCGCCGGCGCTGCTCATCAGCGCGGTGTGATAGGCGGCCGCCAACGGCGCGCCCTGTCCCCCCGCGCGCATGTCGGCAGAGCGGAAATCATAGGCAACCTTGGTGCCGAGGAGCGCATGCATCAACTCGCCGTCGCCGAGCTGCCGGGTCTGGCCGAGCCGGCCGATTTGCGGCGCGCGATGCAGCACGGTCTGGCCGTGGAAGCCGACCACGCCGATGTCCGCCATCCTCATCCCATAGCCTTCGACAAGCTCCCTGACCGCCGCTGATTGCGCGCGCGTCAGCGCCTCCTCGGCTTCGCGGAAGATCGCCGGCTCCGGTCCGGTGAAATTCCAGGCCCGCGCCTGCTTCAGCGTCTCCTCGAGCAGTGAGCGGATCGACGGGGGGTAGGGCATCAGGCGGTAGGTGCCGAAATCGTCGATGCGCTCGCCATCGGTTTTGATCAGGGCGACATCGATGTTGCCGTCCAGCACGGTGCCGGTCATCAGGCCGACGGCCCAGATGGATTCCATTATCGAACTCCATTGATGAGATCGCCGACCGCTTGGCGAAGCGCGACGATTCCGCTGTCGAAATGACGTGTCGGATGGATCCGGTTGGTAAGCAAGGTCCAGGCCTTGCCCCTGTCGAAGTCGATCCACAGCCCCGTGCCGGTAAAACCGGTATGGCCTATCGTTCCCGGGCTGCACAAGGCGTCGCCGGACCAGCCGTCATAGGGACGCTCCCAGCCATGAGTGCGGGTGGCGGACAAGGGCTGCCGCATCAGCGCGGTCGAGCATTCGGATGCGCCGGTCAGCAGCACTTGGGCGAAATCGAGCACCGAGGCCGCCGTGCCGAACAGGCCGGCATGGCCGGCGCCTTGCAATGCCGCGCAATTATCGTCATGGACTTCGCCGGACAGAACCCGGTGGCGCCAGGTGCAGTCCTCGGTCGCCGCAGCGACATCGGGCTTGGTGGACCACGCAAATCCCGGGCCGGGCTCCATGTCGCGGATCGTCTTGCCCGACAGCCGCTCGAGCGCAAAGCCCAGAAGAATGAAATTGATGTCGGAATAAACCGGATCGCGCGCCCGCCATTCCCGTTGCAGGATGAAGGCGCGCAGCAGGTCGGGATCGCGGCCATAGGTGTAGATCGGTTCAACGGCCGGGAAGGGCGTCTGGTGCCCGAGGCACTGGCGAAACGTCACCTTCCGCTCCCAGGCACTCGCGTCGTACTGGCGAAGATCCGGCAGCACCGAGATCAGCGCCGCGTCGAGATCGATGGCACCGTCCTGCGCCAGCGCCAGAATGCGCGGCGTCGTGAAGATCACCTTGGTCAGGGATGCCAGGTCGAACCAGGTCTCCTCGCGCATTGGTCGCGCATTCGGAACCAACTGCGCCGCGCCGATGGCTCTGGTGATGCGTTGGCCATCGCTGTCGACAATGCCGAGCACGCCCCCGGGAATGCACCTGGCGGCCACTGCTGCCGCCAGTGGTTCGAAGGCGCGGTCGAAAAGTGGGGCGAGGTTGGTCAATGCCTGCCTCCCTCGGAGAGGCAGCGATCCTTCGCGCCCCCCTCTGGCCTGCCGGCCATCTCCCCCACGAGGGGGGAGATTGGCAGCGTTGATGTTCCGCCAACCCTACAACGCTGGAGATCGGCGAAAGCAGTGACGAAATCCGATCTCCCCCCTCGTGGGGGAGATGCCCGGCAGGGCAGAGGGGGGCGCTGGCCCGCCGACCTCGCATATCCCAGGGCGCCACTCCTCATCACCCTTCCACCCTCGCCATATGATCCCCGCCAAACCGCTCCCATCTCGCCGGTGCCGGCTCAAACCCCCGTGGGCGCAACAGCGACGGCACCTGACGTGTGTCGATCTCGAAACGCTCATGCCGCCGGTCGATGGCCGGAACCGCTGATATGAGCTTCTTCGTATAGGAATGTTTCGGCGCCGACAGCACCGAGGCCGCGTCGCCGATCTCGACGATCTGGCCGGCATAGATGACGGCGATGCGGTGGGCGATCCGCTCGACGACAGCCATATCGTGCGAAATGAACAGATAGGCCAGCCCGAACTCGTGCTGCAGGTCGACCAGCAGCTCAAGCACCTTGGCCTGCACCGAGACATCGAGGGCGGAAACCGCTTCATCCAGAACGACGACCGACGGGTTGAGCATCAGCGCGCGGGCAATGCACAGCCTTTGCCGCTGGCCTCCGGAGAATTCGTGCGGATAGCGCTGCAAACTGTTCTCCGGCAGGCCGACGCGCTCCAGCAGGCTCGCCATCCTGGCTCGCGTTTCGGCATCCGCCCGGCCGCCGTTGGCGATCACCGGCTCCGCCAGGATGCTTTCGATGCTCAGCCGCGGGTTGAGCGAAGCGTAGGGGTTCTGGAAAACCATCTGCACGGGCTTGGCGCTGTGCTTTGCCGAGGCTGTCCGGGCGGCGACCGAGAAGCTGCCGCGCGTCGAGCGCACCAGCCCAAGGAGTGCTTTCGCGGTGGTTGATTTGCCCGAACCGCTCTCGCCGACAATGGCCAATGTCTCGCCCGGCATCAGGTCGAAGTCGACACCGTCGACGGCGTGCACGGCGCCGCTCGCATGGCTGAAGAAATTGCTCCTGAGCGGAAACCGCACCACCAGGCCGTTGACCTCCAGGGCCGGGCCGGTCCTTGCATTCTTGTCGCGCTGTCGGTCCGCGCGTGTCGCGCGGCCGTGGGCGAAATGCGGCACATCCCGCAATAGATGCTGCGTGTAGGCGTGCTGCGGCCTGTCGAGGATCTGGTTCAATTCGCCCTGTTCCACGGCCTGCCCGTTCTGCATCACCATCACCTTGTCGGCGATGCCGGCGACAAGGCCGATGTCGTGGGTGATGAAGATCATCGACATGCCGCTTTCCTGCTTGAGCTCTGCAAGCAGCGCCATGATCTGCGCCTGTACCGTCACATCGAGCGCCGTGGTCGGTTCGTCGGCGATGAGCAGGCGCGGATTGCAGGCGAGCGCAATGGCGATCATCACCCTTTGCAGCATGCCGCCCGACAGCTGGTTGGGCGTGTATTTCAGCCGCCTTGCCGCATCGGGGATGCGCACGCGGTCGAGCGCGTCCTTGGCCGCCGCGGTGGCTTGTCTTCCGGTCAGTCCACGGTGCAACCGGAACGATTCCTCGATCTGCGTGCCGATCGTCAGCACCGGATTGAGCGAGGTCATCGGCTCCTGGAAGATCATGCCGATCTCTGCGCCGCGAATGCCGGTCAGTTGCGGCTCGGTCGCGGTCGTCAGGTCGAAGAGGCTGCCGTCGGCCCGTTTCAGCGTCATGGCGCCTCCGGTGATGCGGCCGCCGCCGAAATCGATGAGACGGTTGATCGACAGCGCGGTGACCGACTTGCCCGAACCGCTTTCGCCGACAATGGCCAGCGTTTCGCCGTCGGCGAGGTCGAAGCTGACGCCGCGCACCGCTTCATTGGCTTGCGGGTCGCGGCCGAAGCCGACGCGCAGGTCGCGAACCGACAGAAGCGGGATCATGCGAGCGCTCTCCGCATCCTGGGATCGAGGATGTCGCGCAAGGCGTCGCCCAGCAGGTTGAAGCCCAGAATGCTGATCATGATCGCCAGGCCCGGGAAGATCATCAGCCATGGCGCGGTTTCCATCAAATTGCGGCTGTCGCTCAGCATCAGGCCGAGCGAGGCGGCCGGCGGCTGCGTGCCAAGCCCGAGAAAACTCAAGCCGGCTTCGGTGAGCAGCGCCCAGGCCAGCGCCAGCGTCACCTGGACGGTCAGGGGCGCCACCAGATTGAGCAGCAAATGCCGCGTGACGATATAGAACGAGCTGCTGCCGAAGGTGCGCGCGGCGTCGACGAATTCGCGCGCCTTGAGCGACAAAGCGGGACCGCGCACCACGCGCGTGAAGATCGGCGTGTAGACGACGCCGATGGCGACCACGCTGGTCCATGTGCCAGGTCCGGCAACGGTGACGATCAGCAGCGCCAGGAGGATGGCCGGGAAGGCCAGCAGCACGTCCATGATCCGCATCACCATGCCGTCCCAGCGGCGCCCGAGCCAGGCGGCGGCGAGCCCGAGCACGGTGCCGGCAAGCGCGGCGAAGGCGACCGAAAAGAACGCCACTGTGAAGGACTGGCCGACGCCCGCCATCAGCCGGCTCGCCACGTCGCGGCCGAACAGGTCGGTGCCCATCCAGTAGGTGCCATCAGGCGCGTGCAGCCGGTCGATCCGGTATTGCGTGATCGGATTGTGAGGCGTGAGTCCCAGCACGCCGAGGGCGGCGACCAGGAGATAGACGCCGACGATCACGCCGCCGATACGGCCGCTGCCGTGCCCGAAGATGGCGCGCAGCATGCGCATCACTGCTCGCCCAGCCGGATGCGCGGATCGAGCGCGATATAGGCGAGGTCCACCAGGAGATTGACGATCATGAAGTTGAAGGCGATGAACAGCACGCTGCCCTGCACCAGCGCGTAGTCGCGCTGGAGGATGGCATCGAGCACCATGCGGCCGAGGCCGGGCAGGGCGTAGATCTGCTCGACGATGACCGCGCCGCCCAGGAGATAGCCGAACTCGATGCCGCTCAGCGTCACCACCGGGATGAGCGCGTTGGGGAGCGCATGCCGCCAGATGACGCTGCGCGCCGAGGCGCCCTTGCTGCGGGCGGTGCGCACATAGTCGTCGCTCAACACGTCGAGCATGGCCGAGCGCGAGATGCGGGTGACGGAGGCGGCGAAAGCGAAGCCGAGCGTGATGGCAGGCAGGATCAGCTGGCTGAGATTGCGCAACGGATCCTGCCGCAGCGGCGCGAATTCGCCCATCGCCGGCAGCACGCCGAAACCGGCCGACAGCGCGTAGATGATCAAAAGGCCAAGCACGAAGCTCGGCGTCGACTGGCCGATCATGGCGACGATGCGCACTCCGAGGTCGGACAATTTCTCGCTATGCGTGGCGGCGTAGATGCCCGCCGGCATGCCGACGGCGAGCGCGATGATCATCGACAGCACGGCCAGTTCCAGCGTCAGCGGGAAGCGCTCGAGGATGACGTCCAATACCGGCCTGCCATAGGTGACGGAGATGCCGAAATTGCCGTGCAGGATGCCGCCGATCCAGCGCCAGTACTGGACGAACCAGGGCTGGTCGATGCCGAAATAGGCGGCGAGCGCATCGCGCTGCGCCGGCGTCAGCAGGCCGGCCTCGGTGCCCAGCATCGCGGTAATCGAATCGCCCGGCACCATCCGGATCGCCACGAAGACCAGGATGGACACGCCAAGCAGGACGAGAGGAAACGCCGCCAGTCGTCGCATCAGATAGTTCACGCGAAGAAGTCCTCTCGTCCGATGCCTGCGGCTACTGCTGGATGGTAACCTTGCTGAGGCTGAACAGCGTGCCCGTCGGCGTCGGCAGGAACCCGGCGACGTTCTTCTGTTGAGCGGTGTAGCTGTAGGACGTGTAGAGCCAGATCCAGGGCGAAACTTCGGCGAGGTGCTTCTCGAACTCGGCGAAGATCGCCTTGCGCTTGGCCGGATCGGTCTCGGCGCGGCCTTTCTGCATCAGGCTATCCAGCGTGTCGTCTATGTAGTTGGCCACCTTCTGCAGATTGCCTGCCTTGGTCCAGTAGCGGTTGTACATGGTGTAGGGGTCGGCGCGGCCGCCGTTCAAGGCGATCGCCATGTCGAAATCGCCCTTCAGCCAGGCGTCGACATAGACGTTGAGCTCCATCATCTTGATGTCGAGCTTGACGCCGATCTCGGCGAGCTGCGACTGGATGACCTGGGCTTCTGCCGCCGCCGTCGGCGGCTCGCCGGTGGCGCCGATCACGGTCGCCGAAAAGCCGTCGGCAAAGCCCGCCTCCGCCATCAGCTTCTTGGCCTTCTCGACATCGCGCTTGTAGCAGAAGAGCTGGCTTGGATCGGTCGCAAGTGCTGGGATGGTCAGCGGTCCGGTGACCTTGCCTTCACCGAGCGCGGCGGTGTCCAGCACCTCCTGCCGGTCGATCGCGCAGGAGATCGCCTGGCGCACCTTGAGCTCGGTCATCGGCTTGCGTGACGGATTGAGCTGCAGCACGTTATAGGCCAGCACTGGCGCGCGGTTCAGTTGCAGGCTGGCCTCCTTCGGCACAAGCGTGGCCACCAGCGGATCGTTGAGCAGCGCGAAATCGACCTGCTTGGTGCGCATGGCGGCGAGGATCGCCGCTTCATCGGGCAACACGCTGATCTCGATGCCGTCGACGCCGGTCGCGCCGCCGGCCCATTCCTTGTTGGCGCTCAAGACTTCCTTGGCGTTGGGGTCCCATTTGTCGAGCTTGAACGGTCCGGAGCCGACCGTTTTGGTGCCGATCGAGCCGGCCTTGATCTCGGCCGCCGGCACGATGGCCGCGTTGATGTCGCTCATCGCAGTCAGGATCGGCGCGTCGGGCTGCGATAGATGGAAGACGACGGTTCCAGCGTCCGGCGTGTCGATGCTGGTGATCGACAGGAAGTTGGCACGGGCGGCGGCGCCTGTCTTCTCGTCCAGGATGCGCTCGAACGATGCCTTGACGTCGGCCGGGGTCACGGCAGCGCCGTCCTGGAATTTCGCCTTGGGATCGAGCTTGAAGGTCAGCTCCTTGCCGTCCTTGGAGAATTCCCAGGACGTGGCGATGGCCGGGATGATCCGCAGGCTGGCATCGACCCGCACCAGCGGCTCATAGATCAGCTCCAGGAGCCGCAGCGAGGAAAAGGCCGTCTGCTTGTGCGGATCAAGTCCCGTTGCATCCTGCGACCAGGCCATGTGCAGCGTTGCCGCCTGCGTCGAAACAGTGGCGATGCCAAGCATGGCTGCCAGAGTGATGCCCGACAGCAGCTTTCTTGTGAGGTGAACCATTCTCGTCTCCCATCTTTGCTTGAACCCGATGCCCTTGCAGTTCTGCGGACCGCTTCCAAGACACACGCGCTTTGGTGCATCGGCCCAGTCTATGCGGCTTCGCGCCGTCTTGTCTAAGTGGCTTCATGCCGCCTTGTCTAAAGCGCCTTCATGCGTCTTGTCTCAAGCGCCTTCACGCGTCTTGTCGCTGATTGCCTTTCGCAGGAAACCCCCTGCCTTGGCGAGGGCTGCGCGTGCCTCCTCGACCTCAAGCCCGGTGATGGTCAGCAGGATCGCCAGCTTCACGTCGTTGCCGGTCCGGCCGAGCGCCTGGCGCGCCTGCGCCGCCGTGCAGCCTGTGGTCTGCATCACGATCCTGGTTGCCCTGGCGACCAGTTTCCTGTTGGACGGATTAAGGTCCACCATCAGGTTCTGGTAGCTCTTGCCGATGCGGATCATCGAGGCCGTGCTCAGCATGTTGAGCACCAGCTTCTGCGCCGTTCCGGATTTCAGCCGCGTCGAGCCTGTCAGCACCTCGGGACCGACGACAGGCGAGATGGCGATGTCGGCAATACCCGCTATGGTCGATGCCGGATTGCAGGACAGGGCGACCGTCGTTGCTCCCACCTGCTTGGCATGGTTCAGCCCGCCGATCACATAGGGCGTGCGCCCGCTGACCGCGATGCCGACCACCACGTCGTCCGGGGTGAGCTTGATGTCCTGCAAGGCCCTGGCGCCCCTCTTGGGATCATCCTCGGCGCCTTCGGTCGAGCGCACCAGCGCGTCGGGCCCGCCGGCGATCAGGCCAATGACCATGCCTTCCGGCACGCCGAAAGTGGGCGGACATTCCGAGGCGTCGAGCACGCCCAGGCGGCCGCTGGTGCCGGCGCCCATATAGATGAGCCGGGCGCCTTTCTGGAAGGCGAGGACGATGCGGTCGACCGCGGCCGCGATGTCCGGCAGCACCTTTTCGACCGCCGCCGGGACCACCCGGTCCTCGTCGTTGATCTTGCGCAGCACATCGATCGTCGGCAGCAGGTCGATGTCCATGGTCCGCGGATTGCGGCCTTCGGAAACCAGCCGGTCCAGCTCGGACATCAAACCTTGCTCGCTCATCTCACGCTTTCAAAATCAGGCCAGTGCTTTCAAAACTAGGTCGCTCAGCCGTGAGGGGAGCGGTTCCTCAACGGCTCCGGTACACGCGCACTTCGATCTATTGTCGCTACGCTGTTTCGTTAACGTCTTAGAATTCCATATTCGTTCCGTCAACGAAAAGATGGAATAAATTATTCCTCCGGTGTTAGCGCTCGCCGGGCGGCCTCCGGGCAAGAATGATCGCCCCGGAAACCGCGTCGCCATCGGCGGGTTTCAGGCGCCGGCGAACGTCGGGTGCGAGCCATGGTTCGAGCGGACTGGCGAGCCCGCCAAGCAGGGTCACGCGCGGCGCGCCTTTTTCGAACAGAACCCGCACCAGCGTGTCGATCTGTTCGGCGGCCTTTTGCACGATGCGCCGCCCGGCCGGATCACCTTGGTCGGCGTGGCGCATCACCATCGGCGCCAGGGCCGCATAGTCGGTGGCGCTGGCGCGGTCCATCCAGGCCACGGCTTGCATAGGATCGTTGTCGAAACGCTGCATGACTTCCGCCAGCAGCGCCGTGCGCTCATGTCGGCCGTCATGGGCGCGCAATGCCAGCTGCACGGCCTTCAAGCCGAGATCGGCGCCGCTGCCTTCGTCGGAGATCGGAAAGCCATAGCCGCCGGCGCGCAGGTCGCGCCCTTCGACGAAGCCGAGCCCGATCGAACCGGTGCCGGCGATGACGATGGCGCCGTCCTGGCCCGAATGCGCGCCGAGGCAGGCGGCGACGCCGTCGCTGACGAAATCGATGCTGGCGAAGGGGTGCGCGATCGCCCGCAGCGCCTCCAGCGCGCCCTTGCGGCCGATCCCCGCAAGACCGATGCCGGCGTGGATCCGGGTGGTCTCGGCCGCGCCGAACCCTGCCTCCTCGATCGCCGCGCCAAAGGCCTTGGCAACCGACGTCCAGGCCGCATCGATGCCGAGCCGTGTCGACGCCGGACCGGAGAGGCCCTGTCCCAGCACAGTCCCCTTCGCATCCTCGATGCGGGCACGGCAGCCGGTCCCGCCGCCGTCGACGCCGAGAAAATAATCGGAGCGGCCGTTGTTCATGCGCTCAGCCGCTCGATGTCGGCGCCGCACAGACGCAGCTTGCGGTCCAGTTGCTCATAGCCACGGTCGAGGTGATAGACGCGGTTGATGGTCGTCTCGCCCTCGGCGACCAAGGCCGCCAGCACCAGCGACACCGAGGCGCGCAAATCGGTGGCCATGACTTGCGCGCCGTGCAGGTTCTCGCCGCTGCGCACCAGCGCGGTGGTGCCTTGCAGCTTGATGTTGGCGCCGAGCCGCATCAGTTCGGGAACATGCATGAAGCGGTTCTCGAAGATGGTTTCGCGCAGCAGCGACGCGCCTTGCGCGCAACACATCAGCGCCATGAACTGCGCCTGGAGATCGGTCGGAAAGCCCGGATACGGTTCCGTGGTCAGGTCGGCGGCCTTGAGTGGCCGCTCGCGCGACACGATGAGCCCGCGGTCGCCGGGCCAGACGCCGACGCCGGTCGCCTCCAGCAATTGCACCACCGAGGCCATGTGCTCGAGCCGGGCATGCGTCAGTTCCAGTTGCCCGCCGGTGATCGCCGCGGCGATGGCATAGGTGCCGGCCTCGATGCGGTCCGGGATGATGTCGTGCCTGGCCGCGCGCCAGTCCGTGTCGCCGGCAATCAGGATGCGATGCGTGCCGGCGCCTTCGATGCGCGCGCCCATGGCGTTGAGGCAAGCGGCGAGGTCGGCCACTTCCGGCTCGCGCGCCGCGTTGAGGATTTCGGTTTCGCCCTTGCCCGTGGTCGCCGCCATCATGGCGGTTTCCGTCGCTCCGACCGATGGCGAGCTCAGCACGATGCGCGTGCCGGTGAGCCCGTTCGGCGCCGAGGCGACGATCAGCCCGTTCTCGACGGCGATCCGGGCGCCCAGTGCCGCGAGTGCGGCGACATGCATGTCGACCGGCCGCGCGCCGATCGCGCAGCCGCCGGGCAGCGAAACCCGCGCATGGCCGAAACGGGCGAGTAGCGGCGCCAGCACCAGCACTGTCGCGCGCATCTTTCTGACGGTGTCGTAGGACGTCTCGTTGGAAACGGCGGCACTGGTGTCGATCGTCGCGGCGTGGGCCGATCGCGTCACCTCGGCGCCGTGCAGCCGCACCACGCCGAGCATGTTCTCGACGTCGGTCACGTCGGGCAGGTTGGTCAGTTCGAGCGGGTAGGGGCTGAGCAGCGCCGCCGCGATCTGCGGCAGAGCGGCATTCTTGGCGCCCGATATGGTGACCGCGCCTTGCAGCCTTTGCCCGCCGACGATGCGCAGTCTGTCCATGGCTGAAACCTTATGCGACCAGTGCCGGGCCGCGTCCGGCGTAGCGCGCTCGAAAGCCTGCTCCCAATCCGGTGCTTAATCCGGCCCGGTTCGAGAATTAATTCCGCGTTCTTGGCTGTCAATCGAAATTGGAATAAATTATTCCTCGGCCGTGCGGCTGGACGCCAAAGCGCAAGGGGAACCATGTCCGTTCTGAACAGGATCAGTGCCAAGCTCGACGGCATGGCGCCCGGCGATCGTGAGATCGGCCAGTACATCGTCGACAATCCCGACGAGATGCTGCGGCTGTCGACGGCTGCTCTTGCGGCCGAGATCGGGCGCAGCCAGTCGAGCGTCGTCAAGTTCAGCCAGAAGCTCGGCTATGCCAGCTACCAGGAGCTCAAGCTCGCCGTCAGCGAAGCCAAGGCGCGGGAATGGCAGATGCCGGCCGGTATGATCCACGGTTCGATCGAGGTCGGCGACGGCTACCAGGTCATCCTGAAGAAGCTGATCGGCAGCAAGCTTCTGTCGATGGAGCGAACCGTCGCCGCCAACAGCGAGCGGATCATCTCCAGGACGTTGGAATTGCTGAACGGCGCGCGCCGCATCCATCTGGTCGGCGTCGGCGCCTCCTCGCTGGTGGCGCGCGATTTCTCCTACAAGCTGATGAAGCTTGGCCGCAATGTGCTGCATGACAGCGACAGCCATATCCAGATGGCCAATGCCTCGACGCTCGGGCCTGGAGATGTGCTGTTCGCGCTCTCCCATTCGGGCGCCAGCATCGAAACCTTGCGCATAGCCGAGCTCGCCCGCAAGCGCGGCACCATGGTGATCGCCGTCACCGGCCTGCACGACAATCCGCTGAGCCGCGTTGCCGACATCTGCCTCTACACCATCGCCGACGAGGAGCGTGCACGCTCATCGTCCATCACCGCGCGCGATGCGCAACTGGCGCTGACCGACCTTCTGTTCATCCTGCTGGTGCAGAAGCAGCCGGACGCCAACGACTACGTCCACAACAGCGAGGCGGCGGTCCAGGTGCTGAAGGCCGAACGGCCCTCGTAGCCTGCCTGGACGCCGAGTCAGCCTTGGCGCGGCACGCCCTTGGCAAGCAGGTAGACGAGGTAAGGTCCGCCAAGCAGCGATGCGAACAGGCCGACAGGCAGTTCGTACGGGAAGGCCGCCATCCGCGACAGCCAGTCCGATATGGTCATCAGCAAGGCCCCCAGAAGCATCGCCCCGGCAAGATGAATGCGTGCGCGCGAAAAGCCGAGGAGCCGGGCAAGGTGTGGCGCGATCAGGCCGACGAAGCTCAACGGGCCCACGATCAAAGCGGCCAGCGCGGTCAGGAGCGCGCTGACAACGACCAGCATCAGCCGCCCGCCGGCTACGGGCACGCCAAGTCCGCGCGCGCTGTCCGGCCCGAGCGGCAAGATGTCCAGCCAGCGCGCGGCAAGAAAAAGCGGCAGCGTCAGCGGCAACAGGCAGGCCAGTGCAACGGATGCGTCCAGAGCGGCCGCCTGGCCGGTCGAACCGCTCAGCCAGCGCAACAGCACATAGGACTGTGCATTGCCCATCGCGATCGCCGCGGTGATCAGCGCGCTGCACAGCGCGCTCATGGCAATGCCGGCAAGCAGCAATCGGTCGGCCCCGAATTTTGCCTTGGCGGCGATGGCCAGCATGGCGGCCAATGCCGCCAGTGAGCCCAAGGCCGAGCCGGCGAGCTGCCAGCCGAGCCCGGCGGTTGCACTGACCGTCAACACGGCGGTCAGGCCGGCGCCCGCGCCGGTGCCGACACCAAGCACTTCGGGGCTCGCCAGAGGGTTGCCGGTAACGCGCTGGATGACCACGCCCGCCGCCGCGAGCATTGCGCCGGCGGCCGCGGCCACGCCGACCCGCGGCGCGCGCCAGGAGACGAGATCGGCCAGCAGGTCGCCGCCGGCGATCGACCACCCTGCCGGTCCGCGACCGACCACGAGGGCCAGGGCGGCGGCGGCAAATGTGAGCGCAAGCAGGACGAGGATGACGCGCCAAGGCCGGCGGGCCTTGCGCGGCGTCATGCCATTGGAACCGAGATGCGGCCATTCGAACATGCGCAGCCGCGGCAGCAGCCAAAGCAGCAGTGGGCCGCCCAGAAGCGCGGTTCCCGCGCCGGTCGGAATGCGCTCGCCGCCAGGGCCGGCGGCGAGTTGGACCAGCCCGTCCGTCAGCCACAGCAGTACTGCGCCGATCAGCGGCGCGGCGATCAGCTTCTGCCGTAGCGTGCGCGCGCCCGAAAGCGTGGCGAGCGCCGGCGCGGCAAGGCCGACGAAACCGATGACGCCGATCTGCGCCGCGACGCTCGTCGCCATCCATACCGCAAGCGCGATGATGAGAAAGCGGCTGGTGTGGCGGGCAACGCCAAGGCCGCGCGCCGAGGCGTCGTCGAGGCCAAGGATGGTCAGCGGCCGCAGCAGCATCAATGCCGCGACAGCGCCGGCCGCCAGCCTCGTCGTCAGCGCGATGGCCGGTCCCCAATCCTGCTGCACCAGCGACCCGCCGCCCCATATGAACAGCGAGAACAGGTAATCGCCATTGGCGAGGATCAGCGCGGCGCTGACGGAACTCGCGGTCAGCGCCACCATCATTCCGGCGAGCACGACCGACACCGGCTCCAGCCCGCGCCGCCAGGTCAACGCCAGCACAAGCAGCACAGCGGCGGTGCCGCCGGCAAAGGCCACCAGCCCTTGCGACCGCTCCATCAGCAACGGCGCGTAAAGCGAGGCTGTGGTCATCGCCAGTTGCGCGCCGCCCGAAATGCCGAGCGTCGATGGTTCCGCCAGCGGATTGCGCAGCACATGCTGCAACAGCAGGCCGGACAGGCCGAGCACGGCGCCCGCCAGCACCGCCACGACGGCGCGCGGCAGCGTGCTGTAGAACAGGATGACATGATGGAGATCGCCCGGCACCGATGCCGGCTGCTGCATGCCGACGCGCCATGCGAACAAGAGTGCGGCCAGCCCGGCGAGCAGGCCCCACAGGACGAGCGGCGGCAGCGCGCCGCCGATGGTGCGGTGAGGCATCTCGCTTCCGGCTACGGCGCGCCCCGTCACGAAGCATGATCCGCAAGCGCCGCCGCCGCCAGGCGCGCGAAGCGGCGCGCCGACGGCAGGCAGCCGAAATGGTTGATGGCTTCGAGCACCGCGACGCGGCCCTGGCGCACGGCCGGCAGCGCGTTCCACAACGCATTGGTGGGAAGCGAGCGCCCGACATCCGCCGGCAACGGCGAGACGATCAGGATCGAGGCCTCGGGCACCCGCGCCAGCGCCTCCAGGCCGACGGGTGCGGCAGCGCTGTAACTTGTCTCGTCGGACCAGGCATTGACCAGGCCGAGCCGCGTTAGCACGTCACCGAACATGGAGTCGCGGCCGAAGGCGCGGAAGTGCCTGGAGTCGCCGAGGCTGATGACAAAGACCGGCCGTGCGGACGTCGTTGGCAAGGCGGCGCGACGCCGCGCTATATCGTCGGCGGTGTCGCCGACGTAGCGTTGCGCTTCGGCCGGTCGTCCGAGCTTTTCGCCCAGCGCCAGCGTTGTTGCCTCGGCGAGGGCGTAGGGCGGCACTCCGGCATCGTAGACGGTTTGCGCGAACACCGGCGCTATGCGCTCCAGAATCGGGCGCTGGTACTCGTAGAAATTGGAGATGACGATCAAGTCCGGCGCGACGATGCGCAACAGCTCGTAGTTAGGCGTGCCGCGCAGTCCCAGATCGGTCACGGATTGGGGAACGGCAGGCTCGACCGCAATCCTGCGGAACTGGATCAGTTCGGTCGCCGCCGCCGGCTCGACGCCGAGCGCCAGAAGCGTTTCCAGCATGCCCCAATCGATCGCGGCAACATTTGTCGTCGCGGTCCTGCCGGCAACCGGCGGCAGCAAGGCCGCGGCCGCCAGCGCAAGCACCTGCCGTCTGTTGGGCGGATGGATCATCGCCGGCGGGTTTGGTCCATGATTACCAACTCGTGTGCGCCTTCAGCTTGAAGGAGCGGCCTTCGCCGTAGGAGCAGGTGAGCGTTGTCTGGCAGCCGGACACATAGGTCTTGTCGAAGAGGTTGGTGATGTTGAGGTCGACGCCCCAGTTCTCCTTCTCGTAGCCGAGCTTCAGGTCGGCCAGCGTCACCGCCGGAACCTTCGCCGTATTCTCATTGTCTGCCCATGAGGAGCCGATATAGCGCAAACCGCCGCCAATCGAGATGCCGTCATACCAGTCGCCACGGAAGGTGTAATCGACCGATGCGGAAGCCATCACTTCCGGCACGATGAAAGGCGTCTTGCCGATGAGAGCCGGATTGGCGTCCCTGGTGATGTCGATATCGTAAGCCGTGAAGGCACCGGTAACCCGGAAATCCTCCGTCACGTTCACCTTGCCTTCGAGCTCAACGCCGCGTGAACGCACCTCGCCGGTCTGCATCTGGGTGAAGGGAGTGACATTCGACGGCACGTTCTGACGGGTCAGGTCGAATAGCGACAGGGTGAACAGGCCATCGACAAAAGTCGGCACATACTTCACGCCGACTTCGTACTGCGTGCCCTCTTCCGGCTTGAACAGATTGCCCATCGCATCGGTGCCGATGATCGGATTGAAGAAGGTGGCGATGCTGGCATAGGGGGTTACGCCGTTGGCGAATTCATAGGCCAGGCCGGCGCGGCCGGAGAAATCGCCAACCGTGCTGCTCTGCGTGCTGGAGCCCGCCGAGTAATAGGTCGGGCGGTTGTCGGCTTCGAGCCAGCCACGGTCGTAGCGGCCGTTCAGTGTCACCAGCCAGCCATCGCCGAAGCGCATTTGATCCTGTGCATAGAAGCCAAGCTGCTTCTGCGTCAGGTCCTGATTGAGATAGCTGACACGAGGCGTCAGCGGCGAACCGTACACCGGATCGAAAGCGTCGATCGGGTTGTCATAATTGGGATCGTAGAGGCCGGACGACTGTACCTGGTCGATGTTGTAATATTTGAAATCGACGCCAGCGAGGATCGTATGTTCGATCGCTTCGGTCGCCACCTTGCCTTCGATCTGGTTGTCGGCGAGGAAGGTCTTGGCCGTGGTGTCATGATCGAAATTGATCCGCGCCAGCTCGGTCGGCCCTCCGATGGTTGACCAGCCGTTCGGATAAACGCTGACCTCGTTGATGTCGGCGGCGGTGAAACGGGCGTTGGAGCGAACGGTCCAGTCATTGTCGAACGTGTGCTCGAACTCGTAGCCGAGCGAGCCCTGCTCGCGTTTGTAGAGGTCGATGTTCGGTTCCATGAAGTTCGCATCGGGATCGATGCGGCCATAGTTCACGCCGCCGACAATGTGATCGATCACGGTTCCATCATAGGGCAGGAAGCTGCCGCCATTATGGTTCTCGTCGATGTGGCTGTAATTGGCCAGTATGGTTAGCGTGGTCGCTTCGTCCGGCTTCCAGCTAATGCTCGGCGAGATGAAGCCGCGCCAGCCGTTCTGCAGGTCGCTGTAGGTATCGCCGCCGGCGACCTTGCCCGTCATCCGGTAGCTGACCGTGCCGTTGTTGGCGACATCGCCGATGTCGAAGCCGAGATAGACGTTGCCGGCATCGTTGACGCCGGTTTCGACATAGCGCGTGCGTTCGAAGTCCGGGCGCTTGCTGACATAGTTGACCATGCCGCCGGGATTGCTGCCGCCATAGAGCACCGAGGCCGGGCCTTTCAGCACTTCGATGCGCTCAAGGCCAAAGCTGTCGACATAGAAACCGCCGAAACCATAGCTGAACAGCTGGAGGCCATCCATGTAGGTGCCGGTGGCCGTCGCATCGAAGCCGCGAATGTACATCCAGTTGGTGTCGCTGTCGGGGCCAAAAGGCTGCGCAAAGACGCCGGCGGTGTAGCGCAGCGCCTCGTCAGCCTTCTGTGCACCCTGATCCTCGATCTCCTGCCGTCCGACCACCGAGACGGATTGCGGGACTTCCTTGATGTCGGTCGCGGTCTTGGAACCGGTTCTGGTCGTCTTGGCGACGACGCCTTCGACCGGCCCGGTCGCGCTGTCTCCGGCCTCGCCCTCGACCAAGACCGGTTCGAGCTGGATGCTGGATTGCGCCGTCTGCGCGAGCGCTGGCGGGATCATCGCGACCGCTGCCACGCCGGCCGCCAGAAGCGCCTTGATCCGGTAGATTCTGCTCATCAGGAAAGTCCCCGCCTGTCATCATTGAGATACTTGATGATTTATATCAACTTATCTGCGGGTCATTGGATGGATTTGGCCGGGTTGTCCGTTCTTGTCCAAACCACGGACATCGCGGCACTATGTTGCGGAAATGTCACTGGCGGCCGACGCTCTTCATCCACGCACCGGGCGTCAATCCGACCACGGACTTGAACACGCGGGTAAGGTGCGCCTGGTCGAAGAAGCCGGTGGCCTGGGCGATGTCGCCAAGCGAGGCAGCCTCATGCGCCATCATCGCCTTTGCCCTGTCGATCCGCGCCTGCATCTGCCAGCGGTGCGGCGGCACGCCCGTTGCCGCCTTGAAGGCATGGCTGATCGCCGTTTCGGACAGGCCGGTCAGCGCGGCAAGATCAGCAAGGCGGATCCTGTCCAGGCAGTGGGCGTCGATGTAGTCGGTGACGAGCCGCAGCTTGCGGCGGGACAGGGGCGTCCGGCGCCTGGCGGCACTTGGCCGGTCTATCTGGAAAACGCATGCGAACAAGGCGTTGAGCAGACCTTCGCCATAAAGATCATGCACCTTCCGCTCGCTGCCGCATTCAGCGGCGATCAGGCCGGCAAGCGTGGCGATCCGATCATCGCGAAACTGGAGGCGCGACATCTGCAAGGCATCGCGATCGAGGCTGCGGCCGAAGCGGCGGGTCAGTGTGGCCGCGTCGAAATGCAGGTCGAGATGCCTGATCCGCTTCAGTCCCTCGACCCGGCCGCGGATCGGCACCCCGGCCGGTATATAGGCCATGGAAAACGCCTGGTTGTGACGGCGCGGCTCGCCCTGGGCGCCTTCGACGACGAAGGCGCCGTCGCCGGTGACGCCGAGAGTGACGAACAGCCGGGGGTCGGGAGAGACGTAATAACCCTCGGCATTGTCACCGCATGAGACATCCCAGAGATCGGCGACCACGCCGTCCCAGACGTGCCATTTCAGGTCGCCGATCACGGCAAATCCCTGAATCCGGCTCTCCATGCGCGCAACGAAGGTCAATTCTGTTTATCCCGGGCATAATACATGACAAAAACTATCATGTTTATGCCCGGTCAGCGACTGCACCGCAAGCCCTTGCGGTTCGAAGGTCGTCCTGAACCGACGCCGCCGCTGTCCGTCAGCGCGGCCTCAGACGCTTTCGAGGTAGGTCTCGATTTCGAAGTCGCTGACGTTGAGCGCGAACGTATTCAGTTCCTGGCGTTTGCAGGCGATGAAAGAGTGGCGCAGGATCGCCGGGAAGATCTCCGCCACATGCGTCCCGCTTTCAAAGGCCGCGATCGCCGATGCCCAGTCCGGCGGCAGCTTGGCCGGGGCAAGGCCTTGCCCGTCGTTCCCGGTCGGGTCGCCCGGTGACATCTGCCTTTCGATGCCGACCAGTGCCGCGCCCAGTATGGCGGCAAGCACAAGATAGGGATTGGCGTCCGCTCCCGATACGCGATGCTCGATGCGGCGCGCACCGGTCGGGCCGCCGGGAATGCGGATCGCGACCATGCGGTTCTCGTAACCCCAGGCGACGGCGGTCGGCGCGTAGGATCTCGGCCGGAGCCTGCGGTAGGAGTTGAAATGCGGCGCGAACACCAGCGTGCTCTCGGCCATCGCCGCCAGCAGTCCGCCGACAGCGTGGCGCATAATGCCGGAGCCCTGGTCGGTGCCGTCGTCGAAGACGTTGCGCCCGTCGGCGTCGAGCAGGCTGAAATGGACGTGGAAACCATTGCCGGCCCGGTCGCCATAGGGTTTGGCCATGAAGCAGGCGGCAAAGCCGTGCTTGCGGGCGATGCCCTTCACCGTGCGCTTGAACAGGACGGCGTCGTCGGCTGCCCGCAGCGCGTCCGCGACATGGTTCAAATTGATCTCGAACTGGCCGACGCCGTTCTCGGCAATGGCGGTATCGACGGGAATGCCTTGTGCCCGGCAGGCTTCGTAGATGTCGTGGATGAAGGCTTCGAAGTCGTCGATCTCGTCGATTGACAGTGCCGCGTCGGAATCCAGACGCCGCCCGGTGACCGGCGAGACAGGCCCGACCGGCCGCTGCGATTGCGGGTCGACAAGGTAGAATTCGAGCTCGGTCGCGGCCACAGGGGTCAGGCCCAAAGCCTTGTAGCGGTCGAGGATGCGGGCCAGCGCCCGCCGGGGATCGCCGAGATACGGCGCGCCGCCTTCGTCGGCGAGCCAGAGCGGGATGAGGGCGGTCGGATGCGCCGTCCAGTTCACGGGAAGGATGCCGCGGCCGGTCCACTGGCACAATCCGTCTGCGTCGCCGGTCGAGAACACCAGCGCGTTGCCTTCGATATCCTCGCCCCAGATGTCCAGCCCGATCAGCGAATAGGGCATGCGCAGCTTGCCCTCCAGCGCCTTGCGCGCCTGCTCGACGGGGATGCGTTTTCCCCGCATGATGCCGTTGAGGTCGCACACCGCGGCCCTCAGGCTCTGGATGTCGTTTCGGCTCTCAAGCCAGTTCAGAACGTCCGCGATTGCATCGCCCAATTTCCAACCTCTGGTTTCGAAGGGTGCCCGCGCCCTGATCGGCTGCACTATCCCTGGTAAAAATGGCTTGTGATTTTCGGAAGCCGTATCCGGCCGCAGCCGGAACGTTTCCCTATTTTTTCAAGTCACTAGCTGGGATGTCGGGAGGCATTTCAAAACCAATTGCGCGATCTGCGATCGCAACATAGAGGTAAGGACGCGGAAAGCCAAGGCTCGGCATCAGGCTCAGCGCGCAGCGTCTGCAGCCGCATGAAGGCCCGGGATGCCTGCATCACTCTCGGGCATGCGCGGCCGTCATGGGGATATGAAACGCCCCTATCACAAATCTTGACCTTCCCCGCACTTGCACCTCTGGCCGCTCTCTGGCTTTTTGGGACACCCATCCGAGCGGACTGATTCGTCACGCCGCTCTGCGTCGGTTGCCGTTTTGCGGTGTGATCGATCTGGCGGGGCGTGAAGCGCGAGCGACTGGCGAAGGAGAAGAGGCATGGCCGAGTTCAAGAAGCCCGAGATCTCCGAGATGAGACCCAAGATCACCGTTGTCGGCGTCGGCGGCGGCGGCGGCAACGCCATCAACAACATGATCGCCGAGCAGCTTCAGGGCACCGAATTCATTGCCGCCAACACAGACGCACAGGCGCTCACCATGTCCAAGGCGACGCGGCTGATCCAACTCGGCGCGCATGTGACCGAAGGGCTGGGCGCCGGATCGCTTCCCGAGATCGGCCGCGCCGCGGCCGAGGAATCGCTGGACGAGATCATGGACCATCTGGCCGGCACCCATATGTGCTTCGTCACCGCCGGAATGGGCGGCGGCACCGGAACCGGCGCCGCGCCGGTGATCGCCCAGGCGGCGCGCAAGGCAGGCATCCTGACGGTCGGCGTCGTCACCAAGCCGTTCACTTTCGAGGGCAGGCGCCGCATGCAGATGGCCGAAGAGGGGATCGAGCGGCTGCGCGAAAGCGCCGACACCGTGATCGTCATCCCCAACCAGAACCTGTTCCGGATCGCCGACGCCAAGACCACCTTCGCCGATGCCTTCGTCATCGCCGACCGGGTCCTCTATGCCGGCGTCAGCTGCATCACCGATCTCATCGTCAAGGAAGGCCTGATCAACCTCGACTTTGCCGACGTCAAATCGGTGATGCGCGGCATGGGCCGCGCCATGATGGGAACCGGCGAGGCGTCAGGCGATAGCCGGGCGATGAAGGCGGCGGAAGCCGCCATCGCCAACCCGCTGCTGGACGAGATGTCGATGAAGGGAGCCAAGGGCGTGCTGGTCTCGATTTCCGGCGGCCGCGACATGACCCTGTTCGAGGTCGACGAGGCCGCCACGAGAATCCGTGAAGAGGTCTATGAAGACGCCGATATCATCGTCGGCGCCATCTTCGACAAGAGCATGGAAGGCCGGTTCCGGGTTTCCGTGGTGGCCACCGGCCTCGACCGCGGGCTCGGCGTGGAAGATGCCGATGCCGGCATGGCGCACGACCATTCCATGCCGTCCGCGGCGCGGACGTTGCAATAGGCCCTGCTCGCCGTCGGCCTTTGCCGCCGCCGGGGGCATCGACGTCGCTCGGCCCATCGCGGTCCGGCCTGGACCTGATCACCGAAAGCGGCTTGCCGAATGCTGCGATCCGCTCACCGGCGGGCCGCTGGGCGGCGGCGCTTCACATGGATGGCGGCCATGGTGATCGGGTTCCTGCGCGAACATAAGCCGACACCGTTTTCTTTCGAGCGTTGCCGTGGCCCTGATAGGTGCCGCGTGTCAGGTGTCCGCATGTCCATTCTCGTTGACAATCAGCGCCCGTTTTTGAACCTCGCGTTGTTTTGCAGGCGCTTGGCGCTTGACTCCGACGCGTCGGTGTGAAAAATTTTGCAGAAACTGAAAAAAATATCAAAGGGCGGAACGTGGTTGGATTTGGAAACGGCCTCTTGCGCGATGATGAAACCGGCATGGCGGCACGCGCCGCCTGGCTTCATTACGCCGGCGGCCTTACCCAGTCCGAGGTTGCCAAGCGCCTCGGGCTGACCAGCCTCAAGGCCCACCGCCTGATCACCAAGGCCAATCAGGAAGGGCTGGTGAAGGTCTATATCGACGGCGAAGTCTCGGAATGCGTCGAGCTCGAGGACGAGCTGTCGCGCCGCTACGGCCTCGATTATTGCGAGGTGGTTCCCGATTTCGATTCCGAGGAGTTGCCGCTCAAGGCGCTCGGCATCGCCGGCGCGCAATTCCTCAAGCGTGAGATCGAACGCGGCGAGCAGGCGCTGATCGGCGTCGGCCATGGCCGCACGCTCGCCGCCTGCGTGGAATACCTGCCGCGCAGCTCGACAGACAAGATCCGCTTCGTTTCGCTGCTCGGCGGCCTGACGCGGAAGTTCTCGGCCAACCCGCATGACGTCATTCACCGCCTCGCCGAGCGCACCGGCGCCGAAGCCTATGTGATGCCGGTGCCGATGTTCGCCAACACTGTGGACGACCGCGCGGTGTTGCTGGGACAGAAGGGCATCAGCGAGGTTTTCGATCTCGCAAGATCCGCCGACCTTTTGTTTGCCGGCATCGGCACGGCCGAACGCGAAGCCTCGCTCGTCGCCACCGGCATGATCGAGAAGGGCGAGATGGAGGAGATCCGCCGCAATGGCGGCGTCGGCGAATTGCTCGGCCATTTCTTCGACGATGCCGGCAAAGCGGTGGCAACAACCCTTTCCAACCGGGCGCTGGCGCTGGCGCGCGAGGACATCGCCAGCCGCCGGATCGTCGCGGTAGCCGGCGGCAAGGTCAAGGTTCGAGCCGTCAAAGCGGTGCTGGAGGGCCGCTATCTCAAGGGCCTGATAACTGATGAGCGGACAGCGCGATCGCTCGTGGAGGAGACGCCAGTCGGGTAGCCGGCGTCAGTTCAGTTAAAACTACCCTGTGGAGGAGAAGACCAAATGCATGAGAAAGAGAAAGACCTCATTGACGCTTTCCTGCGCGGACAAGTCGACCGTCGTGGGCTGATCAAGGGCCTGGGTGCGATGGGCCTTGCCGCCGGCACGGCCGGTACGCTGCTCAATCTTGGGCAGACCCGGGCGCTGGCCGCCGACTTCGACTGGAAGGCGCACCAGGGCAAGACCATCAAGCTCCTGCTCAACAAGCATCCCTATGCGGATGCGATGATCGCCAACCTCGAAAACTTCAAGCAGTTGACCGGCATGAATGTCGTCTACGACGTGTTCCCGGAAGACGTTTATTTCGACAAGGTCACGGCCGCGTTGTCGGCGAGCTCGCCCGAATACGATGCCTTCATGACCGGCGCCTACATGACCTGGACCTACGGCCCAGCCGGCTGGATCACCGACCTGAATGAATGGATCAAGGATCCGGCCAAGACCAACCCCAACTATGCCTGGGACGACTTCCTGCCCGGCGTCAAGAACTCCTGCGCCTGGAACGGCAAGCCGGGCGGGGCTCTGGGGTCCGAAGACGCCAAGCAATGGTGCATTCCGTGGGGTTTTGAACAAAACAACATCACCTACAACAAGGGGATGTTCGACAAGGCGGGGGTCAAGGTTCCCGGCAATATGGACGAGATGGTGGCCGCTGCCGCCAAGCTCACCAAGGATGTCGGCGGCGGCGTCTACGGTATTGGCGTGCGCGGGTCGCGCTCCTGGGCGACGATCCATCCGGGCTTCCTGTCGGCCTACGCCAATTTCGACCAGAAGGACCTGAACGTGTCGGCCGACGGCAAATTGTCGGCCGCCATGAACACTGCCCAGTCCAAGGCTTTCCACAAGCAATGGGTGCAGATGATCCAGGAAAGCGGTCCGAAGGACTGGTCGACCTACACCTGGTACCAGGTCGGCGCCGATCTCGGCGCCGGCGCCTCGGCGATGATCTTCGACGCCGACATCCTCGGCTACTTCATGAATGGCGGCGACAACAAGATGGCCGGCAAGCTTGCCTTCGCCGCCTTCAAGGCCAACCCGGAGGCCAAGGCGCCAACGCCGAACATCTGGATCTGGTCGCTGTCGATGTCCAACTTCTCCAAGGACAAGGACGCCACATGGTACTTCATGCAATGGGCCTCCGGACCCGAGCATGCGCTGTTCGGCGCCACCAAGATGGATTTCGTCAATCCGGTCCGCCAGTCGGTCTGGAAGGATGAGACATTCCGCGAGAAGCTGAACAAGAGCTATCCCGGCTACGTCGAGATGTTCGACGCCTCGGCGCCGGGCGCCTCGATCAAGTTCACCGCGCAGCCGCTGTTCTTCGATCTCACCACCGAATGGGCGGCGACGCTGCAGAAGATGGTGGCCAAGGAAGTGCCGGTGGACGAGGGTCTCGACAAGCTGGCCGAAAGCATCAACGGCCAGCTCAAGGAAGCCGGCCTCGGCTAGATGTAACGGAGGACCGGCCAGCCCTGGCAGGCCGGTCCGACCTTTTCAAGCTTGCGACGCGGTGCCGTAAGGTGGCCGCTAATTCGCCCGACCGGCCGCCTTGCTCCCTTGGGCGGCCGGCAGGGCGGAGCGACAGGGACAACGGAGCAGCACGATGACTGCGGTGGTATCGCAAAGACCCAAGCCCTCGGGCTTCAGGATCAGCAAGAGAGTGCTGCCCTACGTGCTCAGCCTGCCGGCTCTGCTGGTCTGTATCGGCATCCTGATTCCGTTCCTGACCTCGGTCGTCTATTCGTTCCAGCGCTATCGACTGAGCCAACCCTGGGCGCGGCAGTTCAACTGGGGCGACAACTACATCTCCTTTTTCACGGATCCGAAGTTCTGGAACACGCTCAAGGTCTCGCTGCTCTATGCCGGCACCACGGTGGTGCTGGAACTGCTTCTCGGCCTGGCCATCGCGCTGCTTTTGCAGAAGCGCTCGACCCTGAACAACTTTATCTCGATCATGCTGCTGATGCCGCTGATGACGGCGCCGGCGTTGGCCGCGCTGATGTGGAAGCTGATGACCAATCCCGGCTTCGGCGTGCTGAGCTATCTCGCCAGCCTCATCGGCTTACAGGATTTCCGCTGGGCCTCGTCGCCGTCGACGGCTTTGTTCACCGTCGTTCTCGTCGATATCTGGGTCTACACGCCCTTCATCATGATCCTGCTGCTTGCCGGCCTGCGCAGCCTGCCGACGCAGCCCTTCGAGGCCGCCGCCCTCGACGGCGTGCCGAGGAGCTTCGTCTTCTTCCGCATCACGCTGCCGATGCTGACGCCCTACATCCTGACGGCGACTTTGTTCCGCCTGCTCGATTCCATCCAGCAGTTCGACATCATCTACGCCATGACGCAAGGAGGACCGGGCGACACGCTGACCGTGTTCCAGGTCGAGGCCTACCTCAACTTCTTCCAGTCGACCAATGTCGGCCGCTCGGCGGCGCTGATGATCATCCTGTGGGCGATCACCTATTTCCTCTCCAACATCTTCATCAAGAACTGGCTCAGGCTGCGCGAGCGCGCCCGGGGCCAAGTATAGGAGGCAGCCATGGAACACACCTCCTTGCTTGAACGCACCCTGCGCGGCGCGGCACTCACACTGGTCGTGATCTTCTTCATGTTCCCGATCGTCTGGATCCTGATGATGTCGTTCCAGACCAACGAGACCATCCTGCGCATTCCGCCGCAACTGGTCTTCGAGCCGACGCTCGCCAACTACACAGCGCTGATCACCGGCAAGCTGACGACCGCCGCCGGCACACTCGACATCGCCTTCATGCGCAATCTCTGGAATTCGGTGTTCCTGTCGGTGACCTCGGTCGCGGTCTCGCTGCTGCTCGGCGTCCCGGCGGCCTACGCCTTCGCGCGGCACAAGTTCCGCGGCTCGGAGGACATCGCCTTCACGCTGCTGTCGTTCAGGTTCGCGCCGGCCCTGCTGGTGCTGTTGCCGCTCACGCTCTATTTCCAGAAGCTCGGGTTGGCCAACACCTATATAGGGCTGATCTGGGTCTACCAGCTGATCTGCCTGCCGCTGATCCTGTGGATCGTGCGCGGCTATTTCGAGGATATTCCGGCCGACATCGAATATGCCTATCGCATCGGCGGCCATTCCTGGTTTGCCACCTTCCGCAGAATAGCGCTGCCGCTCGCCGGCCCAGGCATCGCCGCGGCCGGCCTGCTCGCCTTCATATTCGCCTGGAACAATTTCGTTTTCGCGCTGGTGCTGGCCTCGGCCGACAAGCAGCCGGTGACGGTCGGCGCGCTCGCCTTCATCACCTCCTCGGGCATCCAGTACGGCCAGATCTCGGCGGCCATCGTTTTGTCGATCACGCCGACGCTGGCGCTCGCCCTCTATGCGCAGCGCTACCTTGTCGAAGGCCTGTCGCTCGGCGCGGTGAAGGGGTAGTTCCATGGCCAGCCTCGAACTCAGAAAAATCGTCAAGCGCTACAAGAGCCAGACCGTGCTCGACAATCTGTCGCTGACCGTCGCCGATGGCGAGACGCTTGTCCTGTTCGGACCCTCCGGCGCCGGCAAGACGGTGCTGTTGCGCCTCGTCGCCGGCGTCATCGACCCCGATGAAGGCAAGATCCTCATCGGCGGCGAGGACATGACCGATGTCGACGCTGAATTCCGTGGCGTCGGCATGGCGTTCCAGAATTTCGCGCTGTTTCCGCATATGAGCGCGTTCGACAACATCGCTACGCCGCTGGAGGCCAAGCGGTCGTCGCAGGGCGCGATCAAGGGGGGCGTCGAGAGCGTCGCCAGGCTGCTGAAGATCGCCCATGTGCTCTCGCATAAGCCGCGTGCTCTTTCCAACGGCCAGAAGCAGCGCACAGCACTTGCCCGTGCGCTGGTCGGCTCGCCGCCGCTGCTGCTGCTCGACGATCCCTTGCGCAATGTCGATGCCAAGCTGCGCTTCGAGATGCGGCTCGAACTGCCGCGCCTGCTCGCAGACCGCGGCGCCACCGTCGTCTACGTCACCCAGGACTACAAGGAAGCCATGGCGCTCGGCGACCGCATCGCGGTCATGTCGCAAGGCGTCATCAGCCAGCTCGGCACGCCCGAACAGATTTATCGCGAGCCGGCAAATGTCGAGATCGCGCGGCTGTTCGGCGATCCGACCATCAACCTGCTCGACGTCAAGCCGGCGCTTGGCGCCAAGGGAATCCATGTCGCCTTATCGAACGTGCAGGTCCATCTCGGCGGGGCTCCCGAGACCGCGGTCGGCCGCGACTGCATCATCGGGCTCAGGCCGGAAGCCCTGCATTTCGTCGGCGAAAATGAACCCGGCGCCATTCCGGTGACGGTCGAGGCCGAAACGCCGCTCAACGAAAAGATCGTCACGCTGGTGCGCACGCTGCGCGGCCGCGAGATCCTGGTTTCGCGGCCGGCCGGAACACCGGGCCGCAGCGAAGGCAAGGCTTATATCGCCGTCGACGGCAAGAGCGCCCTGTTGTT
This sequence comes from Mesorhizobium sp. BR1-1-2, assembly GCF_020165435.1. Classification (NCBI taxonomy): domain Bacteria; kingdom Pseudomonadati; phylum Pseudomonadota; class Alphaproteobacteria; order Hyphomicrobiales; family Phyllobacteriaceae; genus Mesorhizobium; species Mesorhizobium sp. BR1-1-2. The sequence goes on from NZ_JAIUID010000005.1 coordinate 150,015, forward strand.
CGATCGCGCCAGCGGCGAGCGCATCGGCTCCAAGAACGTCGTCAGTTTGCGCAACGGAGAAGCCGCATGAGCGCGAGCGCACTCACCATTTCCGGCGTCGACAAATTCTATGGCCCGATCGACCGGGGCGTCCACGCCGTCAAGAAGCTGACGATGGAGATCGACAAGGGCGAGATCGTGGCGCTGCTCGGTTCGTCCGGCTGCGGCAAGACCTCGACGCTGCGCATGATCGCCGGCTTCGAGGAGGTGTCGCGCGGCGCGATCTCGGTCGCCGGCCGCCAGGTACACACGCTGCCGCCGGTCAGGCGCAACGTGGCGATGGCCTTCGAGGGCTATTCGCTCTACCCGCCGCTGACGGTGCGCGAGAACATGGCCTTCGCGCTCAAGGCGGCCCGGCTGCCCAGAAGCGAGGTCGAGGCCAGGGTCGCCAGCATCGCCAAGCTGCTCGAGATCGAGGACATATTGGAGCGTTACCCAAGCTCCATCTCCGGTGGCCAGCAGCAGCGCGCCAGCCTTGGCCGGGCGCTGATCCGCGACGCCGACCTGCATCTGCTCGACGAGCCGATGGGGCAGCTCGAACCGCAGCTGCGCGCCGTGCTGCGCGGCCGCATCAAGCATTTCATCAAGGAACGCGGCTTGACCGCGATCCTGGTCACCCACGACCAGACCGAGGCCAATGCGCTTGCCGACCGCATCGCGGTGATGGAAGGCGGCGTGCTGCAGCAGTTCGATACGCCGGACCGGATCAAGGAACGTCCGGCGAACCTGTTCACCGGCACCTTCGTCGGCGAGCCGCCGATGAACGTCTTCGAGGCCTATGTCGGCGCCACCGCCGGGCGCATCAATCTCAAGCTGCCCGATGGCCTGTCGCTCGACTACGATAAGGACGCCTTCAGCGCTCCCGTCCGCGACCAGCTGCTCAGCCGCGAGCGGGTGGTCATCGGCATCAGGCCTTACGCGGTGCGGCGCTCGAAGGAAGGTGTCCCCGCCAGGGTTTCGGCCAATCAATGGCTTGGCGACCAGACCCATATAGCGGCCGATTTCGCCGGCGGCTCGCTGGTCCTGGTCGAGCACGACCGCACCCGGCTGGACCTTGGCGCGCCGATCAATGTCAGCATCGACCCGAAGAACCTGCATGTCTTCGACCAGGCGAGCGGCGAGGCCATCTCGCACGGCATGGAGCTCGCCTGATGCGTGATCTCTTGATCGGCATCGACGCCGGCACTTCCGTCATCAAGTCCATCGCCTTCGACACGAAGGGCCGGCAGATCGCCGCCGCGGCAACGCCGAACCGTTACGAGACGCTGCCGGGCGGCGGCGCCGAACAGGATCTGGCGCGCACATGGGCGGATGCGGCGGCGACCTTGCGCCAGCTCGCCGAGAAAGTGCCCGATCTCGCCGGCCGGACCATCGCCATCGCGGTGACCGGGCAGGGCGACGGCACCTGGCTGATCGACGGCAAGGGCGAGCCGGTGGCGAAGGGCTGGCTCTGGCTCGACGCGCGCGCCGCAGGCGTCGTCGAGGAAATACGCGCGCGGCCGGAAGACAGACTGCGCTTCGAAAAGACCGGCAGCGGGCTCGCCGCCTGCCAGCAGGGCTCGCAGTTCGTGTTCATGAAGCGCAACATGCCAGAAATGCTCGCCAAGGCGGCGACGGCGTTTCACTGCAAGGACTGGCTCTATTTCAAGCTTACCAGCGAACGTGCCACCGATCCCTCCGAGGGAACCTTCACCTTTGGCGATTTCCGCACCCGCGACTATAGCGAGGATGTGCTCGACGTGCTCGGCGTCGCCGACCTCAGGCATTTGCTACCGCCGGTCACAGACGGCACCAGGCACAGCGCCGCACTGTCGCAGGCGGCGGCCGCCGCCACCGGCATGCTTGCCGGCACGCCGGTCGTGCTCGGCTATGTCGACGTCGTCTGCACCGCGCTTGGCGCCGGCCTGCTCGACCGCGAGCGCAAGCCCGGCTGCACCATCATCGGCTCGACCGGCATGCATATGCGGCTGGCCGAGACGCCCGACGACGTGCAGCTCAACGAGGCCGCGACCGGCTACACCATGGCCATGCCGGCGCCCGGCGTGTTCGCGCAGATGCAGTCCAACATGGCGGCGACGCTCAACATCGACTGGGTGCTTGGGCTGGCCTCCGGCATCCTCGCCTCGCAAGGCATCACCCGCAGCAATGGCGAGATGATCGCGCTCGTCGACACCTGGATCGCCGCATCGCAGCCGGCGTCGTTGCTCTACCAGCCCTACGTGTCCGAGGCCGGCGAGCGGGGGCCGTTCGTCGATGCCAATGCCAGGGCCGGCTTCGTCGGCATTTCCTCGCGTCACGGCTATGCCGATCTGGTGCGCGCCGTCTTCGAGGGATTGGCCTTCGCCGCGCGCGATTGCTACGCCGCCATGGGGCCATTGCCGCGCGAGATCCGGCTGACCGGCGGCGCCGCCCGAAGCCCGGCGCTGCGCAAGATCCTCGGTGCCGCCGTCGGCGCAGACATCCGCACCAGTGAGCGCGAGGAGGCCGGGGCGGCCGGCGCGGCGATGATCGCGGCGGTATGCGTCGGCCTGTATAAGTCGATGGACGAATGCGTCGCGGAATGGGTAACGCCGCTGCTTGGCGAGGCCGAGCCGAGCGATCGGAACCTCGCCGCGATCTATGACAGGATGAGCCCGTCCTACATGTTGGCGCACCAGGCGTTGCGGCCGGTCTGGCGCGCGATGGCTTCAGTGCAGGCAAATTGAGAAGTCGAGTATGCCCAGGAAAATAGCGATCATTGGCGACAACTTCATGCTTCCGGAGGTGTTTCGCGCCAAAATCGAGAAGGTCGCGAGCGGTGACCTCGATGTCAGGACATTGCAGACGGCCTGGCCCGACGAGCCGATGGAGTTCGGCGACCCGGCGCTCGGCCTCGACAAGGTCAAGGAGTATTTCGGCCGTCCCGACGAGGTTGTCGAGTTCATCGCCGATGCCGAGATCCTCGTCACCCAGCTCGCGCCCTTGTCGGAGGGCATGATGCGGCGCCTGCCGGCGCTGAAGCTGGTCGCGGTTTCGCGCGGCGGCCCGATCAACATCGACATGGAAGCGGCCCGCACGCATGGCATCACCGTCGTCAACGTGCCCGGCCGCAACGCGACCGCCGTGGCCGAATTCACCATCGGCGCCATACTGGCCGAGACGCGGCTGATCCGGGTCGGCCACGAAGCGCTGCGCAGGGGCGAATGGCGCGGCGATCTCTATCGCGCCGACCGCACCGGCCGCGAGCTTAGCGAGATGACCGTCGGCGTCGTCGGTTATGGCAATATCGGAACAAAGGTAGTCAGGCTGCTGCGTGCTTTCGGCTGCCACGTCCTGGTCAGCGACCCCTATGTGCAGTTGAGCGCCGAGGACCGCAATGCCGGCGTCGAGCTCGTCGCTCTGGACGATCTCCTGTCCCGTTCCGATGTGGTCACGCTGCATTCGCGGGTGACGCAGGAGACGCGCGGCCTAATCGGCAAGGACGCCATCGCGCGGATGAAGCCCGGCGTGATCTTTGTCAACACCGCGCGCGGACCGCTGGTCGACTATGACGCCCTTTATGAGGCGCTTGTTTCGGGACAGGTCGCAAGTGCCATGCTGGAGACGTTCGCGGTCGAGCCGGTGCCATCGGACTGGCCCTTGCTGCGGCTTCCCAACGTGACGCTGACGCCGCATATCGCCGGTGCTTCGGTGCGCACCGTCACCTATGCGGCCGAGCAGGCCGCCGAGGAGGTGCGCCGCTATATCGCCGGGCTGCCTCCGGTCAACCCGTGCTGAGAGCGGCAGCCATGCGTGCAAATCCGGCAGCGAGATCGTGACGAGATGAGCGGCGGACCCGAAATCGTCGATCTCCTCGTCATCGGCGGCGGCGTCAACGGCGCCGGCATCGCCCGCGATGCGGCAGGCCGCGGCCTCTCCGTCATTCTGTGCGAAAAGGACGATCTGGCGGAAGGCACCAGTTCGCGATCGGGCAAGCTCGTCCATGGCGGCCTGCGCTATCTCGAATATTATGAATTCCGCCTGGTGCGCGAGGCGCTGATCGAGCGCGAGGTGCTGTTGGAATCGGCGCCGCACATCATCTGGCCGATGCGCTTCGTGCTGCCGCACAGTCCTGACGACCGGCCGGCATGGCTGGTCAGGCTCGGCCTGTTCCTCTACGACCATCTCGGCGGCCGCAAGCGGCTGCCGGCTACCCGCACGCTCGATCTGCGTACCGCGCCCGAAGGCGCGCCGATCAAGGATGAATTCAAGCGCGGTTTCGAATATTCCGACTGCTGGGTCGACGACGCCCGTCTCGTGCTGATCAATGCGCTGGACGCGCGCGAGCGCGGAGCCAAGGTCTTCACCCGAACCGCCTGCACCGCCGCCCGCCGGGAAGGCGGCCTCTGGTCGGTGGAGATGCGCGACGGCAAGACCGGCGTGAAGACCACCGTGCGGGCGCGTGCGCTGGTCAATGCCGCCGGCCCCTGGGTCAACGACATCATCAACCGCGTGGCTGGCCAGAACTCGACGCGCAATGTCCGCCTGGTCAAGGGCAGCCATATCGTCGTGCCCAAATTCTGGGAGGGGCGTCAGGCCTATCTCATCCAGAACAGCGACAAGCGGGTGATCTTCATCAATCCTTATCAGGGCGATCTCGCCTTGATAGGCACCACCGACATTCCCTATGACGGCCGACCCGAGGATGTGGCGGCGGACGAGAGCGAGATCGAATACCTGATCAGGGTGGTCAACCGCTATTTCAAGCGCGGCCTCGCGCGCGGCGATGTCGTCTATTCGTTCTCCGGCGTCAGGCCGCTCTATGACGACAATGCCGACAACCCGAGTGCCGTGACGCGCGACTATATTTTCGAACTCGACGCGCCGGATGCTGAGGCGCCGCTGCTGTCCGTCTTTGGCGGCAAGATCACCACCTTCCGCAAGCTCGCCGAGCATGCGCTGGACAGGATCGCTCCGTTCTTCCCTCGGATGGGCAAGCCCTGGACGGCGAAGGCGTATCTGCCTGGCGGCGACATCGCCAATGCCGATTTCGAACAGTTTCTAGGCGATCTCGGGCGGGAGTATCCGTGGATGCCTGCATCGCTGCTCAAGCACTACGGCCGGCTCTATGGGACCAGGACACGCCTTCTGGTCGGCGCAGCCCACTCGCTAGCGGAACTCGGGCGATGCTTCGGCAAGGATTTCTTCGAGCGCGAGGCCAGTTACCTGTTCGAGCAGGAATGGGCTGAGACACCGGCCGACATTCTCGAACGGCGCACCAAGCACGGCCTGCATCTTTCCGCCGAGGAGAGATCGGCTTTCGAACACTGGTGCGCGAGCCGGCTGGCGAGGGCAGGGTGATGGCAATCATCGCCAATGTAGCGCGACAGGGCTGAGAGGATCGCGATCGTGGCATTCACGCTCTCCCTCAACACCAATCCGCTGGTCAATCGCTTTGCCGAGCCTGACGACCTGGTCGATACCATCGCCTACGACATCGGCATCAGGGACATTCAGCTCACGCATGAATTCGTCAATCCGGGCTGGCCGGCGGCGACGATCGTCAAATTCATCCGCCTGTTCCGCGGCGCCTTGAACCGCACCGGCGTGCGTGTGACATCGGGCATGACCGGTCCTTACGGCCGGCTCAACCATTTCGGCCATCCAGACGCCGATGTGCGCCGCTACTATGTCGACTGGTTCAAGATCTTTGCCGACATCTCGGCCGAGCTTGGCGCCGGCGGCATGGGTACCCAATTCGCGATCTTCACCCATCGCGATTATGATGATCCCGCGCGCCGCGCGCGCCTGTTCGACATTGCGCTGGAATGCTGGCGCGAGGTCGCCGAACACGCCCGCGCGGCCGGGCTTAACTACCTGTTCTGGGAGCCGATGTCGGTCGGCCGCGAGTTCGGCCACACGATCGAGAATTGCCGGCTGCTGCAGGATGCGATCGACGCGGCCGGCATGGCCATTCCGCTGGAGATGATGGTCGACATCGACCATGGCGACGTCACCTCCAGCAACCCGGCCGATATCGATCCCTATGCCTGGGCCGAGGCTTTCCCCAGGAAGTCGCCGATCATCCACATCAAGCAATCGTCGATGAACAAGGGCGGCCACTGGCCGTTCACCGCGGCTCACAACAGGAACGGCCGCATCACGCCTGAAAAGCTGCTGGAGACGGTGCGGCGCGGCGGCGGCACCGACAACGAAATCTGCCTCGAACTGTCGTTCCGCGAACGCGAACCGGTCGACCACCAGGTGGTCGCCATGATCCGCGAATCGGTCGACTACTGGGCGCCGTTCATCGACACGGGCAGGCCTGATCTGTTGCCGAAAAACGGGTAGAAATCGGGGCGGGGGCCGATGCCACTCGCGCCTGTTGACGGTCCAACTGATTGGCCCTGCGAAGCAACCAGATATCCCAGACATATTAGATAATCCGAGTATTGCGGCAGCCTGCGCTGCTAATTGCTATAAAAGTACAACGCGAAAGATACTTTTGTTTAACTTCGCCATGCATACTGCGAATTGGTCCGATTTGTCTGTCCGGCTTCCCTCGCTAACCAGAGAATCCGCATGTCGGTTACACGTCGCACGCTGCTCACGGCTGGAAGCGTCGGCTTGCTGGCCGCGCAAGCCCGGGCGGCCAACACTCCAGGACAGCAGGCGGAGATCGCTCCCGTCGTCAGCGACAATGCGCTGCGCATTGCAATGCCGGCCTTTGCCTCCGATCCATTCTTCCCGGCCGATGGATCGGGGGACAGCGGCATAGACATGGAACTGGCCCGCGGCATCGCAGCGGAGCTCGGCGTCGAGCCGGTGTTCGACCGATCCGCCGCAACGTTCGACGGCATGGTGAAACAGCTGACTTCCGGCCAGGCGGACATAGCCATCGGCAAGCTCAGCCGAACTCTTCGCCGTGGCCGGTCGATCCTCTATTCCCGGCCCTATGCCATGCTGCACCAAGGCCTCATCGCCAATCGCCTCAATCTGGCGCGCATCGCGCAAGGCAAGCCACCCGAGCAGATCATCCGCGATTTCTCGGGCGATCTCGGCGTGATCGAGGGCTCGTCATTCGCAACCTATGCCGCGACGACCTTCCCGCATGCACAAGTTCATCGTTTTGCAGGTTGGGACATGGTTGTCGATGCGATCCGCGACGGGGCGATCGACATGGCGTATCGCGACGATTTCGAGATCAAGAAGCTGATGGTCGACGATCCGTCGATGACGGTCGCCGCGCGCTCGATCACGCTGACCGACAAGGTAGACACGATCGCAATCGGCGTGCGACCGGATAATCCGCATCTCGCGGCCTTTATCGACCTTTATCTCGATCTCGCGCGCGGCCAGCAGGTTCTCAAGACTGACGAGATCATCGCGCGCTACCGGTTGGGGAGCAAAGCCTGACGATGGCCATCTCCGAAGCATCCGGACACATGGCTTTCGATTGGCGCCTGGCGGCAAGGCGCGTATTGCGCTCGCCCGCGACGACGATCGCGATGATCGGGGCGGGAATCCTTTGCGGCCTCTACTATCCAGCATTTGCCCATGCGATCAGCCCTGTGGCGCAGCTCTACCTGAATTTCCTCAAGATGGTCGTCCTACCCTACCTGGTCTCGTCGGTCATCTTCTCGATCATGTCGATGGTTCAGGATCCGAACTCGGTCCGTTACCTGGGTCGCGTGGGTATGGCGGTGCTGGTCGTGTCATTCCTGAGCGTATTGGTGAGTGGCACCTACTCGCTTGTCCTTCAGCCGGGCCAGATCGAGAATCCGCAATCACGCATCGAGCTTGGCGAGTTCATCAATTCGCAGGGCAGCGTATCCACCGATCTCGCATTCCCCTACCAACCGCCACCTGACGAGGGGGCCGACAGCGGGCACTCGATACTGCTCGATCTCGTGCCGAACAACGTGTTCAGCGCGCTGGCCTCAGGTCAAACCATCCAGGTCCTGCTGTTCTGCCTGCTGTTCGGGCTCGCGATGGGCAAGATTCCCCAGCCTTCGTCGATGAGCCTGTCTCAGGCGCTGAACGCGGTTTACCGGGCCTGCACGGTCCTTACCAACTGGTTCATCTGGGGATTGCCGTTTGCAACCTTCATCCTGATCGCGGATCAGACCGCGTCGACCGGAACCAAGCCGCTCACGCTGATGGGCGGTTATCTGCTGGTGATGGGTCTTTCCTGCCTCACATTCATCGCCGGCGCATTCGCCGTCATCGCCATCCGCTCTCGGCGAAGCTACTGGGTCACGATCAAGACGTGTCAGCCCCTTCTCATGGTGGCCATCACCACCCGCTCTACCGTCGCCTCGCTTCCGTGGGTCATCAACCTGCTGAGCGAGCGTCTGCGGTTCAGCCTGGTGGTCGTCGAACTGCTCGTGCCTTTGCAGGCGGCATTGCTGCGCACAGGCCCGGCGCTGCTTTACACGTCGGGTGTTCTTTTCATCGCTCAGCTCTACGGCCGCCCCCTGGCAATCCCCGACCTCCTGCTCGTCGGCATCACCTCGGCGCTTCTCGCGCTCACGACCGGCGGCATGGGCAGCCTGCTCATCCTGTCCCAGATGTCGATCGTCTGTGGCTACCTGAAGATTCCCTTCGAGGCGGCATTCGCCCTGTTCGTCGCGGTCGACGCGGCCGTCGACACGTTCATGACGCTGTCCAGCGTCTGCACCGTGGCGGCGAGCACCGCAATGATCGCGCCCAGCCATAGGGAGACGACGCAGTCTGTCGAAGCGGCCTCGGAACAGCTCGAAGCCGAGCCCGTCCGATGATCGACCATGGCATCAGCCTCCAGCTCGGCGTCATCGGCGGCCTCGGGCCGTTGGCATCGGCTGACTTCTACTTCAAGCTGACCCGAATGACCCAGGCGTTCCGGGACAATGAGCATGTGCCCGCCGTCATCCTCAGCGTGCCACAGTTGCCTGACAGGACCGAGGCGATCCTTGCCGGCCATGACGGTCCGCTGCCGTCTTTGAAAGCCGCGGTCTCGACGCTCAATGCGCTCGGCGTTGCCTGTATCGCAATGCCGTGCAACACCGCCCATCATTGGTATGAGCAACTGGCCGCAAGCTCGCAGGCGCGGATCATCCATATCGCCGACGCGGTCGTAGCTGAAACCCATCGGAGCCTGGGCCGAGGCAAGGTTACGATCCTCGCCACGCAGGGCACGCTGGTCTCCGGCTTCTATCGGGACAAGATGTTGGCGGCGGGATTTGAGCTCTGCTTCCCCGCGGGTACGGAATTCCAGGGTCGCGTCGATAGAGCGATCGGCCTCGTCAAGCGTGGTTCAATCGCGGAGGCGGCGAGCGAAACCGAGCGTGCGCTTGAAATCGCGCGATCGGCCGGCGCCGACACGGCCGTTCTCGGCTGCACCGAACTGTCGGTGGTGGCCGCCAGCCTCAATCCTACGAACGGATTGATCGTCATCGACAGCAATGCGGCCCTGGCGCGAGCCTGTTTGACACGGTTGGGCTTCGCCGCGCAGGACGTTCCGCGACCTCGGCCGGTGTTCTCGTCCCGTAAAGAGTTGGCCCGTAAAGAGTTGGCCCGTAAAGAGCTGGAGCGGTTCGGCGGTTCTATCCAACACTGAACCGCTCCGGGAACTGCTCGTTCAGCCGAATTTCGGATCGAGGCTGCCCGCTTTGTAGCGCTTGGCCATTTCCGAGACCGGCAGCGGCTTGATTTTCGGCGCGTTGCCGGCGGTGCCGAACTGCTCGAAGCGCTCCTTGCACAGCTTCCTCATCGCCGCCATCGCCGGCGTCAGATATTTGCGCGGGTCGAATTCGGAGGGGTTTTCCGTCAGCACCTTGCGGATCGCGCCGGTCAGCGCCATGCGATTGTCGGTGTCGATGTTGATCTTGCGCACGCCGTGCTTGATGCCGCGCTGGATCTCTTCCACCGGCACGCCCCAGGTCGGCTTCATCTGGCCGCCATATTTGTTGATGATCTCCTGCAATTCCACCGGCACGGAGGACGAGCCGTGCATGACCAGGTGCATGTTGGGCAGGCGGCGGTGGATCTCCTCGATGACGTTCATCGCCAGCACCGCGCCGTCCGGCTTGCGCGAGAATTTATAGGCGCCGTGGCTGGTGCCCATGGCAACCGCCAGCGCGTCGACATGGGTGTCGCGCACGAACTGTTCGGCCTGCACCGGATCGGTCAAAAGCTGGTCGTGGCTGATCGCACCCTCGACGCCGTGACCGTCTTCCTGTTCGCCGCCGCCGCTCTCCAGCGAGCCCAGCACGCCGATCTCGCCTTCGACCGACACGCCGCCCCAATGCGCCATGTCGACGACGCGCTTGGTGATGCCCGAATTATAGGCGTAGTCGGCCGGCGACTTGCCGTCTTCCTTGAGCGAGCCGTCCATCATCACCGAGGTGAAGCCATGCTGGATTGCGGTGACGCAGGTGGCCTCGTTGTTGCCGTGGTCGAGATGCATGCAGACCGGGATGTCGGGATGGATCTCCACCAGCGCATCGATCAGCTTGGCCAGCACCACGTCATTGGCATAGGCACGCGCACCGCGGCTTGCCTGCAGGATGACCGGCGACTTGGTCTCCTCCGCCGCCTCCATGATGGCGAGGCCCTGTTCCATGTTGTTCATGTTGAAGGCCGGCACGCCATAGCCGTATTCGGCGGCGTGATCGAGCAATTGTCTCAGTGTGATGCGAGCCAACGAATAGTCTCCCGTATCTGGTTTCGAACTTGTGGTTGCGGGCTGTCCGCGCATCGTCCAGCCCACCGATGCTTCTGGCCGGATTTCCGTGCAACCGCAACCGTCAGACGCCGTCCCGGCAGCAATTCTTGTTACAGCGTCGTGATGAAAGCCACCGGAATATCCCAGAAAAATATCTCATTATCACAAAAATAATGATAGTTTCAGGGAGAAATATGTTAGCTTATGAGGAGGCAGCGTCGGTTGGCGGACATCGGCAGCAATGAAGAGCGATAACAGGCGTCAAGGCATCATGGACCATCTGATGGACGTCGGCGCGGCGAGCGTCGACGATCTTGCCTCACGCTTCGGCGTCTCCAGGATGACGGTGCATCGTGATCTCGACGACCTTGAGGAGAGCGGTTTCCTGCGCAAGGTGCGTGGCGGCGCTTCGATCCAGCCGAGCGGTCTCTTCGAAAGCGATTTTCGTTACCGGCAGAAGCAGGCGACAGGGGAAAAGCAGCGCCTTGCGGCGGCCGCCGTGGCGATGATCGAACCCGGCCAGACTGTCATCATCGACGACGGCTCGACGGCTGGCGGCATCGCGCGGCACCTCGCCGATTTCAGGCCGCTGACGGTGATCTCCAACAATCTGGCCGTCATCCAGGATCTGGCCGGCGCCGGGGGCATCGACCTCATTGCGCTCGGCGGCCAGTACAGCAAGAAGTTCCACGGCTTCTTCGGCCTGCTCGCCGAGGCTTCGCTGAGATCGCTGCGCGCCGATGTCGCCTTCCTGTCGTCATCGGCTATCCATGGCGCCTTCGCTTTCCACCAGGACCAGGAGGTGGTGCAGATCAAGCGGCTGATGATGGAAGCGGCGACGCGTAAATATCTGTTGGTCGATCACGGCAAGTTCGGCCGCACGGCGCTACATTTCCTGACCGACCTCAAGGCCTTCGACGCCGTCTTCACCGGGCGCGAACCCGAGCCGGGAATTCGCGGCACGCTGGATGCCGCCGGCGTTTCGTTGACGGTCGTGGCCAACAAGGATTGAGGATCAAGGAGCGCAGGCGTGGTTTATTGGGTCGGTACAAGCTGGAAGATGAACAAGACGCTCGCCGAGGCGCTGGATTTCGCCGGGGCGTTGGCGGGCTTCGTGCCAGGCTTCGACGAGCGCATCCAGCCTTTCGTCATCCCGCCTTTCACGGCGGTGCGCGAGGTCAAGCAGGCGCTGTCGTCGACGCGGGTCAAGGTCGGTGCCCAGAACATGCACTGGGCCGATGCCGGGGCCTGGACCGGCGAGATATCGCCGCTGATGCTGAGCGACTGCGGCCTCGATCTGGTCGAACTTGGCCACAGCGAACGGCGCGAGCATTTCGGCGAGACCGATCGCACCGTCGGCCTGAAGACGGCGGCCGCCGTCAAGCACGGATTGATACCGCTGATCTGCGTCGGCGAGACGCTGGCGGAGCGCGAAAGCGGCAAGGCGGATGCGGTGTTGACGTGCCAGGTCGAGAGTGCGCTGCGGTTCCTCGAAGGCGAGGCGAAGGCGGCAAAAATTCTGTTTGCCTATGAGCCGGTCTGGGCGATCGGCGACAAGGGTATTCCGGCCAGCTCCGCCTATGCCGACAAACAGCAGGCGCTAATCAAGAAAGTGGCCGGCGGCCTGCTGCCGTCCATCCCGCCGGTGCTCTATGGCGGCAGCGTCAATCCCGGCAATGCGGCCGAGTTGATCGGCCAGCCCAGTATCGATGGCCTCTTTATCGGCCGCTCGGCCTGGCAGGCGGAGGGCTACATCGACATCCTCAGGCGCGCCTCGGCGGCGATCTGAACAAACGAAATCATTCAAGAAAGGACACGACCATGAAAATAGCCATTGGAGCCGACAGCGCCGGCAAGCCGCTGCTCGATGTCATCGCCGCGCATCTCGCGACAAAATCCGGCCTCACCGTCAGCGATCTCAGCCAGGCCGGCTTTTATGCCGACCTGTCGCAAAAGCTCGCCCAGACGATCGTCGAGGGCGAGAACGACCGCGGCATCCTGTTCTGCGGCACCGGCATCGGTGTTTCGATCTCGGCCAACAAGGTGCCGGGCATCCGCGCCGCACTCACCCACGACACCTATTCAGCCGAGCGCGCCGCCAAATCCAACAACGCGCAGATCATCACCATGGGCGCCCGGGTCATCGGCCCGGAACTCGCCAAGGCGATCGTCGATACCTGGTTGGCCTCGGAGTTCGACGAGAAGGGACCGTCGGCCGGCAATGTCCAGGCGATCAACAAGCTCGATGAAGCGAAGCAGGCCTAAGCCAGGCTTTCGCGCAACGCCTCGATGACGGTTACGGCCGAGGCGGCGCCGGGGTCGATATGGCCGAGCGAGCGTTCGCCGAGCCGCGACGAGCGGCCCTTGGCGGCGATCATGTCCTTGGTCGCTTCCGCCCCCCGCCGCGCCGCGCCCACTGCCGCGTCGAGGCTTTCGGCAAGGCCCTTTCCGGCCGCATTGCTGGCGCCGGCCGCTTCCGCCGCCGGCGACCAGGCGTCGATCATCGTCTTCTCGCCGATCTCGGCCTTGCCGCGATCGCGGATGCCTTGCGCCATCGCCTGGAACAGCGCGACGACATCCGCATCGGCCAGCGTGGTCTTGCCCTTGACGGCGGCGGCGGCGCGCATGAAGGCGGTGGCATAGAGCGGGCCAGACGAAGCACCGACGGCGTTGAGGAACGATTTCGCCGCCATGTTGAGAAGCGCGGTCGGCTCGGTCGCCGCCAGGTCGAGTGGCGCCAGCGCGTCGCGCACGGCGTTGAAGCCGAGCGCCATGGCGATGCCGTGATCGGCGTCGCCGATGACGCCGTCGAGCTGGCAGAGCCGGTCCTTGTCGGCTTCGATCGCCACCGCGATCGCATCGAACATTCTCTTCAGGTCAGCGCTATCGATGCTCACGGATCACTCCTCAGCCGGCGCGGAACATGGCGCAGTCGCACGGATGGTCGAGCATGGTCTGCAACTCGCCATCCAGATGGAACAGCGTCACCGAGGCGCCGGCCATTTCGAGCGACGTGCAATAATTGCCGACCCAGGTCGCATGGATGGAAACGCCGATGTCGTCGAGACGCTGCTTGACCCGCCGGTTCATGATGTAGAGCTCCATCAACGGTGTCGATCCCAGCGAATTGACCAGTACCGCGACCTTGTCGCCGCGTTGCGGCGCCATCTCGGCAAGGATCTTGTCCAGCATCTCGTCGGTGATCTCGTCGGCGGTCCCGAGCTTGCCGCGCGCGATGCCCGGCTCGCCATGGATGCCCATGCCGATCTCCATCTCCTCGGCCCCGATCTCGAAATTCGGCCGCCGGGTCTGCGGCAGCGAGCAGGGCGACAGCGCGACGCCCATGGTGAAGGTATGGTCGTTGGCCTTGCGCGCGACGCGCTCGCATTCGTCGAAAGAGAGCATGCGGTCACAGGCCGCGCCGGCCGCCTTGAAGACGAAGAAATTGCCGGCGACGCCGCGGCGCTTCTGCCGCTGGTCGCGCGGTGCCGAGGCGACATCGTCGGTGGTCAGCACCGTGCGCACCTCGATGTCGTCCATGGCGGCCATTTCGGCCGCCATGTCGAAATTCATCACGTCCCCGGCATAGTTGCCGTATGTGAACAGAACGCCGGCGCCGCCGTTCGCCGCCTTGGCGCATTCAAGGATGGGATCGGGTGGCGGCGAGGCAAAGACATTGCCGATCGCCGCCGCATCCGCCAGTCCCTTGCCGACAAAACCGAGAAAGGTCGGCTCATGGCCCGAGCCGCCGCCGACCACGAGCCCGACCTTGCCGGGACGCGGCCCGTTGCGGGCGATGATCGAGCGCGGGCTGCCGTCCGCGCTCCTGAGATGACGGGGATGCGCGGCCAGAATTCCCTCTAGCATCTCGTCGACGGTACGATCGCCGTCATTGATGATCTTCTTGGTCTGCACCGGCATCCTCCCGAACTCGGCATTTTCCCGAGATACTACAGGCTGTTACTGGGATTTCCACCCCGCTCTCGGCTGTTTCAGGCAGCGATGTGCTTTCGCGCCGCCAGGATCTGGACGCATGCGCCGGCCGCTTCCTTGCCCTTCACCTGGAAGTGCTCGAGGAAGAAGCGGTGGTGCTCGGCGCTGTCGTGATAATTGTGCGGCGTCAGTACCGCCGAAAGCACCGGCACGCCGGTCGCCAACTGCACGTTCATCATGCCGTCGATGACGGCGCCGGCGACGAACTCATGCCGGTAGATGCCGCCATTGACGACGAAGGCAGCGCCGAGGATCGCGGCGTAGCGATCCGTCTCGGCCAAAGTCTTGGCGTGCAGCGGGATCTCGTAGGCGCCGGGCACGTCGAAGATTTCGACGGCGAAGCGGCCGTTGCCCAGTGTTGCAAGCTCTGCCTCGAAGGCAGCGACACACTGGTCGACGATATCCGCGTGCCAGCGCGCCCTGACAACGGCAACGCGGGTCGTTTCATAGTCTTTGTGGGAATGCTGATTCATGGGTCCATCCTTCCGTTTCGAACCAGAATCAGGACGCACGACACGAAAACCGGCCGCCGGGGCGGTCCGTCTTCCGTTTCGTTCTCTTCCATCCGGACTGTAACCGTCGGCTCCGGAATTGCACCGGATCTGCTGACCCTTCCGGTTTTGCCGGAAAGCGCTCGCGGGCTTGGGCCGAAACCCTTTACCGCCGGTGGGGACTTTCACCCCGCCCTGAGAACATTAAACGGCTTTGTATGGAAGGGCAGGGGCGCTGCTGTCAACCAGGCGAAGGCTGGTGGCCCATCACGTCCTGTGTGGCTGGCGCGGGCGCCATGCCGCGGCCGAGGCCGCGATCAGCATGAGCACCGCCGCCACCATCGACGACGCGGCAAAGCCGAAACCGGAATATAGCGGCCCGAAGCCGGTGGTGCCGACAAAGACCGCCAGATAGGTCACCGCGCTGTTCAGGCCCATAATCGTGCCGCGCCGCGACGGATCGAGCGCCGAGAGGCGCATCACCAGCACGTTAAGACCGAAATGATTGGCCAGACCCCAAGCCGCCACCATGGCGAGCGTCAGGCCATAGTTGTTGCTTGTCGCGGCGATCGCGACATAGACGATGGCGACGAGAAGGTAGGCGAAGGGCATGACGCGGCGAGCCCCCAGGCGATCGATGATGCCGTCGAAGAGCGCCGCCGTGCCGAACCCGGCGCCATAGGCGAGTGCGGCCAGGCCGTTGGCGCTGACCGGCTGACCCAGCCCGCTGTGCAGATGGTCGCCAAGATAGCCGTAGACACCGTAGAAGGCGGTCATGAAGGCGCCGCAGGCGATCAGCAGCGGCACGATGCCGGGGGTACCGAGCGCCTCGAGCGGCGCCGGCGCCGGGCCGGCCTTCCTGACATCCGGGAGTGACGATGCGGTGAGGCTGCCAAGCGCCATCGCCGCCAGTAGCGCCACGGCGGCGAAGACGGCCCGCCAATGCACGAGATCGGCAAGCACCGCCGACAGCGAAACGCCGGCCACCATGCTCAGTGTCCACCCTGTCAGCACGACACCGATCGTTCCGCTTTCCCGTCCGGGCGGGGCGATCGCCGCGGAACTGGCATAGATTGCCGGCATGGCGACGCCGGCGGCGATGCCGGCGAGAAGCTGCGCGGCGACCAGTGCCGTCACCGTCGGTGCCGCGGCGCTCGCGACAAGCGCCAATGCCAGCAGCAGCAAGGCCGCCTGCAGCATCCGGCGCGCGCCTATCCGGTCGATGTAGCGCGCCAGGAACAAGGCGCTCGCCGAGGTGCCGAGGCCGAAAGCGGCCGCCGCCATCATCACGACAGGCACGCTGGTCGCGAACGACACCGCCACGGCAGGAGCAATCGGACCCAGCACCAGGGAGTTCGAGCCGATCACGGCGATGCATCCGGTCAAGAGATAGGCCAGCGCCGGGATGGGCGGCCGGGCGTTCGCACCCAGGGTTGCTGCTTGATCACTGTTCGACATATCTTCATAATGGCCGTATTTTATTCGGCGACAATCGGGAATTTCCACTATGGACGAAGAAACAAATGGCATTCCGCAGAACAGGCCGGCACCCCGCGACGTCGACGCGATCGACAGAAAAATATTAGGCGTTCTCGTCGACGACGCCACGGTCAGCTATGCTGAACTCGGCGATCGTGTCGGCCTTTCGCCGCCCGCCGCGCATGAGCGCGTCAAGCGCCTTCGGCGCAGTGGCGCCATTCGCGGCACGGCTGCTATCATCGACCCCAAGGCGGTCAAGAAGCCGCTGCTGGCATTCGTGCACATAGACACCAAGGGCTGGGGCAAGACGCCGGAGCTGATGGCGGTTTCGCAATATCCGGAAGTCGAGGAGATCCACACGGTTGCCGGCGACACCTGCATGCTGCTGAAGGTGCGCACTGAGGACACGCGGGCGTTGGAAGGCCTGCTCGCTCGCCTCTACGAAACACCCGGCGTCACCTCGACACGCAGCTATGTCGTGCTGTCGACCTATCTCGAGCGGCCGGTGCAGCCCGGCGTCACGACCCAGTGGCCGGCGCCCAGGCACATGGCCGAGCCCCTGTACTAAGGCCTGATGCCGATAAGCGCGAAGCGGTTTTCGGACGACATCATGCTCTATCTCTTTGATTTGGAGGTGGACTGATCGTCTCCGCCGAAAACGGCGCAAGACAAACAATGATATGCTAATCTCCCGAACCTCCAGGCAGGCGGCGGGTGATGGCAATGCAGGACACGGACAAGCTGTTCGCTGGCTCCATACCGGAAAACTACGACCGCTATATGGTGCCGCTGATTTTCGAGCCGTTCGCCGCGGATATGGCAAGACGAGCAGCGTTTCTGTCGCCCGCCGCGGTTTTGGAGACGGCCGCCGGCACGGGGGTCGTCACGCGCGCATTGGCGCCAATACTGTCTCCCGGCGCAAGCTATACCGCAACCGACCTCAACCAGCCGATGCTCGACCACGCCGCTTCGCGACAACCTCCCGACGGTCGCATCACATGGCGTCAGGCGGACGCCTTGACGCTGCCGTTTGAAGATGCGGCTTTCGACCTCGTTTGCTGTCAGTTCGGCGCGATGTTTTTTCCCGACCGGCCATCTGCCTACCGCGAAGCCAGGCGAGTCCTGAAGCCGGGAGGACATTTCCTGTTCAGCGTTTGGGATCGCATCGAGGAGAACGTCTTTGCCGACGATGTGACGAATGCTCTCGCGAGGATCTTCCCCGACGATCCGCCGCGCTTTCTGGCACGCACGCCGCATGGCTATCACGACAAGGCAGTGATCCGTCGCGAGCTGGAGGACGCTGGCTTTTCTCCTGTGATCATCGAGACGAGAGCCGAACAAAGCCGTGCATCCTCGCCGCGCCTTCCCGCCGTCGCTTATTGCCAGGGAACTGTGCTTCGCACCGAAATCGAGGCCCGGGAGGCCGGGAAGCTGCAAGCCGCGACCGACTACGCCGCATCCGCGATTGCAGACAGACATGGCAGCGGCGCGGTGGCCGCCAAAATTCAGGCTCACGTCATCATGGCAACAGCTTAGGCCAATTCCAGCAAAAGTGCGCAGCGGTTCTGCGTCCGCAATTGCGTAGGAACAAACAGATAGAGCATTAGAGGCGATCCTGTTTCGCCGGAAATGCCCTAGCTCCCCAGCCGGATGGTCTCGAAATAGGCGTCGGTGCCGACCTGACCGCCCTTGAGCGCGATTTCGAGGCCATCGATTGCACCGCCGCCATGAGCGACACAGAGCGGTGATCCCGGCGATTCCGGCAACGGCATGCGCACGGTCAGCGCGTCGATGGCCAATTGTCCGAGCGCGTGGCTGGAAGTGTCGCCGCCAGCGATCACCGCGCGCTTGAGTCTCTTCTCGACGACCAGCCGGCGCAGAATGTCACCCAGTGCCCGGCCCAGCCTGTTGCGTGCGCCTTCGATATGGTCGATCTCCGCACTACGGTCGGCCTGTGGACCAAGAGCTGTGTAGAGGATGACGCTGCGCCCCGCAGCCAGGCTTGCCAATCCGCTCGCGACGGCGCGCTCGATTGCGTCGGCGGCGCCCTCAGTGACCAGTTGCATGGCATCCATCTCGACGCCGTCGAAACCGTGGGCAAGGGCGTGGCGGATCTGCTTTTCGGTGGTCGGCGATACGCTGCCCGAGACCACCGCGAGGCGGTCCACCGGTCCCGGCGGCGCGAACGATGCTTGTCCGGAGGCAATGCCTCTGCCGGCCCATTCGGCAAGCAAGGCGTACTCGACGCCCGAGGATCCGACAACGAAGCCATGGCCTTGGTTGTGGATACGCCAGATCTGCTCGCCGACGCGTCTCTGTGTCTGGCGGCTTTCGACATCGAACAGGACAATCGCCCTGTTTTGCACGGCCTGATCGACCCTTTGCGCAAGATCGTCAGCCTGCAATGCCGCCAGGTCGACAAGTCCGGAGCTGAGACTGGTCTGACGCGAGAGATGCACCAGCAGGTCTGCTTCGTTCATCGGCGTCACCGGATGCCTGCTCATCACCGGATGCCTGTCGATGCGGAAATACTCGCCGCGGAACGCCGCGAAAAGGTTGCCGAAGGCCGTGTAGCGCTTGAGCTGCGGCGCGCCGACGACCATCGGCACGCTGCTCTGGCCGAAGATGCGCCGGCCGATCTCGATGGCGCGGCCGATATTGCCGACCGTCGGACTGGAATCGAAGGTCGAACAGATCTTGTAATGGCAAACCGCAGCTTCGAGGCCTTTCAGCCATTCGAAGGCGGGCGCCAGATTCTCCTCCATCCATTGCGGCGTTTCGCTTCGGCTGGTGCCGGCCAGTCCGACGGCCCGGCAATTGGCAAATCGCGCCAGCAGGCGCTGGTCGGGCCGGCGCATGAACAGCACCGTCGGCACGCCGCCGAGCTCAAGCGCCTCCATGACGTCGGTCGAGCCGGTGAGGTCGTCGCCATAATAACTCAGGAGCAGGTTCTGCATGGCTTCGCTCAGGCCGCCTTGCCGTCGCTGAACTTCTCGATCGAGCGTGCCAGCTCGGCATGGTCGCGCGCGAAATCGTCGAGAGCGATGCCCTCGACTGCCGCCTGCCATGCCTGCAGCACCGCGCGCACGCCGGCGCCGGGCCCGTCCGGATGGCTGACGATGCCGCCGCCGCAGAGATAGAGGAGATCGACCGTGCGGCCGGTGCGCTCATAGGTCTCCGGCGCCTGGCCGCCCCATTGGCCGGAGCAGGCCACGGGCAGCGCGCAATCGTCTGGTGAAAACAGCGGCGTGGTCACCGCTTCGAAGGAGCGGACGAAAGAATCGTCCGGCTCCCAGTATTTCGAGCCGATGCCGTTGATCTGGAATTGGTCGACGCCGAGCAGCCGCCAGAATTGCTGCCATACCTTGAAATCCATGCCGAGGCCGGGGTGGCGGGTGAGTATGTCCCAGCCATTGCGGTGCGCATGCAGCACCAGCCCGGAGCGCTTCCTGAGATAGGCCATGCCGCCGAAGCCGATGGAGTTGATGTTGACGACCGCGCAATTGCCGCCGGCTTCGAGCACCAGATCGTGGTTGCGCATCATCTCGTCGGGATCGGCATGCGAGATGCCGAAGGCGTACATCACCTTCTTGCCGGTCTTCTGCTCGTGGTCGAGGATCAGCGGCATGATCGCCTTCACCCGCTCAGCGAGCGGCGAATAGGCCGGGCTCATCAGCTTCTCGTCGTCCTTGATGAAATCGACTCCGGCTTCGATCAGTTCCCCCACCATCGCGGCCGTCTCGTGCGGCCTGAGGCCCAGCGCCGGCTTGACGATGGTGCCGATGATGGGACGGCCTTCGACCCCGGTCAGCTTGCGGCTGCCGGCAACGCCGAATTGCGGACCGGGATGGGCGCCCCGGTATTGTTCCGGCAGCTTCATGTCGATGACCCGGATGCCGGACAGGCCCCTGATCGAATAGGTGCCGCTGATGGCGATCGTCATCAGCGCCGACAGGTCGGTGCCGATGGCGTCGAACGGGAAGCCGATGTCGACATCGGCGCGTCGGAAGGGGCCGTTCCCGGATCCGGGAAGCGACGGCTGCTCGGCATCGGGCAGGGGCCTGATCGCCAGCACACGAGCTGCCACACGCGCTTTCAACTCCTCGGTCTCGCCGGGCAGCGCGACGAAGGTGCCGGTCGACTGGTCGCTCGCGATCTTGGCCGCCAGCGCTTCGATGCTGCCAGGGGTTTCGATGCGATAGGTAAGCGTGATCATGGTTTGCCGGCCGCTCGAAAAGGTTCGAAAAAAGTTTTGTCGCGCAGGAAATCTGGTATAATGAGTACCTAAGTATTGCAAGCAATATCCCGACTTCGGCAAGAGGGCCGGGCTTCGGCAATTCCGGGAAATGAGCGCGTTTTTCGTTCGGAATTGCCTGGAACAAAGAGCTGGCGCGGCTTGGCGATTGCGTGATCGCGGGACCGCTCCAGGCGTAGGCATTCCGGTAATCCTGCCTGGAATGCTAAACAGGAACCGGGCCAGGGAGTGATTCGTCACGATGAACCGTTCGGAGCCGATCGTCCGGCGCAAACTTTCCGACGAAGTCTTTGCAAGGCTGAAGCGGCTGATCACCAGCGGCGAGCTGCAGCCGGGCGACGACATGCCGTCCGAACGCGAGTTGATGGAGCGCTTCGAGGTCGGCCGGCCGGCGATCCGCGAGGCCATGCAGGCGCTGAGCAATATGGGACTGGTCGCCATCTCGCATGGCGAGCGCGCCAAAGTGCTGCAACTGACCGCCAAATCGATCATCAGGCAGGTCGACGGCGCGGCCAAGATCATCCTGTCTTCATCCAGGGACACGCTGGAGCACCTGAAGACGGCGCGCATCTTCTTCGAGCGCGGCATGGTCAGGGAAGCCGCGGAAAAGGCGACCGCCGAGGATGTGCAGCGGCTCAGGGCAACGGTGGCCGAGCAGCGCGCCGCGCGCGGTGATTCCGAAGCCTTCATCTCCGCGGACATGAAGTTCCACACCCAGATATCGGCGATATCGGGCAATCCGATCTATGTTGCCGTCAGCGAAGCTACACTTGGCTGGCTGAAGGAATACCACACCGAGATGCTGATCTGGACCGGCAAGGAACAATACACGCTGACCGAGCATGAGGAGATCATCGACCGCATTGAGCACAGGGATGCTGACGGCGCCGAAAAGGCGATGATCAAGCATCTAGAACGCTCGCGTGCGCTCTATGTGATGAATTCCGATAAGTAAGGCTGTTTGCCTATCCAATTCGCGCAATGGCGTAGGGCGACATCGTAAGATGGCCCTGGCCCAGCGCCGAAACATCAACCGTGAGATCGTTCGCCGTCAGGTTCGCCAGCCAGACGATGATGTCGCCCGAGGCGGCGCGTCCGGCTAGCGCCGCAACACGCGTCTCGTCGCTTGTTTTCGCGGCAACATGCGCGAGCCCGGCCAGTTCGCAAAGCCCCTGGATGGCCTGGAAAATCGGCCGTGGTGATCCCTCGGCGACGGGCTCCCCGGATGCGGCCAGCACGCCGAACGGCCCGGTGACGCTGGACAGCGTCAGCATCTCCAGCCCGGCCGGCGCGACCCGCGCGGCATAGCCGATGGTCCAGGCGGCGGCAAACTGCGCGGCATGGCGGGGATCACGGTTCGCCATGGCGATGCGTTGGCCGGCGAAATTGTCCTTGGTCGCGCCGCCATAGGGGTTCTGCCGCATGGCAATGGTGGACGGGCCGATCCGGTAACGCTTGTCGCCGAAGATCGCCCGGGTGGACCGGGTGATGAAGGGCAGCGCCTCCAGCGACTGCATGACGCTGAGATCGTCGGCGGCGTGAACGATCGGGCAGGTGCAGTGCGTAATGAAGTCGAGTTGGTCGGCGGGCACGCGCTTGCGGTTGAGCTCGGTGAAATAGCTGAACATGCCGCCGCCGAGGCGAATGCCGGGAAAGGCGCGCCGCGCCGCGGCATAGATCTCTTCCAGCGGCGGACATGCCGGCCAGGCGCTGCCCGGCGGCGTCGACTGGCGGTCAACGGAAGGCGAGACGGCAACCGAATCGAGCCGCAGGCCGGCCCGGCGCACCATGGCGGCGACATCGGAGAGTTCGGCATCGACGTCGCCGGTGCAGGCCGCCACGCATTCCAGCGTGGTCGAAGCGGGATAGGCCGCGGCGAGCCGGGCATGGGCGCGCAGCGCGTCCAGGCCGTGGCCGCGCGTCGGATCGAAATGGAAGAGGAGTTGCTGCGGGCCGAGCCTTGCCAGCATCGGCAGGTCGGCCAGAGTTGCCTCGACGTCCTCGGGATAGACGATCACGCCGATATCGGGCAGCCTCGGCCCGGTCTCGCCGAGTTCGATGCGGACCGGTTCGGCACTCGCCGCCGCGGCGGGCATCCTGGTGTCGCCGATAAGGCGCAGGCTCACCGTCTGGCACATCGGCTGGCCGGCTGGCAGCACATAGGGCCACGGCAAAGCCAGCGGCCGCACATAGGTCTTGTAGGAGGCGTCCGACCAGTTGCGCTGGTCCTCCATCTCGAAAATATCGCCATCCATCCGGCATTCGGCGCTGAGGCCGGGCTGCACTCCATGGGTGATGGCACGCAGATCCTTGAAGGGCTGCCACGGGTCGATCAGATCAGGCAGCTCCGTCTTCACCACGCTGCCATCGGTGTGCTCCACCGTCACCGGGCTGCCGGCGAGGCCGACGATCGGATGCAGGATGCAGAAGCCGCAGCGGTTGGTCTCGAAGTCGCTCTCGGGCAGTGCGGTCACATCGAAGACCAGCCTGCCGTCGGCGGAGCCTTCGATCGTCGCGTGAAAGCGGAGGCTGCTGTCGTCCGGGCCGGTGCAATTCGCCTCATAGCTTACCGAGAAACGGTCGTCCTTCTGGTCGATGGTCAGGTCCGTGAGCTCCGGCTCATAAGTGCCCCAGTCGCGGTCGCGTACGATATAGGCGATGGCGCGCAGCACTTCGGTGCCGCCATGGCGGATGGTGCGCAAATTGCCATTGACCAGCTCCGCGCTCAGCGCGCCCGCACACAGCAGGATCGGTGCCGCTTCGGCCGCCCGTGTGCCGTAAAGATCGAACGCGTCGGCTGTCATTTCAGCAAGGCTTCGATCTGCACCGGTTCGCGGCTCGCAGCACCCGCATAGGCGGCTTCGACAAGGGCGAAGGTCTTGAGATTGTCGGCGCCCGAGGTCGCCGGCTCCTTGCCTGATGCAAGGCAGTCGACCCAGTGCCGCTGGATCGCCAGCACGCTTTCCTGGATGTTGTGCCATGGCCGCGAGGCCCAGGGCAGAAGCGGCGGCGAGACATCGCTCATTCTGGTTCCGCTCTTGCCGGTGACGGTCAGCCGGTAGCCCTGCGCCAGCCGGATCGTGCCGTCGGCGCCGTCGAGCTCGATGAGTGTTTCCGGGAACGGCTCGGTGGCGAGCTTGGTCGCATAGCTGCAGTCGACAATCGATGTGGCACCGCCGGCATGATCCATGAGCATCGTCGCCACATCCTCGCCGGCGATCGCCGGGTTTATACGTGTGGTCCGCGCGGTCAGGCTCGTGACGTCGCCGAGCAGGAAGCGGGCAATGTCGAGGATATGGATGCCGAGATCCTCGATGATGAAGCGCTTTCCCGTTGCCAGATAGGGCTGGCCCGAAAACACGTCATAGCCGGAGCGGAAGGAGATGCGTCCGAAGAAGGGCGTGCCGATCTCACCGCTGTCGAGCGCGGCGCGCACCGCCTGGATCGGCGACTGCCAGCGGAAATTCTCATGCACCATCAGCGGCACGCCGGCTTTGGCGCAGGCCGCGACCATCGCCTTGGCATCGCCAAGCGTCGGCGCGAACGGCTTCTGGCAGATGACGGGAACGCCATGCGCGGCCGCCATCTCGACCAGTGGCCGATGGCTGCCGACAGTGGTGGCGATGTCGACGAAATCGAGCGTCTCGGCGGCGAAAAGTTCCGCCGCATCGGTGTAGCGCCGTGTCACGCCGAACTGCTCGCCGACGATCCGCAGCCGCTCCGGATCGCGGTCGCAAATGGCGACGATCGAGGCGCCCTCGATATCGCGCCAGGCATGCATCTGGTTGACGGCGAAGAAGCCGCAGCCGATCAGCGCTCCACGCAACTCCGTCATGATCAGCCCGCCTTTGCCATCTGCATCAGGGTGACGCGCTGCTGGAGCCGGCGCTGCGCCTGGTCGACGACGACGGCGACGATGATGACGAGGCCCTTGATCACCATCTGCCAGAACGAGCTCACGCCCATCATCACCAGCCCGTCCGAAAGGATGCCAATGACGAAGGCGCCGACAATGGTGCCGCCGATCGTGCCGCGGCCGCCCGACATCGATGTGCCGCCAAGCACTGCCGCGGCGATGGCGTTGAGCTCAAAGCTCTCGCCCGTTGCCGGATGCGAGGCCATCAGCTCCGACGAGATGATCAGCCCGACGATCGCCGCGCAGAAGCCGGAGAACATGTAGACGAACATCTTGACCATGTTGACCCGCACGCCCGAGATGCGCGCTGCGCGCTCATTGCCGCCGACGGCGAAGATGTGGCGGCCGAGCGGGGTGTAGCGGGCGAGATAGGCCGCCCCCAGCGCCACCACGATCAGGATCCAGATCGAGACCGGCAGGCCGAGCAGCCGGCCGGCGCCCAGGAAGCCGAAACCGGTGGTGCCCAGTTCCGGTTTGCCGACGAGATTGGGGAAAGTGCGGCCGTCGGAGGAAAGCAGCGCGAAGCCGCGCGCCACATAGAGCACGCCCAGCGTGGCGATGAAGGGCGCGACATTGAGCCTGGTGATCAGCAGCCCGTTGACGGCGCCGATCAGCATGCCGACCGCGAGCGTGATCAGGGCGATCTCGACGACGTTGAAATAGATGGTGTAGCCGATCTGCAGGTCGATGCCGTTGAGCACGAGATAGCCGGCCACCATGCCGCACAGGCCGACGATCGAGCCGACCGAAAGGTCGATGCCGCCGGTAATGATGACGAAGGTCATGCCCATGGCGAGGAAGGCGTTGAGCGCCACGTGCTTGGCCATCAGGATCAGATTGGCGGCCGACAGGAAGTTCGGCGCCGCGATCGAGAAGAACACCAGCACGGCGATCAGCGCGATGAAGGTTCTGAGCTTCATCAGCGTCAGCAGCGCCGAGCCGCTGGAGGCGGAGGAAGCGGCCGCCTTGGCCGGAATGTCAGTCATCAGCGTTGCTCCCCATGTGCCGCCGGTCCGTGGCCCAGCGCGGACGCGGCGACGATCGCCGTCTCCGTCGCTTCGGCGCGGTCGAACATGCCGGTCAATCTGCCATTGCTCATCACCGCGATGCGGTCGGACAGCGCCATCACCTCATCGAGGTCGGAGGTGGCGAACAGGATGCCCAGCCCGTCGCGCGAAAGCTTGCGCATGGTGCGGAAGACATCGGCCTTGGCGCCGACATCGATGCCGCGGCTGGGCTCGTCCATCAGAAGCACTTTCGGCCCGGTGAGCAGCGCCTTGCCGATCACCACCTTCTGCTGGTTGCCGCCCGACAGCGACGAGACTTCCTGGGCCGGGTCGGCGACCTTGATTGCGAGTTCCCGCACCATCTGCACCACGGCCTCCCGCTCGGCGCCGCCTCGGATATGGAACAGGCGCACGAAGCGCGACAGGCTGGCCATCGTCAAATTGCTGGCAACCGAGAGGATCGACACCAGGCCCTCGCGCTGGCGGTCCTCGGGGATCAAGGCCAGCCCGCGCTGGATGCGGCGCGTCGTGTCGCGCTCCTTCACCTGCTTTCCGGCGATGAAGATCTTGCCGCTGGCATGGCCGTGACGGCCCATGATGCAGTCGAACAGCTCGCTGCGCCCCGCACCCATCAGCCCGTATATGCCGAGAATCTCGCCGGCGCGCAGCGACAGCGAGACGTGGTCGACCGCCAGCCCGCCGGTGACGCGCGGCAGGCAGATCTCCTCGGCGCGAAAGATTTCCGCGCCCGGCACGTGGCCGTCGGCCTTGGCGAAGTCCTTTGCGTCCGAGCCGATCATCTGCCGCACGATCCACTGCGTATCGACGTTTTTCATCTCCTCCTGGCCGGTGATGCGGCCGTCGCGCAGCACGGTGATGTAGTCGCCGATGCGGATCAGTTCCTCCAGCCGGTGCGAGATGTAGACGATGGCGACGCCGCGCGCCTTGAGGTCGGCGATCACCTTGAACAGGATCTCGACTTCGGCGGCGCTCAGCGCCGAGGTCGGCTCGTCCATGATGAGGATCTTGGCGTCGAGCGAAACCGCCTTGGCGATCTCGACCAGTTGCTGCTGGCCGATGCGCAGATCCTCGACCAGCATGTCGGGCCGGATGCCGGCTTCCAGCCGCTCCAGGAATTCGCCGGCCCGCCGCTCCTGCTCCTTGCGGTCGATCTTGCGGAAGCGGTTGGTGATCTCGCGCGTGGCGAAGATGTTCTCGGCGACCGACAGATTGCCGAACAGGTTCAGCTCCTGGAACACCATGCCGATGCCGCGGTCGACCGCGTCTCCCGACGACGAGAACGAGACCTCTTCGCCTTCGAGCAGGATGCGCCCTACTGTCGGCTGCTCGACGCCGGCGATGATCTTCATCAGCGTCGACTTGCCGGCGCCGTTTTCGCCGACCAGAACGTTGACCGCGCCCCTGCGCACCTCGAAATTCGCCTGCTTGACCGCGACCGTGCCGGCATAGACTTTCGAGACATCCTCCAGCTTGAGGATGACGTCATGGCCATTCGTCTGGCTCATGGCTTCGGCCCGATCTCGGCCTCCGCCGGCGTCACCAGCGGCAGGTCCTGGCCGCCTTCGATCGTATAGGCGCCGAGCACCTTGGCGGTGCGGCCTTCCAGCGCCTCGCGCGGCAGCTTGGCGAGCACCGTCTTGCCGGCATGGGCGTTGAAAGCCTTGCCGAACTGGGCGAAGTCGATCTGGTTGGTGAAATCGTTGAACTGCACGAAGTCGAGGCTGTCGCGCAGCGCCGTGCCGCGCATGGCCGGCCCGATCTGGACGCGTGCGTCCGCCTTGCCGTCACCGTCGACGTCGACATCGATGGTGGCCGCGCGCGACTGCGTGTTGGCGGCGACGATCTTGCCTTCGACGCGGACCGCGAAGGTCCATGGCGAATTCGCCTGCTTCTTCGGATTGCCGTATTTGGCGCCGGCCGCCGCCGGATCGGTCTTTGCCAGCGCATGGACCTCGGCGAACGGTCCAGCCTTCTGCTGCAGGTAGGGGATGACTTTCGCCGCCCAGATGTCCTCGACCATCTTGTCGGGGTTGAAGGCAGAAGCATTGCCGTCGCCTTGCGCCGATGGCGTCGGCAGGATCTTGCAGGCGCTGAGTGCGATGCCGGCGGTCAGGGCAAGGATCGGCCAACTCGGCTTTTTCTGCATGGCGGTCGAGGCATCCTGGTGAAAAGGAGCGAGGGACGAACCTCGGTTCGCCCCCCGCTGTTCGCGTTGCGCCGGCTCAGTTCTTGAGCGCGAAGGTTTCCAGCTTGGCGGCATTGTCGCCATTGATGAGCACGCAGTCCATCAGCTGCTTTTCCTTCTCGGGCGACTTCTTGTTCTTGATGAAGTCGTTGGCCTGTTCGACCGCCATCTGCGCCTGGGCATAGGCAGGTTGCAGCACCGTCGCCTTGATGCCGCCCGAGGTGATGGAATCGCGCACGTCGTTCGATCCGTCGAAGCCGACGACGATGACGTCCTTGCGGCCGGCCGCGGCAAGCGCCGCATAGGCGCCCATCGCCATGGTGTCGTTGCCGGAGATGACGCCCTTGATGTCGGGATTGGCCTGCAGGATCGATTCCATCTTGGAATAGGCCTCGGTCTGGCTCCAGTTGGCCGACTGCTGCGCCACCATCTTCAGGTCCGGATAGTCGTCGATGACGTCGTGATAGCCCTTGGAACGGATGCCGGCATTGGTGTCGGATTCCTTGCCGACCAGCTCGACGAAATTGCCCTTCTCGCCCATCAGCTTGACGAATTCCTGCGCGCCGAGCTGGGCGCCCTGGTAATTGTTGGAGACGATCTGCGCCACCGCGACGCCGGTGGCGTTGATCTCGCGATCGATGAGGAAGGAGGGGACGCCGGCGTCCTTGGCCTTCTGCACGGCGGCGACGGTGGCGTCGGCGCCGGCATTGTCGAGGATGATCGCCTTTGCGCCGCGGCCGATCGCGGTGTCGATCAGCTCGGACTGCTTATTGGCGTCGTCGTCATGGACCAGCACCAGCGCCTCGTAGCCCAGTTCCTTGGCCTTGGCTTCGGCGCCGACGGCTTCCGCCTTGAAGAACGGATTGTCGTGCGATGGGGTGATGATGGCGATGAGATCCGCCGCGTAGGCGGGCATCGCCGTGCCGAGTGCCAGCACGCCGGCGAAGGCGGCAAGCGTCATTCTGTGTGTTAGTTTCATGAAGTCCTCCCGTTGAAACCCATGCCTCGATCGTTTCGAGGCCGCTGTCTGCAATTGAACCCGTCAGGCAGTGCCGGCAGCGCGCCGCCCGGATTTCAGAGCCGATCGCCGGCTGTCATCCGGACTGCTCCCCACTCCGCTCCCGCCGTCTCCACTCGCATCCACTTCAAACTTCCAGGGAAGCATGACCGATGCGAGTCCAGGAACAGCTAAAGCCAACTGGTATGATGAGTCAACCACTAATTCAGGTGATCTGTATCCAAGCGGTCAGCCGACTCGGGCCTCTCAGGTAATCCGCTGGATGCTGGCTGCGATCTCTTCCGGTTCGAAGACCCGCTTCCAGTCGTCGCGCATCAGCACCGGCTTGCCGAATTCGATGGCCTTGTTGCAGGCGTCGGAGAAGACGCCCTTGGTTTCGCCGAAGATCACGGCGCCGAGCACATTCATGTGGCCGAGCAGGAAATCCAGGGCCGCCTGCTGGTCGACGCCGCGCGCCACGACCTCGTCGACCGCTTCCTTCATGACCACCAGCAGCGAGGCGCACACGGTCTCCGAAAGGCCGGGCTCGAGCAGCGCCATCTGCTCGACGGAAACGCGGTGCGAGCGCATCACCGGCGCCCAGATGATCTTGGCGATGGCCTCGCCCTTGGCGTAGTCCGCTTCCGGTCCCTGCATCAGTGCGCTGACCATGTGCTGCTTGGCCTTGACGCCGCCGAAATAATCCTTCTTGGCCGCCATGTCGGTTTCGTCGTTGAAGATCGGCGGATGGCAGGGGTGAGTGACGAAGTACGTCAGGTCGGGACGATCAGGCAAATGGCCGGCAAACGGCGCCGCGGCGTCGAGAACGATCACCATCGTGCCCGGCGCAAGCTTGCTTTCGATGCTTGCCGCGACCTTGCCGATATGGGTGTCCGGAACCGCCAGGATCACCACCTCGGCGCCTTCCAGCGCCTCGTCGGCACTGACGGTATCGAAGCCCAGCCCGGTCTTCAGCCGCTCGCGCCCGGCCTCGCTGACCTCCACATGGCGGATCGTATAGGGCGAGCCGCGGAAATTGGTCGAAAGGCGGTAGCCCATTTTGCCGCCGGCACCGAACAGCGCGATCGTCGTCATCTAGCCTTGCTCCTAAATATTGAACGATGGTCTCGCCAATCGTCACCTTATATACTGGTATGATCACTCTACCATCTTGGCAAGAGAAATCATCCCTGCTTTGTCACTGCGGCCTGATTGCCGCAGCGCCCGCTCCGGGTTTCGCCGCGCCGTCGCCGCCTGCGTTCTCGAGGGCGGTGGGATCGACGGCGGCGCGCCGCGACAGCACCTGCCGGCCGGCCAGCGCCAGCACGAAAATGACGACGATGCCCTGGACGATGTCCTGCGCGCCGGGCGGCAGGCCGATGATCTGCATGGTGGTGACGATGAGGATCAAAAGGATGCTGGCGAACAGCGTGCCGAGCGCCGTTGCGGAGCCGCCGAAGATCAGCGTCCCGCCCAGCACCACCGCGGCGATGGATTGCAGGAGATAGGGCTGGCCCATTTCGAGGAAGGCGCCGCCGATATAGGCGCCCAGCAGCAGCCCGTTGAGCGAGGCCAGCACCGAGGAGATGATGAACGCCGAGGCGATGACCCGGTTGTTGCGGATCGCCGCCAGCCGCGCCGCCGCGCGGTTCTGGCCGACTGCCGAGAGCAGTTGCCCGTAAACGGTATAGCGTAGCACGAACGACGTTGCGGCGACGCCCAGGATGGCGATGACTGCCATGATCGGCACGCCCGCGACGCGGCCCGTCGCCAGCGTCTTCAACAGCGGACTGATGGCGAAGCCCGATATCGCGCGGTTCGACAGCAGCGTAGCGGTCGCCAGCACATAGCCCGTCGCCAGCGTGGCGATGATGGCCGGTATGTTCAGCCCGACGACGAGCAGCGCGTTGAGGGCGCCGACCGCAAGGCCGAGCAGGATCGCGGCGCCGACGCCGACGGCGAGGTTGGCGTCCTGGCCCTTGATGGTCAGCAGCGCCAGGAAGGCGCTGAGCGTGATCACCGAGGCCACGGAGAGGTCGATATTGCCGCGCCCGGTGGTGACGACGAACATCTGGCCGATGCCGACGACCGTGAGGAACGAGGCCGACAGAATGATGCCGGACAGGCTTGAGAGGCTGAACCGGTTGGTGACGATGGACAACACCAGCCAGAGCAGCAGCACCCCGATCGCGGACCAGATCCAGCGGTTTTTCTGCGCCCAAGGGCTGAAGGCGGCAAGCGCGTTCATTGTTCGCTCCTGCGGTCCGCGGTCAGGCTGCGCAAGGTCAGCAGGGCGATGAGGATCAGTCCCTGCGTGGCTGCGTTGAAGTCGCTGCTCACGCTCAGCGTGCCGAGCAGGGCGCCGATCAGCGCCAGCGTGACCGCGCCGGCGACGGCGCCGACCGGCGAGATGACGCCGCCCAGCAGCGAACAGCCGCCCATCACCACGGCGGCGACACTGAGCAGCGTGAACGAATTACCGGAATTGATGTCGCTCGCCGTGTTGATCGCCGTCAGCGACAGGCCGGCGGCGGCGGCGAACAGCCCGGCGACGAGGTAGCGCACCAGCGCGTAGCGCGTCGGCGACCAGCCGGAACGGATCATCGCGGTCGGATTGTTGCCGAAACCGCGCAGCACCACACCGAGGGGCAGCCGGTCGATCACGAACACCACGACTGCCACCGCGGCGATAAGGATGATCGAGGTTGGCACGAAGCCAAGCGACCAGTTGAACATCGCCGATAGCCATTCGGGGCTGGCGCCGCCCGGCGTCGGCTGCAGCGCATAGCCTATCCCGACCCAGATGAAGGAGGCGCCCAGCGTCACGACGATGGCCGGGATCTTGCGCGCCTGAATCAGGCCGCCGAGCCCGGCATAGGCGGCGATCGCCGCCGCCAGCGCCAGCGCGCCGAGCCACGGCTGGTCGTAGAGCAGCGTGGCGCTGAGCACGCTGACGAGCCCCGCGAACGCGCCGACGCCGAGGTCGATCTCGCTGCCGCCGACGATGAACATCTGCGCCGCGGTCACCAGCACCAGCGACAGCGCCGGCATAAGCAAGAGATCGAGCCCGAAAATGGAGGCGACCGCCGGATTGGCCGAGATCATCACGGCCAGTACGGCGGCGAGGCCGATGAAGGGGGCAGCGTTCACCAGCCGGCGGGCAAGCCCGGCGCCGGCAGCGCCGCTGCGCGCGACGCCGGCGGCTTTGTCCGCCTGCTGGGCAAAGGACGCTCCAACGATGGCCGATTCCGTGATCGCCTCGCCAGCCAGTTCCTTGACGATGCGGCCGCCGGAAAACACCAGCACGCGATCGCAGGCCAGGAGTTCGGCATCTTCGGTCGTGTGCCAGATGAGCGTGCGCCCGCCTCGCGCAATGCCGTTGCAGAGGCGGTAGAAATCCTGCTTGGTGGCGATGTCGACGCCGCGCGTCGGATCGTCGAGCAGGACGATCGGCGTGTCGGCGACCAGCGCCCGGGCGACCAGCGCCTTCTGCTGGTTGCCGCCGCTGAGCTCCAATATGTTGGATCCGAAGCGGGTTTCGTCGAGCCGCAGCCGGCCGGCGGCATCGGCCGCTGCCGCGCGGTTGGCGCGGTCCGACACCAAGCCCAGCGCCGGGCGACGCGCCAGGGCGCCGATGCTGATATTGCCCAGCACGCTCCACAAGGGGAACACGCCTTCCTTCTGGCGGTCGCCCGCGATGAAACCGGCTTCACCGTTTCTGACGACGGCCGCATCCGTTCCGGAACCGGGCTTGAAGATTGCGTGCAGCAACTCTTTCTGGCCGCTGCCCTCGAGGCCTGCCAGCCCGATGATCTCACCGCGGCCGATCTCTATGTCGCGGCCGAGTTCAGCGGTCAGGAACCCGGACAGTCGCACCAGCGCTTCGCGGCTGCCGGTGGCGGCGGTACCGTGCTGGTGGATCGAATTGGCGTCGCCTCCCATGAGTTGCACCAGCCTGCCGATCGACGTCTCGGCCACATCGCCGCGCCAGGCCGTGCGTCCATTGCGCAGCACCACCACCTGGGTGGCGATGTCGATGATTTCCTGAAGCTTGTGGCTGATGAAGATGAAGGCGAGGCCGGATTTGGCGCGCTCGCGGATGAAGGCCCGCAACTGTCTCGATCGATCGAGATCGAGCGAGGAGGTCGGCTCGTCAAGAATGATCAGCTTGACGCCGGGTGTCGCGGCGGCCCGTGCAATCTCGACCATTTGCCGTTCGGCGATGGAGAGGTGGCCGACTTCGGCATTCACATCGATGCCGTTTGCGGGAAAGACGGCGTCCAGCGCCGAGCGGGCGCGCGCCCTGTAGAGTGCCCGCCAGCCCGGCCGGTTGGCGGCATCCGCCGGAATTTCCAGGAAGAAGTTTTCGGCCACCGAGAGGTTGGCGCACAGCGACAATTCCTGGTGCACCATGCGGATGCCGCGGCGCTGTGCCTCCGCCGTGTCGTAGCCGGCGAAGCCGATATTCTGGCCGGCAAACGAAATCGAGCCCAGGGTCGGCCACATCGCCCCGCAGAGGATGCGCATCAGCGTCGATTTGCCGGCGCCGTTGCCGCCGACCAGCCCGATGATCTCGCCGGCGGAGACGGCGAGGTCGATCTCTATATTCGCCAGCGTCGGTCCGAAGCTCTTGGTGATCCCGGAAAGCGAAACAACGCTCTGCCGGGTCGGATCGGCGAGCACCGCGGCGGCTGCGCCTTCCGGGGCGGCTACGGCGAGATGGGACATTCGTCCTCCGTTTCTTCACGGGCAGGGACCGGGCGCGGCCGTTCCGCGGCGCCCGGTCCCTGGCGTTGCCAACCTTACTTGCTCAGTAGGTTCTGCTTGACCCAGTCGAGCGAATAGCTGGGGCTGATGATCTGGCCGCCCGGCAGCTTTGCGTATTCCTTGAGGTTGCCGGCATCGACGGTGGCCACCGGCATGATCATCACTTTGGGTGCCTTGGCGCCCTTCAGCAGCGACAGGCCGAGCCAGAACGCGGCGCCGCCAATGCCTGGTGTGGTGTTCATCGAGATCGTCTGGTAGCCGTTCTTGGCGTTCTCCTCGGCCCACCATTTGACGAAGTCGGTGCCGCCGCCGCCTTCGATGATCGGCATCTTGCCGGCATAGTCGCCGCCATACTGGACGAACGCCTGGGCGATGCCGACATCGTCGCTGCCGCCCTGTGCGAGCACGGCGTCGACATGCGGCAGCGAGGGCAGCACGTTGGCGATGGCCGCCTGTGCGACCGACGCGGTCGCCTGGCCGTAGACCGTGGCGACGACCTTGATATCGGGATATTTGGCCAGTACCGACTGTTGCGCGTTGAACATGTCGTTGTCGGGCGCCGAACCCTTGACGCCGCGCACCTGGATGACGTTGCCTTTGCCGCCGATCATCTTGAAGACGGCCTCGGCCTGGGCTGCCTTGTAGCCCTTGAAGTCGAAGTTGAGCTGGTAGTTGCAGGGCGCCGAAGCGACCGAATCGAACGAAACGACGATGATGCCGGCCTTGCAGGCTTTTTCGATGATCCCGTTGACCGCGGTTTCCGAGGCGGCGTCGACAGCGAGCACGTCGACCTTCTTGAGGATCAGTTCGGCGATCTGGCTGTTCTGCTGCGCCACCGAGCCGTCGCCGTTCATGACGATGTAGTCGGCGATCTGACCGGCCGCCTTGGCCTCCTTGGCCGAGGCTTCGAAAGCCTCCACCATCTGGTGCCGCCACGTGTTGCCATAATAGGCGTTGGCGAGCGCGATCACCGGCGCATCCGGTGACGCCATTGCCGGCACAGCCGAGACGCTGACCAGCACGGCGCCGGCGAGCGCCGCCACGGTTGAAAACTTCATGATATTTCCTCCCAAAAACACCGGCCGATAGGATCGGCCTTGCCATTTCGTTACAGCGTCCATCCAAAGACGCCATACCAGCTACATGTTATACCAGCATACCAAATAGGCAAGCGGGCACCGCAACCCAATCGCCGAAACCTCCTTTGGATTGTGGACGAGACGAAGCTCGGCCGTCGCTTCGTTCTTTCCTTGGCCAAACAGAGCCGGCCTGCCCCGGCAAGCGGTCCAAAGCCGGCCGTAGACGGACGTTAGGTCATCATATATGTAATGTCAATCGATCGCTCGACCCTTGTCTGCCGACACGACTCGGGATCGACTATGCCGCGAACACCCAGGGAGGGACGGATGGAGCCGGTCCAGAAAAAGAAATTGTATGTGGAGGTGCTTGACCGGCTGATGGCGGCAATCTCGACGTCCGAATTCCCGCCCGGCTCTCAATTGCCGTCGGAAAAGGAATTGATGACGATGATCGGCGTCGGCCGGCCCTCGATCCGGGAAGCGATGCTGTCGCTCCAGCAGATGGGGCTTATCAGGATCTCGCACGGAGAACGCGCCCGCGTCATCAATCCGACGCCCGATGTGATCGTCGATCAGGTCTCCGCGGCCATGGTCATGATGCTGGCGACGAACTCTCGCGGGCTCGAAGAACTCAAGGAAGTCAGGCTCTTGCTGGAAACGGGCCTGGTTCGGATAGCCACGCGGCGCGCCACGGCCAAGAGTCTGGAACGCCTCGCGGAGACCTTGCGTCATTTGCGCGAGGCAAAGGGCGACCAGGCCCGGTTCGTGGCGGCCGACATGGAGTTCCACGCCGTCATTGCGGAGATGAGCGGCAATTCGATGATAGCGGCGGTGGCGAAGGGAATGCTCGAATGGCTGTCCCGTTTCAAACGGGATCTGGTGGCGATGAAAGGCGCCGAGCGGCTGACCGTCGAAGAGCACGAGCGGATCTACAAGGCGATCGCCAGTGGTGATGCGGAAGGTGCGAGCGCCGCAATGGCTGACCACATCGGCCGCGCCAACGAACTCTATTCCAAACTGGCCGGCGGCGGAGCCGGCTGAGCGGTCGGCGAATTTTTTTGCCTGGGAAAACTCATCTGATGACATGATATCTTTTTGGTGCTAACGGTCGCTCCATGAACATCATTCCAGCCGGGAAGCCTGCATTGTCCGGTCGCCTCCGCGCCACCTATCTGATCGAAACCCGCTACCCGCTGGAGGTTGCCGCGGCTGCAATGGCGGGCGAACAATCAAGCGGGACGTTCCGTGCCATACCCGGGGAAACGCCGGAGCTGCTGCGCAGGTTCGGAGCCCGCGTCGATTTCATCAGCGATGTTGCCGAGGTCGACAGCGAGGCGTTGCCGTTCTCACGCTCGCCAAAAAATGCGACCGTGAGGCCGCGCCGGGCCAAGGTGGGCCTTTCCTGGAACATCGAGAATACGGGGACAGTGCTGGCTTCGGTCTGGTCGACGGTTCTCGGAAATCTGTTTGAGCTGCATCATTTTTCGGCCATGCGTCTCCTCGACGTTACCTTTCCCGATGCCTTCGCGGATGCCCATCCAGGGCCGGCCTTCGCCGTCGAGGGAACGCGTCGCCTGACGAGCGTCGAAGGGCGTCCGCTGATCGGCACCATCGTCAAGCCGAGCGTTGGTCTTAGCCCGCAGGAGACGGCGGCCCTGGCCGACACGCTGATTGCCGCGGGTCTTGATTTCATCAAGGACGACGAATTGATGGGAGACCCTCCGCATTCGCCGTTCGAACACCGGTTCGAAGCGGTCATGGCGGTGATAGACAGGCACGCCGACAGGACCGGGCGCAAGGTCATGTATGCCGCCAACATTTCCGGTGACATCGACGCCATGCGTCGCCAGCTGGATCTGATCGAGCGCCGTGGCGGGACCTGCGCCATGCTGGTCCTGAATTCCGTCGGCCTGTCCGCCGTCATCGAGATGCGCCGCCACTCCGCCGTTGCGCTGCACGGCCATCGGGCCGGCTGGGGCCTCTTCAGCCGCTCTCCCGATCTCGGCATGAGCTATCTCGCCTATCAGAAATTCTGGCGCCTGGCGGGCATCGACCACATGCACGTCAACGGGTTGTCCAACAAGTTCTGCGAGCCGGACGAGTCGGTGATGGCGTCGGCCCATGGCTGTCTCACCCCGATGTTCGAACGGGCTGGCCGTCCCGATACCGTCATGCCGGTGTTTTCGTCTGGACAGAGCGCTGTGCAGGCAGCCGAGACCTATACGAGGCTCGGCTCGGACGATTTCATCTACTGCTGCGGCGGCGGGATCATGGCGCATCCAGGCGGGCCGGCCGCCGGCGTCCGAAGCCTGCATGATGCTTTCGAAGCCGCGGCGGCAGGCATTCCCGCACGCGACTACGCCGCCACGCATCCGGAGCTCGAAGCCGCGCTGCAAGCGTTCGGCTGAATCTGCGCCATCGGCGCGCCATCAAGGCAAATGGGAGAGAAGCAAATGACGACATCCGTGGCGGTGCTTGGAGCCGGAGGGAAGATGGGCTTCCGCGTGACACGCAAGCTGATCGAAGCGGGCTACGATGTCCGCGCCGTGGAGATCGGCGAGGCCGGCCGCAAGCGGCTGGGAGAAGCCGACATCGGCGCCGTCGCCATGGAGGAGGGCATTCCTGGCGCCAAGGTCGTGGTGATGGCTCTGCCGGACAATATCATCGGCCAGGTGGCGCGGCAGATCTCGCCGATGCTTGCCGCGGGCACCATGATCCTCATTCTGGATGCGGCAGCGCCCTATGCCGGCGACTTGCCCGCGGATCGGCCGGATCTCACCTATTTCGTCGGCCATCCCTGCCATCCGCCGCTGTTCGGCGACGAGACGGAGTGGGCCGCGCGTCGCGATTACCATGGCGGCATCGCCAGGCAATCGATCGTGTGTGCCCTGAT
Organism: Mesorhizobium sp. BR1-1-2; assembly: GCF_020165435.1. Lineage (NCBI taxonomy): Bacteria > Pseudomonadati > Pseudomonadota > Alphaproteobacteria > Hyphomicrobiales > Phyllobacteriaceae > Mesorhizobium > Mesorhizobium sp. BR1-1-2. Next base: position 187,800 of record NZ_JAIUID010000005.1, read on the forward strand.
GCAAGGTCCGGAAGAGCACTATGCGCTTGGCGAGCAAGTGTGCAAGGCCATGTGGTCGCCGATCATCGACAGCCATCGCGTCACGGTCGAGCAACTGGCGATCCTGGAGCCGGGCCTGTCCGAAATGGTGGCCATGCCCTTCGTCGACACCATGGTCGAGGCCGTCGAGGAGTGTGAGCGCAAATATGGCATTCCCAGACAGGCCGCGATGGACTTCCTGATAGGCCATCTGAACGTCGAGATCGCCATGTGGTTCGGCTTCTCTCCGAAAGTGCCGTCCGATGCGGCGCTGCGCCTGATGCGGTTCGCCAAGGGGGTCGTGGTCCGGGACGACTGGCGCGAAGCGCTGTCTCCGGCCAAGGTGAAGGAAGCCTCGGAATTGATCGTCTACGGCAAGGGAGCCTGAGCCCTGCCTTCGCCGCGCCGGACCGTCTCGGTATCGACCGCGCTCTTCGATGGCTATTCCATGGAATTGGCCCTCGAGGAGATTGCAGCGGCCGGCGCCCTCCATGTCGAGCCGGCCTTCATCCGTGGTTATGTCGATTTCGATGAAAGCATGTTTGCGGCTGCGCAGGCCGCGAAGCTGCGCCGGGCAGCGGAACATGCCGGGCTGGGGATCAATGCCGTATCGGCTCATCTCGACCTCTCCGGAGCCGATGCCGTCGACGCCTTGTCCCGCCGCATCGGCTTTGCCGCCGGTCTTGGTGCGTCCTTCCTGATCACCAATGCCGGCCCGGCGAGAAACAGCGCGGCGATCCGCAAAACGATCGACGCCCTCCTGCCGAAGCTGGAGGAAGCCGGCATCGTTCTGGCACTCGAGAACCCCGGGCACGGCCAAGGCGATCTGCTCGGCGGCGCCCGGCTGGGGGCAGGCTTCATCCGCGACATCGGCTCGCGACATGTGCGCCTGAACCACGATGCTGGAAATGTCTTTACCTACAGCAACGAAGCGATGCAGCCGGCGCCAGATATCGCTGATGCCATCGAGGCGATTGGGCATGCCCATCTGAAGGATGTCGCGAGCACCGGCGAGGGATGGGCGTTTTGTGCCATCGGCGACGGCTCGATCGGCTACGGACCGTACTGGGCAGCGCTTCCCGCGACGCTGCCGGTCAGCATCGAACTGCCATTGCGGCTGCAGCGCCCGCAGCGCCGCGATCCCCAGCGGCGAAGCACGCCGGTGGATATCGCCACCATTCGTCGCGCGCTGCGGCGTTCACTGGATTTCGTCAACTCGCTGGAGATCGCAAAGAGCAGCACCTTCTGAACCGCGAAAGGTGGTTCCTGGCCCTTGCGAGAGCCGACTATCCCCGCTCCGGGAACATTGCCTTCAGCCCGTCGCGCGAGGCCTTGGCGACGCCGCGCTCGGTGATCAGACCGGTGACCAGCCGCGCCGGCGTCACGTCGAAGGCGGGGTTTGCCGCGGGCGTCGCTTCCGGCGAGACGCGCACCTGGGCGATCTCGCCGCTCGCGGTCTTGCCCCACACCAGCGAAACCTCGTCGCCGGAGCGTTCCTCGATCGGGATTTCGGCAAGTCCGTCGCCCACCGTCCAGTCGATGGTCGGCGAAGGCAGCGCAACGTAGAACGGCACGTCATTGTCGGAGGCGGCGAGCGCCTTCAGATAGGTGCCGATCTTGTTGCAGACGTCGCCGTCGGCGGTGGTGCGATCGGTGCCGACAATGACCATGTCGATTGCGCCGCGCTGCATCAGGTGGCCGCCGGCATTGTCGACGATCAGCGTGTGCGGCACGCCGTGGCCGGCCATCTCCCAGGCCGTCAGCTGGGCGCCCTGGTTGCGCGGCCGCGTCTCGTCGACATAGACATGGACCGGAATGCCGGCCTCCGTTGCCAGGTAGATCGGCGCGGTGGCGGTGCCGTAATCGACGGTGGCCAGCCATCCGGCGTTGCAATGCGTCAGGATGTTGACGGCTTCGCCCGGCTTTTTGCGCGCAGCGATGTCCTTGATGATGGCGAGACCGTTCTCGCCGATGGCGCGGTTGAGCCCGACATCCTCGTCGGCGATCTCGCTGGCGCGCCGATAGGCGGCTGCGGCGCGTTGTTCCGTCGGCAGCGGCCGCAGGAACCGCCGCATCTCATCCAGAGCCCAGCGCAGATTGATCGCCGTCGGACGCGTCTCGTGGAGCGTCTCCCAGACGGCATCGAGCGCGGCATCCGACGAATCGTCCGCCATCTGCATGGCGACGCCATAGGCAGCGGTCACACCGATCAGCGGCGCGCCGCGCACCCACATGTCGCGGATGGCGGTGGCGACGCCGTTAACGGTATCGACCTTCACGATACGGAAGTCATGCGGCAGCCAGCGCTGGTCGATGATCTCCACCGAGCGCCCATCGTCGCTCAGCCAGATAGTGCGATAGTGGCGCTCGCCGACGTTCAAATGCGGTTCTCCTGTTCGATCAGCGTGGCGAGGTTGTTGACCTCGTCGATGCTGTGGATATGACGCCTGTTGACGGCGATGTGGCGGCCGAACTTCAGCGCCCTCGCTTCACATGTGGCGCGCAGGTCTTCGTCGGCAATGGTCTCGAAATCGGCATTGTGGGCGAGGCCGAGTATGCGCCGGTGCACCTCGATGCCGGCAAAGCCGAGCAGGTCGTCCCAGATCCGGTGCAGCACATGGTCGAGCGCCTGCTCGGCGCCGAGCCTGTCGCCCTGATCCTCGAACAGGCTCTTCTGGTAGAGCATGCCGTTGCGCTCCGTGCGCCACAGATGCGAGAACTCGGCGCGGAACACCGACCACGTCTGCGCTGTGACATCGAGCAGATAGGCGCGCATGGCGTCGCGCTTGCCGTTCTGCTCATGGCCTCGCTGCGAAAAGAAGGCCATCCAGAAGTTGGCGAGCAGCATGCCGACGTCGAAAGCCATTGGCCCGTAGAAGGCGAACTCTGGGTCGATCATCCTGGTCTCTGTATCGGTGACCATGATCGAGCCGGAATGCAGATCACCATGCAGCAATGTCTCTGCATTGGCGGCGAACAGATGTTTCAGGCGCTGCGCTTCCACCTTGAGGTCGCGGTCGACGCGCAACTCGGCAACCAAGGCGTCGAGCTGCGGCGAGGTGTGGCGGTTTAGCTTGGCGTCGAAATAAGGATCGGAAAACACCAGGTTCTCGGTGATGTCGCACAGCTCGACATTGTCCGCAAACAGCGCCAGATCCGCCTTGCGATCCCTGGTCACCATCGAGAAATCGGAGCCACGAAACAGGGTGCGGGCCATGAACAGCCCGATATCCCTGGCGATGTTGGGTAATTGCCGGCCCTCGATCAGCGCCCGCCGCAAAATGATGTGCGGCGACAGATACTCCATGATGATCAGCGCCTGGGTCTCGTCGAAATGGTAGATGACCGGCACCGAGCCCGGCGCGCGCGCCTCTTGCCGCGTCAGCGCGTGATATTCGAAGAAGGAACGCTTCAGCGGCAGCGGCCAGCTGTCGCCGACCAGCCGGACGTAGGGCAGGGCCTGCTTGACCACCGCCGCGCCCTGGTCGCCCTCGACGATGAAGACGAGATTCAGGTTGCCGTCGCCGACCTCGCGCACCTTCCAGCGGCTGGCGTCCTCGCCGATGCGCCGGGTGAGCGCCTCGTTAGTGCTGAGCCGCGTGGCGAGCGTCTCCACCGACAGTGGCTCGAACGGCGTCTTTCCGGTCATCCTCACCTCTCCTGCTCGTCCCTCAATAATAGCGGAGCCACGGCGGCGGGGCCAAGCTAGGGAGCGCTCTGGCAATTGTCAATCGTGTTGACAATTGCCGATGCAGCCCATAGCGTCACCGTCAGGGAGGAACGCATGGTCGGCAATGCCGTGTTCCGCGTAGAGGGACTGAGGAAATCCTTTGGCCGCAACGAGGTGCTTGGCGGCGTCTCGCTCGAACTCCATGCCGGCGAAGTGACCGTGCTGATGGGCGCCAACGGCGCCGGCAAATCCACCCTCGTCAAGATTGTCAGCGGCGTCTACGAACGCGATGGCGGCACCATGACCTTGGCCGGCCAGGATTTTGCGCCGGGAAGGCCGGCGGAAGCGATCCATGCGGGCGTCGTCACCGTTCACCAGAACATCAATGACGGTGTCGTTGCCGATCTTGACGTGGCCACGAACCTGACATTGGACAGGCTGAGCGGCAAAGGCGCACCGATCCTGTTCAATCCGGTCCGTGTGCGTCGCGAGGCCAAGGCCGTTGCCGACCGCATGGACCTGGCGATCGACTTGAAGGCGCGCGTCAGCGATCTCTCGCTGGCCGATCGCCAGATGGTGGCGATTGCCCGCGCGCTGGCACATCAGCCGAAAGTGCTGATCCTCGACGAACCGACCTCATCGCTGTCGAGCGCCGAAGCCGATCGGCTTTTTGCGCTGGTCGACAGGCTGCGCGCGCAAGGCGTGGCGATCCTCTACATCTCGCACCGGATGTCCGATATCAGGCGGCTTGCCGACCGTATTGTCTCGATGCGCGACGGCGCCGTGTCCGGCGTTTTCGACAAGAAGCCGCTCGACTACGAAGGCGCGGTCAATGCCATGCTCGGCCGCAAGATCCACCTCGACCAGATCGTCGCCAGGCATTCGGCCCGGGCGGTGCTAACCGTCGAGGGCCTGCGTATCGCCCCGGGCGCCAGGCCGATATCGCTGACGCTTGGTGACGGCGAGGTCGTCGCCGTCACCGGACTGGTCGGTGTCGGCAAGACAGCGCTTGCCGAGACGCTGTTCGGCGTGCGCAGGCCTCTCGCCGGCACCATGACGATGAACGGCAAGCCCTACGCGCCGCGCTCGGCCGGCGATGCGATCGCCGCCGGCGTCTTCCTCGTCGCCAAGGATCGCGCCACCAGCGGCATCGTCGGCGGCTTCAACATCGAGCGCAATGTCAGCCTGCCGTTCCTGAGGCGGATGTCGAACCTGGGCGTGCTCAAGCGCCGCCTGGAACGCGCCACGGCGCGCCGGCAGATCCAGGAATTGGGCATCGTCTGCCGCTCCGAGAAGGACGAAATGTCGGCATTGTCCGGTGGCAACCAGCAGAAGGTGATGGTCGCCCGCTGGATGGCGCAGGATGCAAGCCTGTTCATTCTCGACGAGCCGTTTCAGGGCGTCGACATCTCGGCCAGGCGCGACATCGCCGCCAAGCTGAGGGCAAGCGCCAATGGCCGCGCGACGCTTTTGTTCGTCACCGAACTCGACGAGGCGCTGGAGACGGCCGACCGTATCCTGGTGATGTCGGAGCAGACCATCGTCGGCGAACACCGCAACGCGGACATCGATCTCGATCGCCTGCTGGCCGAGGTGGCCGGCGGGCTGCCGTACCGCGCGGCTTGACCGGCTGGAATTGAAGAACTTGCGACACAATTGGAATGGAGAGCATGGGTTCGAGTTGGGTAAAAATGGCAGCGGCGCGCGGGAGCGCTGAATGACGCAGCGCAACCACGCCATCCGCTACGGTTTCATCGTCCTGTTGTTCGGGCTCGTCGCTTATTTCGCGATCGCCGCCGACGGTTTCGTTTCGCCGCAAAGTGCGGTCTTCATTTTCCAGTCGGTCGCCATCACCGGCGTGCTGGCGCTTGGCGTCACCGCCACGCTGGTCGTTGGCGGCTTCGACCTGTCGATCGGCTCGGTCGCTACGTCAGCCATGATGGCGGCGGCCTATGTCATGGTCGTGCTGGAGCAGAACGCTGTCGTCGCGGTCATCGTCTGCCTGCTGATCGGCGTTATCGTTGGGCTCATCAATGGTTGGTTGATCGTCTATATGCGCGTGCCGGACCTGCTGGCGACGCTCGGCATGATGTTCCTGCTGGTCGGCCTGCAGCGCATCCCGACCGAAGGCCGCTCGATCGCCACCGGCATGACCATGCCCGATGGCTCGGTCGCCAACGGCAAGTTCGGCGAGGCGTTCCTGGCGCTCGGCCGCCACCGCTTCGACTTCTTCATTCCCAATCTCGTTCCGGTCTCGGTCGTCGTTCTGGCGGTGCTTGCGGTGCTGATCTGGTTCTTCCTCGAATACACCCGTTTCGGCCGCATGATGTATGCCGTCGGCTCCAATGAGCGCGCCGCCGAGCTCGCCGGCGCGCCTGTCAAGGCATACAAAATCTGGGCCTATATCATTTCAGGAGTTTTTGCCTCGATCGGCGGTATTTTGCTCGCCGCGCGGCTTGGACGCGGCGATATCGCCTCGGGTAATAATCTTCTGCTCGACGCCGTCGCCGCGGCGCTCATCGGCTACGCGGTTCTCGGCGCCGCCAAGCCGAACGCGTTCGGCACGGCTGTCGGCGCGGTCTTTGTCGGCGTCCTTCTCCAGGGTCTGACGATGATGAACGCGCCATACTACACGCAGGATTTCATCAAGGGCGCCGTTCTGGTCGTCGCCCTTGTCTTCACCTTCGCTCTTTCCGGCAGGGGCAGGACATAGATTTCGACCGGGTTGCATTTCAACAAGTGGAGGAAACGACGTGAACATCACAAGAAGACTTTTGGGCAAGGCAGCGCTCGGGCTCGCCGGCGCGGCGCTGCTGATGCAAGGGACGGCTCTGGCAGCCGACCGCCCGGCGCCGTTCGACAAGCCCGGCGTCAAGATCGCCCTGGTGCGCTATCTCTCGACCGGTGACTTCTTCCAGGCCTATCTGTCCGGCGTCGAGGCGCAAGCCAAGGCCCTCGGCGTCGACCTGCGCGTGCTCGACAGCCGCCAGGACGCCGCCCTCCAGGCCGACATGGTCGATCAGGCCATCGCGCTTGGCGTGCAAGGCATCATCATCCAGCACGGCCTGACGGAATCGATGAAGGACGCCGCCCAGCGCGCGGTCGACGCCGGCATCAAGGTGGTCGCTTTCGACGTCAATGTCGAAAACCCCAAGATCCCGCAGATCGAGCAGTCAGACCGCGACCTTGCGCGCCTCGCGCTGGAGCAGGCGGTCAAGGATAATGGCGATAGCTGGAAGGCCGGCTATGTCTATGTCGCGGGCATCGCCCCGCTCGACCGCCGCAACGAAACCTGGGTCGACGTGAAGAAGAAATATTCGGGCATCAACGAAGTCGCCATGTTCGGCACGCTGGACAACCCGATCGCCAACTCCGTTGCCAACCAGGCGCGCTCGGTGCTGACCGCCCATCCCGACATCAAGGTGATGTTCGCTCCCTATGACGAGTTCGCCAAGGGCGTGAAGATCGCCGTCGACGAGGCAGGCCTGAACAAGGACATCAAGATCTATTCGGCCGACATCTCGACCTCGGACATCGCGGCGATGCGGGAGCCCGACAGCGCCTGGGCGGCAACCGCCGCCACCAACCCGGCCGTCGTGGGCCAGGTCTCGGTGCGTGCGCTGGCGCAGCTGCTCGCCGGCGAAGACCCCGGCCACAACGTCGTCGTGCCGCCGACGCTGATCACCCAGAAGGACCTTCTCGACAAGGACATCAAGAACATGGAGGATCTGTCGGCCAAGCTGCCGCAGTTCGCCCATGCCGATGTCGCGATGCCTGCCTGGATGCCGAACCCGAACGCGAAGTAGGTTCGGCACTTTCGGCGTGCAGAATTACATGTATTGAGAGCCGCCCGCAGCAGATCGCCGTGGGCGGCTATTCCGCAGAGTCACTCTTTGAACAGGTCGGAATGCGAACCGGTACGGGCAAGCTGCAATTCGTCACCGACAACGCGGTAGATCAGGAGCCAGTCCGGCTCGATATGCGCATCTCGAAAGCCTTTCCAGTCGCCTTTCAGAGGATGATCCTTGTACATCGCCGGCAGATCATGCCCGGCGATGAGCAGGCCTAGCAGATCACGCAATTTCCCAAGGTTCTTGCCACGCTTTTCCATACGCTTCACATCCGGCGAAATTGCCCGGAGCGAATGGGCTCTGGCATGCTTAGAGCCCCAAATCCTTGAACAACTCATCGGCCGGGGCGAAACGCTTTCCTTTGCCTTTCTCCAATTCGGCCATGGCCTTTTGAGTGGTAGCGTTCGGCACTTTTACCGGAAAGGGAAATTCCTTGTCGGCGGCGACGCGGACCAGCAACAGACGAATGGCATCAGAGACCGACAAGCCCATAGCTGCCAAAGCCTCCGTTGCCTGATCCTTCGTCGCGGCGTCGATCCGTGCGCGGACCACTGCATCTGTAGCCATATCGCGACTCCCTTCTGTTGAGCCACAATGTAGCTACAGTGTGCAGATCTTGCAAGCCTACCGCAGCGCCGCCGCGATGTTGCCGCCGTCGACCGTCGTCACGTCGGCGGTGGTCCGGTCGGCCAGCGCATGATGCAGGAAGGCTTGCGCCACGTCCTGCGCCGTCACCTCCTGGCCGAGCAGATTGCCGGACATGTATTCCTTCTCCGAGACACCGCGCGCGCCCGAACGGCTGGCGATCATGGCGTCGGTCAAGAGGCCGGAGCGGATGCGGTCGGCATTGACCGCGTTGGAGCGGATGCCATGCGCGCCGTAATCAAGCGCGTATTGCCGGGACAGGAACAGCGTCGCCGCCTTTGGCACGCCATAGGCGCCGAATTTCGGCCCCGGATTGACCGCCTGCTTGGAGGTGTTGAACAAAAGCGCGCCGCCGGTGCCTTGTTCGAGCATGATGCGCACCGCGTTCTGCGCCACAGACTGGTGGGCGAAGAAATTGAGTTCGAAGCTCTTGCGCAGCAGCGCGTCGTCAAGTTCGCCGATCCGGCCTTCCCAGGCGGCACCGGCATTGGACACCACTATGTCGACGCCGCCATACACGGCAACGGCCCTGTCGAAGGCTGCACGCACTTGGCGCGGATCGGTGATATCGGCGGCGACGCCGATCGAATCGTTGCCCGCTTTCTTGGCCGCATCAGCGGCTTTTTCGCCATCGAGATCGACGACCACCGCATGGGCGCCATTGTCGGCGAATAGTTTTGCGGTCGCCGCGCCGATGGCGCCTGCGCCGCCGGTGATCAGCACCACCTGGCCGGTCAGCGGCTTCGGCTTGTTGGAGGCGAGCTTGGCCTGTTCCAGCGACCAGTATTCGAGCGGGAACAGGTCGGCCTTCGAAAGCGGATGGAAACGGCCGACCGCCTCGGCGCCGCGCACGGCCTCGATCCACATCTCGCCGACGTCGGAGGCGATCCTGGCGTCCTTTAGCGTCCGGCCATGGCCGAACATGCCGAGCCCCGGCACCAGCGTCAGTCGTGGCATCGGGTCGAGCATGGTGCGCTTGACGTCGTCGAGCGCGTCATTGGTCTCGAAATAGGCGCGGTATTCCTTGGCGAAGGCGTCGACATGGCTCTTGATGACGGCCTTGTAGTCGCCGGTCTTGTCCGCGTCGGGCGCCGGTACCGCCATCGGCCAGGTCTTGATGCGGATCGACAGGTCCGGCGTCGACACGCCGCGTGCGGCATAGTCGGCGATCTCGGCCGAGTTGATGAAATCGACGATCGCGTCCGAGGTGCGGAAATCGCTGATCATGCGGTCGAAGCGGCCTTCGCCGCGCGCCACCGCCACGGCGCCGCGCAGCATCGGCGCGACGGAAGCCGGCGACGCAAGCTTTGCCGGCAGTGCGGCCTTTGCCGCCTTCGGCTTGGCGTGGCCGGCAATATACGTCTCAGCGACATTCACATAGTGGATCATCCGATCGTAGGCCTGCCTGGCGTCGTCGCCGAAGGTGAAGATGCCGTGCTTGTCGAGGATCAGTCCTTCCACATCAGGGTCGGCATCAAAGACGTCGGCCGCCGCCTTGGCGAGGTCGAAGCCCGGCATGATGTAGGGCACGTAGCCCATCTTGGTCCCGAACACCGTCTTCACCAGTGGTTTGCTGTCTTCCTGGTCGACGATCGCCAGTATGGCGGTCGAGTGCGTGTGGTCGACGAACTTGTGCGGCAGGAAGGCATGCAGCAATGTCTCGACCGAAGGATTGGGCGAGGACGGATCGATGAGGTTCGCCCGCTGCAACGCGACCATGTCCTCATCGGCGAGCTTGTCCAGCGCGCGCGCCTTGAGGAGCGCGCCCATCTTCACCGCCGGCAGGCCCTGCGGCTCGATGACGGCCATGTCCCAGCCGCTGCCCTTGACGCACAGCACGTCCCATTCGTCGCCGACGAGGTCGGTCGCCTTGATCTTGCAGGAGGTGTTGCCGCCGCCATGCAGCACCAGCCGCGGTTCACCGCCCAGCAGGCGCGTCGTGTAGACGCGTAGCGCGAGGTCGCGTCCGACGCCTTTCTTTGCATAGTCGGCAACCATCTTCTCCGCATCGCCGTCATTCCACAGGTTTTTCATTAGCTTCGTCCGGTTGCTGTCATAGTGGTGAAACAGGAATGCCGCGACGCCTTGATGACGGCCGCGGCAGGAATGGTCTCTAGGCTACCTTTTTGCCCGGCGCTCCGGCATGATCCAGAAGCCGCTGCGCCATGTCGGCGCCGACCACCAGATGCGTGCAAAGGCCGCCGGCGATCGCCGCGAGCAGGGGTTCGAACTTGCTGTCCTCCTGCACCACCATCAGCCGCTTCTGAATGGCGCGCAGCGAGGAAAGCTCCGCCGAGATCACCCGGCGGTTGTAGCCGCAGTCGAGCACCTTGCCCTCGTCATCGATGATCTGCCCGGCAATGACGCCGGCCGCGCCCGCCTTGCGCAGGTCGGCCATTTCGTCTGATGTCAGCGCGCCGCATTTGACCAGATGGCTGTCGGCATCGACGGCGCCGACCGAATACAGCGCCAGATCGCATTCGTGGATGCTCGACAGCTGTTCGAGGATGACCGGCTCGGCCCGCAGACCGCGTGCCAGTTCTTCGGTGGTCAACACGAGCGGCGCGTAGAAATTGATGCCCTTGGCGTTGAGCCGCCGCGCGATCTCCATCGTGCACTGGTCGGGACGATAGGAATAGGGCGCGCCGAGATTGCCGCAGAGCTGCACCACGGTGACATCCTGGAGATCGGCGTAGGACATGATGTCGGCGATCATGTAGACGGTGCGCCCCCAGGCGACGCCGATGCGGTCGCCCTTTTTCACCAATTCAAGAAAGACGCTCGCCGCCAGCACCGCGATATCGGTGGCGGGATCGGCGATATGGCCGTTCTCCGGTGCGATCCAGACCGCGTCGAGACCGAGCGCATCCTCGAGCTTGCGCGCCATGACGTCGTCGGTGAAAAGCTGGGTCGAGGTCGAGATGTTGACGATACCGGTCTCGCGCGCCTTGCGCAGATACATGGCCACCGAGGCGCGGGAAATGTTAAGCTGGCTCGCCACCTGGTCCTGACGCAGGCCATGCGCATAATAGAGCCAGGCGGCCTTGTGGATAAGTTGTTCTGCCGGTCGGATCGCCATGCCGTCTCCTCGGCTGACATTAGTCACGGCTCTCGACAAAAGTCAAACCGCAGGGAGGTACGTGATGCCTTTACGCGCGCCAAATCTAGATCATCATTGCGCCAAACGTGCCCTGTCGTGGCATCGTTGCTGGTGACGCGGCCCGAGCCTGTGATTAGAACTTGTCGGCAAAAGGACATTCGGGGGAGGACAGGATGGGCAATCCTTACGAACAGGATCTCGACAGGAACGCTGCCAACCATCAGCCGCTGACGCCGCTCACCTATCTGGAGCGGGCAGCCAAGACCTATCCCGATCATGTCGCCATCATCCATGGCCGGCAGCGCGTGACATATCGCGATTTCTGGCACCGTTCGCTGCAGCTCGCCTCGGCGCTTGCCAGGCGCGGCATCGGCAAGGGCGACACGGTGACGGTGATGCTGTCGAACACGCCGCCGATGCTGGAGGCGCATTTCGGCGTGCCAATGACCAAGGCGGTGCTGCATTCGCTCAACACCCGCCTCGACGCCGCCGTGATCGCTTTCCAGCTCGACCATGCCGGGACCAGGGTGCTCATCGTCGATCGAGAATTCTCCGCAGTGGTTCGGCAAGCGCTCGATCTGGCCAAGGTGAAGCCCCTGGTCATCGACTATGACGATCCCGACTACGCCGCGGACGCTCCCTATCCGAAGGGCGGTCGCATCGGCACTCTTGACTACGAGGCCTTCGTCGCCGAGGGCGAGGAGAATTTCGCCTGGTCGATGCCAGACGACGAGTGGGACGCCATTTCGCTCAACTACACCTCGGGCACGACAGGCAATCCGAAAGGCGTTGTCTACCATCATCGGGGTGCTGCGCTGATGGCCTACGCCAACACCGTCCATGCCGGCATGGCCAAGCACGCGGTCTATCTGTGGACGCTGCCGATGTTCCACTGCAATGGCTGGTGCTTTCCGTGGACCTTGGCCGTCCAGGCCGGCACCCATGTCTGTCTGCGCTGGGTTCGGCCGAAGCAGATCTACGACGCCATCGCCGACCACGGCGTCACCCATCTGTGCGGCGCGCCGATCGTCATGTCGGTGCTGATCAACGCCAGGGATGAGGACAAGCGCCAGTTCCCGCAAGCCGTCACCTTCAACACGGCCGCCGCGCCGCCGCCGGAAGCGGTGCTCACCGGCATGGCCGATGCCGGCTTCGCCGTCACGCATCTCTATGGTCTGACCGAGACCTACGGCCCGGCAGTGGTCAACGAATGGCACAATGAGTGGGATCATCTGGAGAAGGGGCAGAGAGCCACGAGGAAGGCCAGGCAAGGCGTGCGCTACGCCGCGCTCGAAGGCCTCACGGTGATGGATCCCGAAACGATGACGCAGACGCCCGCCGACGGCAAGACCATCGGCGAGGTCATGTTCCGCGGCAACATCGTCATGAAAGGCTATCTCAGGAACCGCAAGGCGACCGACGAGGCGTTCGCCGGCGGCTGGTTCCACTCCGGCGATCTCGGCGTCATGCATCCGGATGGATATATCCAGCTCAAGGACCGCTCCAAGGACATCATCATTTCGGGCGGCGAGAACATTTCCTCGATCGAGGTCGAGGACGCGCTCTACAAGCACCCGTCCGTTGCGTCTTGCGGCGTGGTGGCGCGGGCGGACGAGAAATGGGGCGAAGTGCCGGTCGCCTATGTTGAGCTGAAGCCCGGCAAGACAGCGACCGAGGCCGAGATCATCGAGCATTGCCGGGCGCTGCTTGCCCGCTTCAAACTGCCGAAAGCGGTGGTGTTCGCCGAGATCCCGAAGACCTCGACTGGGAAGATCCAGAAATTCCGGCTCAGGGAGATGGCGAAGGAGGCGTAGGCCGCATGGCCGCCCTTGCGATGACCTCGACAATTTGCGGCGGGCCTTGTGACTTCGTCATCCCAGCGAAGCAAGGAGCAAGCGACGCGGCGCAGACCCCTAGGATCCATGCCCTGACGTCGGTCAAAAAATGAGGTGGATCAGGAGCTTGCTGTAGCCCACAGCAGCCATCCTCGACTGCCGGAGTTCGGCCGCAATGTCACGGGAATCCAGGGTTTCCGAGACGTCGCTTCGCGAGGCGAGGCACCCCTCACTGTCACCATCTGTCACCATTTTGTACGCGTACGCCGAATCCGTGTTGACATCTCGTTCCTTTCGATTTACGAGTGACGAAAATCAAAATTCATCACTAGTAAATCGAAAGAGGCTATGTCCGAAACCGCCAACATCGTCGCCGATGCCGCCCGCCAAGAGAATGTGACGCGCATTCTCGATTGCGCCGAGCGCCTGTTCCGGCACTATGGCTACGGCAAGACCAATGTCGCCGACATTGCCCGCGAACTCGGCATGTCGCCAGCCAACATCTATCGCTTCTTTGCGTCCAAGGTCGAAATCCACCAGGCGGTCTGCGGCCGGATGCTCGGGGCCAGCTACAGGATGGCCTACGAGATCATGCATTTGCCGATCAGCGCCGAGGAACGGCTGCGGCGCTATGTGCACGCACAGTACAAGATGACCATGGAGGTCATGCTCGACGACCAGAAGGTCCATGAGATGGTCATCGTCGCCCTCGAGCGCGATTGGGGCGTCATCGACAAGCATGTCGACAGTATCCACGATCTTTTTGCCGAGGTGATCCGCGAGGGCATCGCGGCCGGCGAATTCAGGGAGCAGGATCCGGTGATTGCGTCGCGCTGCTTCGGCGCCGCCACGGTCATTTTGTGCCACCCGCAGATGGTGGCCCAGTGTCTTGCCAAGACCAACCGGGCAATGCCCGACGACCTCATCGACTATGCGATCAAGGCCTTGAAGAAATAGCCGCCGCCCGCCGGGCGCCGGCAATGACAATCAATCTCCAGTTTGGGAGTGCTAAGGTGTCTTCGTCCAATTCCATTATCCGCTGGCTGCCGGTTGCCGGCCTGATCGTCGCGGCGCTTGGCCTTGCCGGCTGTTCCCAGGAGAAGGCGGAGGTCAAGGATATCATCCGCCCCGTCAAGGTCGTCGAGATCGGCGCGGCGCAGACCACGCGCCAGCTCGATTATTCCGGTTCGGTGCGTGCCCGCACCGAGATGAATCTCGGCTTCCGCGTTGCCGGCAAGGTCACCGAGAGGCTCGTCGACATCGGCCAGCATGTCACCTCGGGCGACGTCCTCGCCCGCATCGATCCCTCCGATTACGAGCTTTCGGTCAAGAGCGCGGCGGCGAGCCTTGACGCCGCCGAGCGCCAGGTCGAGACGGTGGATCTCGCCAGGAAGCGCGCCGAGCAGCTTTATGCCAAGAATTTCGCGCCGAAATCGCAGCTTGAGCAGGCGACGCTGACCTATAACCAGGCGGTCGCGACGCGCGATGCCGCCCGCTCGACCCTCGCCCAGGCTCAGAACCAGGTCCACTATACCGATCTCAAGGCGAGCGAGAACGGCATCGTCACCGCGGTCAGTGCCGATGTCGGCCAGGTGGTCGGTGCCGGCACGCCCGTGATGACGGTTGCCGTCGACGGCGAGAAGGAAGTGCTGATCGCGGTTCCGGAAATGGATATTGCCGGCTTCAGGCCGGGCAAGGAGGTCAAGGCAAGCTTCTGGGCGGACGATGCGCTGACGCTTGCCGGCAAGGTCCGCGAAGTTGCCGGCAGTGCCGACCCGCAGTCGCGTACCTTCGCCGTTCGCGTCTCGCTCCCAAACGACCCGCGCGTGCTGCTCGGCATGACCGCCAACGTGCAGGCGACGGTCGACAGCAAGACCCAGCTGGTCTCGATCCCGCTCAGCGCCTTGGCTGAAAAGGACGGGCAGAAGATCGTCTGGGCCGTCGACCGCGGCAGCGACACCGTGCATTCGCGCCCGGTCAAGATCGCGAACTTCACCGCCGACGGCGTCGCGGTTGCCGACGGCCTCAAGCAGGGCGACGTCGTGGTTGCCGCTGGCACGCAGTTCATGACCGACAATCTGAAGGTCAAGCTGTCCGGCGACAGTCTCCAGCAGTCCGCCTCGGCGGCGGACGACGCTGCCACCAGCAGCCTGCGCTGACAGCCAGGCACAACGAAAACCCTCCCTGTCCTGTCGGTGCGAGCCGCAAGACCGGGCAGGCCATGGTTTCCGGGCGGCAGGCGCCCGATCGTCGAGACGCCGGCAAGATGGCTCCCCCGCATCATTGTCGCGTCATACGCGATGCGAGTCTCTCCGCTTGAGGGAGCTTCGCCGCCCGGAAGCCAGACGAAGAACGCATGAACGGCATGATGAACCTGCCTTGCAGATCAATTGGACTGGACTGGCGCCATGACCACCGACAGCAGCACTGAAAAGCGGCCTTTCAACCTCTCGCGCTGGGCGATCGGGCATCCGAGCATCGCACGTTTCCTGTTCGGCCTGATCATCCTTGCCGGCGCGCTCGGCCTGATGCGCATGGGCCAGAAGGAAGATCCCGACTTCACCTTCCGCGTCATGGTCGTGCAGGCGATCTGGCCGGGTTCTTCGATTCAGGAGATGGAAGACCAGGTCGTCAACAAGATCGAACGCAAGCTGCAGGAGACGCCGCATCTCGACTTCGTGCGCTCCTATACGCGGGCCGGCAGCGCCATCATCACGGTTCAGATCAAGGGCGACACCAATGCGGCCCAGGTCAACGACGCCTTCTATCAGGTGCGCAAGAAGGTCGGCGACATAGCAGGCGATCTGCCGCAAGGCCTGCTCGGCCCCTATTTCAACGATGAATTCGGCGACACCTTCATCACCTTGCATTCCATCAGCGGCGACGGCTTCAGCTATCCCGAATTGAAGAAGTTCGCCATCCAGGCCCGCGACATGCTGCTGACGACGCCCGGCGTCGAGAAGGCGGTCATCATCGGCGACCAGCCCGAGAAGATCTATATCGACGTCTCGTCCAAGGCGCTGGCCGAGCGCGGCCTGACGCTGACCGACCTGCAGAACGCGATCAAGGGACAGAACAATGTCGACCCGGCGGGCTCGGTCGACACCGGCTTGCGCTCGGTCCGCATTTCGGTCGAGGGCGACGTCACCAGGGCGGCCGACATTCGCGAACTGCGCTTGCGCGCCGGCAACCAGGTAACGCGCCTTGGCGATATCGCGACTGTGAGCTCGGGGCTGGAGGATCCCTTCGAGCGCAAGTACCGGTTCAACGGCCACGAGAGCGTCCAGCTCGGCGTCGTCATGGCCAAGGGCTTCAACGTCACCGATGTCGGCAAGGACGTCGAGGCGACCTACAAGCGATTCGAGGAGGCGCTGCCCTATGGCGTCTCCGTCGACCAGATATCGGACCAGCCCGAGGTCGTCAGGGACGCTGTCAGCGAGTTCATGCATGCGCTCGGCGAAGCGCTGCTGATCGTGCTCGTCGTCTCGTTCCTGTCGATCGGCTGGCGCTCCGGACTTGTCATTGCCATCGCCATTCCGCTGGTGCTGGCCGCCACCTTCGCCATCATGTACGAGATCGGCATCGACCTGCAGCGCATTTCGCTGGGTGCCTTGATCATCGCGCTCGGCCTGCTCGTCGACGACGCGATGATCGTCGTCGAGATGATGGAACGCAAGCTGGAGGAGGGGCTGGTCAAGATCGAGGCGGCGAGTTTCGCCTATTCCTCGACCGCATTTCCGATGCTGACCGGTACGCTGATCACCACCGCCGGCTTCATTCCGGTCGGCTTTGCCGCCTCCACCGCCGGCGAATATGTGCGCACGCTGTTCTACGTCGTCGGCATCGCGCTGGTGGTGTCCTGGTTCGTGGCGGTCTATTTCACGCCATGGCTGGGATATATGATCCTCAAGCAGCGCAAGCATGCCGGCTCCCACCACGACGTCTTCGACACCCGTTTCTATCGCCGGCTTCGCTCGACGGTTACCTGGGCCGTGCGCCATCGCATCATCGTGCTGACGATGACGCTGGTGACTTTCGCCACCAGCCTGTGGGCCTTCCAGTTCATTCCGCAGAACTTCTTCCCGCAATCGTCGCGCCCGGAAATCCTCGTCGATCTCTGGCTGCCGGAAGGCACCAGCATCAAGGAAGTCGAGACGCAGGCCAAGGCGCTGGAAGCCAAGATGATGGACGACAAGGACAAGCGCTTCATCGCCACCTATATCGGTGAAGGCGCGCCGCGCTTCTTCCTGCCGCTGGACCAGCAGCTCAGGAATCCGAACTTCGCCCAGCTTCTTGTGATGGCCAATGACGAGCCGGCGCGCGAGCGGCTGATCGTCAAGCTGCGCACCATCCTGGCGCAGGACTTCCCCTCCATCCGCGGCAAGGTCGATCGCTTGTTCCTCGGCCCGCCAACTGGCTGGCCGGTGCAGATGCGCGTCATGGGCCCGGACCGCCAGGAAGTGCGGCGCATTGCCGACCAGGTGAAGGCGAAATTCCAGGCCAACCCGCTGCTCGGCGCCGTCCATGACGATTGGCTGGAACCTGTGCCGGCGATGAAGCTGGTCATCGACCAGGACCGCGCCCGCGCGTTGGGCGTCACCTCGCAGCGCATCCGCCAGATGCTGCAGGCCTCCATGTCCGGCGCGCCGCTGGGCGACTTCCGCGACGGCGAGGAAACGGTGTCCATCGTCGCCCGCGAGCCGGATGCCAGCCGCGCCTTGCTGTCCTCGGTCGATTCTATCTACATCCCGACCGATTTCGGCGGCTTCGTGCCGCTGTCGCAGGTGGCCAAGGTGGTGCCGGTGCTGGAGCAAGGGGTCGAGTGGCGGCGCGACCGCTTGCCGACCATCAGCGTGCGGGCGACCTTGCCCGACGGCGTGCAGTCCAACGACGTCGTCACCAAGATGTACAACGACATGAAGGATCTGCGCGACGGGCTTGCGCCCGGCTACAAGATCGAGATCCAGGGCGGTGCCGAGGATTCGGCGGAAAGCCAGGCTTCCATTGCCGCCAAGGCGCCGATCATGCTGGCCGTCATCGTCATTCTCCTGATGATCCAGCTGCAGCATTTCGGCAAGGCGATGCTGGTGCTGGCCACCGGCCCGCTCGGCATCATCGGCGCGGCGGCCGCGCTTCTGATCAGCGGCGCGCCGTTCGGCTTCGTCGCCATCCTCGGCGTCATCGCGCTGCTCGGCATCATCATGCGCAACTCGATCATCCTGGTCGACCAGATCGACCAGGACATCGCGAGAGGCATGGAACGTTCCGAAGCGATCATCGGCTCGGCCGTCCGCCGCTTCCGTCCGATCATGCTGACGGCGATGACGGCCGTGCTGGCGCTGATCCCGATCTCGCGCGGCGTGTTCTGGGGGCCGCTCGCCTACGCCATGATGGGCGGCATCCTCGTTGCAACCGTGCTCACCATCCTGGTGCTGCCCGCTGGCTACGCCCTGTTCTTCGGCCGTGAGCGCAAGAAGGTGCCGACCGACGAACAGACGCCCGAACCGGAAACCGTCGAAGGCGTCGAGAGGCCGCAACTCGCTTTGGCGGCTGAATGAACCAAATCGGCCGGTCCCGTTTGAGACCGGCCGATTTCTGTTCTTGCTGAGCCGAAGGCCGCTTGGCCGTCAGGCAATCAGATGACGAAAAACCAGTTGGCGATCAGCATTACCGCCACGCCGGCGCCCAGCGTCAGATAGGGCAGCATGCCCGCCTTTTTCACCGAAAGGTCCGCTCCCGCCATGCCGAGGTCGGCCAGCATGTGGTCGGGGAACTTGCCGCCGTCCTGGATGTAATGGCGGAAGCAGAACACCGGGATGATCAGCGCCGCGGTAATCAGCCCCGCCCACAGCGCCATCGGGTTCCACACCTTGGCCCCGGCGCCCATGAAGATCGCGTTGACATAGGCGAAGATCGCTCCGATCCCCAAGAGCCACGTCGGGGCCTTCCAAGGGCGTGCGATATGGCCGTTGTCGATGCGGTGGATCCAGCCGGCATTGAGGTTGAGGAAGTTGAAGATGATGTAGCCGCAATTCGATACGGCGAGGATGAAGAAGAAGCTCGTCGCATCGGCCGAGGCGATCGCCAGCACGATCAGGTTGAAGCACAGGTCGGTCCACATCGCCCGCGTCGGCGCGCCATGTTCGTTGACGTGGCTGAGATAGCGCGGCAGCCAGCCGTCGACCGAGCCCTGGTAGAGCGTGCGCGAGGAGCCGGCCATTGCCGTCATGATGCACAGCACCAGCGCCAGGATCATCAGCATCACCAGCAGGCTGTGGATAAGCCCGCCGCCGCCGACCATGCCGGCGAGAGCATCCGCCACGCCCGAACCGTCGACGATCGGCGTCGCCAGCATCCCGTTGAGGCCGAGCACGCCCTGGAAGGTGAACGGCACCAGGATGAACAGCAGCATACAGAGCAGGCCGGAGTAGAAGATGGCCTTGAAGGTGTCGGTGCCGGGGTTCTTGAACTCGGAAGTGTAGCAGACGGCGGTCTCGAAGCCGTAGGTCGACCAGGCGGCGATGAACATGCCGCCGAGCACCAGTGTCCAGCCGGCGATGTTCCAGGCGCCGGGCTCCGGCGCATAGGCGGCCGCTAGCGGCACCAGCGGCGAAAAATTCGCCCAGCTGATCTGGCCGGTGAAGATCGGCACGACGCCGACGATCAGCATCGGGACGATGACCAGCAGGCCGATATATTTCTGCACATTGGCGGTGCCCAGGATACCGCGATGCTGGATCGAGAAGATCATCAGCATCAGCACGGCGCCGATGAAGAAGGTGGCGTTGAAGGTGAAGGACACCGGTCCCAGCGTGTGGCTGAACGCCGACCACGTGCGGATCGCCGGGGTCGCCGCCGCGGTCACCGCGGTAATGGCGTCGGCGGCGCTCGTTCCGGCATGCGCCGCGATATAAGCGGCGACCTCGGGCGACGTGTCGGTAAAGATAGGCACCGGCGCCAGCGCATTGAGGATATAGGCGGCGGCGATCGAGCAGCCGAGCGAGAGCACCGGCGACCAGGCGAACCAGTTGCACCACACCGACAACGGCGCGATGAACTTGGAGTAGCGCAGCCAGGCGGTCGCACCGTAGATCGAGGCGCCGCCCGACTTGTTCGGGAACAGGCCGGCGATCTCGGCATAGGTGAAGGATTGCAGGAAGCCCATGACCATGGACACGGTCCAGATCAGGAAGGCGAGCGTGCCGGTCGTGCCGGCGATGCCGCCGATCGAAAACAGGACGAGGGCCGGAACGCCGCTGGCCACCCAGAAGGCGCCGCGCCAGTCGATATGCCTGAGCAGCTTGCTTTCGGCAGGCTGCTCCAGGACCGTGCTTATGGTGCTCATGTCGGTGAATTCCCCTTTTTGATGTTCCCCGCCGGCGCCGCCTCGACTTTGCGAAGCTTGCTCCCCGGCCAATATCGCCGCGACTTCAGTGTTTCCACTCAGTCGTATTTTTTTCTTAAGAGTGAAGATTGATCCGGCGCGCTTTCACGTCAAGCGTTTTGTCGCGCCGTGCACATCACGCTTGCGGGCGGGCGCACAAATGTGCCCTGCGGCGCCGCCTACGGGGCAATCCCGTATGCCCGAAAGGCCGCGATCAGGAACGCGGCCTGGTCTTTTGCGGATCGTAATGGGCGAAGGCCACGACTCGTGCCGGCAGCCGCTTGGCATGGCCGTCGAGCTTGCCGATTTCAACCTCGGTGCCGACAGCCGCGTGGGTGACGTCAAGCCGCGCCAGGGCGATGGTCTTGTTCAGCACCGGCGAGCGCATGCCTGAGGTGACGACGCCGATCTGGGCGCGGCCGACATGCACGCAGTCGCCATGGCCGACCGCCACATTGGCGTCGATGTCGAGGCCGACCAGCTTCGTCTGCGGATGCTCCTTGCGCCGGATCAGCGCCTCACGGCCGATGAAGTCGTCGGTCTTGGTCTTCAGCGGCACGGTGAAGCCGATGCCCGCCTCGAACGGATCGGTCTGGTCGGAGAACTCGTAGCCGGCGAAGATCAGGCCGGCCTCGATGCGCACCATGTCGAGCGCCTGCAGGCCCATCGGCTTCAGTCCATGCGGCTGGCCGGCCGCCCAGATCGCCTCGAAGACCTTTTCGGCGTCGCGTGGATGACACCAGATCTCGTAGCCGAGTTCACCGGTATAGCCGGTGCGTGAGACGACGACCGGAACGCCATTGCCGCCGCCGATGCGCGCGACGGCGAAGCGGAACCATTCCAGTTCCTCGATCGACGGCTGTAGCGGCGAGGTCCAGATCACCTCCCTCAGGATGTCGCGGCTCTTCGGCCCCTGCACGGCGATATTGTGCATCTGGTCGGTGGACGAGCGCACCAGCACGTTGAGGCCCAGCTTTGTCGCCGTCTCGCGCAGCCATTCGCCGGACAGATCGTCGCCGCCGACCCAGCGGAAATTGTCCTTGCCGAGCCTGAGCAGCGTGCCGTCGTCGATCATGCCGCCATGCTCGTAGCACATGGCGGAATAGACGACCTGGCCGACGCCGAGCTTCTTGACGTCGCGGGTCAGCGTGTATTGCAGCAGCGCTTCGGAATCCGGGCCGGTGACCTCGAACTTGCGCAGCGGCGACAGGTCCATGATCACGGCGGCCTGCCGGCAGGCCCAGTATTCGGCGATCGCGCCTTCCCTGGCGAAGGAGTTGGCCAACCAATAGCCCCTGTACTCGACGAAGTCGCGTGTGTGCTTGGCAAAGCTCTGATGAAAGGCTGTCTCGCGGGTCATTTTGGGTTCCGAATCGGGCGTCATGCGTCTGGCGATCGCTCGCGAGAATTTGTGCTGGCCGGAATAGGTGCGCACATGGATGTCGGTCAGGTTCCAGCCATTGGCCGGTGTGGTATCGTCGGGGCAGGCGGAGGAGACGCAGACGATGTCGGTAAGCGCGCGCAGCAGCACATAATCGCCCGGGCGGGACCATGGCTCGTCGGAGACCATGACGCCATGCGCGTCGATCGCCGTGTTGAAGAAGAAGTTGATCGCCATCCAGCCGGCGCGTGGCGTGACGCCCTTGTCCGACAGCGCGCGGTTGAAGTTCTCCGAGCAGTTGGCATGGCCGGGATAGCCGATGTCATCGTAATATTTGGCGGCGCATGCGAGCGCGAAGGCGTCGTGCCGGCCGCATGTGTCCTGCACCACTTCGACCAGCGGCTCCATATCCTGGTCGTAATATTTCGAGTGCAGCCCCGGCATCGGATAGCTCGATCCCATCAGCGTGCGGGTGGTCGTCACGTCGAGCGGATGGTCTAACCCCTTGTCCAGCTTGCGCGCCGAAAAGCACTGGAAGTCGGTGCACTGGCGGCCGTCGACATCGATGATCTGCAAATAGTCGCCGGCCTTGACGAAATAGGATTCCGCCGTCGCCGAATGGACGCGCAGGTCGAGTACCGGATCGGCGAGCGGGTCGGCCAATTGCGACTTCGCCGCCGGACGGATGGTGGCGCGCCGGAGGATCACAGTTAACGGCGTCGCCGTGTCATGGCCGTCGACCAGCATCGGCCCGCCGGGCGCGGCGATTATCACCGAGCCATCGCGCGCAACCGTAAAACCCTGTTCGGTGCCGGCCGGCGTGGCGCCGCCGAACACGCGCACCGCCTTGGCCTGGTCGAGCTGCACCTGCCGGCGCGCGAGCCCGCGCTGCAGGGACGCGAGACTGTCGTCGCCCTCGGCAAGCAGCGCCTTGATGCCGGCGGCATTGCTGTTGGGTTTTTCACCGAGGATGGAGGGATCGGTCGCACCTGTGCCGTCCCACGACAGCAACTCGCAAGCCTGGCCGCCCTCGACATTGCGCACCGTGATCGTATCACCGGCCTCGATCTCAATCAGCACCGCACCGTTGCCTTTGACCGTATAGCGCTCCATGCCCGGCGGCAGCGCGATCTGCCCGGGCCGCAGGATCAGGCTCGGCCGGGGCGGTCCGGATGCGACGGCAGGGTAGGGCGACTGGCTCATCTCAGCCTTGCGGTTCGAGAAACAAGTTTGCCTGTGTGTAAAATTATTTTAGCACCAAGAATAGCAGTGCGGTTGCGTTTGGCAAGGCGCAGGTGGATGGGGTTCTTCCTTCTCCCCTTGTGGGAGAAGGTGGATCGGCGCGTCAGCGCCGAGACGGATGAGGGGTGTTCCAGCGGAGTGAGACGTTGGCGTTCCCTGGAACACCCCTCATCCGACCTCGCTTCGCGAGGCCACCTTCTCCCACAAGGGGAGAAGGAAGACGCGTCAAGGCTACACCAATTCCTCAGAGTGGCTAGTCTTAACGCCATATTCCGCAGCCGAGTCCAGGATCGTGTGCCACAGGCTTTCGGCAAAGGTCGCGAACACAAGCAAATTGAACACCGCCTGTCCGTTTCGATCCTCCCCGCGCCAAAGCGTAATGCTGGTGTGATCCATCGACGTCGCGGCGGCTGCGCCGACGGGGAATGTCTCCGGGTGCAAATCGATCGACGACAATTTCGCCAGCATCTCCCGAGCCTTGCCGCCGTAAATGCTGATCAAGACTCGCGCATGCGATTGATCTGAAAGCGACCCTGAGGCCGCAAAGGCTTGAGCGAGCGGCTCGACCGCATGCTTGCCGCCCTTCGACAGGACGAAAAACTGATCCGGTCCCGACCAGATCAGCGTCGCGTCGGCCGTACTCACCGCCTTCGGTGTTTCCGGCGCCGCAACGCCGAAACGCGCCTTGGCGGCCTTGGCCATTTCAGCCGCTTGGCCGCGCCGCGCCATCACTTGCACGAGGTCGAAATTCCGGATCTCGGTCAGCGACACGTCGGCCTCGCCACGCGCGCCATATGGCCCCGTGACCAGCGCGCGGTCGAGCGGGCTGCGGACTTCCCAGGAAAACTCAGCCACGCTGGCGCCCTCCATCCGGGTCGTAGAAGACTGGATTGCACAGTTCAACGTCATACTCTTCTGCGCGCAGCGGATCGTGCGCGCGCACGATCTCGCCGATGCGCTCGCGGCCGCGCTCGACAAGCGCGAGCCCGATCCACTGCTCCAGCGTCGGCGAGAAGCAGACCGAGGTGACATAGCCCTCGTCGTTATCAGGTCCGGGCGTCTGGCCCTTCGGAACGATGTGCGCGCCGGAGCGCAGCCGCCGCGCCTTGTCGGTCGGCTTGATGCCGACGACGACCTGCCGGTCCGGCGCGACCAGCGCCCCGCGACCCGCCATGACGCGGCCGATGAAATCCTTCTTGGTCGACATCATCTTGCCGAGGCCGAGGTCGGCGGCAGTGGTGGTTCCGCTCAGTTCCGGACCGGCCACATGGCCCTTTTCGATGCGCATGACGCCGAGCGCCTCGGTGCCGTATGGCGTTACGCCGAACGGTTTGCCGGCCAGCATCAAATTGCGCGCCATCGCCTCGCCATAGCGCGCCGGCACCGAAATTTCGAACGCCATTTCGCCGGAGAAGGAAATGCGGAACAGCCGCGCCTTGATGCCGCCGCGCAGCGCGACTTCGCGCGCGCCCATGAAGGGGAAACCTTCGTTCGACAGATCCTCGGCCGGATCGACGATCTCCTTCAGCAGATCACGCGTCTTCGGCCCGGCGATCGAGAATTGCGCCCATTGGTCGGAGACGGATGTGAGCTGCACGTCGAGCGCTGGGAACAGCACCTGCCGGCAGTATTCGAGATGCTGCATCACCAGTCCGGCCTTGGCCGTGGTGGTGGTCAGGAAATAATGATCATCGGCCAGCCGCGACGTCGTGCCGTCATCATAGACGAACCCGTCCTCGCGCAGCATCAGCCCGTAGCGCGCTTTGCCGACGGCGAGGTTGGAGAAGGTGTTGATGTAGACACGGTCGAGAAAGGCGCCGGCATCGGGGCCGTGCACGTCGATCTTGCCGAGCGTCGAGACATCGCAGAAGCCCACGCCGGAACGCACCGCCTTGACCTCGCGGGTGACGGATTCCAGCCAGTCCTTCTCGCCCGTGCGCGGATACCATTGCGCACGCTTCCACAGGCCGGTGTCGACGAAGACGGCACCCTGTTCGGCGGCCCAGTGGTGCGAAGGCGTCAGCCTTGTGGCGTGGAAAGTCTCGTCGCGGTGATGGCCGGCAAAGGCGCCGATGGCGACCGGCACATAGGGCGGGCGGTAGATCGTCGTGCCGGTTTCGGGAATGGACTTGCCCGACACCGCAGCCATGATGGCAAGGCCGGCGACGTTGGAGGTCTTGCCCTGGTCGGTCGCCATGCCGAGCGTCGTGTAGCGCTTCAGATGCTCGACCGATTCAAAGCCCTCACGCTGCGCCAGTTCGATGTCGGAAGCGGTGACGTCGTGCTGCTGGTCGACGAACGCCTTGCCCTTGCCGGCGACGTGCCAGAGCGGCGTCAACGAGAACGCCTCGTCATCGGCGGTCGGCGCTGTGCCGGCCTTGCCGCTGCGCCCGGCGTCGAGCGCGGCCGCCGCGCCTGCTGCAAACCCTCCCGCCAGGCAGGCGCCGAGACCGAACGAGCCATTGGCGGCGCCGGCGGCGACCATGCCTGGAGGCGCGCCGTCGGGTACGAAGGCGGCGATGTCGTCGCGCCATTTCGGCCGGCCGCGATGATAGGAGGTGAGCCCGACCGCCGGGTTCCAGCCGCCGGAAACGGCAAGCCCGTCCGCTTCCACTTCGGCTCGCGCGCCGCCGGTGAGAGAGACGGAGATCTTCCGCACACCGTCCTTGCCGCCGTCCACACGGCTGACGGCGCCGTGCAGCAGCGGGAACCCGCTCTTTGAGGCGAGTGAACGATGGGCCGGCGAGACATCGGGCCGTGCGTCTATGACCGCCGCGATCTGCAATCCGGAGGCGAGCGCTGTCTCGACCGTGCGCCAGCCATCCTCGTTGTTGGTGAACAGCGCGATGCGTTTCGCAGGAGCGGCGGCGTAGCGCGCGACATAGGTCCGCATCGCGGAAGCCATCATCACGCCGGGCGTGTCGTTGCCGGCAAAGACGACCGGACGTTCGAGAGCGCCGGCCGCGACGATGCAACGCCTGGCCACGATCCGCCACATCCGCTGGCGCACCTGATGCTCGGGGGGCGAGGGCAGATGGTCATTGACCCGCTCGATCGCGCCGTAGGTGCCGCCATCATAGACGCCGAACAGCGTCGTGCGGGTCATGATGCGGACGTCGGGCATTGCGGCGAGTTCCGCCAGGGTCCGCGACACCCACTCGGCTGCCGGCAGTCCGTCGATCGTGCCGCCATCCGAGAGCAGGCGGCCCCCGGGGACAAAATCCTCTTCGCACAGGATGACGCAGGCGCCGGAGCGGCCGGCGGCGAGGGCTGCCGCAAGTCCGGTCGGGCCGGAGCCGGCGATCAACACGTCGCAATGCGCCCAGGCCTTGTCGTAATGGTCGGGATCGGCAACGCCGGCAGCGCGGCCGAGACCCGCGGCGCGGCGGATCGCCGGCTCGTAGATCGCTTCCCAGAATTTCGCCGGCCACATGAAGGTCTTGTAGTAAAAGCCGGCGACGAAGATCGGCGCGAACAGTTGGTTGACCGACATCACGTCGAAATTGAGCGACGGCCAGCGGTTCTGGCTGGCGGCCTCGAGCCCTTCATAGAGCTCGGCTGTGGTTGCCTTGGTGTTCGGCTCGCGGCGTGCGCCGGTGCGCAGTTCGACCAGCGCATTGGGCTCTTCCGAGCCAGAGGTCAGAATGCCGCGCGGGCGGTGGTATTTGAACGAGCGGCCGACCAGCTTGACGCCGTTGGCGACAAGCGCCGACGCCAGCGTGTCGCCCTCGAAGCCGAAGAACGTCTTGCCATCGAAGCGGAAGCTCAGCGGCGCCGAGCGGTCGACGAGGCCGCCGGTCGGGAGACGATGGGATTGGGAGGAAGTCACGATGCAGCCTCATGCACTGGCGTCGCGCTGCCCCTCATCGCCCTGCCGCTTCTTACCCTCCCCCTGGTGGGGAGGGTCGCTGCGAAGCAGCGGGGTGGGGGGGCGGCGCAGACCCCCACCCGGACCTGCGGTCCGACCTCCCCACAAGGGGGAGGTAGAGGCCTGGCGGAGTTCGCGGCGCTGACTTCTACAGAAAAGTTCATTTCGCAGCCTGCCTCGCGCCAGCACCGGCCGCCGGTTCGACCGCCGAAATCTCGTGCGTCAGCGTGTTGCGGGTGACCTTCAGCCACGCCCGGCAGCCGCCGCCGTGATACCAGTTCTCGTTCATCACGCCGGCGACATTGTCGCGCAGGTAAACGTAGTCGAAGACGTCGCCCTCCGAAGCGCCAGTCGCCGGACGCACCGGCTTGGCGTCGCCGAGATAGGTGAACTCGCCGAGTTCGCGTTCGCCGCAGAAGGGACAGGTGATGCGCATGACGGGGCCCTTCAGTGCAGGTTCGGTTGGGCGCCCTGGCCCTTTTCGTCGATCACGGCTCCGGACCGGAACCGGTCGAGCCGGAAGCGGGCGGCCTCCTTGTGCGATTCATCGCGGGCCAGCAGATGGGCAAAGACAAGGCCTGAACCCGGCGTCGCCTTGAAGCCGCCATAGCACCAGCCGGCATTGAGATAGAGCCCGTCGACCGGCGTCTTGTCGATGATCGGCGAGCCGTCCATCGACATGTCCATGATGCCGCCCCACTGGCGCAGCAGGCGCACGCGGCCGATCATCGGCATCAGGGCCATGCCGCCTTCGCAGACGTCTTCCATCACAGGCAGATTGCCGCGCTGGGCGTAGGAATTGTAGCCGTCTATGTCGCCGCCGAAGACCAGGCCACCCTTGTCCGACTGGCTGACGTAGAAATGGCCGGCGCCGAACGTCATCACGTTGGGGATGAGCGGCTTGATCGCCTCGGAGACGAAGGCCTGCAGCACATGGCTTTCGATCGGCAGGCGCAGCCCCGCCATCGCTGCGACGCGCGAGGAACTGCCGGCGACAGCCATGCCGACCTTGCCTGCGCCGATCCTGCCGCGCGAGGTCTCGACGCCGGTCACCTTGCCGTTGGCGTCGCGCATGAAGCCCGTCACTTCGCAATTCTGGATAATGTCGACGCCGAGCGCGCTCGCCGCATGGGCATAGCCCCAGACCACGGCGTCATGCCGCGCCGTGCCGCCGCGCCGCTGCAACAGCCCGCCTTGCACCGGAAAGCGCGCATTGTCGTAGTTCAGGAACGGCATCATCTTCTTGACCGCGGCGAGATCGAGCAGTTCGGCGTCGATGCCGTTGATGCGCATCGTGTTGCCGCGCCGCGCATAGGCATCGCGCTGCGCATCGGAATGGTAGAGGTTGATGACGCCGCGCTGGCTGACCATCGTGTTGTAGTTGAGGTCCTGCTCCATCCGCTCCCACAGCTTCATCGACAATTCGTAGAAGCCGGTGTTGCCGGGCAGGCCGTAATTGGAACGGATGATGGTGGTGTTGCGGCCGGCATTGCCGGAGCCGATCCAGCCCTTTTCCAGCACGGCCACATTCCTGATGCCGTACTCGCTGGCGAGGAACCAGGCGGTGGCCAGGCCATGGCCGCCGCCGCCGATGATCACCACGTCGTAGCGGTCCTTCGGGCTGGCATCGCGCCAGGTGCGTTGCCAGTTCTTGTGGCCGGAAAAGGCGGCGCGGGCGAGCGAGAAGATCGAGTATTTCATAAAATCATTCCGAGGCCGCTCGCGTCGCGCTGGAGGTCAGATGTCCAGCGTGTGGTCGCGCTCCCATTGCGTGAAGTGCGAAGCATAGGAATTCCATTCCTGATGCTTCAGCTTTAGATAAGCCGACGAGAATTCCTCACCCAGCGCCGTCTTCAGCGATTTGTCGTTGTCGAATTCGCGCAATGCGTCGAGCAGGTTGAGCGGCAATTTCGGTGCGCCCTCCACCGTATGACCGTGCTGGTACATATCGATGTCGTAGCGCCTGCCCGGATCGGCCTTGGAGCGGATGCCGTCGAGGCCGGCGGCGATGATGACGGCTTGCAGCAGATAAGGGTTGGCGGCGCCGTCCGGCAGGCGCAGCTCGAAGCGGCCGGGGCCGGGCACGCGCACCATGTGGGTGCGGTTGTTGCCGGTCCAGGTCACCGTGTTCGGCGCCCAGGTGGCGCCCGAAATGGTGCGCGGCGCGTTGATGCGCTTGTAGGAATTGACCGTCGGGTTGGTGATGGCGGCGAGAGCAGAGGCATGCTTCATGATGCCGCCGAGGAAGTTCTTGCCCTTGGCCGAAAGGCCGAGCTCCATCGAATTGTCGGCAAAGACATTGGTCTTGCCGGATTTGTCCCACACCGAGATATGCGCATGGCAGCCATTGCCGGTCAGTCCCTGGAAGGGCTTGGGCATGAAGGTGGCGCGCAGGCCGTGCTTTTCCGCGATCGACTTGACCATGAACTTGAAGAAAGAATGCTTGTCGGCGGTCGCCAGCGCATCGTCGAAGGCCCAGTTCATCTCGAACTGGCCGTTGGCATCTTCGTGGTCGTTCTGGTAGGCGCCCCAGCCGAGCGCCAGCATGTGGTCGCAGATCTCGGCGATGACATCGTAGCGGCGCATCACCGCTTGCTGGTCGTAGCAGGGTTTCGACGCGGTGTCGTATTCGTCGGAGATCGTCTTGCCGTCCGGTGAGATCAGGAAGAACTCGGCCTCGACGCCGGTCTTGACATGCATGCCGTCGCTGGCGGCTTCCATGACCAGTCGCTTCAGAGTGTTGCGCGGCGCCTGGTCGACCTCCTTGTCGTCCATGATGCAGTTGGCGGCGACCCAGGCGACCTCAGGCTTCCAGGGCAACTGGATGACCGAATTCGGATCCGGCACAGCCAGCATGTCGGGATGTGCCGGCGTGAGGTCGAGCCAGGTGGCGAAACCGGCGAAGCCGGCGCCGTCCTTCTGCATATCTGATATCGCCTGCGCCGGCACCAGCTTGGCGCGTTGCCCGCTGAACAGGTCGGTGTAGGAAATCATGAAGTATTTGACGTTTTTCGCCCTTGCGAACTCTGCAAGATCAACTGTCACGGAAGTTCCCCATTTTTTGTCGATTGTTGGCCCTAGAGCATATGGCCTTCGGCCCTTTGTTGATCAGAAGCCGTTCTTCCCCGGTATCCAGTTGGTGCCGGCCAGCGGCACGCCGGCCATCGCGGCGGCCTCGATCGTGAGCGCGACGAGATCCTCGGGTTCGAGATTGTGCAGGCTGTTCTTGCCGCAGGCACGCGCAATGGTCTGCGCCTCCAGCGTCATCACCTTGAGATAGTTGGCAAGCCGCCTGCCGGCTGCGACGGGATCGACCCGCTTCATCAGTTCGGGATCCTGCGTGGTGATGCCGGCGGGGTCGCGGCCTTCGTGCCAGTCGTCATAGGCGCCTGATGTGGTGCCGAGCTCGTTGTATTCCGCCTCCCAGCGGGGATCGTTGTCGCCGAGCGCGACAAGGGCGGCCGTGCCGATCGAGACCGCGTCGACGCCGAGCGCCAGCGCCTTGGCGACATCGGCGCCGTTGCGGATGCCGCCCGAGACGATCAGCTGCACCTTGCGATGCATGCCGAGATCCTGCAGCGCCTGCACCGCCGGCCTGATGCAGGCGAGCGTCGGCTGGCCGACATTCTCGATGAACACTTCCTGCGTCGCCGCGGTGCCGCCCTGCATGCCGTCGACGACGACGACGTCGGCGCCGGCCTTCACCGCGAGCGCGGTGTCGTAGTAGGGGCGGGCGCCGCCCACCTTGACGTAGATCGGCTTTTCCCAGTCGGTGATTTCGCGCAGTTCCAGGATCTTGATCTCGAGATCGTCCGGTCCGGTCCAGTCGGGATGGCGCGAGGCCGAGCGCTGGTCGATGCCCTTGGGCAGCGTGCGCATCTCGGCGACGCGGTCGGAGATCTTCTGTCCGAGCAGCATGCCGCCGCCGCCGGGCTTGGCGCCCTGGCCGACGACGACCTCGATGGCATCGGCGCGGCGCAGATCGCGCAGGTTCATGCCATAGCGCGACGGCAGATATTGGTAGACGAGCTGCTTGGAATGGCCGCGCTCTTCCTCGGTCATGCCGCCGTCGCCGGTCGTGGTCGAGGTGCCCGACAGCGTCGCGCCGCGCCCAAGCGCTTCCTTGGCCGGGCCCGACAGCGAGCCGAAGCTCATGCCGGCGACAGTGATCGGGATCTTCAGCTCGATCGGCTTCTTGGCATGGCGCGAGCCCAACACGACTGATGTGTCGCAGCGCTCGCGATAGCCTTCGAGCGGGTAGCGCGAGATCGAAGCGCCAAGGAACAGAAGGTCATCGAAATGCGGCAGCTTGCGCTTGGCGCCGGCGCCCCGGATGTCATAGATGCCGGTGGCCGCGGCGCGGCGGATCTCGGAAAGCGTGTAGTCGTCGAAAGTCGCGGATTTGCGCGGCGTCGTCGGCGGGTTGCGATAGGTCATGCTGCCTCAATACGCGTCGGCGTTGTCGATATTGAAATTGTAGAGCGTGCGCGCCGAGCCGTAGCGCTTGAATTCAGACGGCTTGACGCCGGTGACGCCGGCGCGATCGAGCAGGCCTTGCAGGAGTTCGAGGTGTTCGGGCCGCATTTCCTTGGCGATGCAGTCGGCGCCCAAACTGTCGACCTTGCCGCGCACGAACAGCCGTGCCTCGTAGATTGAATCGCCGAGTGCGTCGCCGGCATCGCCCAGCACCACCAGATTGCCGGACTGCGCCATGAAGGCCGACATATGGCCGATATTGCCGTGCACGACGATGTCGATGCCTTTCATCGAAATGCCGCAGCGCGAGGACGCATTGCCCTCGATGACGAGCAGCCCGCCCTTGCCGGTGGCGCCGGCATACTGGCTGGCGTCGCCTTTGACCGTTATCGAGCCCGACATCATGTTCTCGCCGACGCCGGGCCCCGCCGAACCATGCACGGTGATGGCACTGCCGGAATTCATGCCGCCACAGTAATAGCCGACGCTGCCGCGCACATCGATGCTGACCGGCTGGTCGACGCCGACGGCGACCGAATGGCTGCCCTTCGGGTTCAACACTTCCCAGGCGGTCTCGTTCGAGCCTGGCGTCAGATTGTGCAGTGCCTGGTTGAGCTCACGCAGCGACATCTGGTCCAGGTCGAACACCCGGGAGGCATGGTCGCTCGCCGCCGCGGTTGAAAGTTTTGTTGCCGGCATGAACTCAATGCTCCCAGAAATAGACGGTTGCGGGTTCCGGTTCCCAGACCCTCGCATTGTCTATACCGGGCAGCTTGGTCAGCGCGCGATATTCCGAGCCGAAGGCGACATACTGGTCCGTTTCGGCCATGACGGCGGGCTTGCAGGCGATCGGGTCGCGCACCACGCCGAAGCCGTTCTTGGTTCCGACGACGAAGGTGAAGAAACCGTCGAGATCGGAGAGGGTGCCTTCCAGCGCTTCGCCGAGGTTCTTGCCATGCGCCATCTGGGAGGAGAGATAGGCGGCCGCTACCTCGGTGTCGTTCTCGGTCTCGAATGTCATGCCTTCGCGGACCAGTTCGCGGCGAACGTTGTTGTGGTTGGACAGCGAGCCATTGTGCACCAGGCACTGGTCGGCGCCGGTCGAGAACGGATGCGCGCCCATCGTCGTCACCGCCGATTCCGTCGCCATGCGGGTGTGCCCGATGCCATGCGTTCCGGTCATCCTACGGATGTCGAAGCGCTCGACCACAGCCTCGGGCAAGCCGACTTCCTTGTATATTTCCACGGCTTCGCCGGCGCCCATGATGCGGATGTCGGGCCTGAGCGACTGGATGGTCTCACGCGCCGCATCGACCTTTTCGGGCGTGGTCCTGATGACGGCATGCGTCGATTTTACCGTGACGTTCACCGGCGCGCCGAGCGCCTTGGTGAGTTCGGCGTCCAGTCCACGGAAATCACGCTCCGGTTTCGGCGACTGGATGGTGATCTTGGCCTCGTTGCCGGACGGCGCGCCATAGATCGCGATGCCGGCGCTGTCGGGGCCGCGATCGCTGAGCGATACCAGCATCTGCGACAACATCGCACCGAGCTGCGGCTCCAGCGCCTTGTCCTTCAGGAAAAGTCCAACGATTCCGCACATGCCAGCCTCCAGACCCTTTGTCGCTAAAAATGATGTATCCAATGAGTTCGAGGAATTCAATTGGTATGAAAAAAATATTCCTCTGATTACGCGTTGGGTTTTGTCCCATCGGGCGGCCCATTGTCTTGCCGGCGCATGGAATGGGTCCATTTGGCGGTCCGGATGCGTGCCATTTTGTAGGCGTCGAGGATCGACAGCGCATAGATCAGGAAGCCGCCGGCGTGGCGGCCGATAAAACTGGCGTCGGGCGGCGCGATTTTCGCCGTCACCCAGGCCAGGATGACCATGAAGAAAAGGAACTGCAGGCCGCGCGTCGGAACGCCGAGCATGACGTGTCCGCTGCCCGGCAGCAGGGTTGCCGCGCCCAGGACGATATATGGGCTGGTAGGTCCGGGAGAGGGGGCGCCGATCATGCCGCTTTCCGTTCGTTCCTGTTGATCGCGTCGCGCAGTCCCGAAAGGGATACGAGCAGCCGCGAGATTAGCGCCGGGTCGATTTGCACCTCACCGAAAGCGGCTTGCCGAAAGACACCGTAGCGGGCCCGCTCGGCTTCGGCCAGCAGCCAGACGATGCGCACGCCTTTTGGCGTGATCAGAAGCTCCTTGGCGCGTCCTTCTGAAAAGGGCTCCAGATGGTCGGCGATGATGCCTTGCGGAAAGCGCACGCCTCTGCGGTCCGTTCGAAGCACCGCCTCGGCGGGAAAGCCGGGCGCCTTCGGCAGCGTGTGGTCGAGATGGTCGAAATTGGAGAATGTCGTCGGCGAGCCCGGCCGCATCATCATGTCGAAGGTGCCGGGCACGGCTGTTTTCTCCGTTATCGATACGCTGAGCCAGCGAGCCGGCAGCTTTCTCGTCGCAAGCGTGTCGACGATGGTGCGCAACTGCACGCGCTGGCCGTTCCACAAGCCTTCCCACGTAATGACGCCGGCAGTGCCGTCTGAGACATCTTCTGCGTCGGCAATGACGGCGCGGATGCTGGCCTGGTCGGCGGCGCGCGCCACGGCAGCCCTGTTGCGGCTGCGGCGTGCCAGCCAGGCAAAGTGCAGGACGAGAGCCAGGACAGCCGCCCCGGCAAGCAGTGCTGACGTCACCTCGGACATTTCGTCATGCAAGGCCCGCCCAATTTGGGAGGGCCTACTCCCATCAATAGCCCTGCGGTTTCGGCCACGGCATGGTGAACTGGTCGCCGCGCCGCACGAATTTGTAGCGGTAGAAATGGAACCACAGCGAGATCAGGAAATAGAACGCGACCATGGCGATGAGCTGCGAGCCGAAGCCGAGGAAGATGGCGAAGAAGGTCACCAAGCACAGGCAGAACAAGACGATCGCCGGCAGCGGGTGGAAGGGATGCGTGTAGCCGCGGCGGATGGAGCCCAGCGGCCACTTCCTCCGGAACATCATGATGTTGATGCTCATGAACGTATATTGCAGCACGCCAGACAGGATCGAGAAGGTAATCGCCTGGTTGAGGTCGGCGATGAAGGCGAAGGCGAGCGCGATCGGCAGCAGGAACAGGATCGAGCGGTAGGGCGTGCGGTATCTCGGATGCACCGCCGAGAACCAGCTCGGCAGGTAGCGATCGCGGCCGAGCGAGAACCAGGCGCGCGCCGCGTCGTTGATGCAGCCATTGGCGGACGCCAGTGCGGCAAGCAGCGTGGCGATGAACAGCAGGTTTTCCAGCAGCGGGTTGCCGGTCAGCTTGCCGGCGTCCCACAGCGGGTAATAGGTGATGCCGAGATATTCCCAGGGCATCAGCGAGGCGCAGACATACCAGGTCATGGCGGCGGCGATCAGAAGCGTGATCATGCCGGCCATCGTGCCATAAGGCAGCGAGCGCGCGGGCGAGCGCACCTCCTCGGCCGCCTGCGTGGTGCCCTCGATGCCGAGATAGTACCAGATGCCGAACTGGAAAGCGGCGATGACGCCGATCCAGCCATAGGGCAGCGCATTGTCCGGGGTGACCAACTCGTTGAGCTTCAGCACCGCGCCTTGCGTCCACGGGCTGACCGAGAAGAACAGGATGAGGATAGAGATATAGGCGATCGCGGTGATGACGAAGTTGACGTTGAGCGTCATCAGCACGCCGCGATAGTTGAGCCATGCCAGGACGACGATGGTGGCGGCGATGAAGGAGTTGTGGGTGAGGCCCTCGACGCCCGCCTTGGCGACGATCGTGTCGCCGAGCAGGATGGCGTCCGACACTTCAAGCATGGTGTAGGCAAAGACCAGGAACAGCGCGACGTTGAAGGCCATCAGCGGCCCGACGATGTGCTTGGCCTGCGCATATTGGCCGCCCGCGGCGGCAACCGTCGACGTCACTTCGGAATCGATCATGGCGACCGAGGTATAAAGCAGCCCGACAACCCAGCAGACGATCAGCGCCGCAAGCGCGCCGCCCTTGTCGGCGGCGAAATTCCAGCCGGTGAACTCGCCGACCAGGACGATGCCCACACCCAATGCCCAGACATGGGCCGGACCAAGCACCCGGAGCAGCGAGACCCTGTCGCCATTTGTTGCCGAACCCGCAGTTTCAACCACGACCGTCATCGATCAATCCCCACTCAGATCCGGTGTTTTTCGGAAGCGGCTTCAAGTTCGCCTTCGCGCGAGGACGTCAGCACATCCTCGGAGTAGGTCGTATCGACCTTGAACCAATCGTAGAGCATCCACAGCGCAAGCACGATCGAGATGCCCCAGCATGCGTAAGAGAGCGCTATCCACATGGTCTTGTCCCCGGATTATTTCTCGTCGAACTTCTCGTTGATGACGTCGCGATATTCACGGTCCGATGCCCGGAACAGGAACACGAAATAACCGAT
The DNA here is from genome assembly GCF_020165435.1 of Mesorhizobium sp. BR1-1-2. Lineage (NCBI taxonomy): Bacteria > Pseudomonadati > Pseudomonadota > Alphaproteobacteria > Hyphomicrobiales > Phyllobacteriaceae > Mesorhizobium > Mesorhizobium sp. BR1-1-2. The sequence goes on from NZ_JAIUID010000005.1 coordinate 223,688, forward strand.
CAGCACGGCTGCCATGACAACAAGCGTCGGCCAGTCGATGATGTAGTGGAAACGGTTCTGGATGATGTCGTGCGCGGTCTCGGGCGTATAGCCGAGCCTTTCCCAGATCGATGCCATGGTCGGGTTCTGGCCGAGCGCCTCCCAGGTCTTGGCGTCGAGCGCATCGATGGACTTGGCAGCTCCCGCCAATCCCAGTTTCAGCGGCAGCCACAGCGCCACGAAGATGGCGACCACGACGACGGCGATATCGAAGACCTGCCCGGCCTTGCTCTGTTGCGGCGGCGTGTAGCGGGACATGCTTCTCTCCCCCTCAGGATTTGCGGTTGCGGTCGTAGTTCTTAATGTCGAGCCCGTAGATGAACTCCTTGTCCTCCTTGTAGTGGTTGACCATGGCCAGGATCGCCGCCGTGTTGAAGATCAGCACCGCGGCGGCGGCAATCGCGACGACGGCCTTGATGCCGTCATGTGGGATATGCGGCCATGTCATGAAGAGGACGAAGAGGATCGTCGCCCACAGGCAGATGATCAGGAGCGCGGATCCGCGCAAGTCGGAACGGTACAGCGCCTCGATGCGCTGCTGCAGGTCTGACATCGGTTTTCCCCTTTTTCGACGTCCGGTTCCGAATCCACCGCCCGCCGTTCTCTTTCAAGAGAGTGAAATTTTTTTCATAAATTCAGACCGAATTCTAAAATTGTCAAGACGAATTTACGCAGAGTTAACCGCCTTGTTCGGACGACGAATTTTGCCTGACAATGAAATTATTTGCTTTCAGGGGATTGCAGGCCTCCCGCGTTTGCGATCAATATTCGCTCAAAGCTCCAGCCCGCGCGCACAGGAGCAGGGAACATAATCAAAATATCGAACGGAGGATCGGATGACGGCATCCTGGAGATTTTCAACCCTGGCGGACCGCCATCGCGCGCTGGGTTCGAAACTCGAAGACTGGAGCGGCATGGGCACCGCCTGGACCTACGATAAGGATGCCGACGAGGAATACATCGCTATCCGAACCAAGGCCGGGCTGATGGATGTCTCGGGCCTGAAGAAGGTCCATATCACAGGCCCGCACGCCTCGCACCTCATCGATCTCGCCACCACGCGCGACGTCGAAAAGATCTATCCCGGCAAATCGGCCTATGCCTGCATGCTCAACGAGGCGGGAAAATTCACCGACGACTGCATCCTTTACCGCACCGGGCCGAATAGCTGGATGGTGGTGCATGGCTCGGGAACCGGCCATGAAGAGTTGCAGCGGGCGGCGATGGGCAGGGACGTGTCGCTGCGCTTCGACGACAATCTGCACGACCTCTCGCTGCAAGGGCCGGCGGCGGTCGACTATCTTGCCAGGCACGTGCCGGGCATCCGCGATCTCAATTATTTCCACCACATGCAGACGCAGCTCTTCGGTTTTCCGGTGATGATCTCGCGCACCGGCTATACCGGCGAGCGCGGCTATGAAATCTTCTGCCGCGGCCAGGATGCCGGCACGATCTGGGACAGGATCCTCGACGAGGGAAAGAGCGCCGGCATCATCCCGTGCCGCTTCACCACGCTCGACATGCTGCGCGTCGAGAGCTATCTCCTGTTCTATCCCTACGACAATTCGCAGAAATATCCGTTCGAGAATGAAGGCCCCGGCGACACGCTGTGGGAACTCGGCCTCGACTTCACCGTCAGCCCGGGCAAGACCGGCTTTCGCGGCGCCGAGGAGCACTACCGTCTCAAGGGCAAGGAGCGCTTCAAGATCTACGGCGTGTTGCTCGACGGCAAGGAGCCGGCCGACGAGGGCGCCCCGGTCTATCGCGATGGGAAGAAAGTCGGCGTCGTCACCTGCGCCATGTATTCGCCGCTGGTCGAGAAATCGATGGGCATCGCCCGCCTCGACGTCGACTGCGCCGTCAAGGACACAAGGCTCGAGATCCGCAACAGGAGCGGATCGATCAAGGCGACGGCACAGCCATTGCCGTTCGATGACCCCAAGAAGACCAAGCGCACGGCGAAAGGCTGAGGCATAGTCGAAGGCGAGGGTTCGAGGCACGAAGCAGAGAATGGCAGCCAAGTCGATCATCAGCCGGCCCGTCTACGGAACCTTGTCTCCGCAGCCCGGTAAGCACCATCTTTTCATCGCCGATGCCGAGGGTGCGCTCGCGATAGCGGACATGGCCAAGACGGCCCCGGACGGGTTCTTCGACGGTGCCGAGATCGTCTTCATTCCCGGGCCGGACGACAGGCATGTCGCCGCTCTCGAAGCGCTGAAACCGGCGCGCTTCCACCAGGCGCCGTCCTTCGCCAGCCTGCTGCCGCGGCTCAAACAGACGCTTGATAACGCGCATATGGGCCTGCGCCTCTATCTCGCCGGTACCGAAGGGCTGATCGGTCAGGCCATGCAGGTGGCGCTCGAAGCCGGCATCGACCACACCGCGATCCAGACCGAACATCGCGGCTCGCTGGCGCGCCGCGTGCAGTGCGTGCATTGCAAGGGCATCACCGAGAATGTAACGACGCAACCCGCCACCTGCTCGCATTGCGGCCTGCTGCTGCTGGTGCGCGACCACTATTCGCGGCGGCTGGCGGCGTTCCAGGGCGTCTGCATCAATGCCGAGGACCGCAGCGAAATTCCTCCGATCGAGGAGGTCTTCCGATGAGCACCGGCACCACCAAGCTCGACGTCATCGTCAGCGATGTCGTCCCCGTCAACGAGCTGGTCACCCGCTTTCATTTCCGCCGCCGTGACGGCGAGCTGTTGCCGACCTTTTCAGGCGGCGCCCATGTCGTGGTCGAGATGCGCGACGGCGACCGCACAAGGCTCAATCCCTATTCGCTGATGGGCTCGCCGCTCGACACGCGCGAATACACGATCTCGATACGCCGCGACGATGTCGGCCGGGGCGGCTCGCTGTTTATGCACCGGAGCGTCAGGCCCGGGCTGGAGATGGTGATCTCCTACCCCGTCAATCTGTTCTCGCTCGATCTCAGGGCGAAGAAACACTTGATGCTGGCCGGCGGCATCGGCATCACGCCCTTCATGGCCCAGACTGCGCAGCTGGCGGGCGAGGGCGGCAATTTCGAACTGCACTACACCTGCCGCACGGCTTCGCTCGGCACCTACGCCGATGTGCTGCGGGAGCGCTACGGCCGCCGGGTCCGGCTCTATCACGACGACCGTGGGGAGCGCGTCGATCTCGACCGGCTCCTGTCGTCGCAGCCGCTCGGCACGCATCTCTATGTCTGCGGTCCGGCTGGCATGATCGGCTGGGTGCGCGAGCGCGCCGCCGCGCTTGGCTGGCCGTCGGAAACCGTGCATTTCGAACATTTCGCGGCACCCCAGCCCGGCTTGCCCTTCGATGTGACGCTGGCCGTCAGCGGCAAGACGATCCGCGTCGGCGAGCAGCAGAGCCTGCTCGAGGCGATCGAGGCGGCCGGCGTCGATCCGCCCTATCTCTGCCGCGGCGGCGTCTGCGGCCAGTGCGAAACCAATGTCGTCTCGTCCAACGGCAAGTTCATCCACAACGATCACTGGCTGAGCGAGGAAGACCACCGTTCCGGCTGCAAGATCATGCCGTGCGTGTCGCGCTTCGAAGGCAAATCGCTGGTCTTGGAAAGATAGGAGGCGAGCTTGGGCATCACCTTTCGCAAGGAAACGTTCCGCGACGACTTCACCTTCAGGAACAGCCCTGAGCATATCAGGCGCTTCCCGTTCCCGTTCCACGAAGACAGCTACATGTACGCCGTCAACATCGAGCCGCATGTCGTCGGTCCGAAGGGCAGCGTGCTGGAAAACCTGATCGACGTCGACGAGCACTATGTCGCCGAGATGCAGGACCGCGCTCTGGTGCTGGCCGAGGATCCGTTGCGCTGCCAGTCGCTGCCGCACATGACGCTCGCCGGCTGGGACCTGCTCGAACTTCTGATGGAGCAGCAGGCGCTGGGCTATCCCGAGCATTTCACGCTGACCCGCGACGGCGATCGCTGGCGCTGGATCAACCGGCCGCTCGGCATCGACGACACCTTCACATTCGGCGACACCTCGACGCTGCCTTACGGGCCGATGGAATACATCACCCGCCAGAGCCAGGGCGATTTCTGCATCCTCGACCAGCGCGACGGCAATCTTTGGATGGATGCCGGCATGGTCACCACCCAGGCCGACTGGTCGCTCGATTTCGATATCGGCATGAACTTCTTCGAGTGGCACGCGCCGGTGCCGCTGGCGCATGAGAAAGGGATTTTCGTCAGGGCGCTGAAGTTCCTCACCAACATCCAGCAGGGCAAGCCGGCGCGTCGCTTGAACTGGACCATGACCGTCAATCCGCGCCTCGACACCAGCCCGGAGAATTATCACAAATGGGGCCCGGACCGGGCGACGGCCACACCGGAGAATGTCGGCGACAAGGTGCATCTGCGCGTCGAGTTGCAGAGCTTCTGGCGCCTGCCGCGTTCCAACGCCATCGTCTTCCCGATCCGCTGCTACCTGATCAAGATGGACGAGCTGGTGACGCAACCGAAATGGGCGCGCCGCCTGCACCGCGTCATCCGCGACCTGCCCGAGGAGCTTGCCACCTACAAGGGGCTCACCCGCTACCGGCCGACGCTGGTGGAATGGCTGTCGAAGCTGGATGACGGGAGTGCGACGAGCCCCGGATTCGGGCCGGACTGAATTTGTCCCGCCGATGTTGGCGCTGCCTCTCAAGCTGCCGATCTCCCCCCAAGAGGGGGAGATGCCCGGCAGGGCAGAGGGGGGCGCGAAGGAACGCAAACCTTGCCCATCCACGGCGAAAAACCACCAATGATACCAGGGGCGCAGCTACGATTGATTGATAATTCGGCGGGACAACGCCCCCCTCTGTCCCGTCGGACATCTCCCCCACAAGGGGGGAGATTAGCAGCCGCTACGACGGCGCAAACAGTGCCTCACCCCGCGCTCTGCGGATAGCAGATGATCGACAAATAGCGCATCGGCAGTTTCGTCAGCTGTTCCGGCCCGTGCGGGGCGTCGGCGTCGAAGAACAGGCTGTCGCCGGGCTTCATCGGATAGAGATTGCTGCCGTGTCGGTAAACGACCTCGCCCTCGAGCATGTAGAGAAACTCCATGCCCTCGTGCTGGAAGGTCGGGAACACGTCCGAATCCTCGGTCAGCGTGATCAGGTAGGGCTCGACGACGACGCCGCTGGTGTTTGAGCCGATATGGCCAAGCAGATTGTACTGGTGGCCGGCGCGCGTGCCGCGGCGCTCGACGTCCAGGCCTTCGCCGGCCTTGACGAAAACGGCGCTGCGCTCCTCCTCGAAGCGGCGGAAGAAGGCGGTGACGGGAACCCCCAGCGCCCGCGAAAGTGCCTGCAAGGTGGTCAGCGACGGCGAGGTGATGCCATTCTCGATCTTCGACAGCATGCCCAACGAAATGTCGGTGGCGACCGCCAGATCCGCGACGGTGATGCCGAGCTTCTTGCGGAACGCGCGCACCTCGCGGCCGATCGCGACTTCCAGCACCTTTTCACGCGTGTCGCGGATGGCGTGCGGGTTCTGGGTCAGCGGCGCCCGGATGGTCTTCCCGTCCACCGAGACCTTTGGCAGCGGCTTTGCCTTTGCGCCGCCGGCTCCAGCACCGGCCTTTGGATTTGAAGCGTTTTTCGCCATGTCGCCCCCCGGACTTCGCGGATTTATTTCACTCAAGGTGAACATGTTCGGTGGCGATACATGAGCGCAGCCGCGTCGGCAAGCCGTCTTATGTCGCATGCGCCGATCCCGCGATTTCGGCCAATGCGGGTTCTTCGCCAGGAATCCGCCTTGTGCGCACGCCGTTCCCGCAGATGGCTGTTGACAGTGCCGAAGGGCCAATTACTGTCACTGGCAGTGAAATTTGTTTCGCTGGGGAAATCAAAAAATGGAGGCCCGGAAATGAACACTCGCGTTGCCGTCATCGGGGCCGGACCGTCCGGCCTGGCACAGCTCAGGGCCTTCAAGTCGGCGGCCGACAAAGGGGCAGACATTCCCGAGATCGTCTGCTTCGAAAAGCAGTCCGACTGGGGCGGCCTGTGGAACTACACATGGCGCACCGGCCTCGACGAACATGGCGATCCGGTGCACGGCTCGATGTACCGCTACCTCTGGTCGAACGGGCCGAAGGAATGCCTGGAATTCGCCGACTATACGTTCGAGGAACATTTCGGCCGGCCGATCGGCTCCTATCCCCCGCGCGCCGTGCTGTGGGACTACATCAAGGGCCGCGTCGAAAAGTCGGGCGTGCGCAAATGGGTGCGCTTCAACAGTCCGGTGCGAATGGTGACCTTCTCGGACCAGACGAAGAAATTCACCGTCACCGCGCATGACCGCACCAACGACGTCACCTATTCGGAAGAGTTCGACAATGTCGTCGTTGCGTCCGGGCATTTCTCGGTGCCAAACGTTCCCTATTTCGAGGGGTTCTCGACCTTCAACGGCCGCATCCTGCACAGCCACGATTTCCGTGACGCGATGGAATTCAAGGGCAAGGACATCCTGATCATCGGCCGCTCCTATTCGGCCGAGGACATCGGCTCGCAATGCTACAAATACGGCGCGAAGTCGATCACCTCCAGCTATCGCTCCAAGCCGATGGGTTTCAAATGGCCTGAGAACTGGAAAGAGGTGCCGCTGCTGCAGAAGGTCGTCGGCAAGACCGCGCATTTCAAGGACGGCAGCACCAAGGATGTCGACGCCATCATCCTGTGCACCGGCTATCTCCATTCTTTCCCGTTCCTCACCGACGACCTGAAGCTCAAGACCGCCAACCGCATGTGGCCGCTGGACCTCTATGAAGGCGTCGTTTGGGAGAAGAACCCGAAGCTTTTCTACATCGGCATGCAGGACCAGTTCTACACCTTCAACATGTTCGATGCGCAGGCCTGGTATGCGCGCGACGTCATCATGGGCCGCATCAAGCTGCCGTCCGCGCAGGCGATGGCCGAGCACGGCGCCAGATGGCGGGCGCGCGAGGAGACGCTGGAAGACGCCGAGCAGATGATCTGGTTCCAGGGCGACTACACCAAGGAACTGATGGACCAGACCGACTATCCCGGCTTCGACGTCGAGGCGGTCAACCAGACCTTCATGGAATGGGAGCATCACAAGGTGGAAGACATTATGAGCTTCCGCGACCATTCCTACCGTTCGCTGATGACCGGCACCATGGCGCCGCTGCACCATACGCCGTGGCTGCAGGCGCTGGACGATTCGATGGAGAGCTATCTGGAAGTGAAGGGCGTCGCTGCGGAGTAGCTTGCCGTCAGGCCGGCAACACGACCCAGTCGTGGCGGCTTTCGCCATAGACGGCTTGTGTCGGCGCCGGGAAGGACGGATCGGCGAAACAGCCGACCGCCACAGCGACCGCCTCCGGTTTGCGCGACGGATACCAGAACACCGTCGAGCCACAGTTTCCGCAGAAGTGGAAAGTGACGGGAAAGCCGCTGTCGGAATTGCGCCGGAATGTCTGGGATGAGCCGTCGATGTCGATCGCCTCGGCATCGAAGAAAGCCGCTATCCCAAACGGACTGCCGGTGCGCCGCTGGCAGTCCAGGCAGTGGCAAAGCGATATTTTGGCCGGCTGTTGCGGACAACGGATCTGCAATTGGCCACAGGTGCAGCGGGCAATCCTGCTGGTCATGTCTTCCTCCCTTGATGGTTTCGCGGCTTGAGCTTTAACCCAGCCTCGCCCGTGCCTTGGCCGTCCAGGCATTGAACAGCCGGTCGGCGACGATGCCGATGAAGGCGATGGCGAGGCCCGCCACGATGCCGCGGCCGGAATCGGCCTTTGACAGCGCGATGAACACCTCCTGGCCGAGATCACGGGTGCCGACCATGGCGCAGATGATGATCATCGCCAACGCCATCAGGATGGTCTGGTTGACGCCCAGCATGATCTCGGGCAGCGCGAGCGGCAATTGCACGCGAAAGAAAGTCTGGCGCGGCGTGCAGCCCGAAACCTTGGCCGCCTCGATCAGTGCCGGAGGCACTTGCCTGATACCGTGATTGGTGTAGCGGATCGCCGGCACCACGGCGAAGGCTATCGTTGCGATCATCGCGGTGACGTCGCCGACGCGGAACAGCATCACCACCGGAATGATGAAGCAGAAGGACGGCAGCACCTGCAGCGTATCGATGACAGGCGTGACCGTCTTCTCGAAGCGGTCGCTGCGCGCGGCCATCAGGCCGATGGGAATACCGATCAGGCAAGCGATGAAGGCCGAGATGCCGCAGAGATAGACCGTCGCCATGGTCTTCTCCCACAGCCCGGTGACGGCGCAGAAGGCGGTCAGCGCTGCCACCAGAGCGGCAAGGCGCAAGCCGGAAAGCTGATAGCCGGCAAGGCCGAGCAAGAACACCGCGCCTAGCCACGGAAAGCCTTCGCAGAAGGCGCGCACCGGGTTCAGCACGTTGAGGATCAGCGCCACGCGGAACGCCTCGATCGTGTCGAAGAAATTGATCGTCACCCAATTCACCGCCGCTTTCCACAATGGCGCGGTGGTGAAGGTGATCGCCTTCGGCACCGCCGCGAAGGCAGGCACGAAGAGGCCAAGCAGCGTGGTGACGATCAGGATGGCGACGGCCAGCGTCAGGTTGGGATAGCGCCGCCAGAAGGCGGGTAGGACTTGCCGGTGGACGTGACCTTTTGCATGGTTGGCGGCGATGGCTTGGCTCAGCCGGTCGAGCGCGATGGCCAGCGCCACGATGGCCAGCCCCGCTTCCATGGCTTCGCCGACCTTCAGTGCACGCAGCGCCAGCAGCACGTCATAGCCCAGCCCGCCGGCGCCGATCATCGAGGCGATGATCACCATGTTCAGCGCCAGCATGATCACCTGGTTGACCCCGACCATCAGCGTCGGCCGCGCCGACGGCAACAGCACGCGCCACAGTTTCTGCCGCGCCGTGCAGCCGGCCATCTCGCCGAAATCGTCGATCTCGGACGGCACCCGCGACAGGCCGAGCATCGTTGCCCGCACCATTGGCGGCGTGGCGAAGATGGCGGTGGCGATCATCGCCGAAACCGGGCTGTTGCCGAACAGGAGCAGCATCGGGATGAGATACGCGAAGGTCGGGATGGTCTGCATCAGATCGAGGGCAGGGGAGACCACCAGCCGCTCTGCCCAGGGTTTCCGCCAGGCCCAGATGCCGACGAACAATCCCGTGGCGATGCAGAATGGCACGGCGATGGAAATCAGCGCCAAGGTCAGCATGGCGCTGGTCCATTGGCCGAACAGCGCGACGTAGAGAAAACAGCCGCCGACCAGCATCCCGAGCCTGCGACCGCCGGCGGCATGCCCGGCGACAAAGGCCGCCGCGCAGACGCCGATCCAGGACAGGCGCGGCAGCACATAGGCGTCGGCGCCGTGGCCGATCTTGAAATTCTTGGCCAGAAGGTTGAGCGCGAAATCGAGCGGCACGCCGAGCACCGCCGTGATCGAGCGCGTCAGCCATGACAGGTTCGATTTGATCCAGCGCATCAGCGCGCTGACCCAGTCCGCGGCCGGCACGATCGCCTCTGCCGGATAATTGACGGCCCAGGGGAGACTGTCCTGGAGCAGGAACACTACTAGCACCACGGCAAGCGCTGCGGCCCAGACCAGCAGCCAGGTCTGCGCCGGCTGCGGCCTCGTCCCGCTGGCGCTTGCCGTTACTGTCATGCACCGGCTCCTGACCGCTCGATGCCGGCAAGCAGGTCGATCACCGCTTGCGGCGTCACCTCACCGATCGGCTTGCCGCTGCCGTTGACCACGGCGAAAGGCCTGCCGGCCGCCACGATGCTAGCGGAGAAGCTGGCAATCTTGGCCTCCGGCGCCACCGTGCCGCCATGCTCGGCGCCGTCGCAGGCGCGCATCAGGCTCTTCGCCGAGATCACTTTGGCGCGGTCGACGTCGCGGGTGAACTCGGCGACATAGTCGGTCGCCGGGTCGACCACCAGTTCCTCCGGCGTGCCGATCTGGATGACTTCGCCATCCTTCATGATGGCGATGCGGTCGGCCAGGCGGATCGCCTCGTCGAAATCATGAGTGATGAAGACGATGGTCTTGTGCAGCATGGTCTGCAACCGCATCAGCTCGTCCTGCATCTCGCGGCGGATCAGCGGATCGAGCGCCGAGAACGGCTCGTCGAGGAACCAGATCTCCGGCTTGGTCGCCAGACTGCGGGCGATGCCGACACGCTGCTGCTGGCCGCCGGACAGCTCGCGCGGATAGAAATGCTCGCGCCCGCGCAGGCCGACGAGCTCGATCACGTCGCGGGCGCGTGCTTCGCGCGTCGCACGGTCCTGTCCCTGGATGCTGAGCGGAAAGGCGATGTTGTCCAGCACGTTGAGATGCGGCAGCAGCGCGAAATTCTGGAACACCATGCCCATGCGGTGGCGCCTGAGTTCGATGAGCGCGGCATCGGAGATCTTGAGCAGGTCCTTGCCCTCGAACTCGACCTTGCCGTGCGTCGGCTCGACCAGCCGCGACATGCAGCGCACCAGGGTCGACTTGCCCGACCCCGAGAGCCCCATGATGGTGAAGACTTCGCCCTGGCGGATTTCGATATCGACGCCGCGTACCGCCCCGACCAGTCCGGCAGCGGCGACATCGGCCATGCTGGCCATGCCGTCGCGCTCGCGGATGAAGCTGGCTGCGTTCGAACCGAACAGTTTCCAGACATTGCGGCAAGCCAGCTTTATCGGGCGGGCATCCTTTGTCGCGCCCGCAACGATCGGTCCTTGTTCAGTCTTGTCAGGCATTCAAGCGTCCTTCTGGAATATCGACGATTGAGGCCCGGCCCGATCGACGGCCGGGTCTCATTCTCCAGTCGGAGCGATCACTGTGCCCAGGCTTTCCAGTCGGCTTCGTGGGCGGCGATCCAGGCGGCGGCGACGTCCTCCGGCGTCTTGCCGCCGAGGTCGATTTCACCGCTCATCTTGTTGAGCTCGTCGGTGTCGATCGTGTAGGCCTTGGCCACCTTGTAGGCGACAGGCCATTTGTCCTTCATGCCGTTCCAGGCATATTTCCAGATCTCGCCATGCGGCTTGCCGCAGTCATATTTGGCATCGGGATTTGTGCCCCATTTCGGATCGGTGTAGCAGTCGGGCGTATATTCGGGGAATTCGACCCATTCGCCCTTGTATTTGGCCGGCGCCCAATGCGGCGAATAGATCCACAGCATGATCGGCGCCTTGCGCTGATAGGCCGAATCCAGCTCCGCGAACATCGCCGCGTCGGTGCCGGCGTGGATGACGGTGAACGGCAATTTGAGTGCCTCGACACGCTCGTCGTCAAAACCCTCCCAGGTCACGGGGCCGCCGAGATAACGGCCCTTGGGTGCCGTCTCGGGCGTCGAAAAGGCCTCGGCGCATTTCGCATCCTTCAGCGCTTCCCAATTGGGCAGGCCGGGGCATTTCTCCTTCATATATTCGGGGAACCACCACTCTTCCTTGGCCTTGGGGCCGAGTTTGCCGAGGCGCTCGGTCTGGCCGGTGGCATCGGAAGCCTTCATCGCCTCGCCGGCGGTCGTGTCCCAGAATTCCAGGCCGACATCGAGGTCGCCATTGGTGAGACCGGTGGTCAGGCTGGAGAGGTAATCGGCGGTCGGATATTCGACGGTGTAGCCGAGCTTTTCGAGAATGCCGCCGAGAATCTTGGCGTTGAGATTGACGCTGGTCCAGTCGAACAGCGCGATCTTGATGGGATCGTTGGATTCAGGGGCTGCGGCGTGGACGGAAAGCGTTGGCAGGCTTAGTGCCGCGAGCGCGGCGGCGCCCATGGACAGTTTAGAAACTCTGCTCCGAAATGACATGCTTGTTCTCCTTCAAGCTGTGACGGTTATCGTTTCGTTCCCTTCTTGCGTCTTTCTGCCCTTGTTGGGTTTTTTCTTGATTGTGTTGGAAAGACCTGCCCTTGCGCAAGGCCGTTTCCGCCATCGCGCGGCCAAAACCGGCGCAGGCGGGATTGTGCAGAGTTTTTGATTTGCGGAAACGGTGCTGAGAGGATCGGCGTCATAGCTGCCGACGGATCGCTGCGACAGCGATCGCCTGCGGGTCGATTGCCAGCCTTATGGCGCCCTGCAAAATGCGAGCCATCAGGGTCCCCTGACCTCGGCTATCGGCCCGGCAAGCCCCATCGCCGGGACGGTTTCATGGGATGAAATTATATATACCAACGTTCATCGCGCGCAACGACTAAGGCTTGCTGGATAAATATTCGGACCGCAGGCGAGGTCGCACCCACCCACCGGCCGAGCCACCTTACCAGCAGACATAGCCGCCATCGACGATCAGGTCGAGGCCGGTGACGAAGCTCGACGCGCGGCTGGCCAGGAACACGGTCGGCCCAACCATTTCCTCGGGCGCCGCCATGCGGCCCATCGGCGTGTCGCGCTTGAAGATCTTGATCTCTTCCGCCACCTCCGGGCGCTTGTTCATCGGCGTCAGCGTGTAGCCCGGGCTGACCACATTGACGCGCAGGCCGCGGTCGGCCCACTCCATGGCGAGGCTCTTCGACATGTGGATGACCGCGGCCTTCGAGGAATTGTAATGCGCCTGCGTCAGCCCGCGATTGACGATGGTGCCCGACATCGAGGCGATGTTGACGATCGAGCCCTTGCGCCGCGCCAGCATCTTGCGCGCTTCGGCCTGGCAGGACAGGAACACGCCGGCGACATTGACCTCGTGCACCTTCCGCCACGTCTCCAGGGCCATCGTCTCGGCCGGCTCCGATCCGGCGATCCCGGCATTGTTGACGGCAATCGTCAGCGCGCCGAGTTCGCTCTCGACGCGATCTGTTGCCGCCGCGAGATCGCTCTCGGACGTCACCGTGCCCGTCAGCACCAGCGCCTTGCGTCCAAGCACGGTGATACGCTGTGCGGTCTCCTCCAGTCCGCCCTTCGATGCATGGCCGAAACAGGCGACGTCTGCGCCGGCCTGCGCCAATCCGATCGCGATTGCCTGGCCGATGCCGCTGCCGGCACCGGTAACCAGCGCGACATCGCCGTCCAGCTTGAAAAGATCCATCGATACCCTCCCTGCTTCGGGGAGGGTATGCGCTGTCCCGCGTTCCGATCAAGCCTTCAGCGCGGGCATGGCGACACGGCTAGAAATAGCCGTCGGAGGCGGCCGTGGCTTCTTTCGGGATCTCGACGCCGTCGACCAGGATCTTGTCGACCAGTTCGTGATGGAAGCAGACCAGACCCTTGATGCGCTCCGCCTCATGCACCGGCTCGGGATAGTACCAGACGAGGTTCTCGTGGCGTTTCTTGCCCGTCGTCACGTGATAGTAGTTGGAGATGCCCTTGTAGGGGCAGCGCGAGATGTAGCGGCTGGGCGCGAACATATCGAGCCGCGTGTCGGAGATCGGCAGATAATGGCGTACTGGATGGCCGGTCTCGAACAGGAACACGCCGCGCCGTGAATCGGCGACCTGCTCGCCGTCCAGGATCACCTGCACCCGCCGTGTGGACGGCAGGCAATCGACCCGTCGGAACGGGTCGCGGGCGTGGACGAAGATCTCCTCGTCCTCCTCATACCAGTGCGTCATCTTGGGCCAGTAGAAGGACATATAGTCCTCGATGGGCGGACAACCCTTGACGGGGTCGAGATAGCGCCAGGCGGCATCCTCGACCAGCGTGATGCCGGTGTTGAGCGAGTAGTGCGTGGCGACGCCTTTGAACGGATCCTCCGTCGTCGTCCTGCTCGGCAGCAGGAACTCCTCGCGCACGTCGCTCATTGGGAAGTAGTAGACCGGCAGGTGATCGGATTCGTAGAACACCAGCCCCCTGGTCGTGTCGGCGACGATCATCGATCCCACCTGCACGCGCAGCCGCTTCTGCATCGGCATGATGAAGGCGACGTAGCCGGGCTCGAACTCATACTGCACGATCGTGTCGAGCAAGGGAAAATGCGGCCCGCGGCCGCGCAAATGAGGCTTGCGAATGGTAGTCTCCCGTTTCTTTTCTTTTGTCATCGAGTGTTGGGGCAAAGCGAGATGAACCTGGGATTGAGTCGTCGTATCGGAGTGGGTTTCCGGGCGGCGGGCTTCTCCTGAGTCGGGCGGCTCGGACGATTGCCCCCCCTCGCCCTTCGCAGACCCGCTGGCGGATAGCCTCGCCGCCCGAAAGCAGAAATTGTCCATCCAGCCTCTATCCCAGCGACACCCGGTCGAGCAGCAGGCCGGCGGCGATCGGCGGCAGCCCGCTGACATTCTTGCGCACCGGCACCAGGAGGTCGGGGAAATAGCTGAAGATGACAGGCGTCTCGTCAAGCAGCAGCTTCTGGATGTCGGACGCCGCCGCCCGCTGCGCGCCGATGTCGAGCGCCTTGAGATAGGAAGTGACCATGCCGTCATAGGCCGGGCTCTTGAAATGCGCCGCATTCCACGGACCGTCGCTGACCAGCGGGCTTTTCAGGAACACGTTCGGCACGCTGCGATGGGCGTAGTCGGTGATGCCGAGCGGGCTGTCCAGCCAGTCCGATTGACCGAACACCGCCTTGCCATAATATTTGTCCTGGTCCTCGATGTTGAGCGAGACGCGCGCGCCGATCTCCTTGGCGAAGTTCTGGAACAACTGCGCGTAGCCGGGAATATCGGAATAGCGCAACGTCGTCAGCGTGATGTCGAAGCCGCTGCCGAGGCCCGCCGCTTCCATAAGCTGCTTGGCCTTGGCGATGTCCTGGGAGCGCTGCGGCACCGACTTATCGGTTGCGGGAAAGGCCGGCGCGAACGGGCTGTCATTGCCGGTCGCCGCCATCCCGCGGCACAGCCCATCCACCAGCTTGGAACGGTCGATGCACAGCGCCAGTGCCTGGCGCACGCGCTTGTCGGTGAAAGGCGCCATGTCGCAGCGCATGTGAAGCTGGCGGTGCGCGGTCGAGGCGACACGCAGCACGGTGATGTCGGGGCTGTTCAGCACCACCTGGCTGACATCGAGCGGAACGGCGTCGAGTATGTCCACTTCGCCGGCCTGCAGCGCCAGGATGCGCGGCTGCACATCGCCGTAGAATTTGAACTCGAGCCGGTCGGGCAGCGCCTTCTCGCCCCAATAATCGGGGTTGCGGATGAAGGTCGCGCCGACTTTCGGCGTGTAGGTCTCCAGCCGGAACGGGCCGGTGCCTTCAAAGGTCTTCTCGTAATCGCCCTTGTAGCTCGCCGGCAGGATGACGGCATTGTAGTTGTCGATCGACACCGAATAGGGAAAGCTGCCGTTCGGCACGTCGAGATGGAAGGCGACGGTGTGGTCGTCGACCTTGCGGGTGCCGCCCTTCGACAGCAGCCCCTTGAACACCGAAAGCGCGTTCGAGGCCCCGTCCGGGTCGGCCAGCCGGTCGAAGGTCGCGACGACGTCGTCGGCCTTGAAATCCTCGCCATTGTGGAATTTCACGCCCTTGCGCAGCTTGAACGTCCAGACGCTGCCGTCCTCGTTCGGCGACCAGCTTTCCGCCAGCACAGGCTTCAGCGTGAGGTCCGGCTGTGTGACGCAGAGGAACTCGGCGGTCTGGAAAACCAGCTGGTAGCTGCCGCTGTCGTAATAGGTCACGGGATCGATGGCGCCGCCGGGCGTCGCCACGCCGGCGCGCACCGTACCGCCCGGCTTGCCTTCGGCGCGGGCCTTTTGCGTGCCGAGGCCGGCAGCGGCGACAAGGCTGCCCAGGAACGGCAGCGAAAGGCCGAGAACGCTGCCATGGCGCAGGAAATCGCGCCGGTCGAGCCGGCCGGCCAGTAATTCGTCGACAGCGGAATTTTCGATTGCAGTCAGATTCCGGCGGGCGATGTCGATCCTCTCGAAATGCTTCGGCATGGCTGCAATCCTCGCTTGTCTTGGGGCAGGCCATCTAGTTCATCGTTGACCGCGACCGGAAAGCGATATTTTTTGATAGGGGCCATCGGAATTCTCGATGCGGGAGCGAAGGGATGGACACCGAAAACCTGCGCAGTTTCCTGGAGATTGCCGAGCATGGCAGCTTCACCGTCGCGGCCAATCGGCTGAACCTTGCCCAGTCCACCGTCAGTGCGCGGATAAGGGTGCTGGAGGAGCAGTTGGGGCGACGGCTTTTCGTCCGCGACCGCGATGGCATCACGCTGACGCCGGCCGGCCGGCAGTTCCTGCCGCATGCGTCCGCAATTACCCGCACCTGGGAGCAATCGAGGCAGGACATCGCCGTTCCCGATGGCTACGAAGCACTGCTGCGGCTGACCGCGCCCGCCTATCTGTGGGAGCGCATCACCTCGCCATGGGTCGAATGGATGCGCGCCGAGCGGCCGAACGTGGCGTTGCGGCTCGAGGGCAGTTTTCCCGATCTGGCGATCGACCAACTGGCCGAAGGCCTGCTCGACATCTGCATCCTCTATCTGCCGCGGCCGCATCCCGGCATCGTTTACGAAACGCTGGCCGTCGATCAGGTGGTGCTTGTCCAGCATGCCGCGCAGACGAAGCCGTGGACCGAGAACTACATAATGATGGACTGGGGGCTCGAATTCCGCATCGAGCATGATCGGGCGTTTGCCGGCATGGTCAAGCCGGCCATTTCGGCCGGCCTGGTCTTCATCGGGTTGCAGCATGTGCTGTCGCAGCACGCCGCCGCCTATCTGCCGCTCAGCGCCGTCAGCGGCCATATCGAGCGCGGCGAAATGAAACGCGTCGCGAACACGCCCGTGTTCCAGCGGCCGATCTATCTTGCCTATCCCAGCAATCCGGCGTCGTCGGACGTGCTCGACGTGGCCTTGGCGGGATTGCGGGCGCTGACGAGAGATTGGGCCGGCGAGCAGGGCTTTGCCGAGGGCGACCGGTCCTTCAGCATGGCCGGCCATCTGTGAAGGGCAGGGGCCGCATTTTCAGCTACGCCGGCTGGGTATCGACCGCTACCGGCCTCTGCAGCCTGGCGAGTTCCGCGTAGGGAATATGGCAGCGGATCGAGTGTCCTGGGCGCGCCTCGGCCAGCGGCGGTTCCTGCTGTTCGCAGATCGGGCCGATCTTGCGCGGGCAGCGCGTGTGGAACACGCACCCCGAGGGCGGGTTGGTGGCGCTGGGGATTTCGCCGTCGAGACGGATGCGTGCCGTTTCGGTCTGGTCGAGCCTGGGCACGGCCGACAGCAGCGCTTCGGTGTAGGGGTGATGCGGGCCGGAGAAAACCTCTTCCGACGGCCCAAGCTCCATGATGCGGCCGAGATAGAGGACGGCAATCTTGTCGGAGAGGTAGCGCACCACGCCAAGGTCATGCGAGATGAAGATGTAGCTGACGTCTTCCTTCGCTTGCAGATCGGCGAGCAGGTTGAGGATCGCCGCCTGCACCGACACGTCGAGTGCGGAGGTCGGCTCGTCGCACACGACGATGCGTGGATCGCCGGCGAAGGCACGCGCTATGGCAACGCGCTGTTTCAGTCCGCCCGACAACTGGCGCGGCTTCACGGCCAGATGCCGGTCGGTCAGCCGCACCGAGCGGACGAGGTCGTCGAGGCGCGCCTCCAGCGCCTTGCCGCTCAAGCCTGCCAGCCGCTTCAGCGCGCGGCCGATCAGATGCCTTATCGAATGCGAGCGGTTGAGTGCGGAGTCCGGATTCTGGAAGACGATCTGCATCGCCTTGACCTGGTCGTCGCTGCGGTCCCCAAGCCGCGGCGCCAGCGCCTTGCCCTCGAGCTCGATGCTGCCGCCGTCGTCGGGCGGCACGAGGCCGAGCAGCAGCCTGGCGAAAGTAGTCTTGCCGCTGCCGGATTCGCCGACCAGCCCGAGCGTTTCGCCCGGCCTGAGATCGAGCGACACGTCCTTCACCGCGCGCAGCGAATGGCCATGGCTGGCAAAGGTCTTGTTCAGTCCGGCGACCCGCAATACCGGCGCGGCCGCGGCTTTCGGGGCGGCGGGCGCGTCGATGGGCGTCGCGCGCGGCAGGGATTGCGCCTGCTCGTGATAGTGGCAGCGCGACAGCCGGCCGCCCAGCTCGTAGAGCGGCGGCAACTCGTTGCGGCAGCGGTCGGTAGCGAGAGCGCAGCGGTCGGCGAAGGGGCAACCCTTGATGTCGGCCCCGATGCCGGGCAAAAAACCCGGGATGGTGTCGAGGCGGCCCTGGTCCTTGCGCTGGCCCCCGCGCGGCAGGCAGCGCAGCAGCGCCACCGTATAGGGGTGGCGGGGATCGTTGAAGACGGCCTGCGTCGGTCCTTCCTCGACCAGCATGCCGGCATAGAGCACGCCGACGCGGTCGCACATCTTGGAGACGACGGCGAGATTGTGGCTGATGAACAGGATCGAGGCCGACAGTTCTTGCCGCAGCTGCGCGATCAGGTCGAGCACCTCGGCTTCGACCGTCGCGTCGAGGCCGGTCGTCGGCTCATCCAGGATCAGCATCGAGGGATCGTTGGCCAGCGCCATGGCGATCGCCACGCGCTGCTGCATGCCGCCGGAAAGCTGGTGCGGATAGCGCTGCATGACGCTGGCCGGATCGGAGATCCGCACCCGGTTCAGCATGGCAATTGCGCGATCCTCGGCTGCCTGCCCCATTGTGCCGCCAAGCTCGAAGATTTCGGTCAGCTGGCGGCCGATGCGGATCGACGGGTTCAGCGCCTTGCCGGGGTCCTGGTAGACCATGGAGACGCTTTCGGCCCGCGCCCGCCTGAGCGCCTCGGCATCGAGTTTCATGACGTCCTGGCCGTCGAGGAAGATCGCGCCGCCTGATATCGAACCGTTTCTAGGGAGGTAGCGTACGACGGAAAGGGCGACCGTGGATTTGCCGCAGCCGGATTCGCCGACCAGCCCATAGGCCTCGCCCTGGCCGATGGTGAGGCTGAGATTGCGCAGCACCGCCCGGTTGCGGCCCGAAACACGATAGGCGACCGACAGGTCGTTGAGGTCGAGTGCGTTCTGGGTCTTCGCCTTCCGGGCCTTGGCGGGTTCAGTCATTGAACGCTCCATGCACACCGTCGGCCGCCAGGTTGACGCCGATTACCAGCGAGGCGATGGCGAGTGCGTCGAACAGCACGGTCCACCAGAAGCCGCCGCCGATCATGCCGTAATTGCTGGAGATGCTTAAGCCCCAGTCCGGCGATGGCGGCTGGATGCCGAAGCCCATGAAGGAGAGCGTGGCGACCGCGAAGATGGCGTAGCCCAGCCGCACCGTGGTTTCGACCAGGATCGGCGGGATGACGTTGGGCAGGATCTCGACGAACATCGTATGCAGCGCGCTTTCATGCCTGAGCTGGGCGGCGGCGACATAGTCGAGTTCGCGTTCGGCCAGCACCGCCGAGCGCACGGTGCGCGCGATGATCGGCGCGAAGCTCAGCCCGATGACCACGATGACAGTGGTCTTGGACGTGCCGAGCGCCACGATGGCGAGCAGCGCCACGATCACCACCGGGATTGCCATGAAGGCTTCCAGGATGCGGCTGATGACGTCGTCGACGATGCCGCGGAAGTAACCGGTGAGCAGCCCGAGCGCCGTGCCGGCCACCGTCGCCAGCAACGTCGCCAGCGGCGCGACGGTCAGGATGTCGCGCGAGCCGACGATGACGCGCGAGAAGACGTCGCGGCCGATCTGGTCGGTGCCGAACCAGTGTTCGGCCGAAGGCGGCGCCAGCGCGTTGATGATGTCGTCGGCAAGCGGATCGTAGGGCGCGAAATGTTCGCCGAACAGCGCGCAGGCGACCCAGAACAGCACGATGGTGATGCCGACGAGGAAGGTGCCGGAGCGAAGCAGCGAGGACAAAACCTCCGCCACCGGGCTGCGCTGGCGTGTGTCGTCCTGCCTGGCGGGACTGGTCTGGACGGCGCTCATTGTTCTGACCCCAGTCGGATGCGTGGATTGAGCACGGAATAGAGGAAGTCGGCCACAAGGGTGGCCACGGCATAGACGATGCCGATGGTCAGGATGCCCGATTCCAGCATCGGGAAATCCTTGCCGCGCGCAGCGGTGAAGATCAGCGAGCCGATACCCTGGTAGCGGAACAGCGTCTCGATCACCACGAGGCCGCCGATGAGATAGCCGGTCTGGGTGGCGATCACGGTGATGGTCGGCAGCAGCGCATTGCGCATCACATGGCGCCAGATCACCGTGCGCCAAGGCAGGCCCTTGAGCACCGCGGTTCGCGTATAGTCGGAATCGAGCGCCTCGATCATGCCCGAGCGCGCCATGCGCGCGATATAGCCGAACAGCACCAGGAACAGCGGCAGCGCCGGCAGGATCAGGTAGTAAAGCTGCGTGAAGAACCCGGCATCACGCGGCCATGCCGCCGAGATCGGCAGCCAGCGCAGCCAGACGCCGAAGATCAGGATAAGGATGATGCCGGTGACGAACTCCGGCAGCACCGTCACCGACAGGCCGCCAAGGCTGATGATGCGGTCGAGCGGCCGGTTGAGATTGAGGGCTGCGACGACGCCGCCAAGGATTCCGATCGGCACCACCAGCACGAAGGCGACCGCCGCCAGCTTCATCGAATTTCCCAGCGCATCGATGACGAAGGGGGCGACCGGCGAGCGGAAGATGTAGGACGTGCCCATGTCGCCCTGGACGAAGTTTGAAATCCAGCTCCAGTACTGGGCAAGCAGTGGCCGGTCGACGCCGAGCGAATGGTTGAGCGCATCGACGGCGCGCTGGTCGGCGAACGGCCCCAATATGGCGCGCCCGACATTGCCGGGCAGCACCTGCCCGCCCAGGAAGACCATGATGCTGAGCAGGAACAGCGTGACGAGCGAAAGCGAGACGCGCCGGACAAGGAAGGAGAGAATGGCTAACACTCCCTGAGTAGCCAGCTCCCGTCAGGAAGCTGGCTGTTATAGGATTGGCTTTCCCTTCCGCTCAGGCCTTCGACGCCTTTTCCAGGAACAGCTGCGACATCGCGGTCGGCTGCACGCCGGCCACGCCCTTCGCCGTCGCCGTCAGATAGTCGTAGAAATAGCCGAAGATGACCGGCGTCTCCTCGAGCAGAAGCTTCTGGATCTTGCCTGCCGTCGCCTTCTGCGCTTCGAGATCGAGGGCCGCGATATAGCTGGTCGCCAGCGCGTCGTAGTCCTTGTTCTTGAAGTGCGCCGCGTTCCATGTGCCTTCGCTCTTCAGCGGGGCGGCAAGATAGACGTTCGGCACGCCGCGGTGGCCGTAGTCGGTGATGCCCATTTCCGAGTCCAGCCAGTTCGATTTGCCGAACACGGCGTCGCCGTAATAGGCGCTCTGGTCGAGGATGTTGAGCTCGAGCTCGATGCCGATTTCCTTGACCCAGTTCTGGATGAGCTGGGCGTATTCGGGGATTTCGAGATAGCGCTCGGTGGTCAGCGTCATCTTGAAGCCCTTGCCGGCGCCCGCCGCTTCCATGAGCTGCTTGGCCTGCGCGATGTCCTGCTTGCGCTGCGGCACGCTCGCATCGGTCGAGGGATAGACCGGGGCGAACGGGCTGTCGTTGCCAGCCACGGCGCGCCCCTTCATCAGGCCCGCGACCAGCTTGTCGCGGTCCAGGCTGAGCGCGATGGCGCGGCGCACGCGCGCATCCTTCATCGGCCCGTCGTCGCAGCGCAGGTGCAGTTGCTGGTGCGCCGACGATTTCAGGCTGATGATGTCGATGTTCGGGTCGTTGAGCAGCGCCACGCCGGACAGGACAGGCATCTGGTTGATGATGTCGACCTGCCCGCCTTGCAGCGCCAGGATCATTGGCTGCATGTCGGCGAAGAAGGTGAATTCGGTGCGTTCCGGCAGCGCCTTCTCGCCCCAGTAGTCCTCGTTGCGGACGAAGGAAGCGCCGACCTTCGGCGTGTATTTGTCGATCTTGAACGGCCCGGTGCCGTCGAAGCTCTTTTCATAGTCGCCCTTGTAGCTCGCCGGCACGATGACGGCGTTGTAATTGTCTGATGACACCATGTAGGGAAAGTTGCCGTTCGGGGCGTCGAGGTGGAATTCCACCGTGTAGTCGTCGACCTTCTTGCTGGCGCCCTTCGACAGGATGCCGGTGAACACCGACAGTGCGTTGGACGAGTTGGCCGGGTCGGCGATACGGTCGATGCTGGCCACCACGTCGTCGGCCTTCATCTCGCCGCCTGAGTGGAATTTCACGCCCTTGCGCAGCTTGAAAGTCCACACCGAGCCGTTGTCGTTCGGCTTCCAGCTTTCAGCCAGCGCCGGCTTGAGCACGAGATCTGGGCCGTCGACGCAGAGGAACTCCGCGACTTGCTGCATGATCAGCAGGCCGCCGGCATCGGCGATCGTGACAGGGTCGATCGTCGCCGCCGGCACGCTGCTTGCGACGCGGATCGTGGCGCCTGGCGCGCCTTGCGCCCGGGCGGGCGACGGCATGGCACCGAGGCCCGCGGCCGTGGTGATGCCGCCCAGCAGCGGCAGAGACAGGCCGAGCAGGCTGCCATGGCGGATGAAGTCGCGGCGGCTGACACGGCCGTCGACGAGACCGTCGATGAGATGATTTTCGAGCGGCGAGCGATTGCGCCGGATGAGATCGAGAATGCGATAATTCTTGCTCATGGGTTTGACCCTTTCCCCTGTTTCTTATGGTTGACGAAAATTCGCGACTACACCGTTTCCGGTCGCCAGAGGCCTGTAGACCGGGACTGTAGCACGCGGTTTTGTCCGGTCCATCCAGTCCTTGGCGTGGATGTGCCGGATTCTGGGCTGCACTGCTTCCTCTGGTCCGTGGCCACCCTTTCCGATCGGGATCGCGGCGGCTGGCTTCTTCTGTTTTGGCCGGCCGCCCTCATCTAGTTCAGCGGCAAACGACGGTAAGTTCCGGGCTTTGCCGGATCGTGATATTTGTCGCAGGGGCCGTTCTCGGCGAAGTCGCGATGGCAGGCAGCGAGCCGTTCTCGCGACAATGTGATGCCGAGACCGGCCCCCTCCGGGACGCGCACGACATTGTTCCTCGGGCAAAACGGTCCCTCTTCGGTTATGTCCGTCGGTTGCATGCGAAACAGCGACTGGTTCGGCTCCCGCATCCAGCCGAGCGCGGCGCACAGATGCAGGTAGGCGGCGCTGCCGATGCCGCTGTCGCCGCTGTAGCACCAGAAATCGATGCCGGCGTGCTCGCAGGCGCCGACGAAGCGCAGCATGCGGCCGATGCCGCCATGCGCCGTCGGATTGCCGACGAAGGCGTCGGGCACCTTGAGGTCCATGGCGCGGGCGATGTCGATGTTGTGGGTCGAGAACGGGATCGAGCAATGGCGCCTGAGTTCGCGCATCTCCTCGATCGTCGCCACCGGATCCTCCCAATTGCGCACGCCAAGCTCTTCCAGCGGCCGCGCCAGTCGCCGGGCGGTGCTGAGCGAATAGGCCTGGTTGGAATCGATGCGGATCATCGCATCGTCGCCGAGCTTCCTGCGGATCAATTCGATCATCTTCAGCGAGATTTTTGGAGCCTGCGTCGAGAACTTCCCTTCGAAGAAGGTCGTTCCGTGCGTCTCATGAAGCTCGACGCAATAGTCGGCGACCTCCTCCGGCGTCGTCTCGCCTTTCACCCTTGGCCCGTCGCCGCGCAGCGAGAAATAGTCGGTGAATGGGATGTCCTTGCGCACGGCCCCGCCGAGCAATTGGTAGAGCGGCTGGTTCCACGCCTTGCCGCGCAGGTCCCAGAGCGCCATGTCGATCGCGCCGAAGGCCATGATGCGGGTGCGGTCGTTGATCGACTGCACGCCGGTCCAGTAGGGGAGGCAGACATGCTCGGCGCCGGCGATGTCAAAGGCGTCGCGGCCCACGAGCCGCGGTGCCAGGATGTCGTTGATGATCGCGGCTGCTGCCGGTGTCGGTGCTTCGCCGAGGCCGATCAGGCCATCTTCGGTCTCCACTTCGACAATGGTCGGCGAGAAGCCGTCGAGTTCACCGAACACCCAGGCATAAGGCGCCTCCAGCCTGAGGTTGATCGGCGTCGCCTTGATGCCGCGGATTTTCACCGGCCGACCTCGAAGAAGGGCTTGCCGAGAAGATCCGGGAGGACGTCGATGCCGAGGCCCGGACCATCCGGAACGCCCATGCGGCTGCCGGTGACCGGCGGCTTGTTCGACGCCGTGCGCACCGTCACCCATTCGTGGAAGGCGATGGCGTGCAGGCGGCGCTCCAGCGGCGTCGACAGCGACAGATGCGCCATGGCCGCAGTGTCGATCTCGGCGCCGCCAGTGTCCTCGACGGTGATCATGAAGCCGAGGTCTACGGCGACATCGCGGATCAGCCGGGTCCTGGTGACGCCGCCGAGCCGCGAGATCTTCAGCGTCAGCCCGTCGGCCGCGCCCCGGCGATGGATTTCCAGCATGTCCTCGAGCGAGGTGACGGATTCGTCGAGCACCATCGGCTTGTCGAGCATGCGGCGCACCGACATGGTTTCCTCGATCGTCGTGCAGGGTTGCTCGAATGTGTAATCAATCGAGCGCGTCGCATCGGCGAACTGGCGCGCCTGGTAGGGCGTCCAGCCGGCATTGGCGTCGCAGAAGATGACAGTGTCTTTCGGCACTGAGGCGGCGACCGCCGTGACGCGTTCGATGTCGTCGCGGACGTTGCCGCCGACCTTGACCTGCAGCCGTTGGAAGCCATCCTTGACGATGCGCTTCGCAAGCGCGGCCATGGCATCGACGCTGCCATGGGTGACGACCTTGTAGAGCTCGGCCGTATCGCTCTCCTTACCGCCCAGCATCGTCACCAGCGGCACGTCGGCGGCGCGCGCGGCGAGATCCCAACAGGCCATGTCGAGCGCCGACTTGATGTAGGGATGGCCCTTGAAGACGGTGTCCATCAGCCGGCCGATGCTGGCGAGGCCGCGTGGCTCCTGGCCGATGAGGTGCGGGGCGATCTCCATAACGCCGGCACGGGCGCCCGCCGGGAAGGCGGCCGAATAGAAATTGCCGAGCGGCGCCATCTCGCCCCAACCGGTGATGCCATCGTCCGAGGAGATGGCGACGATCACCGCGTCGAAGGCGTCGGCGACGCGCCCCTTTGACATGCGGTAGGGCCCGTCCACGAAGGGCTGCACGACATGGTAGGCTTTGATGGTTGCGATCTGCACGTTGATGTCCGTTATCCGCCGGGGAAGGATCAGGCGCCTTTCGACGGGCGCCGTTCGAGGGCGCGCGCGTAGGCAAGAAGCTCTTCGAAGTCGTGGTCTATATGCTCGCGGGCGTGGCGCTGGGCAGCGCGCATGTCGTCGCCCTTGAGCAGCCGCACGTAGGTCTCGTGAACGTCCTCGGCGGGCACGGCTTCGTCGCGTGCCTGCTGGTGCAGGGCGAAATACATCTGCAACCGGCTGGTCAGCCGCTGCCATGTTTCCAAAAGAACGGAATTGTCGGCCCATTCGTGAATCAGGCCATGCAGTTGCAGTGCGGTTTCGATCTGCCTTGTGGTGTCGCGGTCGCGCGTCGCCTGCTTCACCGCCTCATGGCGCCGGTCGAGCTCATCGAAAAAGCGCCGGTCGCGCAGCTCCCATGTCCGCTCGATGGCGAATTCGTCGAGCACCTTGTTGAGCGAGTAGACGTCGTCGATGTCCTTGGCGGTGACATTGATGACGAAGGTGCCGGCATAGGGAATGCTGGTCAGGATGCCTTCCTGCACCAGCTCGCGCATCGCTTCGCGCAAAGGCGCGCGGCTGACGCGCATCTGCTCGGAAATCCGCAGCTCGTTGAGCTTCTGGCCCGGCTCCAACTGGCCGGTCAGGATTGCCCGTCGCAGCAGCGCCACGATCTCCGCGCGTCGCGTCGTATCCGCGATTGGACTGAAGTCCGCCCTTGCCATCCGGCCACTCCCGACGAAACAAGGGCAAGACAAGCAGATTGTCGACAATCTAACAAGAGCTTTTGCGGCTTTTTTCACATCGCCGGTACTGGTCGGGCGGAACTGCTCGCAAAAGCGGCGCCCGCGACCTGTGGGAAGGCCGGGGCGCCGCGCTGAAACCGGGCCTGCGGGGGAGTCAGGTGGCCGGTTTCTGTGGCAGTGGCGAAATCGGCATTCCAGGACCGATCTTCTGCAGATTGCCTGTTATCACCTGGTCGCCTTCCGCGACGCCGCTCAGGATGGCCACCAGGTCGCCGCTGGTCGGCCCGGTCGAAACCAGCCGCTGGTCGACCGTATTGCCCTTGCCGACGACGTAGAGATATTTGCCGAGTTGGCTCGAACCCAGTGCGACCTGCGGCACCATCAGCGCATCGGGCTGCTGTTTGACGTGCAGCCGTACGCGGACATATTGGCCAGGCAGCAGCGCGAACTTGGCGTTGCCGATGGTGGCGCGCGCGGTGATGGTGCCGGTCGAATGGTCGATCGTGTTGTCGATGAAGGTGAGTTCACCCTTCTGATGGGCTTCGGTCTCGCCCGGGAGCAGCACCTCGACCTCGATCGGGCCGGCGGCGCGAGCTTCCTCGATCTGCGCCAGATCGCTCTCGCTCGGATTGAAGGTTACATAGATCGGGTCGAGCTGCACCAGCGTGTTGAGCACCGTGCCGGCGACACTGACCAGCGTGCCGATCGAGGCCTGGTTACGGCCGATGCGGCCGGCGAAGGGAGCGCGGATCTCCGAATAGCTCAGATTGAGCTCGGCCGTGCGGACCGCCGCCTGGTTGAGCGCCAGCGACGCCTGCGCCTCGCGCAGAGTGCTGGTGCGCTGGTCGAAGCTGTCCTTGGCCAGGTAGCCGCTCTTGGCGAGCTCGGTGCCGCGGCCGAGATTGGAGCGGGCATAGTCGAGCGTCGCGGTGTCGCGCTGCACCTGCGCTTTCGCCTGGTCGAGCGCCGCCTGGAAATCCTGCGGCGCGATCTTGTAGAGGAGGTCGCCCTTCTTGACGTCGGCACCGTCTTCGGCGACCTGCTCTTCCAGGTAACCCGGCACTCTGGCCTGCAGCGTGACGCTGCGGATCGGTTCGGTGCGGGCGGCATAGTCGAGATAGATCGGGATCGTCTTCTTCACCACGCTGGTCACCGGCACCGGCATGACGAATGCCGCGGGAGCGGGGGTCGCCGCTCCGGCCGTGCCGGCATTGAGGCTGAGGCTGCCCATATCGAGCAGGTGAACGCTCGCCACCGAGATTGCGCCCAGCGCGACAGCCGCGCCCAAAGCGATTTTCCATTTACGCATGTTCAGTCTCCAATCTTATTCGGCCGCTTGCGCCATGGGCGGCAAGGCGGGTTCGGCAGTTGGTTCGGAATGCAGGGAAGCGGGCTCGTCGTCGCCGCGCCGTTCGCGCAGCTGTTCGATGACCGCATAGAAGACCGGCACGAACACCAGCGACAGGATGGTCGCTGCCACCATGCCGCCGAAGACGGTCGTGCCGATCGATTGACGGCTGGCGGCACCGGCGCCGGTCGCGAACATCAGCGGCAGCACGCCCAGGATGAAGGCGAAGGCCGTCATCAGGATCGGCCGCAGCCTCAGCCGTGCCGCTTCCATCGCCGCTTCGACGATGCTGAGGCCTTCTTCGCGCCGTCGCCGGGCGAACTCGACGATCAGGATGGCGTTCTTGGCCGCCAGGCCGATCAGCATGACGAAGCCGATCTGCGAGTAGACGTCGATCTGCATGCCGCGCACCCACAGCACCACGAATGCGCCGAACAGGGCGAGCGGCACTGCCAGCAGCACCATGAACGGCATCGCCCAGCTCTCATATTGCGCCGCCAGGATCAGGAAGACGAAGACGATGGCGAGGCCGAAGACGACCGACGCGATCGATCCCGCCTTGAGCTCCTGGAAAGTGATGCCGGTCCATTCGAAGCCGAAATCCCTTGGCAGAGCCGTGGCGGCGGCCCGTTCCATGGCGGCGACCGCCTGGCCGGACGAATAGCCGGGCGCAGCGCCGCCATTGATCGAGGCCGAGGCGTTGTTGTTGTAGTGCGGCACCGTTTCCGGGCCGACGAACGGCACCAGCTTGCCCAGCGTGCTGAGCGGCACCATGCCGCCGGAGGCATTGCGCACATAGAGCCGCGAAATGTCGGCCGCACCCGCGCGTGCATCCTTGTCGGCCTGGATGGTCACCCGGAAGGTGCGGCCGAACAGGTTGAAGTCGTTGACGTAGAGCGAGCCGAGATAGATCTGCAGCGTGTTGAAGACGTCAGGCAGGTTGAGCCCAAGCAGCTTCGCCTTGGCGCGGTCGAGGTCGTAGTTGAACTGCGGCGTCGAGGTCGAGAATGGGGAGAAAAGCTGCTGCGGGTTGATTTCCGGCTGCTTGCGCGCCTCGGCGATCACGGCTTGCGTCGCATCGTTGAGGGCGGTGCTGCCACGACCGGTGAGGTCCTCGACGACGAATTCGAAGCCGCCGGTGGTGCCGATGCCCGGGATCGATGGCGGATCGAAGGAGAGCGCGAACGCCTCCGGGATCTGCATCAGCTTGCCGCGTACGTCGGCGACGAGCTTGGAGGCGCTCTGGTCGGGACCGCGCTCCTCCCACGGTTTCAGGATGGCGAATTCGACCGCGGAATTCGACTGCGCCGCGCTGGTCAGGAAGTTCAGTCCGCTGATCGAGCCGACGATGTCGACGCCGGGCGTCGCCTGCAGGATGTCGCGCGCCTTCTGCGCCACCGAGTCGGTACGCTCCAGCGAAGCGCCGTCGGGCAACTGGATGACGACGAAGAAATAGCCCTGGTCCTCGACCGGAAGGAAGGTCGAGGGAAGCTTCGCCCAGACGAAATAGGTGGCGACCAGCCCGGCCGCGAACAGGCCGAGCATGATCCAGCGCAAACGGATGAGGACGCGCACGCCATTGGCATAGGCATGCGACAGCCTGTCGAAGCCCGAATTGAACCAGCGGAACAGCACGAACTGTTCGCCATGGCGATGACGCAGGAAGGCAGCGCTCAGTGCCGGGCTCAGCGTCAGCGAATTGAAGGCGGAAATGCCGACCGAGATCGCCACCGTCAGCGCGAACTGGTTGTAGAGCCGTCCCGAAACGCCGGGGATGAAGGCGACCGGCACGAAGACGGCCATCAGCACGGCTGTGGTCGCGATGATCGGACCGGTGACCTCGGCCATTGCGGCTTTCGTCGCGGCCAACGGTTTCAGCCCGGCCTCGAGCTGTCGTTCGACATTCTCAACCACCACGATGGCATCGTCGACGACGAGGCCGATCGCCAGCACCATGCCGAGCAGGGAGAGCATGTTGAGCGAGAAGCCCATCATCTCCATGACGACGAGCGTCGCCACCAGCGACACCGGAATGGCGATCGTCGGAATGATTGTGGTGCGCCAGCTTTGCAGGAAGACGAACACCACGGCGACGACGAGAACCAGAGCCTCGCCAAGCGTGATCAGCACGTCATGCATGGAGGCCGAGACGAAGCGCGTCGTGTCGTAGTGCATGGCATAGCTGACGCCCTTGGGAAAGCGGGCGGACAGCTCCTGCATCTTGTCCTTCACGCGCTGCTGCAGATCGAGCGCGTTGGAACCGGGCATCTGGTAGACGGCGAGCACCACGGTCGGGTCCTTGCCGAAGAAGGCCGACGACGAATATTGCAGGGCGCCGAGCTCGATGCGGGCGACGTCGCGCAGCCGCACCAGCGAGCCGCTGGTGGTGTTGGCGCGCACCACGATGTCGCCGAACTCCTTGGGATCGCTCAACCGGCCGACGGCATTGACCTGCATCTCGAAAGCCGTGCCGGCAGGTGCCGGAGACTGGCCGATCTTGCCGGCGGCCACCTGGACGTTTTGCTCGGCAATGGCGTTCTGGACGTCGACGGCGGTGATGCCGAGATTGGCGAGCTTGTCCGGATCGAGCCAGACGCGCATCGAATAGCGCCGCTCGCCGAAGATCTGCACGTCGCCGACACCGGGCAGCCGCTTCAGCGGGTCCACCACTTGCAGATAGGCAAGGTTCGACAGCGCCACCGGATCGACGGAGCCGTCGGGGGAGGTGAGATTGACGATGAGGACAAAGTTCGGATTCTGCTTCTTGATCGTCACGCCGCCCTGGTTGACGATCGCCGGCAGCGACGAGGCAGCCTGCGAGACCCGGTTCTGGACGTCGACGGCGGCGGTGCTCAGGGAATAGCCGACATCGAAGGTGATGGTGATCGTCGAGGAGCCGTCGTTGGAGCTGGTCGACGACATGTAGGTCATGCCTTGCACGCCGTTGATCTGCTGCTCCAGCGGCGTCGTCACCGTGTCGGCGACCACCTGCGCGCTGGCTCCCGGATAGTGGGCGCTGACCACGACCTGCGGCGGTGTGATGTCGGGAAACTGCGAGACGGGCAGCAGGAAATAACAAATCGTCCCGGCGAGCACCATGATGATGGCGATCGCCGAGGCGAAGATCGGGCGGTGAATGAAGAAGTTTACCACGACACGCACGCCTCTCCGGCTGCTCTTGCCCTGCCGAACGCAGTGGCAACCCTGGACAGCTTCTGGCCGCGCCCGAACTCTTCCGACGAACGGAGCAACGGCACATCACCGCGCTGCGTGCCCGCAAGCCTGCGCAGCATTGTTTCGAAAGCGCGCGGATCGACCCCGTCGGCTTTCATGACCAGCCGGATCATCGGATCCCGGACGGCTTCATCTATGGTAAGATCGCGGCGCTGTGGCATTGGCCGGCTCCTTGTCTGTCGATTCGCAGCCCATGCTCGCGAACCGTTTTTCATCTCTTCACCGGCCGGAGCCGCATGAAATGCAATTTTTCGCCCGCCCCGATCTGGCCGGACCAGATCACGGTCTTGTTATTGACGGCGGGCGCCATAGGTGTTACCAGTAAGTAACGTGCTGGAAGTTACAGACCGGTAACACCCTAGTCAAGAGGTGGCCGAGGGATTTTTGGAAACGAAAGGAGATCAATGATGACAGACGGCGTCGTGGAGCGCCCTCGTCCCCGGGATCGGATCCTGGAAACGGCGCGCGACATGTTCCACAAGCACGGCATCAAGGGCGTCGGCGTCGACGCCATCACCGAGGCTGCCGGCACGAACAAGATGACGCTCTACCGTCATTTCGAATCCAAGGACGATCTGATCATCGAATGCCTGCGCGCCACCGCATCCAAGGCCGGCGCGATGTGGGACGCATTCGAGGCCGAGCATCCGGGCGACAAGCTCGCGCAACTGCATGCCTGGGTTCGCAAGGCGGCCGAGATGCTGACGGCCGATTGCCGGGGCTGCGACATGGCTAACGCCGCGGTTGAGCTGACTGAACCCGACCATCCGGCCAGGCGCGTGATCAAGGAGCTCAAGGAAGCCCAGCGCGAGCGCCTGGTGGCGCTCTGCCGGGGAGCCGGCATCGGCCAGGCCGAACTTCTGGCCGATACGCTTTCGCTGCTGTGCGAGGGCGCGCGCGTGAGCGTGCAGACCGTTGGCACCGAAGGCCCCAGCGCGCAATTGGTGCGCATGGCGGAAGGGTTGATCCAGTCGTTCAGGGGCGGAGCCGCCGCGGGCTGATCCATCGGCGAGGCTCATTGGCGCCGGACAGCGCGTACGCTTCCGGTTGCCGTACCTTTTGATCCTGCGAGAATTCCCTGCCGTTCCGGAAATGTCCGGCATGCGATAAAAAAGCCCGCTGCCGGGAGGAGGTGGCAGCGGGCTCGATTTCGAATGTGGTGCGGGAGGAGGTGCACCCCACTCAGCGCCGGCATCGCATCTGGGAGGAGTAGATGGCCGACGACCAGAAGCTATGAGTTGCCCAATGATTCGGCAATCGTGAATCGTGCATAGCAGCTGTGCAGATTCGCCGTATCGCTCGCGAACACCGTGACCGGAAGACCTTGCGGCCCGCGTCACTGCACCGGGACATTTTCCCGGAAGATCAGCCGCGGCTCGATGAACTTCCGCGTCAGGTAGGGCGCCGATGATGCGATCGAGCCAAGCAGGCGGATGACCGATTGCTCGGCGATCAGCCTGGCATTCTGGTCGATGACGACGTCGGCTAGATCGTCGACGAGATAGCCGCGCGTTTCCCTCGTCAGGTCGTGACAGATGAATACCGGCTTGCGGTTGGGCCTGGCCTCCCGGATGGCTTTGGCAACGCCGGAGCGTCCAGCTCCAATGCAATAGATGCCGAGCAGTTCCGGCTCGTTGCGCAGCGCCTTCATGGTTTCGGCATAGCTGGCATCGGGCTCGTCGTTGATCTCGACGGCGCTGCTGACGCTGAGGTTGGGGAACTCCTCGCCGAGCACGGAGCGGAAACCCATCTCGCGTTCCTCATGGCCGCGATAGGAGCGCGAGCCGACCACCATCGCCAGCTGGCCCTCGCGGTCGCCGAGAAAGCGCCCCATCAGGAGTGCGGCGGTCCGTCCGGCCACCCGGTTGTCGATGCCGACATAGGCCGAGCGGGGTGCCGCCGGAATATCGGACACCAGCGTCACCAGGCGGATGCCGGCCTCGACGATGTCGCGCAGGATGTTGCGCGTCCTGGGATGATCGACGGCGATGACGCCGACGCCGTTGGCTCTCAGCGACAGGTTTTCGAGGGCGGCCTGCAAGGCATAATCCTCGATATGCCTGGCCAGATCCTGCATGAAGGCGTTGCTGCCGATCGGCAGGAAGAATTCCAGATTGGCCGGCCGGGACGGAAGCGTTACCTGGTCGGCGACCGGCAGATAGCCGAGCTGCTTGGCGGCCTCCATGACGCGCTGCCGGTTGGCCGCGCTGACCCCCTTGCGGTTGTTGAGCACCCTGTCGACCGTCGCGGTCGACAGTTCGCAGCTCCTGGCGATGTCGGAGACGGTGGCTTTCATGCCGCAACCTATGCGCCGATGCGATGGCACGCCAGGCGGGCGATGCGGCCTGAGCGCTCCCATCGTCCGGATGCCCACTCTGCTGCTTCGCCAGGACGGTTTGCGTCCATCCTCAATGCGGCGCCTTGCCATCGGCGATGGCGTCGCGGATTTCCTTGTCCGACATGCCGGTGATGATGCGTTCGACCTCCGCCACGCTGGTCGTCTTGGGGTCGATGTCCCCGGCCACCACCTTGCCGCGCCGCATGACGACGATGCGGTCCACCACCTGGAAGACGTGGTGGATGTTGTGCGCGATGAAGATGCAGGAATGGCCGGAATCGCGCGCGCTGCGCACGAAGCTCAGCACACCCTGGGTTTCGGCGACGCCGAGATTGTTGGTCGGTTCGTCGAGGATGATGAGGTCGCTGTCGAAATGCATGGCGCGCGCGATCGCCACCGCCTGGCGCTCGCCGCCGGAGAGGGAGCCGATCGGCGTGGTCGGCGGGATGTTCTTGGAAATGCCGACCTGCTTGAGCAGGTCGCGCGCGACCGTGTTCATCGCCTCCTGATCCATGCGGTTGAGGAAGCGCGGCGGCTTGATCGGCTCGCGTCCGAGGAACAAATTGCGGGCGATCGACAGTTGCGTGACCAGCGCCGAGTCCTGGTAGATGGTCTCTATGCCGTTGGCGATGGCGTCGCTGGTGCTGCGCAGGTTCACCTTCTTGCCGCGGATGAAGATGTCGCCGCTGGTCAGCGGCACCGCGCCCGACAGCACCTTGATCAGCGTCGACTTGCCGGCGCCGTTGTCGCCGAGCAGGCCGACGATCTCGCGCTCGTTGACGTGGAAATTGGCGTCCACCAGCGCCTGCACGCGCCCGTAGGACTTGCGGATGTTCTGCATGCGGATCAGTGGCTCGGCCATGGTTCACGTCCCTGCCTGATGCCGGCGTTCCAGCCATGAATGAAGCGCCATCATGCCAAGGATGATCGCGCCGATGAAGATGTTGTAGGCAAGGCCCGGCACGCCGATCAGCACGATGCCGTTGCGCATGACGCGCAGGATCAGGATGCCGAGCACGGTGCCGATGATCGTGCCGCGCCCGCCCGTCAGCGCGGTGCCGCCGATCACCACCATGGCGATGACCTCGAGCTCGTAGCCGGTGCCGCTATTGGGGTTGGCGGCCGAGGTGCGCAGCGAGGATATGACGCCGGCAAGCGAGGCCATGACCGAGGACAGCACGAACAGGCCGATCTTGACGCCGTTGACGTTGACGCCGCGCGCCCTTGCAGCGTTCGGGTTGCCGCCGGCCGCCTGGATCCAGTTGCCGGTGCGGCTTTGCGTCAGCACATAGCCCAGCGCGATGGCCGCGGCGATGAACCAGAACAGCGACATGTAGATGCGGAACGGGCCGATGAAGAAATCGCCGACCAGCGCCTCCGCAAGCCAACTGCCCTCGGCGCTCCAGGTACGCTGCGGAAAACCATCGGTGACGAACAGCGCGGTGCCCCGCACCACCAGCAGCATGCCGAGCGTGACCAGGAAGGACGGGATCTTGAGCTGCGTGACGAACCAGCCATTGACCAGCCCGATGAAGGCGGCGACCAGCAGCGCGACGACGAAGCCGATCTCCAGCGAGGTGAGGCCGCTGTTGAACAGCGTCCACATCAGCACCGGCGAGAAGCCGAACAGCGAGCCGACGGAAAGGTCGAATTCGCCCGACGTCATCAGCAACGTCATGGCCAGCGCGATCAGTCCGAGCTCGACGGTGAAAGCCAGTGTGTTGGAAATGTTCTGCGGTGACAGGAAGTCGTGGTTGAAGCCCCAGAAGACGGCGATCTCGACGACGAGCAGCACGAAGGGGCCGAATTCCGGCCGCGCGATCAGACCTTGGACAAGCGAACGATTTTCCACGTGTAACCCGCGACTGGTTGGAATGGGCCGGACTGTCGGGCCGCGTCGAATGGCTCGATACCGGCAAAGGGCAGGGCGCCGCACGCCGGTGACGTGCGGCGCTGGAGATCAGGGACTATTTGCCGGACAGGATCTTGTCGTAGACCCCGGCGGTGTCTTTCTCATAGAGCGCGCCGGTGATGACGTTGAAGCCCGGGGGAATGCCGCTCGCGGCCATGTTGGCGAGCGACAGCGCGACATAGCTGGTCGCCTGTGGGTCCTGCCACTGGCCGGCATTGACATAGCCGTTCAGCACTTCCTGCGTGGTGTCGAGCGAGTTGCCCCAGCCGACGACCGGGATTTCGCCCGGCTTGACGCCGACCTGGTCGAACACGCGTTTGATCGAGCCGGTGACGAGGTCGCCAAGGCCGATGATCGCCTTCACCTTGGCCTTGTTGGCGGTGAGATAGTCGACCATGCGATTGATCACTTCGGCCTGGTCGAGCGTCGCCTCGGTCACCTCATAGGTGATGCCGAGCGGCTCGAACACGCTCTTGATGCCTTCCTCCTCCTGGACGCCGTAGGTGGCGCCGGGAATCTCGACCGGCATCCAGACGAAGTCGCCCTTCTTCACCAGGCCCTTGTCGACCAGGTATTGCGCCCAGTGCTTGCCGAAGGTTACGTTGTCACCGCCGACATAGGCGTTGAAATTGGCCTTGGGATCGGGCGTGTTGAAGTTGATGATCGGGATGTTGGCCGCGCGGGCTTCCTTGACGATCTCGACAAGGCTGCCCGGATCGGGGCTGGTGGTGGTGATACCGTCGGCCTTGGCCGAGATCGCGGCCCGCACCGCCTCCTGCTGGGAGGCGACGTCGCCATTGTGGAACGAGGTGTTGACGGTGTTGCCGGTGTCCTTGGCCCATTGCTTGGCGCCGGCAAGGAAGTAGGTCCAGACCGGATCGGCCGGGCCGCCATGTGAAATCCAGTAGAACGTCTTGGCCTGCGCCGCCGCCGGAATGACCGTCAGCGCGACCAGCAGGCCGTATAGAACCACTCTTAGCCGTGTCAGCATTTGATTTCCTCCCGTTTGAAATTGATCAGTTTGAAACCGCCCTTTGATCGGGCAAGATCGCGTCCTCCTCGCCAACGCCGTGTTGGATGATCAGAGCATCCTCTTTTTCGACAAATGGCAAGCCTCCGCCTGTCAGTCGTAGTCAGCGCCTGACGGGGCGCCATCAGGAGACCCATCAGATTGCATCAGTTCGAATGATTTTTCGCGGCATGCGATACCGGCCTCGAGGGTCGCCGGAGCGATGGTTGACCGCCTCCGGCAACGCGAGGAGCTAGAGGAGGCCGGCCCTGGCAAGATCGCGCATCAGATGGCTGGCGCCGTAGGTCCAGTGCGGGCAGTCCGGCGACAACCGCACCCGGTTGACCAGCGCGCCGAACTTCTCCGACGAGATGGTGACGATGTCGCCGACCTTGTGGGTAAACCCCTTGCCCTTCTCGCCGCGATCCTTCGACGGCACGAACATGGTGCCGAGATAGAGCGCCAGGCCGTCGGGGTATTGGTGATGCGGGCCCATGGCGGCGGCGACGAGCTCTTCGGGAGAGCGGCTGATCTCGGCCATCGAGCTTGCGCCCTCGAGCTCGAACCCGTCCTCACCCTCGACCTTGAGGCGCACCACCGCGTTCTTCACGTCGTCGATGGAGAACGTGCCGTCGAACAGGCGGATGAAGGGGCCGAGCGAGGCGGAGGCGTTGTTGTCCTTGGCCTTGCCGAGGAGCAGCGCGGAGCGCCCTTCGACGTCGCGCAGATTGACGTCGTTGCCGATGGTGGCGCCGACGATCTTGCCGCTGCTGCCGGCGATCACTGCGATCTCCGGCTCCGGATTGTTCCAGGTCGAGACGGGATGCAGGCCGACATCGGCGCCGAAACCGACCGAGGCCATCGGCTGGCATTTGGTGAAGATCTCGGCATCCGGACCGATGCCCACTTCCAGATATTGCGACCAGGCGCCGCGCGAGATCAGCTTGGCCTTGATCTCCATCGCTTCGGGAGACCCCGGCTTGAGCTTGGACAGATCGTGGCCGATCAGCCCGGCAATGTCGGCGCGGATGGCATCGGCCCGTTCCGCCGAACCGCGCGCCTGTTCCTCGATGACGCGTTCCAACAGGCTGACGACGAAGGTGACGCCCGAGGCCTTGATTGCCTGCAGGTCGACCGGGGAGATGAGATAGGGCTTTGCCGGATCACGCGCGGCCTCGAAACTGTTGGCCGCGATGTCGTCGAGCGAGCCGATCGGCTTGCCCCTGGCCGAGCGCACATAACCGGCCGGATCGGCCATCTCGCAGATATCACGCACGGTCGGCGCCGTGCTCGACGTGATGTCGAAGACGGTGCCATCACGCACCGTGACCACCAGGGGATGCGAGGCATCGCTGCTTCTGGCGCGCCCGACAAAAAGGCCTTCGGCGGGCAGATGCATCGGGTTCGTCATGCGTGCGGTCCTCTGATCATCGAAATGCGGCTTGCCGGTTCGGCGCGGCACTTTCACCGGATTCCTGTCAAAGGTCTATCCCGTTTGTGGTGATCCAGGCGCCATGTCTGCCGGCGTCGTCGGCCATTGGCCTACCGCAAGGAAGCACTCCTTGGGGGTTGGATGCATGCGGCGGTGCGGGAGCCCCAATGCCTGCGTCATTTTTTTGGGCTTGAGTTTGTTCTTGTTTTGTTCTAATATGCTCAACCTGAGTCAATTGGCGGACGAGATCAGTATGAGTGGGCAACCCGCATTCGGAACCGCGAGGAACGGCCAGGCCTTTTTTCGATGGGAGCAGGCGGGGAAGCATCTCCACCGGCTGTTCTTTGCCATCCTCGTCGGCAGCGCGATTGCTGGTCGTCTCGCGCGAAAGGCCATTGCCTTGAACCGTGAGTTCGGATTGCAAGGCTGGCTGGTCCCGGAAAATCACATCCACATCTCGCTTGTCGGCCTCGGCGACCATGAGGAGTATCCGCAAGAACTGGTAGAGACCGCCTGTCATATCGGATCGATGATCGTTGCGAAGCCCTTCGAGGTCTCGTTCGATCGCCTGTCGGCTTTTGGCGGTGGCGCGCTGGTCCTGCGCGGCAACGATGGCAATCCGTCGCTGCAAAAGTTCTGGCGTGATCTGACGGCGGTGATCTCGGACAGTCCGTTGAAACCCTTTCTCACCAGGTCCATGGAACCGCATGTTACGTTGCTTCGTGACGAAGTGGGCGTTCCCAGGGTACGCGAGCGGTCGATCGATCCGGTCGGCTGGACGGTCCGGGATTTTGTGCTGATCCACAGTCTCATCGGGAAGAGCGCCTACAAGCAGCCCGGACGTTGGCGGCTGACCGGCCAGGACGATGCACTGCCCGCCATGTGAGAGCCTGGAACCGTCCCCACATGCGCCGCGCGGTCCATCCTCCTGACAGGACATGTCAGCTATCAAGCGGAACGATGATGGCAGGCCGACGAGCTTTCCCTATTTGCAAGACGTCTGAACAGGAGGAACACATGACCAACGCGGAAATTGCGAAGGATTTCACGGCGCTTCTCAAGCGCGGTGACTACGAAAGCGCTGCCGAGAAATATAACGCCGACGACATCGTCAGCTATGAAGCGATGGAGGGGCCGATGGCCGTCTGCCGTGGCAAGGATTCTGTCAAGCAGAAGGGCCAGTGGTGGCAGGAAAACAACGAGGTCCATGGCGGCTCCGTCGAGGGCCCTTACGTCAACGGCGACCAGTTCGCCGTGCGCTTCACATTCGACATAACGCCCAAGGCCACGGGCCAGCGTGTCACCATGGACGAGGTTGGCCTGTACACGGTGAAGAACGGCAAGATTGCCGAAGAGCGCTTCTATTATTGACACGGGTTTTCCGGCTGTCGGCACATTTCGCGCATCCTAGGCGGCCACGATCATGTCCTGGCCGCTATCCCTATGCACGTCGTTCACGGATCGGCGACCGCCATTGAAGAAACTCACCCCTCGATGATTCGGCCGGCCGCTGGCAAAGCGCGCGGGGGCTGCTTAACCTGCCGCCAGATTCGAAGTCCGAAAGGCGCCTGTTTTGACGATCACCATGTACGGCATCACCACTTGCGACACGATCAGGAAGGCCCGCGTCTGGCTGGAAGGCCATGCAGTGCCATATCGTTTCCACGATTACCGGGCCGAAGGGATCGAGGCGGGCAGGCTGGATGACTGGGCCCGCAAGGTCGGCTGGGAAAAGCTGCTCAATAAGGGCAGCACGACGTTCCGCGAGTTGCCGGAGAAGGATAAACAGGACCTGGATGAAAAGAAGGCCAAAGCCCTGATGCTGGCCAAGCCGACGATGATCAAACGGCCTGTGCTGGAGCTTGGCGACCAGATTTTGGTTGGGTTCAAGCCGGATGTTTACGAGGCGGCGGTGGGCGGGAAGTAGAACAACACTCCGTACCCGGCGTTCCTTCGCGCCCCCTCTGTCCGGCCGGACATCTCCCCACGAGGGGGGATTGGCTGCAACGGCGGCTTTCGCAAATCGCCAATGTGGAACCGGGGCGCGGCAACTGCCGATCTCCCCCCAAGTGGGGGAGATGTCCGGCAGGACAGAGGGGGGCGCTGCCCCGCCGGCGTCTCAAGGCTAACGCGCTCCCACCAGCTGGAAGTGTGGTCGCTCAATCCGCGCGCAAATACCCCATCAGCGCGACCGCATTGTTGTGTGCCTCGTCATGCGCGCCGTAGAGCAGCGTCACCTTGCCGTCGCGGAGCAGGGCGCGCAGTTGCGCCACCGCCTCGCCATTGCCGTCCAGTTCGGCACGATACCGCTTCTGAAACTCTGCCCAGCGTTCAGGCTCGTGCCCGAACCACTTGCGCAGCTCGTCGCTCGGCGCGATCTCTTTCAGCCATAGCGCCAGCGCGGCGTCCTTCTTGGCGACGCCGCGCGGCCAGATGCGGTCGACCAGAACCCGCTGGCCATCGGCCTTTTCGGGTGCCTCATACACCCGCTTGACCACGATCTCGAAGGCCATCGGCTCTCCTTCGTGCGCTCCCGTCAGGCCCACTCGCCCTTGCGCATGACCGGCACGCGGCTGCCATCCTTGCCGACGCCGTCGATGTCGATCTTGTCCGAGCCGATCATCCAGTCGATGTGGATGAAGCTCTTGTTGCCGCCGCGCTCCGCGATCTCGGCCTGGCTGAGCGAGGCGCCGTCGACGAAGCACTTCGAATAGCACTGGCCGAGCGCGATGTGGCAGGCGGCGTTTTCGTCGAACAGCGTGTTGAAGAACAACAGGCCGCTCGCCGAGATCGGCGAGGAATGCGGCACCAGCGCCACTTCGCCAAGCCGGCGTGCGCCCTCGTCGGTATCGAGCACTTTCTTCAGCACGTCCTCGCCCTTCGAAGCCTTCGCCTCGACGATCCTGCCGCCCTCGAAACGCACCGAAATCTCGTCGATCAGCGTGCCCTGGTAGGAGAGCGGCTTGGTCGACGAAACATGGCCTTCCACCCGCCGCGCATGCGGCGTGGTGAAGACCTCCTCGGTCGGGATGTTGGGATTGCAGGTGACGCCGTTCTTGGCGGTGGAGGCGCCGCCCATCCATTCATGGCCGTCGGCCAGCCCGACCGTCAGGTCGGTGCCCGGCCCGGTGAAATGAAGCGCATGGAAATTATGGCCGTTGAGCCATTCGGTGCGGCTGCGAAGGGCCGCATTGTGGGCCTTCCAGTTGCCGATCGGGTCTTCCACGTCCACGCGCGAGGCGGCGAAGATGGCGTCGGCGAGCTTGGCCACTGCAACGTCGTCGGCGTCATCGGGGAAGACCTGCTTGGCCCAGGCGAGATCCGGATAGGCGACGATGTTCCAGTTGATGTCGAAGCCGGTGATCTTTTCCAGCGCCGGCTGGTAGGCCATCGAATTGGCCTTGTTGGCGCGCGCCACTTTCGCCGGGTCCTGCGCCGACAGGAGCGAGGGATCCTCGCCGCGCACGGCAAGTCGCGCCGCATTGTT
Source organism: Mesorhizobium sp. BR1-1-2 (assembly GCF_020165435.1). Lineage (NCBI taxonomy): Bacteria > Pseudomonadati > Pseudomonadota > Alphaproteobacteria > Hyphomicrobiales > Phyllobacteriaceae > Mesorhizobium > Mesorhizobium sp. BR1-1-2. The sequence goes on from NZ_JAIUID010000005.1 coordinate 264,142, forward strand.
GGAGAAGGCCTTGGCCATGCCTTCGTACAGCCAGCCGGCGGCCCGGTCGAAGCCGGCGTCCGCGCCATAGCGAAAGCGCGCCAGCGTGATCTCGTCGTCGTTGAAGATCGGCGTCACCAGCCCCGCGCCGGCCTTGTAGGCATGCTCGACGATGCGCCTGGTCAGCGGCAGCGCGGCGATGGACGAGGTCAGTACCAGGTCCTGCCCGGGCTGCAATTGCAGCCCCACCTTGATAGCGACTTCCGCCAGCCTGTCGAGCTTCACCGGGTCGATCGTTGCGGAAACGCCGCGCGAATGTGTGGTCATGATCCTGCCTGCCGTAGTTTGATGTCGGACTCTACATAGACCGGCGGCACCGTGCTTTCCACCGTGATCGCGTCGCTCGTGCCTGTCTTCGCGGAGCCGAACCGCGCCATCGTCGCCTCGATCTCTTCCCTGATCCAGAGTTTGAAATCCCGGATCTTGCGGCTTTCGGCCTTGGCGGCGGAGGTCACCAGCCAATAGCCTAGCCCGCTCTGGGCGCGGATCCCGAACGGCGCCACGAGCCGCCCGTCGGCCAGCGCATCGGCGGCGAGGAGCTGCCAGCCCAGCATGACGCCGTGGCCGGCAATCGCCGATTCCAGGCAAAGCATCGGATCGGTGAAGCGCGCGCCCTTCAGGAAGGTGACGGGTTCGACACCGGCCGCGGCGAACCAGCTTTCCCAACTGATCATCGCCCGTTCGTCGGTGATCGCGCAGGTCTGGGCAAGGTCTTCGATCGATTTCAGTTTCTTCGCGATCGAGGGCGCGCAGACCGGGAACACCTCTTGTGCCAAAAGCAACTCCGCCTTGCCGCCCGGCCATTTGCCGTCGCCAAGCCGGATGGCGATATCGATATCGGAATGGTCGAGGTCTGCCAGCCGCACAGAGGCGTCGATGCGCAACAGCACTTTGGGATGCCGGGTGAAGTGATGCGACAGCCGCGGCAGCAGCCATTTCGAGGCGAATGCCGGCGCCACTGAAACCACCAGCGTGCATTGGCGCGCCTCGTCGGCCAGCGCCACGGCCTGGGTGAGCTCGCGGAAACCCGCGCCGAGGCGCGTCGCGAACATGGCGCCGAATTCCGTCAGGACGAGCCCCTTGGCCGTTCTCTCGAACACCGACTGACCGAGCTGCTGCTCCGCGCGCTTTATCTGCTGGCTGACGGCGCTGGCCGAAACGTTGAGTTCGCCGGCGGCCGAGGCAAGCGAGCCGAGACGGGCGACGGTCTCCACGGCGCGAAGGCCATTGAGGTGGACGCGGTTGAGCATGGCCATTGAGTTTTTCTAAACCAGCGGGGCTGAAATCTCAATTGAAAGTGATGCCGAAAGCGCAGACTTTATCCCCAAGACAGGCCTGCGGAGGCTGAGATGTTAAGGCTGTTCGCGTCGCTCAAGATATTCTTCCCTGTGCACGAGCCGCCTTGCGGTGGCGAAACGGTCGCATGGCTGACCGATCCGCTGTCGCATCCCGTGCTGAGCGCCATGTCGGAGCGCGAACTCGGCGACATGCCGTTTCGGCTGACGGCGCGTCGCACTGCCCACGAGACGGCGCAAGCGGGCTGCCGCTGATTGGTGCTTACGGCCCGGCGCCTGGCCCAATGCAAGCGCGTTGTGTCGCCGGTCCACGGACTTATTGTGCACCGCGATGACATCCGCCACCTCAACAGCGCTGCGGTTCGCTTTCGCCGGCATGATCGCCATGGCCGTCGCCATGGGCATTGGTCGTTTCGTCTACACGCCGATCCTGCCGGGCATGATGGAAGAACTCCATCTGTCGGCGGCCGATGCGGGCTGGATCGCGTCAGCCAATTATCTCGGCTACCTCGCCGGCGCCTTTGCCGCGGCGGGCGGCTGGGCGCATGGGCGCGAGCGCCTGCTGATGCTGACAGGTCTGGGCGCCAGCGCTCTGCTTGCCGCGCTCATGGGGCTGTCGGATACGATCCCCGCCTTTCTTGTCATCCGCTTTCTGGCCGGCCTGGCCAGCGCCTTCGTCATGGTGTTCCTGGCCAGCATTGTTTTCAGCCATCTTGCCGCGGCCGGCCGCAGCGATCTGCAGGCGTGGCATTTCGGCGGCGTCGGCCTCGGCATCGCCGTGTCCTCGGTGCTGATGGCGGCCCTGGTCAGCGACCATGCCGGCTGGGCGGCGGGCTGGCTGTGGTCGGCGGCGATCTCGGCTTGTGGCTTCGTCGTCGTGGCGCTGTTGGTGGACAGCGGGCCGTTGGCCAGCGGCGATACCGGCCGCGAGCCGGTGCTGCCGAAAGACCGCTCGCTGACCAAGGTGATCGTCGCTTACGGCTTGTTCGGCTTCGGCTACGTGGTGACGGCGACCTTCCTGGTCGCCATTGTCCGGCAAGGCGGCGGCGGACGCGTGTTCGAGGCGGTGGTCTGGATGGTCACCGGTCTCGCCGGCTTTCCCTCGGTCTGGCTCTGGCAGAAGATATCGGTACGGATCGGCCTTTACACGACCTATGCGCTGGGATGTTTCGTCGAGGTCGTCGGCATAGTCGCAAGCGTCGCGGTAGGCGGGCGCACCGGGCCGCTGCTCGGCGGCCTGCTCGTTGGCGGCACGTTCATCGCCATCACCGCGCTCGGCCTGCAGACCGCGCGGCAACTGGCGCCACAGGCTCCGCGGCGGACCTTCGCCTTGATGACGGCTTCGTTCGGTCTTGGCCAGATCATCGGCCCGATTGCGGCTGGGCTCCTGGCGCAGGCGTCGGGCGATTTCTTCCTTGCCTCGATCGCCGCCGCGGCCGTTCTGGTCGCCTCCGGCGTCATCACATGGTCGGCCGCGCCAAAATCGCCATGATTGTGGGTTTGCTCGGTGCCGGGCATCGGGCATGGGCATTTTCTTTCCCCCTAATGTGTGACTTTATGCCCGCTGAACTCAGCTGATTTGCGCAAAAATCGAGGAATTCGCCACAGTGTTCGTATCCTTCTTCCCGCAGCCGAAGCTGTTTTTCTCTTCGGCCGCCGTCTGGAGCCTTGCGGCGATCCTGTTCTGGTTTTTCGGGGGTGAGCAGCTGGGCGCCGTCTTCGGCCTGCCGCCGGCAGCCGCCGGTGCGCCGCCAATTATCGGCATCGCCGTCCTCGTCTCGAAGCCGTTTCTCTGGTTCTACATCTACTTCGCGTTTTGTGTGTTGGCCTTCTACGCTTTCTGGAGCTGGTATTCTCCGCATCCGTGGCAGCGCTGGTCTATCCTGATGACTGCGGTCATCCTGTTCTTCATCTATTTCAATGTGCAGGTCAGCGTTGCCGTCAACGCCTGGTACGGCCCCTTCTTCGACTATGTGCAGGGGCTGATGTCGGGCACTGGAAAATCGACCAACGCCGAATTCTACATAGGGCTGGCCGATTTCTCGTGGCTTGCGCTGGTCGGCATGAACGTGCAGGTGGTCAACGCCTTTATCGTCAGCCACTGGATTTTCCGCTGGCGCACGGCGATGAACAACTACTTCGTCGAGAACTGGGGCAGGCTGCGCCATATCGAGGGCGCCTCGCAACGTATCCAGGAGGACACGATGCGGTTTTCCCAGATCATGGAAGATCTGGGTTCCAGCTTCGTCCAGTCGATCATGACGCTGATCGCCTTCCTGCCGGTCATGATCCAGTTGCAGGCCCATATAACCGAGTTGCCGATCATCGGCGCGATCCCCCAGCCATTGGTGGTCGCGGCACTGGCCTGGTGTCTGTTCGGAACGATTTCGGTCATGATTGCCGGCATGAAGCTTCCAGGGCTGCAGTTCCGCAACCAGCGCGTGGAGGCGGCCTACCGCAAGGAACTCGTTTATGGCGAGGATCACGCCGACCGGGCCCAGCCCGCCACCACCGCCGCGCTGTTCGCCAACGTCCGCCACAATTATTTCCGGCTCTATTTCCACTACATCTATTTCAATGTCGTCCGGTACACGTACCTGCAGGCCGACAATATTTTCTCGCTGCTGATCCTGGGGCCGTCGCTGGTCGCCCATAAGATAACGTTCGGCGCGCTGAACCAGATTTCGAACGCTTTCGGCAAGGTGACGGGTTCTTTGCAGTTCCTGCTCACCTCCTGGTCGACCATCGTCGAGCTGCAATCGGTGCATAAGCGCCTGCGCGCCTTCGAGGCGACGTTGCAGGGCGAGCCGCTGCCGGAAATCGACCAACGCTATCTGGCACGGCAAGGCGCCGAGGATCCCGCTTAGGCAGGGAAGACCTGGGTGCGAAACGGGTTGGCGGCTCAGCCGCCGACCGAAACCTGCTTCTGGCCAGCACCCTGCCGCGTGATATAATCGCGAAAACTGATGCATTCGACGTCTGATTTGACGCAGACCTCGCCGGCAAAACGCTCCAGCGCGTTCCAGTAGGCGCCGTCATTCATCAGCGTGAAGTGGAAGCCGAGTTCCAGCGGAACGCGCTTGCCTTGATACTGCGCGTCGAAGGCGGCGCGAAACGCCTGATAGGTCCGGTCGGCGAATTCCGCCGCGCCGCTCGGCCGCTCGAAGCCGCCGGAATGCCTGACATAGAGATTGTAGTCCATGGCGATCACCCGCCGCGATTTCGGTCCCTCCGGAATCTGCGGCAGTGAAAAGCGGGTGATGCCGCCGGCGGTCGGCGGATGAACAGGACCGCGCGAGACGCCGCTGGCGTCGAACCGGTAACCGGCGGCGGGCAGCGCCTCGTAGAGTGCCTTGCTCGTCGACAGATAGGGCGCGCGGAAGCCGACCACCGCGTGCCGGGCGAAATCGCGCCAGCCATCGGGCTCGGGCGCAATCCCGTTGATCGCGTAGGCGTTCTCGAGAATGTGCTCGAAGGCACCGAATTCCTTCAGCCAGTCGGCCTTGCTCCAGTCCTTGCCGTCGAAATGGCCGCAGGCGTGGCTGGCGATGTCGTGGCCTTCATGTGCGGCAAGCCCGATCTGTTCGAGCCGATCGGCCACTTCCTGTTTGGACGCGGCAAAGCCGATGTTGGATTTGCCCGATGTCTTGCCCGGCGCGGTGTATTGGCTGCGCGTTTCCGGCGACAGCAGGAAGACACAGGAGAGGAAATAGGTGAAATGCGCGCCGGTGCGCTGCGCCAGCGCCCGGCTGCGCTTCCATTGCGAGATGTCGCGGGCGCTGTCGAAGGAGATGATGACGACCTGCTTCGGCCTTGCCGGCAAAGGCGCCCGCGAGCCGGGTGGATCGGCGAAAGCCGCACCGGCCGTGGCAAGCGAAGCGAGACAGAACGCGGCAACGCGAGACGAAAAGGATATTGGCAACAGCTACTGGCCCCGAGCGGTTTTGGCCCCGCTATAGCGCAAATGTGGCGTGGGTGCGGTGGGCTTTTCGTCCGTTTGCCCCGCGAATGGGTGATTTTCCGGTCGAACCCCTTCCATGCCGACAAAATTTCGCTAAAACGCGGGCTCGCGAACGCCCCGTCCCGGGGCAGGAATGGTTTTATTGATGTCCGACGACAGTTTTATCCGTGAAGTCAACGACGAGATCCGTCGCGAACAGGCGCAGAAGCTGTGGGACCGTTTCGGCCCGGCCCTGCTTGTGGTCGCGGTGCTGGTCGTGCTCGGCACCGCCGCCTTCGTCGGCTATCGCTACTGGGACGAGACCCGCGCCAACCGTTCGGGCGATGCCTTCTCGCAGGCGTTGAAGCTGGCCAATGACGGCAAGAATGACGAGGCGCTGGCCGCGCTCGATCAATTGGAGAAGGATGGCTACGGCGCCTATCCGCTGCTTGCCCGCATGCGCGCTGCCACCGTCAAGGCCGACAAGGGTGACGTCGATGCCGCCGTCAAGGATTTCGACGAGGTGGCTGCCGACGCCGCCATTCCCCAGGGCCTTCGCGACATGGCGCGGCTGAGGGCCGCGCTGCTGCTGGTCGATCACGGCTCCTTCGCCGATGTGTCGAGCCGCGTCGAGGCCCTGACCTCGGACACAAACACGCTGCGCCACACCGCGCGCGAGGCGCTTGGCCTCGCCGCCTGGAAGGAAGGCAAGACCCAGGACGCGCTGAAGCTGTTCGATCAGATCGCCGCCGATGACGGTGCCCCGCGCAACACCCGGGAACGGGCGACCCTGATGTCCGAGCTGATCCGCGGCTCGGGCAACGCGTCGTGACATATGAGCTTCAAAGTCGCCATCATCGGCCGGCCTAACGTCGGCAAATCGACTCTTTTCAATCGGCTGGTGGGAAGGAAGCTGGCGCTTGTCGACGACACGCCGGGCGTCACCCGCGATCGCCGCGTCCATGCGGCAAAACTTTATGACCTGCATTTCGACGTCATCGACACTGCGGGTTTCGAGGACGCCGGCGCCTCGACACTGCCCGGCCGCATGCGCGCGCAGACCGAGATCGCTATCCGTGAAGCCGACCTGATCTTCTTCACCGTCGACGCCAAATCCGGCCTGTTGCCGGACGACCGGACCTTCGCCGAGATCGTGCGCAAATCCGGCAAGCCCGTCGTGCTGGTCGCTAACAAGGCCGAGGCAAAGGGTGCCCAGGGCGGCATGCTGGAGGCCTGGGAGCTCGGGCTTGGCGAGCCGGTCCCGGTCTCGGCCGAACACGGCCAGGGCATGCCCGACCTGCGCGACGCGGTGATCGCCGCCCTTGGCGAGGCAAGGGCCTTTGGCGAGGATGAGGACGACGACGAGGAGATCGCCTCCAGCGAGGTGCTGATCGGCGAGGATATCGCCGATCCCGACGCCGACGAGGTGCCGGCCTATGACGACACCAAGCCGATGCGCATCGCCGTCGTCGGCCGCCCCAATGCCGGCAAGTCGACGCTGATCAATGCGCTGATCGGTGAGGAGCGGCTTTTGACCGGACCGGAAGCCGGCATCACCCGCGATTCCATCTCGGTCGATTGGGACTGGCGCGGCCGCCGCATAAAGCTGTTCGACACCGCCGGCATGCGTCGCAAGGCCAGGATCCATGAAAAGCTCGAGGTCATGTCGGTGCAGGACGGCCTGCGCGCCATCCGTTTCGCCGAGATCGTCATCATCGTGCTCGACGCCACCATCCCCTTCGAGAAGCAGGATCTTCAGATCGCCGACCTGATCATCCGCGAGGGCCGCGCGCCGGTGATCGCCTTCAACAAATGGGACCTGATCGACAATCCGCAGGAACTCTTGGCCGAACTGCGCGAGAAAACCGAACGGCTTTTGCCGCAGGCGCGCGGCATGCAGGCTGTCACGGTTTCCGCCGAGACCGGACGTGGCCTCGACAAGCTCATGGAAGCCGTCATCCGCACCCACAAGGTCTGGAACAGCCGCGTCTCGACCGGCAGGCTCAATCGCTGGCTGGAAGGCATTCTTGCGCATCATCCGCCGCCCGCGGTTGCCGGTCGCAGGCTGAAGATCAAATATGTCACGCAGGCCAAGACGCGCCCGCCGGGTTTTGTTGTCCAGTGCTCGCGACCGGACGCGATGCCGCAATCCTATGTCCGCTATCTCACCAACAGCCTGCGCGAAGCCTTCGACATGCCGGGCGTGCCGATCCGCATGGCGCTGCGCACATCCGACAACCCCTTTGCCGGCAGGGCCAGGAAGCGCTGAAGCCGGCGCATCGGTGCGGTGAGGAAATCCAAAATGCCGGCGGAACAGAGGGGGGCGCGAAGGGATCGCGGCCTCTCCTCCGTCCTAGATCTCTCCTGCATGTGGGCGGCGGACCAGCTCGGGTCCGTCAGACCGCCTTGCTCAGAAGTTAGGCGGCATCTTTTACGGTCGTGTTCACCTGCGCACTCTCAGGCAGCGCCTCGAAAGCCGACTGCAGCAGAATATCGCCCAGCCGCGCCGCTACCGGATCGAGCTCCGCGTCTTTCCGATGCAGATGCAACGCCATCCTCGGCAGCGCCGGCAGCCCGGCGATCTCCGGCGTCATCGCGCTGACGCTGGCCGGCAGGCCGATGTCGGTGCGGATCGTCAGCCCCAGCCCCGCGGCGACGGCGGCCCAGATGCCGCCCAAGCTCGGGCTGGAGAAGGCCATGCGCCAGGGCAGGCCGGCGCGGTCGAGCGTTTCGGTCGCCACCGTGCGCAACAGGCAAGGTGCTTCCAGCGCCACCAGCGGCAGCGGCTCGCCATGGCGCAGGCTGGTCTCGATGCGCTTTGCCGGGCCGATCCAGCGCATCTGCACGTCGGCGACATGCTGGCTGTAAGGCAGCGTCGCGCCGCTGTGCCAGGCAAGCGCGATGTCCAGGCTGCCCGAGATGATCCGCTCCGCGAGTTCGTCGCTGCGCGCGATGCGGGCCTCGATCTTGACTTTGGGATGGGCACGGGCGAAGCGGCCGAGCACGTCGGGCAGCACCGCCTCGCCAAAATCCTCCTGCAGGCCGAGCCGTACCCAGCCTTCCAGCTCGACGTCATGGATGGCGGAAGCCGCCTCGTCATTGAGCTCGACCAGCCGCCGCGCATAGGCGAGCATGGTCTCGCCGGCTTCCGTCAGCGCCAGGCCGCGTCCCGACTTGCGGAAGATCGGCGTCGCCGCCTGCTCCTCCAGTTTCTTCAACTGCGCGCTGACCGCCGAGGTCGAGCGGCCAAGCCGGTCGGCCGCCTTGGCGAAGCTGCCAAGCTCCATTCCGGTGACGAAGCTCCTGAGGACGTCGAGGTCGAATGTCACGCGTCGCATGATAATCCCGTTTTTTAGGACTTTGTGTTAAAAACTTCCTGATTTTATGGATAAAGCTATGGCGATAGACATGCGCCGTCAAGGCCGGGTCACCGGGCTGCAAACGAGAATGAAACCATGTCCGCCATCGTCACCCGCAGCGATTGTCAGTCGGCGCCACGAGCCGAAGGCTCCGGCTCCAGGACCTTCACGCCCAACCACCGCTGGAAGGTGCTGGGTATCGGCGTCGCCGCCAATGCCGGTTTTTCCGCTACTTTCTCCGGCATACCGGCAACCGCGGTGCTGATGCGCCAGGGCTACCATCTCGGCAATGCTCAGCTCGGCCTGGCGCTTGGCCTTCTCGGTCTGGGCGTTGCGCTCAGCGAACTGCCCTGGGGCCTGCTCACCGATCGCTGGGGCGACCGCCGTGTGCTTTTGACCGGGCTTGGCGCCACGGCGGCGTGGCTGTTCCTGATGGCGTTGCTCATCGTTCCATCCCCGTCCGGCGTGCCCGGCGTGCATGTCCTGGCGGCCGCCTTGCTCGTCACCGGCCTGCTCGGCGGCAGCGTCAACGGTTCGAGTGGCCGCGCCATCATGGGCTGGTTTCGCGAAGGCGAGCGCGGCTTCGCCATGAGCATCCGGCAGACGGCGGTGCCGCTTGGCGGCGGGCTTGGCGCCCTTGTCCTGCCCTCGCTCGCCGCCACGAATGGCTTCGCGGCGGTCTATGGCCTGCTCGCCGTCTTCTCCGTGATCTCCGCCTTCTTCGCCTGGCGCTGGCTCCATGAACCGCCGACGCAGGATTCGGCCGCGCCGACCGTTCTGGCCGGGCCGCCGCCGCTGCGCAATGGCGAGGTCTGGCGCATCGCGACAGCCATCGGCCTGCTGTGCTTTCCGCAAGTGGCCGTACTCACCTTCGCATCGGTCTTCCTGCACGACTTCGCAGGCATGGGAACCCTGGCCACCAGCGCAAGCCTCGCCGCCGTGCAGGCCGGCGCCATGGCGATGCGCGTCTGGAGCGGCCGCTTCACCGACCGCCACGGCAACCGCCGGCCGTTCCTGCGCCTGTGCAGTGCGCTCAGCGCGCTTGCCTTCACGCTGCTTTGGCTGCTGGTCCTGCCCGGCCCGACCCTATCAGGCGGCCAGCCCGTCGTGATGGTTCCCGTGATGCTGATTGTCGCAGGCATCCTGGTCTCCGCCTGGCATGGCGTCGCCTACACCGAGCTTGCCACGCTTGCCGGCGCCGGCCATGTCGGCACCGCGCTCAGCCTCGCCAACAGTTTCGTTTTCATAGGCTTCTTCCTGGTGCCGGTGGCCATTCCGGGGCTTTTGCATCTCTGGTCCTGGCCCGGCGTCTGGTTGTCGGCCGCGGCGTGCGCGTTGATCGCGTGGCCCATCTTCCTGCGGCCGGCCTGCGTGTCCGTCCCGCCGCAAAACCGCCCCACTTCGCAACCACGAGCCCTGAGCCGATCGGGAAAACCCGATCGAAGCTGTTAACGTCCCATCAAGGTTAATGCATCATTTTGCTCTCCAGTGGGGTCAGTAGCGTTCCTGGAGAGAGTTCCGTGCATCGACGTGTCTTGACGCGCCTTGTTGCCGTCGCCGGTGAGAAGAAACGCAGCCTTGTGGCGCCTTTCATCGTCGGCCTCGGCATCTGGATCGGATTTCCGACAGTTTCCGCCTACCAGGACATGACGAGCCTCGTTTCCGGCCTCGAGGCGCCGACCCGCTGGAATTCCTATGTCGAGAAATCCGTCGCCGGATCGGTCCATGCGGCCGAGATGCCGTTTGTCGACGACGCCGTGACGGGTTCGCTCTCCGGGTCGGGGGTGCGCCTGCCCGGGGTCGGCGCCGTCTCCTTTCGCGGCGAGGGTGGCAAGGTCAGCACCTCGCCGGACGAGGACCGCATCGTGCGCGCCGACAAGAAGGGGCGCATCGTCCAGATCTCTCCCGTCGCCCCGCCGAAGAACTTCAACGCCGGCTCGATCTTCGAGCGCACCTCGTCGCTGCTGCGCCCCAGCATGGACAGCGGGTTGAAGATGGCTTTCGCCAAACCCCGGATCAAAGGCAAGGAGATCCAGATCGCCGCGGCATTCCATGCGCGTGAGGACAAGAAGCCGGATCCCGGCGTGTCGCCCATGCTCGCCGCCCTGGTCAATAATGACCACCCGGATGTGCTGGCGACGGCCTATGCGCAGGCCGCACCCGATTATGCCAAGGCGTCGCCCTTCGAGGCCCTGCTCCAGGACGAGGAGCCCAATAACGGCCGTTTCATCCCGCCGATGGCCAAGGGCGACCATTCGTGGATCCAGAATCCGCTTCCGGCAAGCGTCTTCTCCAAGCCCGAGCAGAAATGCCTCGCCAACGGCATCTATTTCGAGGCGCGGGGCGAATCCGTGCGCGGCCAGGCCGCCGTAGCCCAGGTCATCCTCAACCGCGTCCGCAATCCGGCCTATCCCAATTCGATCTGCGGCGTCGTCTACCAGAACGATAGCTGGTTCAACCGTTGCCAGTTCTCCTTCGCCTGCGACGGCAGGAAGAAGCGCATCGACAACCCGGTCGCCTACAAGACCGCGCAGGATGTCGGCATGGCGGTGACCGCCGGCAAGGTCTTCATTCCCGAAGTCGGTTCGTCGACCCACTATTATGCCAATTATGTCCATCCGGGCTGGGCGCGCACGATGCAGAAGATGACCAAGATCGGCCTGCATATCTTCTACCGCACCTATGGCGGCGGCTGGAGCTGAACGCCCGATAGCCGCCGATATTTTCGCACGGCTGCGCGGCCTGGCGAAGAGCCGTCGCGCGGGGGATTCGCGCAAGGCGTCCGCGCCGCCATGGCGGGCACGATGTCGCACCTCGCTACTACTTTGATTTCATTATATAAAATACATGGTAAGGAACTTCCGCCCGTGGCTTGACGGGCGCAAACCCTCTAACTATGTTGCCGGCGACTTTAGAAGCGGACGGACGGTGACGGTCTGCCCGGGCAGGGGGGTTGCGATGGCCGATGAAACTGGGCCAGGCGGAACCGGAGAAACCGGCCGCGGCAAGCAGCACGAAGCCGCCATCCGCGACGACGAACTTGAGCGCCGCCGGCGTGAACTTGAAGCATCGCTTGCGACAAGACGGCCGGACCGGCTCGAGGGGAAAGACGCGAAACCAGTGACCGGGTACGGTCAGGCACTCAAGCTGTCCAGCGAGTTCATCGCCGGGGTGGTGGTCGGTGCCGCCATCGGCTGGATCATCGACCGTCTGGCGGGGACATCGCCATGGGGTCTGATCGTGTTTCTGCTGCTTGGTTTTGGCGCGGGCGTGCTCAATGTCATGCGTTCGGCAGGCGTTGTGGCGGAATTCGGACAGGGCGACAAATCGCGCTCTGGCCGCGACGACAGCAAGTGACCGCCGTTCAGGCGGCACTTGGAAATAGCCGCCTTTCGACGGGCGGCATGGTAACAAGGCCGCATGCGGCACTGACGGGGTTTGAACGTGGCAGCTGACAAGGTCGATCCGATCCACCAGTTCCATATCAACAAGCTGATACCGATCGATATCGGCGGCTACGACTTGTCCTTTACCAATTCGGCGCTGTTCATGGTCGCGACCGTGGTCGTGGCCGCGGCATTCCTGTTTCTGACAACGTCGAGCCGCAGCCTCGTTCCCGGCCGGCTGCAATCGATCTCCGAAATGGCCTATGAATTCGTCGGCAACATGTTGCGCGACGCTGCCGGCACGCAGGGCATGAAGTTCTTTCCCTTCGTCTTTTCCCTGTTCATGTTCGTGCTGGTCGCCAACCTGCTTGGCCTGTTCCCTTATTTCTTCACCGTCACCAGCCACATCATCGTCACCTTCGGCCTCGCCGTCTTGGTTATCGGCACCGTGATCGTCTACGGTTTCGGCAAGCACGGCCTTGGTTTCCTCAAGCTGTTCGTGCCGCAAGGCGTGCCGGTGTTCCTGCTGCCGCTGGTGGTGCTGATCGAAGTGATCTCCTTCGTGTCGCGCCCCGTCAGCCTCTCGGTTCGTCTGTTCGCCAACATGCTCGCCGGGCACATCACGCTGAAGGTCTTCTCCGGCTTCGTCGTCAGCCTCTCGGCGCTGGGCGCGGTCGGCGTCGCTGGCTCGGTTCTGCCGCTGGCGATGGCCGTGGCGTTGACGGCGCTCGAACTGCTGGTCGCCTTCCTTCAGGCCTACGTCTTCGCGGTGCTGACCTGCATGTACCTCAACGACGCCCTGCACCCGGGGCACTAATCAAAAGTTTCCGGCGCAAGAGTTTCCAACATTGCCGCCGGAATGGAATCGCAACGGAATTTCAGATCCAAAGGAGTTGAACAAATGGACGTAGAAGCAGCAAAGTACATCGGCGCCGGCATCGCTTGCCTCGGCATGGGCGGCGCGGGCATTGGCCTCGGCAACATCTTCGGCAGCTACCTCTCGGGCGCGCTGCGCAACCCGTCGGCCGCCGATGGCCAGTTCGGCCGTCTGATCTTCGGCTTCGCCGTGACCGAAGCTCTGGGCATCTTCTCGCTTCTCATCGCGCTGCTGGCCCTGTTCGGCTGAGCCCCTGTTTGGCTGAGCCGTTATTTGGCGAAGCTATGGGAAGATTGGACAGGCCGGCCGCGAGAGCGGCGGGTCTGATATCAGGGGATAGTCCATGTTCGTGACATCTGCCTTTGCGCAAGAGTCCGCGCCTGCCACCGAGGTGGGCCACGCTGCGACGGAAGGCGACACGCATTCCGGCACAAGCGTGCCTGCCGAAGCGCATGGCATGTTTCCGCCATTCGATCCGGCGACGTTTCCGTCGCAGCTTCTTTGGCTGGCGATCACGTTCGGGCTCTTCTACCTCTTCCTGAAGAGGGTGGTGGTGCCGCGCGTCGGCGGCATCATCGATGTCCGCAACGATCGCATCAGCCAGGATCTCGATCAGGCCGCGAAGTTGAAGGGCGAGGCCGACGCCGCCGTTGCTGCCTACGAGCAGGAATTGGCGGAAGCCAAGAAGAACGCCAACGCCATCGGCCAGCAGGCCAATGATGCAGCCAAGGCGGAAGCCGAGACCGCGCGCAAGAAGATCGAGGCCGCGCTCGACGAGAAGCTCGGCGAGGCCGAGGCGCGCATTTCTTCCATCAAGGCCAACGCCATGAAGGAAGTCGGCAGCATCGCCGAGGACACTGCCTCGGCGATCGTCGAGGCGTTGGTCGGCGGCAAGGCCAGCAAGACCGAGATCGCGGCCGCGGTCAAATCCGTGGCCGGGTGAGGAGCGCATCATGGACGCCACATCTCTTGCAACGCTCTGGGCCACGATCGCCTTGGTCATCTTTTTGGCCATCGCGATCTACATCAAGGTGCCCCGCCTGATCGCCAAGGCGCTCGATGCCCGCGCCGCCAGGATCAGTAGCGAGCTCGACGAAGCGCGCAGGCTGCGCGAGGAGGCCCAGCAACTGCTTGGCCAATACCAGCGCAAGCGCAAGGAAGCCGAGCAGGAGGCCGCAGACATCGTCGCCGCGGCCAAGCGCGAAGCCGAACTGCTTGCCGCCGAGGCGCATAAGAAGACCGAGGACTACGTCGCGCGGCGCACCGCTCTCGCCGAACAGAAGATCGGCCAGGCCGAGCGTGAGGCGATCGGCGAAGTGCGCGCCAGCGCCGTCGACATCGCCGTCGAAGCCGCTCGCACGCTGCTCGCCGGCAAGATCGACGCCAAGGCGGGAGCCGATTTGTTCAAGGCCTCGCTGCAGGATGTTAAGGCGAAGCTGAACTGAGCCTTGACCGACGCAGAACAATCAAAGCCGCCTGGGCAACCTGGCGGCTTTTTTGTTGCAGAACGGGGCGAAGCGCTGAAGCAGCCAATCTCCCCCCACGAGGGGGGAGATTGGCTGTTATCGCTGCCGGCTCACTCCAGCCCCGCGAAGCTTTCTTCTTCCACCACCTCGGCACCCCCGAGCCTGAACGGCGCGAAGGACACGCGGTGCAGCCGCGCCACCGGCCCGTGCGTCTCGATCGCGGTGCGATGGCGGACCGTGGCGTAGCCCATATGCACTTCGAAGCCGTAGTGCTGGTGATGGCTGCCGCAGCCGCACATCATGCGGTCGCGCATCACCTTGGCGACGATCGAGGCGGCGGCGATGGATTGCGAGCGCTGGTCGCCCTTGATCAGCGCGCGCCCCGCGCAAGGCAGGCCCGGCGGCACGTCGCGCCCATCGGCAAGCGCGAGCTTCGGCCGCACCGGCAGGCCGGCGACCGCACGGCGCATCGCCTCCAGGCTCGCCTTGAGGATGTTGCTGCCGTCAATGCCCTCGGCGCTGACCGAAGCCATCGACACGCCAAGCGCGGAGCCGATGATGCGCACGAACAGCGCCTCGCGCTGCAAGTGGCTGAGCCGTTTGGAATCGTCGAGGCCGTCGGGGATGTTGGCAGGGTCGAGCACAACCGCAGCCGCCACCACCGGTCCGGCCAGCGGGCCGCGTCCGGCCTCGTCCATCCCCGCCACCGGCCACAGGCCTTCGGCCATCGCCTTCGTCTCGAAGGAGAAATCGGGTTTCTCGACGATTTCGAAGAGAGGCGGAGAATCAGAACGCGCGCGAGCCATGTTGCGGCGAGGTTCGCATCGGCTCTGATTCTCCGCAAGTCCCTCCGGGTCGGGTGGGGCGCCGGACCGGGAGGGCACCGTCTGCAGGCCGGGGCAGGCCGGACGGGATTTTTTCGCCAAGGCGGCAAACAGCCGTGGTCGTTCAAAGCAGCATCAACTGCTCCTGGTCCTTGCCGGCGGCGACGAACTGGTCGGTCCGCAGCGTGCGCCGCTCGGCATTGAGACCGAGCCGCTTGGCGGTGATCTCGAAGCGCCGGCCGATCTGCCAGGCGTAAGGACCCGCGCCCTTCATGCGCTTGCCCCATTCCGAATCGTAATCCTTGCCCTCGCGCATCGAGCGGATCAGCGACATCACATGGCGATAGCGGTCGGGATAGTGGCGCAACAGCCAGTCCTTGAAGATCGGGCTGACCTCGAGCGGCAGGCGCAGCACGACATAGCCCGCCTCGCGTGCGCCGGCATGGTGCGCCGAATCGAGGATGCGTTCCATCTCCTGGTCGGTCAGCCCGGGGATGATCGGTGCCACCATGACCGAAGCGGGGATGCCGGCATCCGCAAGCTGCCTGATCGCCTCCAGCCGCTTGCTCGGCGTCGAGGCGCGTGGCTCCATGGTGCGCGCCAGCATGCGGTCGAGCGTCGTCACCGACAACGCCACCTTGGCGAGGCCCCGTTCGGCCATGCGTGACAAGATGTCGATATCGCGCGTCACCAGAGCGGATTTGGTGACGATGCCGACCGGGTGCCCGCGCGCCTCCAGCACTTCGAGGATCTCGCGCATGATCCGGTACTGCTTCTCGATCGGCTGGTAGGGATCTGTGTTGGTGCCGATGGCGATGGTCCGCGGCTGGTAACCGTCCTTTGACAGTTCCTTGTCAAGCAGGCGCGCCGCGTCCGGCTTGGCGAACAGCTTGGATTCGAAATCCAGCCCCGGCGACAGGCCCATGAAACTATGCGTAGGCCGCGCAAAGCAGTAGACGCAGCCATGCTCGCAGCCGCGATAGGGATTGATCGAACGGTCGAAGGAGATGTCGGGCGATTCATTGCGGGTGATGATGGTGCGCGGCTTCTCGACCTGTACCTCGGTCTTGAAGGGAGGCAGTTCCTCCAGCGAGTTCCAGCCATCGTCGAAGACATGCCGGCTGACGGGCTCGAACCGACCGGACGGGTTGATGCCTGCCGACCGGCCGCGGTTGCGGTCCGGACGCACGCGCATGCCGCTCTGCTCGATCATCGCGTTGGCCATCTCGGCTCGTCCTGCTCCGAAGGCGGCAATGTCGG
Organism: Mesorhizobium sp. BR1-1-2; assembly: GCF_020165435.1. Taxonomy (NCBI): domain Bacteria; kingdom Pseudomonadati; phylum Pseudomonadota; class Alphaproteobacteria; order Hyphomicrobiales; family Phyllobacteriaceae; genus Mesorhizobium; species Mesorhizobium sp. BR1-1-2. The sequence continues at coordinate 280,588 of NZ_JAIUID010000005.1, forward strand.
CGCGCATGATCGGTTCCATCTTCGCCCGCTCCCAGGGACTGTCCATGTTGCTTCGAATCGCTCTGCTCATGAATTTAATCCTATTTGCCGAAAGAGAACAAAGCAAGAACTTTCTATGGTGCACCGCAAAAACTGGCGCTGCGTTCCGCTTTCCGCTATTCGGCAAACGATGCTCACCGTTCTCATCGAGACCCACAATGACGAGGAGGGCCTCGCCCGCACGCTGGCGACGCTGATCGGCGGCGCGGTCGAGGGCGTGGTGCGCGAAGTCATCGTCTGCGACACCGGTTCCACCGACCAGACCCATCGCGTCGCCGAGCATGCCGGTTGCCAGTATGTGACCGACGGGGTCGCGGCGGCCATTCGGCATGCGAAGGGCGATTGGCTGTTGCTGCTGGAACCGGGCGCGCGACTGGTCGACGGATGGATCGACGAGGTCGTTGCGCATACCGCGAAGCAAACCATGGCGGCGCGGTTTTCACGCACACGCGCCGGCCGCGCGCCATTCCTGGCCCGGATCTTCTCGGGAAATCGGGCCTTGGCCGCCGGGCTGCTGATCAGCAAGCGCCAGGCCGCGTCCTTGTCGAAAGATGCCGGCAGCGCCGAGGCCCTCGCTCGCGGCCTGGCGACCAAGCGGCTGGATGCCGAAATCTGGGCCGCTCCGGCAAAACAAGAGCACCGCCCGTCCAAATGATTTTGCAGCTGCTCTGTCTACGTGCGTTGCACATGTGACGCGCAGCTAGCTTCCGATCACGCGGGTGCCGGCGCGCAGGCCGCGGCTGATGATGGAAGTGGTTTGGGCGTCTCGCGGCCCTGGCGCCGACGTTTCCACGGCGAGCCGGTCATTCGCCAAAACGCATCTCCACAGGCATCCAGCGAAGGCGACGTCTGGCTTGACGCTGTGCCTTGCTTTCCGCGTCGTAGTCGACAGGGATCGGTTCCTGACTGAACGACCGTTGATCGTCCAGGGCGTTGATGATGACGATTGCCCTGGCATCGTCCTCTCCGGCGATTGCGGCGGTATAGACGCCGCATTCGCCGCAGATCAGGTAGTCGGCCGTCCCCAATCCAAAACGGTATTTCTTCAATCGCCGGACGTCCTTGACTGAGATGACCAGCCTGCCGTCCGGATCGGCGACGGCGCGCGAACCATGCCTGGTACAGAACGAGCACTGGCAGGCGCGGACCTCGATTTTCGATGGATCGAGCTCGGTTGAAAATCGAAGGCGTATGTTGCCGCAATGGCACCCGCCACCATGCACAGTCATCGCATCCATCCCGTCGTCAACGGCGATGGCCGCCGCCGCGAGACGATACGTCCTCCCGCATCCGGTTTGGAATGGCCTTTAGAAGGCGAAGGTGGCGTTCTGCCTGGCAAACGTGGCGTGAAACCCGCGCTTTGCCTCGGCCTTCACGGAGCCGACATGCCGCGCCGCAGGTGCTCGTCCAGGCGCGGCATGATCTCGACGAAGTTGCAGGGCATGTGCCGGTAATCGAGCTGCGCCTTCAAGATGCCGTCCCAGGCATCCTTGCAGGCGCCGGGCGAGCCCGGCAGCACGAAGACGAAGGTGGCGTTGACGACGCCGCCGGTCGCCCGGCTCTGGATCGTGGAGGTGCCGATCTTGTCGTAGGAAATGCGGTGGAACACCTCGGAAAAGCCGTCCATGCGCTTTTCGAAGATCGGCTCCAGCGCGTCCGGCGTCACGTCGCGCCCGGTGAAGCCGGTGCCGCCGGTGGTGATGACGACGTCGATGTCCTTGTCACGCGACCACGCCAGAACCTTGTCCTGGATCTTGTCGCGGTCGTCGGTGACGATGTCGCGGGCGGCGAGGATGTGGCCGGCTTCCGCGATGCGGTCGGCCAGCGTCTGGCCGGACCTGTCGTCGGCAAGGCCGCGCGTGTCGGAAACGGTCAGCACCGCGATGCGCACGGGGATGAAGGAGCGGCTTTCGTCAATCCTGGCCATGGGCATCTGCTTCCGCTGTCATGCTGCGCGTCGCGGCGACGAACCAGTCGGGTTGCCGGGCGCGGATGTCGGCTGCCGCGCGCTTGGCGACGTTGCCGGTCTCGAACAGGCCGAAGCAGGTGGCGCCCGAACCCGACATGCGGGCAAAGCCAGCTCCGGCCTTGTTCAGCACCGAAAGCGCCTTGCCGATCGCGGGCTCTATGGCGCGGGCCGCCGGCTCGAGGTCGTTGCGGGTGATCTCCAGCCAGTTGCGCAGGCCGTGGAAGTCGACCACGCGCGGCAGCGGCGGCAGCGCTTCATTGTCGCGGCGGGACAGCGCGTTGAACACGTCGGCCGTCGAGACCGCCTTGCCGGGATTGACCAGGACCAGTCCGAGCGCCGAGAAATCGGGTACGAGCGACAGCACCTCGCCGATGCCGCGTGCAATCAGCGGCCTGGCCGCCAGGCACATGGGAATGTCGGCGCCGAGCGAAAGCCCGATCCGCGCCAGCGCGGCATCGTCGATGTCGAGTTGCCAACTCGCCGCAAGCCCGCGCAGAACCGCTGCCGCATCGCTCGATCCGCCGCCGACGCCGGAAGCGACCGGCAGGTTCTTTTCAAGCTTGATCGAGACCGGCGGCGTGCCGCGAGGACCGGCCGCCTGCCGCAGCGCGTCACGCGCCCTGAGCACCAGATTGCTGCCGTCGAGGGGAACATCCGGAGCGTAGCGGCCGGACACGCTGAAATCGTCGTGCTCGGCAAGGGCGATCTCGATCCTGTCGCCAAAGCGCGTGAACACCGCCAGGCTTTCGATCAGATGGTAGCCGTCATCGCGCCTGCCGGTGATGTGCAGGGCGAGGTTTATCTTGGCGGGCGCCGGCCACATCCGGACGCGCTGGCCGGATTCCAGGCTCTCGATTGCGAGTGAAATGAGGATCAGTCCTTGGCCAGCCGGTACTCGCCGGTCTTCGGATCCTTCACCAGCGTCCCCATCGCGCCGTTTGCCGTCTGCTTTTCGGTGCGCCGCACCTTGGCGGTCACGCGCTCGGCCTCGCGGATAAAGGTGCGATAGCCAAAATAGGCGGCGATCCCGACGACGGCGAAGAAAATGATCTGCGGCATATCAAAACTCCTCCCACGCTGGGCCGGCGAAGGGCGGCCGGTCGGGTCGGTTGGCGCATGTCGTCCAAAGGCGGTTCCTGGAGAAAAACGACATGCATGGAACTTCGGGGTTCATGGTAGACGGTTTTACCGGGTTTTCAAAGCCCGAAGCGCGCCCACAAGGCGCGCTCTTGCGCCGCATCGATCACGCCGCCGGTGGCAGCGGCGGCAATGTCGGGCGCCGAAAAGCCCTTGCTCGAGCCGAACAGCCCGAAGCGGCCGAACAAACCGCGCGGCGCCGAGATCAGCTTGAGTTGGGTTTTCGCCCCGAACCGCGTCTTGAGCACGGACCGCATGTCGCCGAGCGCATCGACAAGCCCAAGCTCCAGGCCCCGCTTGCCGGTCCAGAACAGGCCCGTGAACAGGTCGGGATCGTCCTTGAGCTTGGTGCCGCGCCGCTCCTTGACCAGATCGATGAAGGTTTCGTGCACTTCGAGCTGCAGCGCCTTCAGCCGTTCGATGTCTTCCTTCTTCTCCGGCTTGAATGGATCGAGCACCGACTTGTTCTGCCCCGCCGTGTGGACGCGGCGCTCGACGCCGATCTTCTTCATCAGCTCCGGGAAGCCGAACGAGGCCGACACCACGCCGATCGAGCCGACGATGGACGACGGATCGGCGAAGATTTCGTCGCCGGCAACCGCGATCATGTAGCCGCCCGAGGCAGCGACGTCCTCGACGAAGACCAGCACCTTTCTGTTCTTCTCGATCGCCAGGTCGCGGATACGCTTGAAGATCAGCCGCGACTGCACCGGCGAGCCGCCGGGCGAATTGATGGAGATGGCGATCGCAGGCGCGTCGAAGGAAAACGCCTTTTCGATCAGCCCGGCGGTGGAGGCAAGCGACAGGCTCGGACGGAACGGGCCGCCGCCCGCCAGGATGGTGCCGTGCAACCGGATAACCGGAATGGTGACGACCGTGGAACGCCAGGATTTCGGCAGCAGGCGGTTGAAAAGGCGTTTCACTGAGGTCGATCTCCGCTCGATGGGTTGCCAGCATGTAGGAATTTCAAGGCCAACGGCAATGCCGCGGCCATCGCGGCCAGGTTGTGTCAATCTCCGAACAAGGAGGCGAGGCCGTTGTTGATCATCTCCGTCCGTTCCGACGGGCCGTCGCCCGTCTGCGCGTGAAGCATCAAAGGCGGCCGAATGGCGAGTTTGCCGCGCGCTCCGAGCGTTGCCCTGACGATGATGCGGATCGCCGCGGCATCGGGGCGGGGATGCACGGCCAGCATCTCGGCGTCGCCGAAGCGGCCCGCGATCGCATCGAGAAGCGAACCGAGTTGCTCGGGCCGCGCGATGACGGCAAGCCCGCCACGCGGCCTGACCACCGCTGCGGCACTGCGGATCCAGCCCTCTAACAGCCCGTCCTCCATGACATGCGCTTCCTTTCTCAAGCGCTCGGGCGTGGCGCGGTCCTGCGCGGCGTTGAAGGGCGGATTCATGATGACGAAATCGAAATCATTGTCGCCGAGGCCGGCCGCCGTCCTGGCGCGGCCCGAAAGCGCGACATTGGCGACGAGCACGCAAGCGCGGTCGGCGAGATGCGCGTTGCCGGGATGCGCGAGCGTGGCCGCGGCGAAAGCCGCCATTTCCGGCGCGCGTTCGACCAGCACGGCCCGGGCCGTCGGGCAGCGCGCCAGAACGGCAAGTGCCGCGGCGCCGGCGCCGGCGCCGAAATCGGCGAGACGCCCGCCGAACGAGGATGGCACGGCAGCCGCCAGCATCATGGCGTCCATGCCGGCGCGATGGCCGCCATGCTTGGGCTGCACCAGCCAGAACCGGCCGCGATGGAAGGCATCGACCGTGTGGGCCGGCGTGTCCGGGGCGAGGGCGGCTGGCGCGGCGGACATTATTTTTGGCGGATCTCGTTGGCGATGCCGGCATCCGTCAGGATGCGCCGCGCGGCATCGGCCTTGTCGGCGTCGACCATGACGCGCCGCGGCAGGATGCCGAGGGAGCCGTCGAGCACGCTCATATTCTGGTCGGCCACGAAGCAGCCGATGCCGGCATCGCGCATCAGCGATTCGACGAAGGAGATGATGACGGCGTCGTTGGTGCGAATGAGCTCTATCATCGGACGAAACTCTCAGTTTGCCGCGTTCATGTAAACGCATGCGGGGCCCGAAACCAGAGTAGCCGCGCCAATTCGCCACTTGCCGTGGCCGCGTTCGCCGCCCTAGAGTCCGTAACGGAACCAAGGGTGCCGTCGCACGCGTTACATCAGACGGGAGAGTTTGTCGTGGGTGTCGTTCTCAACATCGAAAATGGAAAGCGGGAACCCGCCTCCATCAAGGATCTGATCGACCTGACGGCGGCCGACATGGGGCGCGTCAACGAATTGATCCTGTCGAAGGCCGGATCCGATGTCGAGATGATCCCGGAGGTCGCCAACCACCTGATCTCGTCGGGCGGCAAGCGGCTCAGGCCAATGCTGACGCTCGCCGCCGCACAGATGTTCGGCTATGCCGGCGAGGGTCACGTCAAGCTCGCCACATCGGTCGAGTTCATGCACACGGCGACGCTGCTCCACGACGACGTCGTCGACGAGAGCGGCATGCGACGCGGCAAGAAGACGGCCCGCATGATCTGGGGCAACCAGGCGAGCGTGCTGGTCGGCGACTTCCTGCTCGGCCAGGCATTCCGCATGATGGTCGATGTCGGTTCGCTGGAGGCGCTCGACATCCTGTCGAGCGCGGCCTCGATCATCGCCGAGGGCGAGGTCATGCAGCTTGCCGCCGCCAAGAACCTGGAGACCACCGAGGACGAGCATTTCGCCGTTATCAAGGCCAAGACCGCTGCCTTGTTCTCGGCTGCCGCCGAGGTCGGCCCCGTCATCGCCCAGGCGACGCGCAACGACCGCGCCGCCTTGCGCTCCTACGGCATGAATCTCGGGCTCGCCTTCCAGCTGATCGACGATGCGCTGGACTATGGCGGCACCAGCAAGGATCTGGGCAAGAATGTCGGCGACGATTTTCGCGAGGGCAAGGTGACGCTGCCGGTCATTCTCGCCTACCGGCGCGGCAGCAAGGCCGAGCGCACCTTCTGGAAGCGGGCCATCGAGGACAATGTCACCGATGACGCCGGCCTCGAAAAGGCGATCGGGCTGATGACCCACCACGGCGCGATCGCCGACACGATCGGGCGTGCCCGTCATTTCGGCGAGATCGCCCGCGACGCGCTGGCGCCGCTGGAGGCGACGCCGCAGAAATCGGCGCTGATCGACGTCATCGATTTCTGCATCAGCCGGGTGAACTGAGCCGCTGCCCTTCACGCAGGCCTCCTTTGGCTCGTGCTGGGGAGAAATCCGTGAATCCGTCTCCGCCGCCTCGACAAGCCGCCTCGCTGCAAATTATCTATAAAACATGGCAAAGGGCACGGACGAAACCATCGCGCTGCGCATCGGCAAGGTTCTGGCGGATCGCATCATCTCGGGCGCGATCGAACCCGGCGCGCGGCTGCGGCAGGATCACGTGGCCGAGGAATTCCACACCAGCCATGTTCCCGTGCGCGAGGCCTTTCGCCGCCTCGAGGCGCAAGGCCTCGCCGTCAGCGAACCGCGCCGCGGCGTGCGCGTGGCGGCTTTCGACCTCGGCGAGGTCAAGGAGGTCGCCGAAATGCGGGCGGCGCTCGAAGTTCTGGCGCTGCGCCACGCGGCGCCGCATCTGACCTCGGCTATTCTCGATCGGGCCGAGGAGGCCACCAAGGCCGGCGACAAATCCCGGGACGTCAGGTCGTGGGAAGAAGCCAACCGCGCCTTTCACCGGCTGATCCTGGCGCCATGCGGCATGTCGCGTCTTCTCGCCACCATCGATGACCTGCACGCCGCAAGCGCCCGTTTCCTGTTCGCCGCATGGCGCTCGGAATGGGAGACCCCCACCGATCAGGACCACCGGGCGATATTGGCCGCCTTGCGGCAGGGCAACACCGAATCGGCCGCGGCGACATTGGGGCGGCACGTGCAATGGATTGGCCGCAAGCCGGTCAGGACCGCCTCCGGCACCACGCGAGAGGCCTTCGCGATCGTGGGCTAACCGCCCATGCGCAAGGCATGCCTTGCCATCGTCCGAAAATTGTGGCTTCGATAATAGATCGAAGGCAGAAATTATCTATAATTTTGAATCGACCAAGGGAGTCCCTATGACCGACATCGCGTTCTCGTCCGCAAAACCGTCCTTCAGCCCGCTCCGGCTTCAGGAGCGATCGCTCGGCTGGCAGGCGGGCGCCGTCGTGCTCGGCACCCTGTTCCTGGCGCTGTCCTCCTATATCGAGGTGCCGATGGTGCCGGTTCCTGTGACGATGCAGACCTTCGCCGTGACGCTGGTCGGCGCGCTCTATGGCTGGCGGCTGGGCGCGATCACCATCGCCGCCTGGCTGGTCGAGGGTGCGGTCGGCTTCCCGGTTCTGGCCGGCGGGGCTGCCGGCGTACAGCATTTCGTCGGACCGACGGGCGGCTATCTCTTCGCCTTCCCGGTTGTCGGCGCGCTGGTCGGCTGGCTGGCGGAGCGCGGCTGGAACGGCGGCAGGGTCGTGCTTGCCTTCGTCGCCATGCTGCTCGGCAACCTGCTGTGCCTTGCCCTTGGCACGGCGTGGCTTGCCATCATCATCGGCGCCGAGAAGGCTGTCGCCTTCGGGTTCCTGCCGTTCGTCCTTGGCGGCCTGCTCAAGTCGGCGCTTGGCGCCGCCACGCTGATGGCGCTCCCGCGCGGCAAGGCGAAATAGCTGGCGCGGATGCGACAGGCTTTCCCTGTCGGCCTTATGCGCCGGGCCTGCCAAGGCTGCGAATGGAACGGCCTGTGCAGTGCGGTGGCGTCGGTGGATATCACGACGCACGCCTGCGGCGCCCCGCCTGCCGGCAACTCCTGACGCCGATGCGCCGATTTCGGGCTGAAAACCGTTCTTTGCCGGCATGGTTTGTTAATCGGGTGACCCGATTGTGAATTCGAGGCGGATTGAAGCGTGACCCCAAAAAGGCCATGCTTTTCTCCGAAAGATCGAATCTACGTCGATCCCGCTGACGCGGAGATGGCGCCTGGCTGAAAGGGATACGATGCAGCAGGGACGTGCGCGCTGGCTGACAAGGCTGGCACTTGTGACGGGCATGGCGATTTCGGCGCTGCCGGCCCATGCCAAACAGACCACCGAACCGGTGAAGATCACATCCTTCTCGGGAGCCTATCTGGCTGCCCGGATCGCCGAAGGTGACAACGACCTCGACAACGCCATCGCCTATTACAAGCAGGCCCTGGCCTTCGATCCGAGCGACACGGGCCTGCAACAAAGCCTGATGCTGTCGCTGATCGCGCAAGGCCGCTTCGACGAATCCCTTGTCTATGCCGACAAGCTGAAGGAAGTTCCCGACGTCGAACGGTTCTCGCGTCTGGCGCTGGCGGTCGATTCCTTCCACAAGAAGGATTTTTCCAAGGCGCAGTATTGGCTGAAGCTGTCGCTGGAATCCGATCTCGACCGGCTGATCTCCGGCGTCATGTCCGGCTGGGCCCAAGAGGGCGCCGGCGACCCCAGCGAGGCGATGGCATCCATCGACAAGCTGCAGGGGCCGGACTGGTTCGGCCTGTTCAAATCCTTCCACCGCGCGCTGATCGCCGACGCGTCCAACATGCCTGAGAAGGCCGACGCGATCTACGCCGCGACCATGCAGGACACCGCCGCCGGCAGTGCGGCTCCCGAAACCTGGATGCGCAATGCGCAGGCCTATGCCTCGTTCCTGGCCCGCAAGGGCGACACGGCCAAGGCAGTATCGGTGCTCGACCAGGCCGAGGCCTTTTCGCCGGGCAAGCTGGAAATTGTCGCCTTGCGCGACAGGATCAGCAAGGGCGACAAGATCCCGCCCTTCGTTGCCGGTCCGTCCGACGGAGCCTCCGAGATACTGCTCGATCTGGCGACCGCGCTCAATCGCGGCGGCGGTGAGCCTTTCGTCAGGCTCTATCTGCAATATGCGCTGGCGCTGAAGCCCGACAGCGATGCCGCCCTGGTGCAGCTTGCCGCCGTTTCCGAACAGCTGAAGGACGGCGAGGGGGCCATCGCGCTTTACCGGCGGATACCGGATACCTCGCCGCTGAAGGAGCTTTCGGACTTACAGCTTGGCCTCAACCTTGCCGATCTCGATCGCCATGGCGAGGCGATCACGCATCTGAAGGCCTTCGTCGATGCGCATCCCAACGACATGCGCGCCTATCTGGCGCTTGGTGGGGTCTATTCGTCGAAGGAGGATTTCCGTTCCGCCGCCAATCTCTACGACAAGGCCGTCGAGGCGCTGAAGACGCCGACCGCCGCCAACTGGAATATCTTCTACCAGCGCGGCATCGCCTATGAGCGGCTGAAGGAATGGCCGAAGGCCGAGCCGAATTTCCGCAAGGCGCTGGAATTGCAGCCCGACCAGCCGCAGGTGCTGAACTATCTCGGCTATTCCTGGGTCGACATGAATATGAACCTGAAGGAAGGCCTGGCGATGATCCAGAAGGCCGTCGATCTCAGGCCGAGCGACGGTTACATCGTCGACTCGCTGGGTTGGGCCTATTTCCGCCTCGGCAGGTACGATGACGCGGTCCGCGAAATGGAACGCGCGGTGTCGCTGAAGCCGGAAGATCCGGTGCTGAACGACCATCTCGGCGACGCCTATTGGCGCGTCGGCCGCAAGCTGGAAGCCACCTTCCAGTGGAACCAGGCGCGCGACCTGAAGCCGGATCCCGACGTGCTTGCCGCCTTGCAGCAGAAGCTGATGAAGGGCCTGCCGCCGATCGAGTCCAACACGGCGCAGGAAACCCCCAAGGTCAAGCCGGCGCCGGCCGCGCCGAAGGGCTAAGATGAAATGATGTTGCTCGCGAGCGGGGCCCTTGTCGGGCCCCGTTTTCGTTGGCGGCTGTCAGAACAGCTTGCGGTAGACGACGAAGCCCGAGCGCTCGCCGATCCTGTCGTAGAGCTTCATGGCGGTGTGATTGGTCTCATCCGTCAGCCAGTACACCCGGCCCGAACCGGCCGCTTGCGCCCGCTCGTAGACGCCCTCGATGAGAGCCCGGCCGATGCCTTTGCCGCGCAAGGTCTCGTCGGTGAAAAGATCCTGCAGGTAGCAGTTCGGCGCGATCGCCGTGGTGCTGCGGTGAAAGAGGTAATGGACAAGGCCGACAAGCTGGCCCTCGCCTTCGGCAACCAGCGCATGCACCGGCTCATAGGCGTCGAAGAAGCGCGACCATGTCATGGCGGTGATCTCGCTTGCCAGCGCCGTCTCGCACGAGCGCCCGTAAAACGCGTTATAGCCGTCCCACAGCGGCAGCCATTGCTCGAAATCCTGGCGCGTGACCGGGCGGACGGTGATGGAGTGGGCATGGCTGACCTGTTGTCTGGCGAGGCGGAGTTGTGAGCGTTCACCAGAAGGCACGCGCTCATGGCCGGCAATGGGCCAGCCGCTCGCAAAGCTTTCGACATGCCTCGCGACGCCCGCGCCTTGCTTGACGCTTCGCCGCCGTGTCTCTAGGACGGGGCCGCAAGTCAGCCCTTGCAGCCGAGGCCCCCGTGACGATTGAAATCTCGACGATTGAAATCCCCGCCCATATGCATCCCAGCCGCTCCTTTCAGGGGCTGATCCTGACTTTGCACAATTACTGGGCGGACTATGGCTGCGTGATCCTCCAGCCCTACGACATGGAGGTCGGTGCCGGCACCTTCCATCCGGCAACGACGCTGCGGGCGCTTGGACCGAGGCGCTGGAACGCCGCCTACGTCCAGCCTTCGCGCCGCCCCAAGGACGGCCGCTACGGCGAGAATCCGAACCGGCTGCAGCACTACTACCAGTATCAGGTGATCCTGAAGCCCAATCCGCCAAACCTGCAGGAGCTCTATCTCGGCTCGCTCGCCGCGATCGGCGTCGACCCGCTGCTGCATGACATCCGCTTCGTCGAGGACGATTGGGAAAGCCCGACGCTCGGCGCCTGGGGGCTTGGCTGGGAATGCTGGTGCGACGGCATGGAGGTGTCGCAGTTCACCTACTTCCAGCAGGTCTGCGGCATCGAATGCGCGCCGGTTGCGGGCGAGCTCACTTATGGCCTGGAACGGCTGGCCATGTATGTGCAGGGCGTCGACAATGTCTACGACCTCAATTTCAACGGCCGCGAGGGCCCCGACAAGGTCACCTATGGCGATGTCTTCCTGCAGGCCGAGCAGGAATATTCGCGTCACAATTTCGAATACGCCGACACGGCGATGCTGCTGCGCCACTTCGACGATGCCGAGGCCGAATGCAAGGCGCTGCTCGATGCCGGCGCGCCGGCATCGAACCACAATCTGCCTATGCACCGCATGGTGTTTCCCGCCTACGACCAGTGCATAAAGGCCAGTCACGTCTTCAACCTGCTCGACGCGCGCGGCGTGATCTCCGTCACCGAGCGGCAGAGTTATATCCTGCGGGTGCGCAATCTCGCGAAAGCTTGCGGCGAGGCGTTCTTGAAGACGCAGGCCGGCGGATTGGCGGCCTGAGCTTCAGGCACCCTCCCTCACCAAATCGAGGGAAGCGTCGATCGGCAATAGGATCTGGCCGCTTGGGCCGGCCATTATACGCAATGCTTGGCGCACACCCGGCATCGAGAAGGCGCCATGGGCCTGAGCTGCGAAGCAAGCGCTGAGCGCCAGGATTTGCAAAAGTCTGGATGCCGTTTTCATGGTCGTTCAGCCAATAGCTCTCTGCCTGAGCGTGGGTCGCTTCAGCGCTGCGTTCGGTTCATGGAAATCTTTGATCCAAGGACGGGTGGGATCATCCCGTCCCGACAGGACGCCCAAAATTTCTGGAAAGGGTGACAGCGGCCAGCCGAGTTGCTATGGGCCGCGGACCATTGCTGCGTGAGCTTCAACCATGCCTGACCTGCTTCTAGAACTTCGCTCCGAGGAAATACCCGCCCGCATGCAGCGCAAGGCGGCGGGCGATCTCAAGAAGATGCTGACCGACGGTCTGGTCGAGGCAGGGCTGACCTACGAGGCGGCGCGCGAGTACTGGACGCCGCGGCGGCTGGCGCTCGACATCAGGGGCCTTACCGCGCGCTCGAAGGACATCCGCGAGGAGATCAAAGGTCCATCGACGACAGCGCCTGAACAGGCTGTCCAGGGTTTCCTGCGCAAGGCCGGGCTTTCCTCGATCGCCGAGGCACACGTCCATTCCGACCCGAAGAAGGGCGACTTCTATGTCGCGCACATTTCGAAGCCGGGCAGGGCGGCGGAAGAGATCATCGCCGGGCTGGTGCCTGATATCATCCGCAATTTCCCGTGGCCGAAATCGATGCGCTGGGGGCCGGCCTCGGCCAAGCCCGGCTCGCTGCGCTGGGTACGGCCGCTGCAATCGATCCTGTGCACCTTCGGTCCGGAAACCGAGGAGCCTGTCGTGGTCGATTTGGAGATCGACGGCATCCGCTCGGGCAATGTCACCTACGGCCACCGCTTTCACGCACCCGGCGAAATCACCGTGCGTCGCTTCGACGACTATGTGAGCAAGCTGGAAGCGGCCAAGGTCGTGCTCGACGCCGACCGGCGCAAGGAGATCATCCTCGCCGACGCCCGCAATCTGGCTTTCGCCAACGGACTCGACCTTGTCGAGGACGAGGGACTTTTGGAAGAGGTCTCCGGGCTGGTGGAATGGCCCGTGGTATTGATGGGCGAATTCGAGCAGGATTTCCTCGCCATTCCGGCCGAGGTGATCCGGCTGACCATCCGCGCCAACCAGAAGTGCTTTGTCACGCGCCCGCAGGGGCAAGGCGATGCGCTTTCCAACCGCTTCATCCTCACCGCAAACATCGAGGCGAGCGATGGCGGCAAGGAGATCGCCCACGGCAACGGCAAGGTGGTGCGCGCGCGCCTCTCGGACGCGCTCTATTTCTGGACGACCGACCAGGGCGATCTGCCTGATTTCGCCGAGCTCGAGGCGTCGGCGAAAAAGTTCGGGCTCGACCTCAAGAAGCCGCTCGACCAGCGCATGGCCCGGCTCGACCATCTCAATGTGACCTTCCACGCCAAGCTCGGCACGCAGGGCGAGCGGGTGGAGCGGATCAAGCGGCTGGCACAAGAACTGGCGCCGACAGTGGCGCAGTCGATCTCCCCCCTTGAGGGGGAGATGGCCGGCAGGCCAGAGGGGGTCGCCTCGCACGAAGCGCCGGCATCCTCTGTCCGCGATGGAACGTCGCGTCCCGTCGCACCGACCCCCTCTGTCGCCTTCGGCGACATCTCCCCTTCAAGTGGGGAGATTACCGCGTTCGCGGGTCGCGCCGCCGTTTTGGCGAAGGCCGATTTGACGACCGAAGTGGTCGGCGAATTCCCCGAATTGCAGGGCGCCATGGGCCGCAAATACGCGTTGCTCCAGGGCGAGCATCCGTCCGTGGCCGCAGCCATCGAAGAGCATTACAAACCGCAGGGCCCTTCCGACTATGTGCCGAGCGATCCGGTGTCGATCGCAGTCGCGCTCGCGGACAAGCTCGATACGCTTGTCGGCTTCTGGGCCATCAATGAAAAGCCGACAGGCTCCAAGGATCCTTACGCGCTGCGTCGCGCTGCGCTCGGCGTGGTGAGGGTTCTGGTCGAGAACCGCATTCGACTGGGGCTGACGACGATCTTCGGCAGCGCTTCCACGAACTACACGGTTGGCAATATGGATCAGGTCCGAGACCTTCTCGCCTTCTTCCATGATCGCCTGAAAGTCTACCTCCGCGACAAGGGGGCCCGCCACGACCTCATCGACGCGGTCATCACGCCGCAGTCCGACGACCTCTTGCAGGTCGTGCGCCGTGTCGAGGCGCTGGGCTCCTTCCTCGACACCGAGGACGGCAAGAACCTGCTCGCCGGCACCAAACGCGCGGCCAACATCCTGGCTGCCGAGGAGAAGAAGAAAACGCTCGTCGCCGAAACCGTTGAGCCGGCGCTGTTCCGCGAGGATGCCGAGAAATCGCTTTTCGCGGCGGTGAATCAGGCCGAGAAGCAAGCCGGCGAAGCGATTCAAAACGAAGACTTTTCCGCCGCCATGCTGGCGCTTAGCGTTTTGCGCGAACCGGTTGATTCATTCTTTGAACGCGTTCTCGTGAATGATGAGGATCAAGCCGTGCGCGCCAACCGGCTGGCGCTGCTTGCCCGCATCCGTGCGGCCACCGACCAGGTCGCGGATTTCTCCAAGATTGCAGGCTAGAGGGACTCAGGCGAAGCGACGCTCGTCCACGTCGGCAAAAGCGGCCTGTCCGGCAATGGTGCCGGACGCCGGACCGACGTCAAGGCAGTCGCTACTTGAGCTTGCCGACCCCAGGGACGGGCTGCTGCGCTGCCGCCGCGGGCGCGGCTGCCGGTGATGTCGCCGGGGTCTTCTGCCCATTCGCCGCCGGTGCCGCCGAAGCGGTGGCGGTTGCAGGAGCAGTGGCCGGCGCCTTGGCCTGCGTGGGCGTCGAGAAGGCGCTGCCGACGATACCGCCGCGAATGATCATCGGGTTTTGCAGCAAGCCGTGCCGCGCCTCGGGCGCGTTCGGGATCGCTGCCACCTTTTCATAGGTGACGTCAGGGTCACCGAGCGCCACAACCGATCGCATATCGCCCGCCTCGGCGGCGTCGGTCGCCTGCAGCACGATGATGGATGGCGTCGAGGCCGGCGCACCGGGAAAGACCAGTGACGAGGCCTGGGCGCCGCCGCCGGCCATCGCCGCCAGAGTGATAGCAACCGTTCCCCAGATACGCATAGACACGATGAAAGCTCCCCATTGCCCGGAAGCCGCACGATAGCGGGCCGGAATTGATGCCGGCTTTCGCGGAACCGTAGCATTTTAGGGATTGGTAAATCGCCAAGGGACGGGCTTGCCCCTTGGACGCCATCGTACTACGCAGCCGATATCCGTGAGGTGAGCAGAGTGGCTGAAATTCTTGCCGTCGGCGAGGCGATGGAACGGGCGCTGGCGCTGCTTGAAAGCGGCGACGTGGTCGCCATTCCGACCGAGACCGTCTATGGGCTCGCCGGCGACGCCACCAACGGCATCGGCGTGGCGCGCATTTTCGAGGCCAAGGGACGGCCGCGGTTCAACCCGCTGATCGCCCATGTCGCCGACATGGCGATGGCCGAGCGCGTTGCTTTGTTCGATCCGCTGTCGAGGAAATTGGCGCTTGCGTTCTGGCCAGGTCCTTTGACGC
This sequence comes from Mesorhizobium sp. BR1-1-2, assembly GCF_020165435.1. NCBI lineage: Bacteria > Pseudomonadati > Pseudomonadota > Alphaproteobacteria > Hyphomicrobiales > Phyllobacteriaceae > Mesorhizobium > Mesorhizobium sp. BR1-1-2. The sequence goes on from NZ_JAIUID010000005.1 coordinate 295,846, forward strand.
TGGTGCTGCCGCAGCGGCCCGGCAACGACATTCATCCGCTGGTCACGGCCGGGCTCGACACGATCGCCTTGCGCATGCCGAGGGGCTTCGGCGGCGACCTGATTGCAAGGCTCGGCCGGCCGCTTGCGGCTCCCAGCGCCAATTCCTCCGGCAGGATCAGCGCGACGACGGCGCAAGCCGTGGCGGCTGATCTCGGCGCACGCATAAAGTTGGTCGTCGATGGCGGCGCGACGCCGGTCGGGCTGGAATCGACCATCGTCAAGGCCGAAGGGGGAAAATTGCGCCTATTGAGGCCCGGCGGCATTGCCGCCCAGGAAATCGAGGCGGTCGTCGGCATGGAGCTGTTGCGCGGCGCCGACGCCGGTGTCGAGGCGCCGGGCATGCTTGCCTCGCACTATGCGCCTGACGCCGCGGTGCGGCTCAACGCCGGGGCCGTCGGGGAAGGCGAGGCGCTGCTGGCCTTCGGCAAACGTCGCGCTGAAGGCTGGCAAAAGGCGGCCGCCTGCCTCAATCTGTCCGAGGCCGGTGACCTGCGCGAAGCGGCGAGCAATCTTTTCGCTTACATGCAGGAACTCGATCGCAGCGGCGCGCGGACTATCGCCGTCGAACCCGTTCCCTTCGACGGGCTCGGCGAAGCGATCAACGATCGGCTTTCACGTGCCGCCGCGCCGCGTGACAATAGCTTGCCGCCAACATAGTTTCGCGCACATGACCGACATCGCCCAGACTCTCGACACCGCTCTCATCGACCGCTTCGCGGCGATCGTCGGTGAGAAATACGCGCTGCGCGACCAGCGCGATATCGCGCCCTACATCACGGAACGACGCGGGCTCTGGCATGGCGCGACATCGCTTGTGCTGCGGCCGGGCAGCGTCGACGAGGTCAGCCGGATCATGCGGCTGGCGACCGAGACGGCAACGCCAATCGTGCCGCAAAGCGGCAATACCGGGCTGGTCGGCGCCCAGGTGCCGGACAGGTCCGGCCGCGAGATCGTGCTGTCCCTGTCGCGGCTGAACCGCATCCGCGAGATCGATGTCCTGTCCAACACCGTGACGGCGGAGGCCGGCGTCATCTTGCAGACGCTGCAGGAAGCGGCCGATGCCGCTGACCGGCTGTTTCCGCTGTCGCTGGCCGCGCAAGGCTCCTGCCAGATCGGCGGCAATCTTTCCTCCAATGCAGGCGGCACCGGCGTGCTGGCCTATGGCAATGCGCGCGAGCTTTGCCTCGGCGTCGAGGTGGTGTTGCCGACGGGCGAGGTGTTCGACGATCTGCGCAAGCTGAAGAAGGACAATACCGGCTACGACCTCAAGAACCTGTTCGTCGGCGCCGAAGGCACGCTCGGCATCATCACGGCCGCCGTGCTGAAACTCTTCCCGAAGCCGAAAGGCCGCGAGGTTGCGTTCGTCGGCCTGCCGTCGGCCGAGGCGGCGCTGTCGCTGTTCAGCCTGGCGACGGACCGCGCCGGCGCCGCGCTCACCGCCTTCGAGCTGATCGGCAAGCGGCCGTACGATTTCACGCTGGCGCATGCCCAGGGCGTGGTGCGGCCGCTGGCGCAGGATTGGCCGTGGTATGTGCTGATGCAGATCTCGTCCGGCCGTTCGCCGGAAGATGCCAGGGCCCTGATCGAGGACGTGCTCGGGGCCGGGCTGGAACAGGAAATCGTCGGCGATGCCGTGATCGCGGCCAGCCTTGCGCAAGGCGATGCCTTCTGGAATTTTCGCGAGGTGCTGCCCGACGCGCAGAAGCCCGAGGGCGCCTCGATCAAGCATGACATTTCGGTCCCAGTGGCATCGATCCCGCGTTTCATCGAAGAGGCTGCCGGCGCCGTGGCTTCGGTCAGCCCCGGAGCGCGAGTGGTCTGCTTCGGCCATATGGGCGACGGCAATCTCCACTATAACATCTCGCGGCCCGTCGATGGCGACGACCAGGTGTTCCTCGATCTCTACCATCCCATGAACAAGGCCGTACACGACGTCGTGCGCTCCTTTCACGGCTCGATCTCGGCCGAGCACGGTATCGGCCAGCTGAAGCGGGACGAACTGATCGCCACCGCCCCGCCGATGGCGATCGACCTGATGCGCAGGGTCAAGCAGGCTTTCGACCCGGCCGGCATCATGAACCCCGGTAAGGTTATCTGATCCTTTCGGAATCAAGCGCGCGGTCGCATTCCGATAACCATCCCCGTGATCAGCAAAATTTAACCGACTTTCTTAAGCGCGGCGGTAAGGAGGCCGCGCTACTGTTTCCCCATAACGAGGCCGGGAAAACTGGCCCGGAGAGAACCGGACACCGGCTCTCAGGAGAAACAGGAAGGCATTCAATGAACACTGGACTGAAGCCAGTCTGGGCGGGACGCAACATGCGCCTCGACCCATTCCGCCTGCCGCAGGTGGTAAGCTACGCCACACGCGACGACTATGGCGACGTTACCTTCACCATCGACCACCGTGGCGCCGTGATCCGCCGCCTGCTGGAGATGAGCGGCGTACCGGCGATCATCGCTCTGCCCGCCAATGCGTTCCGCGGCGTTGCCGCCCGCGCGATGGAAGATCCGGAAGGCAATGTCACGGTGACCCTGGAACTCCTGCACAACGATCCCATGCTGTCGGTGCCGCTGCTGGTCGCCGACGACCTCGACGACGTCGCCGCCGACTGGCGCGCCTGGGCCGACGCCTATCGCTTGCCGATGCTGTTGATCGAATCGGACGGCGTTGCCCGCACCCTGGAGGAATCGCTCGGTGCCGCCATCAAGACGCTGCCGCCGCAGGATCGCCGCAAGGGTCGCGTTTCCAACATGCGCCGCCCACGCTTCCTCGCCCGCCGCAGGGCGGGCGACCTCGGTCTCAGGCTGGTGATCGGCGGCGAGGAGATCATTGCAAGGGAGTAGGTTGGGCTTTCCTTCTCCCCTTGTGGGAGAAGGTGGCCGAGCGAAGCTCGGTCGGATGAGGGGTGTCCAGCTTGGCATCGACGGCGCTCCGACACGCACCCCTCAACCGTCTTGGCGCTGCGCGCCAATCCACCTTCTCCCACAAGGGGAGAAGGAAACAAGCCGCTACACCAGCGGCTTCAGCGCCACCCACAGCGCGCCGCCGATGAGGCCGAGGAAGATCAACCAGCCAACCTGGTTGTTCGACCTGAACAGCCGCAGGCATTGATCCGGATTGTCGATATCCAGCACCAGGATTTGCCGCGCCATGTGGGCGCCGGCGGCGATCAGTCCGGCCAGAGCCACGACAGGGGCCTGCGCCGACGCGAAGGCGATGGCGAAGCAGATAAGCGCGCCGCCGTAAAGCCCGGCCAGCCACGATTTGGTGTTGTCGCCGAACAGGCGCGCGGTCGAGCGCACGCCCACGATCGCGTCGTCTTCCTTGTCCTGGTGCGCATAGATCGTGTCGTAGCCGATCACCCACAGGATCGAGCCGAGATAGAGCATGACGGCCGGCCCGTCCAGATCGCCGAACTCAACCGCCCATCCCATCAGCGCGCCCCAGGAAAAGGCAAGGCCGAGAACCAGTTGAGGCCAGTTCGTGATCCGTTTCATGAATGGATAGATGGCGACGATGACCAGCGAACAGACGCCGAGCAGGACGGCGAAGCTGTTGAACTGCAAGAGCACGGCAAGTCCGACCAGTGCCTGCAGGATGACAAACAGCCACGCCGCGCGCCGCGTGACCTTGCCCGACGGAAGCGGCCGCGAGCGCGTGCGCTCGACCTGATTGTCGATGTCTTCGTCAGCCAGGTCGTTATAGGTGCAGCCGGCGCCGCGCATGGCGATTGCGCCGGCCAGGAACAGCACGAGATACAAGGGTGCCGGCAGCAGCGAAAGCAGCGGATCGCCCGGGCGCGGATAGGCACTGGCCGCGAGAGCCGCGGACCACCAGCACGGCCACAAAAGCAACTGCCAGCCGATCGGCCTGTCCCATCGGGCAAGCTGCGCGTAGGGCCATATCGGCCGCGGCAGCACGCGGTAAACCCAATGGCCGTTCGGCGCGTCGGCGACGCGGCCCTGGGCTGCTTTCGACTGAACCGTTTCCATGACGATGGAGTGGCAGCCGCCGCGCAAACCGTCAAGCGGCGAGCAGGACAGTGGCATTCGTCGGCGCTTCAGGAGGCGAAGATGTCGCGGGTGGAGAACCAGCCCTTTGCCACGTCGATGAAAGCCAGCACGGCATTGGGCAGGCGCTGATGCGTGTCATGGGTGAGGATGATGCGTTGCATGGGCAACGGATCGGAAAGCGGCTTGCAGACGAGAGGCAAGCCGTCATAGCTGCGGTCCCCATGCGGCCTCGTGTAGCTGACGGCGACGCCGAAGCCGTTGGCCACCATGCTGCGCTGGAGTTCGAACGAGCTTGTCTGCCTATCGGCGACCGGCGACAGGCCACGGCTGCGGAAGAGGTCCAGCATGTGCTGCCAACTATGCGGCTGGTCCGTCGTGATCAGCGGGTAGGCGGCCAGATCGGCCAGGCTGACATCGGGACGATCCGCCAGCGCGTGTCCGGCCGGCAAAAGCGCATGCGGCCTGAGTTCATGCAACAGGATGCGGGCGAAATGCGATGGCAGGCCAAGATCATAGGTGAGCCCGAGGTCGACGGCGGCATCGCCGAGCCGCCGCCCGAGCGTCTCGAAGGTCTCGTCGCGCACGATCACCGCAACCTCCGGATGGCGTTCCGAGAAGGCGCGGATCAGAGCCGGCGCGAAATAGGGCGCCAGATCTTCGAAGCATCCGAGCACCAGTTCGCCGCCGAGCGCCGACTTGCGCGAGCCGAGACCGATGAGTTCGTCCGTCTCGGCGAGAACCTGTTTTGCCTTGGCCACCACGGCGCGGCCGAAGGAGGTCAGGGTGACGCCGCTTCCGCGCTGGCGCACGAAGAGTTTCTGGCCGAGATCCCGTTCGACCGCGTCGATCGCCACCGAAATGGACGGCTGTGAAACGTTCAGCGCCCTGGCCGCGCCGGTAACGCTGCCGTGGCGAGCGACGGCAACCAGATAGCGCAACTGCGTTAGGGTCAGGCTCATAGAGTGGCACTATGTGACAGATGAGAAGTTATTATTTTACTGAATGAAAGAGGCTTGCGATAGTGGCGTCGATCCCTGAAAGGAGAACGCCATGGCTTCCCAGACTGCGCTTCGCGCGATCGACACAGGTTTGATCGATGCGCAGACGATTGCGGATTATCAGCGCGACGGCGCCGTCTGCATCCGCGGCGCTTTCAAGGGCTGGGTCGAAACGATTGCCGCCGGCATCGAGCGCAACATGCAAGACCGCAGCGCCACCGCGTCGGATATCGCCAATGGCCGCGGCAGCTTCTTCGACGACTACTGCAACTGGGAACGCATTCCCGAATTCGTCAAGCTGGTGCGCGAATCGCCCGCGGCCGAACTCGCGGCCGCGGTGATGCGGTCGCGCACCGCGCAGTTCTTCCACGACCACGTCCTGGTCAAGGAACCGGGCACGCAGAAGCCGACGCCCTGGCATCAGGACATTCCCTATTATTTCGTCGACGGCCGGCAGACGGTCAGCTTCTGGATCCCTATCGACCCTGTAAAGGAAGCAACGCTGCGGCTGATTGCCGGCTCGCACAAATGGGACAAGATGATCCTGCCGGTGCGCTGGCTCGACGACAGCAATTTCTATGCCGACGAGGGTGACTACCTGCCGGTGCCGGATCCAGACAAGGACCCCTCGCTGGAGGTGCTCGAATGGGAAATGGAGCCGGGCGATGCCATCCTGTTCGATTTCAGGACTGCGCATGGCGCGCGCGGCAACCTGACCGCGGCGCGGCGGCGGGCGCTCTCGCTGCGCTGGGTCGGCGACGATGCCCACTATGTCGAACGGCCGGGGCGCACCTCGCCGCCCTATCATGGCCATGGCATGCAGCCGGGGCAGAAGCTGCGCGAGGACTGGTTCCCGATAGTCTTCCAGAGCTGAGTTGGAAAGGCCCGCAACCGTGGAAGCAACTTATCTGCCGAACGCAAATGCCATCCGGCGTGCAGGCGGCACAGGCGGTCGCGCTCTGAGATAGGAACGTGACAACACAACGGATGTCATGACGATTTGATATGCGCCAATGATTGCCCCTGCCACAGACAGGATTAGAGATGCGGCACTTGAATCCTTCGGATCGATGCCCAACAAAGAGGACAGCAACATCAATATCGCTACAAACAATACCGTGACCAAGCCGAACGAGATGAGCAGACGCGGGAACGCATATCCGAAAACCTTGGAGCCGCGTTGGCCTGCAACGGCAAGCGTTTGATCATCATCGGCAATGACCGCAGGCAACATCGTACCCCATTTTGCGAACGCGGCGATGCCGGAAAAGACCCAGACAACAAGAGCTGCCAGAAGGGCGAAGGACGGACGAACGCCGCCGATGACCATAGCTACCGCAATCGTCACGGGAGCTATCGCACCGAGCAGGCCGAGTAACAGGCAACGTTTTACAAAACTGAAGAATGCCTTGGGTCTTTCCTTTAGCCAATCGGATACCTGGTCGGGGTCAAGCTGCGTCAAAACGGCAATGTGAGCAGGAATAGCCAAGAAGGTCGACGTCACTACGCCGATGAAGATTGAAGCTCCGGAGTTGATGTGTATGAACCTCTCGAGCAGCGCCAGCCCACCAGCCAAGCAGATGTATCCGACAACCCATTTCCGGTTGCGGGTATAAACTTCGAGCGAAGCCATCCAAATATTGTCTTCGAGCACCACCAGTCTCCTACCAAGCCCGGACGTGCAAGGAGTATCGGAACCATGTTGCGGCTTTCCTAATTGCAGAGGGAAAACTTTCTCTTTGCGAAATCTATGGGCTGGACTCGCAGAAGATCTCTGCATGGATCAAATTCTTTTCGAAGACCAATGCAAATATCGCAAAGGCGGCCGGGCTGGCTAACGTTCCCGTGCGCAATTCCGATCAAAGCGCCTGGATGCCTTGACCCGTCGTCCAGAGAGCAATAGCGGGTTCTCTGGAAGATTACAGGCATCAAGAGGTGGCCATGAACGTCCTTCTTCTCGGCTCCGGCGGCCGCGAACATGCGCTCGCCTGGAAGATCGCCGCGTCGCCGTTGCTGACCAAGCTCTATGCCGCGCCCGGCAATCCTGGCATCGGCCGCGAGGCGGAGCTGGTCAAGCTGGACATCGCCGATCATTCCGCTGTCGCCGCCTTCTGCAAGGACAGAGAGATCGGCCTCGTCGTGGTCGGGCCGGAAGGGCCGCTGGTGGCCGGCATATCAGACGATCTGCGCGGCTGGGGCATCCGCGTCTTTGGCCCGTCGCGAGCGGCGGCGCGGCTCGAGGGCTCAAAGGGCTTCACCAAGGATCTTTGCGCCAGATACGACATCCCCACCGCCGCCTATGGCCGTTTCACGGACCTGGCATCGGCCAAGGCCTATGTCGAGAAGATGGGCACGCCGATCGTCATCAAGGCCGACGGCCTTGCCGCGGGCAAGGGCGTCACGGTGGCAATGACGATGGACGAGGCGCTGGCCGCGCTCGACGCCTGTTTCGACGGTTCTTTCGGCACCGCCGGTGCGGAAGTGGTGGTCGAGGAGTTTCTGACCGGCGAGGAGGCCAGCTTCTTCTGCCTGTGCGACGGCACTACAGCACTGCCCTTCGGCACCGCGCAGGATCACAAGCGCGTCGGCGATGGTGATGTCGGCCCCAACACCGGCGGCATGGGCGCCTATTCGCCGGCCCCGGTGATGACGCCGCAGATGGTGGAGCGCACCATGCGCGAGATCGTCGAACCGACCATGCGCGGCATGGCTGCAACAGGTGCACCGTTCGCCGGCATTCTCTTCGCCGGGCTGATGATAACGGACGAAGGGCCGAAGCTGATCGAATACAACACCCGCTTCGGCGACCCCGAATGCCAGGTGCTGATGATGCGGCTGAAGGACGACCTGCTGGTGCTGCTCAATGCCGCCGTCGATGGCCAGCTCGCGCACATGTCGGCGCGCTGGAGCGACGAGGCGGCACTGACCATCGTCATGGCCGCGAGAGGCTATCCCGGCACGCCCGAAAAAGGCTCGGTCATTCGAGGGCTCGATGAGGCCGCCAGCGAGGGCGCCCAGATTTTCCATGCCGGCACCGCCATCAATGGCGGCGCGCTGGTCGCCAACGGCGGTCGCGTCTTGAACGTCACCGCGATCGGCGCGACTGTCGGCGAGGCGCAGAAGAAGGCCTATGCCGCGCTCGACCGTATCGACTGGCCGCAGGGCTTCTGCCGCCGCGACATTGGCTGGCAGGCCGTGGCGCGTGAAAAGGCGGGAGCAAGCTGAAGGCAAAGGTCCGGTCGCGTACTTTCAACGTTCGCCCCGGTCGAGTTCGGTCGAACCGGTGCTCATCGGATCCGTCGCTACGGCGAAGGCGGCGTCGAGTTGCGCGGGCGAGCGCTGCCCGGCGCGCTTCCAGGCGACATATTGGACAATGCCGAAGATTGCCCGTCGCGGCACCGTCTTCACGACAGGCATGCGGAACCCGTCGCGGAATTTCGACCAGCGCGAACCAAGCACCGCGACCATTTCCTCGAAACTCGGCGGCGTCGCTACGTCGGCGTAGATGAGGGTGGTCTTGCCGGCCAAAGCGGCTTCGCGCGGGAGCGGCACCGGTACGCTGGCGAGATAATCCGCCGGCACGTCGATCAGCCCGCCGAACGGCCATTGCCGGCGCAGCGTGGCGGCATCTGTCGGCGCGACGTTGACGTCGATGTCGTTGGGCGTCCCGGCTACCCGATAGGGGCAACGGAAGCGGCCGCAATTGGCCTGCGCCGAAAATTGCCAGAGCGCATAGCCTTGCCAGTTGCCGATGGGAAAATGCACGTCGATGTCAGGCTTGTAGCGCGCATACCAGAGCGGCAGCCGCGACAGCAGCCCGTACTTGTAGCTGTTGTCGGCGATATACTGGGCGGTCTTGCCATTGGTGTAGAGCACCGGGAAGCGGCCGATTCGCCGATGCACCTGGCGCACGAACGCCTCGGCGTCGTCGAGCGACATCCATTGCGCGGGATCGATGCCTTCGATGTCGAGGGCCATGAGGTCGTCCGGCGCAGGATCGGCGAAATCGAGGAAATTATTGGCCTGCTCGACCGGATTGCCGGGGCGGGCGAGGTGATAGGCGCCCCATTTCAGGCCGAGCGCCTTGGCGACGACCTTGCGCGTCTGGAACAGTTCGCGTGTCACCGCATGGCGCTTCCACAGCGCCTTGCAGAGTTTTACCTCGGTATCGTCTCCGGAGCAGGAATAGGGCGGCGACATGCCGTCGGAGGCTTTGTTGATGAAGCCGACGACGCGCTTGTCGGTGGCAAGCTGCGCCCAGTCGATGGAGTTGTATTCGTAGGCGTCGACGACAAGCGCCCGATCGGCACTTTTCCACGGCTCGGAGAAATCCGAGGCCCTGGCCGCCGGTGTTAGCGCCATTGTCACCGCAAGGGCGAAAAGCGCTATGCGGCGAGGAAAACGCGTCGTCCTTTTCAAACAGGGAATCCCCTTTGATCCAAAGCGGATCCTGAACCGCCATGGTTAAGGATTTGCTTTCAAGGCAATGCGGTCCGTCAGCCGAACAGCCTCAACGCCGTCGCTACCGATAGGAACAGCGACAATGGCCGGTCTTGAAATGGCCTGAAACCATGTTTGCAATAAAAAGCCGCGACCTTGTCGTCCTTTGCGTCGACGATCAGTGCGAAGGAAGCAGGAGCAGCTTGGGCGCAGCGCCGAAGTGCGTCCACGATCAGTATCGATCCTACTCTTTGTCCCTGATATCGGGTATCGACTGCCAACCTTCCGATCAATATGGCGGGCAGGACCGGGTAACGCGGTAGGCGTCTTGTCAGGTTTTCCGGCAGGGAAGTGATGGACACATTTGACGGTGCAAGAGTGTAGTATCCGGCAATGAGACCGACATCACGATCTGCGGCGACAAAGCAGTTGCTAACTCGGCGTTTGACGTCCTGGCTTGCCAGCTCGTGTATATACTGGTCGAGTGCCAGCACGCTACAGCTGAATGCCTTACGATCATACGATCCGCCCAGCGGCTCGATGATCAATCCTAGACTCACCGGGATTCGACGACAAGTCGCTTGTAGACGTCGGCGGCTTTGCGCAGCGCTTCATTAGGTTCGGGCGGATTGAGAATGGCCTCTGCCAGAGCGAGCTGATCCTCGATGGACAGGCGGATGATAGCGGTCTCCTCAATGGTGCGTTGTGCAGCTTCCTGCGCTGCGGAGACCACGAAGTCGCTGACGCTGCGGCCCTGGATTTCGGCGGCACGTTTCACCACACTCAGCATATCCGGGGATATCCGAGCTTCGAGACGGGAGGTACGGGTCAGTTGGTTTGTCCTTGCGATCACCTCTAGCACAGTATGTGCGGGATTTACCCGTACATATCAAGTGCGACGGTCAGCGCCGGCCGAATGGCTGAATTTCAAACGGATCCGGCGCCGGGCCCTGTTGCAACGTGCCTTCGGCCGCGCGTTTGCGATGATGGGCGAGCGAGCATTTCGGCGAGCACAATATGCCGCGATCCGACCAATAGGCGGCGCCGTTTTCCACTTCGCCATGATAGTACGAGAACCCCGCCGCCCGGTAGGGCAGGCCGCATTCGATGCAACGGTAGGCGTCAGGTCTGGCGAGCATGGGTTGGTTTCCAGTTGGCTGGTTCCGGTCTGTCGCCGGTCGATTTTGATCCGGCATCCATCGAATTTAATACGAGCCCGCGCGATTGCAAAATCAGCGTGACAAAATTTGACGTTTACGTAAAAAGAAGATGGGAGATCGCCCAAAGGCGAATACGGTTTGGGGCAAGCAGGTCCTAGGATCAGCCGGGCCGATGCATCAGGAGGAGCGAGCGGCATGTATCGGGCACCCGTCGAGGACATCGCGTTCACACTCAAGCATGTGGCCGGCCTGAAGGCCGCCCTCGATGGCGGCACGTTCGGCGACCTCGGCGAGGACATCGTCGACGCGGTTCTTGGTGAAGCCGGCCGCTTCGCCACCGAAGAAGTCGCGCCGCTCTACAAGATCGGTGACGAGCACGGCGCTGTGCTGAAGGATGCGGCGGTGACCATGCCGCCGGGCTGGAAGGAACTTTATCGCCGGTGGATCGAGGGCGGCTGGAACGCGCTCTCCGGCCCGGAAGACTATGGCGGCCAGGCGCTGCCGACCATGCTTGGCGTCGCCGCGCTCGAAATGTGGAACTCCGCTGCCATGGCTTTCGGCATCGGCCCGACGCTGACCATGGGCGCGGTCGAGGCGCTTGACAAGCATGCCTCCGAAGACCTCAAGGCCAAATATCTGGCAAAGCTCGTCTCCGGCGAGTGGATGGGCACGATGAACCTGACCGAGCCGCAGGCCGGCTCCGATCTCGCCGCCTTGCGTAGCCGAGCCGAGCCTGCCGGCGATGGCACCTACCGCATCTTTGGCCAGAAGATATTCATCACTTATGGCGAGCATGATCTCACCGACAACATCGTCCATCTGGTACTGGCGCGGCTGCCCGATGCGCCTGCGGGCACGCGCGGCATCTCGCTCTTCCTGGTGCCGAAATTCCTGGTCGGCGCCGACGGCTCGCTTGGCGCGCGCAACGACGTCTTCTGTTCGGGCCTCGAGCACAAGCTCGGCATCCATGCCTCGCCGACCTGCACCATGATCTATGGCGACGGTTTTCAGGGCGCCAGGCCCGGCGCCGTCGGCTGGCTGATCGGCGAGGAGAACAAGGGGCTGGCCTGCATGTTCACCATGATGAACAATGCCCGCCTCGCCGTCGGCATGCAGGGCGTGGCCGTCGCGGAAGCCGCCACCCAGAAGGCGATTGCCTATGCCAATGAGCGCCGCCAGGGCAAGGCGTCGGGCTATGGCGGCGCCGGCATGGCGCCGATCGTCCACCACCCCGACGTGCAGCGCAATCTCCTGACCATGAAGGCGCTGACGCAGATCGCGCGGGCGATCAGTTATTCCTGCGCCCATGCCATCGACCTGGCGCGCGTATCGTCTGGTGACCAGGCTGCCCATTGGCGCGACCGGGCCAACTTGCTGACGCCGCTTGCCAAGGCCTTTTCGACCGATATCGGCGTCGAGGTCGCCTCGCTCGGCGTCCAGGTCCATGGCGGCATGGGTTTCATCGAGGAGACGGGGGCCGCGGCACTCTACCGCGACGCCCGCATCGCGCCGATCTACGAGGGCACCAACGGCATCCAGGCGATCGATCTGGTGACCCGAAAACTGCCGCTCGGCGGCGGCGAGCATGTGCACGGCTACATTGCCGAGCTTGGCGCTGTCGCCAATGCCGTGCGGATATCGAATCTCGAAGGGCTTGGCCGTACGGCCGATGCTCTCGACAGCGGGCTCGACGATCTGACGCAAGCGACGCGTTTCCTGCAAAAACTGTCGGCCGATGGCCGGACGGACGAGGCGCTTGCCGGCGCGACACCCTATCTCAGGCTCATCTCGCTTGCCGCCGGCGGCGCCTACCTGGCGCGGGGCGCTCTTGCCGATCAGGGCCGCATCGCGCTTTGCCGCTTCTTCGCCGAGAACCTGCTCGGCGAGACAAGTGCCTTGAAGGGGCGCGTTGTCGACGGCGCCGCAAGCCTCGCCGCTGCCGGCAAGACTTTGATTTCCGCTTGACGTTCACAAGGAAAGAACCGTGACAGACCATATCCTCGTCGAGCGCCAGGGCGCCATCCAGATCATCCGCCTGAATCGCCCGGACAAGAAGAACGCGCTGACGCGCGCCATGTACGCCAGGATGTCGCAAACCTTGGCCGAAGGGGATGCGGATCCGGCAGTCCGCGTCCATGTCTTTCTCGGCGTGCCCGGGGCCTTCTCCTCCGGCAACGACCTCGCCGACTTCATGGTCGTTGCTACCGGCGGCGAAGGCGGCACGGAAGTCTGGGATTTCCTGATGGCGCTGGCCAGGGTCGAAAAACCCATCGTCTCCGGTGTCGACGGCATCGCGGTCGGCATCGGCACCACGCTCAATTTGCACTGCGACCTGACTTTCGCCACACCGCGCACCGTGTTCAGGACGCCTTTCGTCGACCTTGGCCTTGTGCCCGAAGCAGGATCGAGCCTGCTGGTGCCGCGCATCCTGGGCCAGCAGGGCGCGTTCGCGCTGCTCGGGCTTGGCGAAGGCTTCTCGGCCGAACGCGCCAAGGCCGCCGGCCTGATCTACGAAGTGGTCGAGGAAGGAGCGCTGGAGGCGTCGGTTCTGGCGGCCGCCGGCCAGATCGCCGCCAAGCCGCCGCAGGCGCTCAGGATCGCGCGCGACCTGATGCGCGGGCCGCGCGAGCACCTCGTCGCTCGCATCGGCGAGGAAAGCGAGCATTTTCGCGAACGCCTGAAATCGGACGAAGCCCGCGCCGCGCTGACGGCATTCATGACCAGAAAGAAGAGCTGAGTCCTCTTCAGGGATAAAGCCGCGTCTTGTCCCAACCGCCTCCGGGATTGCGCGAAAATACCACGCGGTCATGCAGCCGGAACGGCCTGTCGTGCCAGAACTCGATCGTCTTCGGCACGATCCGGAAACCCGACCAGTGTTTTGGGCGCGGAATCTCGCCGATGGCGTAGCGGGCAGTATATTCGGCCACCGCCTTTTCCAGCGCGAACCGGCTTTCCAGCGGCCGCGACTGTTTCGAGGCCCAGGCGCCGATGCGGCTGCCGCGCGGCCGTGTCGCGTAATAGGCGTCGGCTTCGGCATCGCTGACGATCTCCACCGGCCCGCGCACGCGCACCTGGCGGCGCAGCGATTTCCAGTGGAAGCACATCGCCGCCTTCATGCTGCCCAGGATCTCCCGGCCCTTGGCGCTTTCGAAATTCGTGTAGAACACAAAGCCGCTCTCATCGAACCCCTTGAGCAGCACCATCCGCACATCCGGCATGCCCTCGGCATCCACCGTTGCCAGCGCCACGCCGTTGGGGTCGTTCATTTCGCTTTTCGTGGCGTCGTCCAGCCATGCGGCAAAAAGGCGAAACGGCTCGGCGGCCTCGGTAAAGTCACCGCTTGTTAACTCAGTGTCACTCATAGTTTTTCTCAAATTTTCACCAAACAGGGGAGGTTGCCGATTGTCGCGTATCGCGCAAGCTTTTGACAGCAGGCAAGGCAGCCTATTTGCTTCAGCCAGCGCCAAAGCCGCGGTCGTGATGATTGCCTTGCCGCTTGCCGCATGCGGCGCGGGCGGCTTCAGCCTGCAAAAGGCCGAGGTCGATCGCTCGATCCTGACCGGCAGCATTTCGGCGCCGGCCGCGCCGGCCGATTCGGACCGCGATTCCGACCAGACGACGATCGGCAACGCGGTGTCCTCCGCCGACATCGAGCAACTCCGCGGTCAAGCCGTGCCGTGGGCCAATGCCGGTACGGGTTCGCGCGGCTCCATCACCGAACTGGCGGAATTGAAGGACGGGGGCCAGACCTGCCGCCGCTTCAAGGCTTCGCGCGAAAGCTTTGACGGCGTTGCCATGTTCGCGGGCGAACTCTGCCTGGCCAGCGGCGGCGGCTGGCGCATGCAGGACTTCAGGACGCTTTGATCTTCCACCTTTGAAATAACGTCCAGCACTGGAATTTCTTCCTATGCGAGCGCATATAAGAGGCGACTATGGACTCACTCTTTCTCCAGGGCAGGAAGCATGCGCGACCCCTATGAGGTGCTGGGCGTTGCAAAGAACGCATCGGCCAAGGACATAAAATCGGCGTACCGCAAACTCGCCAAGAAGCATCATCCGGACCAGAATCCGAATGATCCCAAGGCGAAGGACCGTTTTGCCGCGGCCAATCAGGCCTATGAGATCGTCGGCGACGAGAAGACCCGCGCCGCTTTCGATCGCGGCGAGATCGACGCCGACGGCAAGCCGCGTTTCCAGGGCTTCGAGGGCGCCCCCGGTGGCGGTGACCCCTTCGCCGGTTTTCGCCGCCAGCAGCAGGGAGCCGGCGGTTCGCGATTCGAGTTCCGCTCCGGACGCCCGGGCGGCGATCCGTTCGACGGCAACAGCGATATCTTCAGCCAGATTTTTGGCGACGTCTTCTCCGGCTCGCGCGGCGCCGGCGGAGCCGGAATGGGTGACCGCCGCCAGCCGGCAACCGCCGCCGACCTCAACGTCACGCTCGACATCACCATCGAGGAAGCGGCGAACGCTGAAAAGGTCACGGCGATGTTCCCCGACGGCCGCAAGGTGGCGGTCAAGCTGCCGGCCTATGTAGAGGACGGGCAGACCATCCGGCTGAAGGGGCAGGGCGAGCAGGGGCCGGGCCAGCCCGGCGACGCCTTGGTCAAGATCCGCTTCCGCCGGCATCCTCGCTACCGCCTGGACGGCCGCGACCTGCATGCCGATCTGCCGGTGGAGCTGGCCGACGCGGTGCTTGGCGCCAAGGTGGCCGTCGAAACGCCGACCGGCAAGCTCGCGGTCAACGTTCCCGCCTGGTCGAGCTCGGACAAGGTCCTGCGCCTGAAGGGCAGGGGCCTGCCGGAAAAGGCCGGCGGCCACGGTGATCTCTACGCCCATGTGCGCATCATGCTGCCGGAAAGCGGCGACAGCGCGCTGGAAGGGCTGTTGCGCAGCCAAAAAGGCTGATTGGCGGCTCTTGTCCCCCGAACTGTCCCGTTTGAGCGCTTGAAGGGGCTCTGTGCCTGTGCGATAGGGCTCTCCACAAATAAGAAATCTTGCGGAGAGCACGCATATGGCGGGTGGACAGGGCCTGATGGCCGGCAAACGCGGCCTGATCCTCGGCGTCGCCAACAACAGGTCGATCGCCTACGGCATCGCCAAGGCATGCGTAGACCATGGCGCCGAGATCGCGCTGACCTATCAGGGTGAAGCGTTCAAGAAGCGGGTCGAGCCACTGGCTCAGGAACTCGGCGCCTTTGTCGCCGGCCATTGCGATGTGACCGATCCGGCGAGCCTCGACGAGGTTTTCGCAAATGTCGCCAATCATTGGGGAAAGCTCGACTTTCTCGTCCACGCCATCGCTTTTTCCGACAAGGACGAACTGACCGGCCGCTATGTCGAGACGACGCGCGATAATTTCCTGCGCACGATGGACATTTCGGTCTATTCCTTCACCACCATCGCCAAGCGCGCCGAGGCGCTGATGACCGATGGCGGTTCGCTTTTGACGCTGACCTATTACGGCGCCGAAAAGGTGATGCCGCATTACAACGTCATGGGCGTCGCCAAGGCCGCACTCGAGGCCAGCGTGCGTTACCTCGCCGTCGATCTCGGGGCCAGGAAGATCCGCGTCAACGCGATCTCGGCGGGCCCGATCAAGACATTGGCCGCTTCCGGCATCGGTGATTTCCGCTACATCCTGAAATGGAACGAATACAATTCGCCGCTGAAGCAGACGGTTACCCAGGAAGAGGTCGGCGATTCCGGCGTCTATTTCCTGTCCGACCTGTCGCGCGGCGTCACCGGCGAAGTGCATCATGTCGATTCCGGCTATCACGTCGTCGGCATGAAGGCGGTCGACGCACCCGATATTTCGACGGTCAAGGATTAACTCCCTCCGCCTATCCTCCGCCCAGGCCCTGGCCCGACCTCCGGAAGACCCGATGTACCCGCTGGTTTATATCGTGCGCCACGGCCAGACCGCGTGGAATGCCGAATTCCGGCTTCAGGGGCAGGCCGATACCGACATCAACGCGCTCGGCCGCGAGCAGGCGAGCGCAAACGGGCATCGGCTGGCTGACCTGATCTCCAACCCCGCGGAGTTCGATTTCGTCGCCAGCCCGATGCGGCGCACGCGCGAGACCATGGAGCGCATTCGCGCCGCCATGAAGCTCGACCCCGCTGCCTATGGGACCGATCCCCGCCTTGTTGAAGTGAATTTCGGCGACTGGCAGGGTTTCACCTTTGCCGAGCTCGAGACGCAATTTCCGGGTGCGAGCAGGACGCGTGCGCTGGACAAATGGAACTTTCAGCCGCCGGGCAAAGATGCCGAGAGCTACCAGATGCTGCTCGAACGGGTAAAGCCGTGGTTCGACGCGCTCGAGCGCCAGACAGTCTGCGTGACGCATGGCGGCGTCATGCGCACCTTGTTTCGCTTCGTGCTTGACATGGCCGAGGACGATGCGGCGAAGCTGGCGATACCGCAGGACCGCGTGCTCAAGCTGGAAGGCGACAGCCTGGGGTGGCTTTAGCCCCCGGCACGATCCAGGAAGGCTCATGCCGGTTGCAGGTGCATAAAACGGCTGTAACGGCTCAACAAACGCCGAACAGCCGATTTGCATTGGAAGCCTAGTTGGAGTCGCTGTCCGGCAACTGCATATCGGTGACGACGTTTTCACCATTGGTCACGTCATAGGCGATGACGATGTCCATGCCGGGCTTCAGCGCGTCGAGATCGGTTTCCGCGTTCAGCTTGTAGGATTTGCCGTCGTCCAGCGTCAGGGTCAGCGCGTCCTTGTCGATCTTCTTGATCAGGCCTTCGGTCTGCCCGGCGAAAGCGGCGGTGCAAAGCAGGAATGTGGCGGCAACAGCGCCAATCAGGGTACGCATCATCGTCCTCTTTGGTATTGCGCCGGCATGGGTAGCGGCGGATCCTCAACGGCGAATGGAGCAGAGCAGAAACCAATCGAATGTGTCAAAACTAAATCCGAAGATCACGGTTTGACCCCTGTGGAAAAGGCCAATAGAAGGCAGGCTTCAGTCGGCTCCGATGCCGGGCAAGGCACTTTGCGATGTCTCACAATACGTTCGGCCATCTTTTCCGCGTCACCACCTGGGGCGAAAGCCATGGGGCCGCATTGGGCTGCGTGGTCGACGGCTGCCCACCCGGCATCCGCTTCACGCGTGACGAAATCCAGGCCGAACTCGACAAGCGCCGGCCCGGCCAGTCGCGCTTCGTCACGCAGCGCCGTGAACCTGACGAAGTGAAGGTGCTGTCGGGCTTTATCCTTGACGATGGCGGCGAGACGATGATCACGACAGGTACGCCGATCTCCATGCTGATCGAAAATGTCGACCAGCGCTCGAAGGACTATGGCGAGATCGCCCGCCAGTACCGGCCGGGCCATGCGGACTACACCTATGACGTCAAATACGGCGTGCGCGACTATCGCGGTGGCGGCCGATCCTCGGCGCGCGAGACAGCGGCTCGGGTCGCGGCCGGAGCCCTGGCCCGCAAGGTCGTGCCGGGCATGGTCGTGCGCGGGGCGCTGGTATCGATGGGCGAGAAGTCGATCGACCGCGCCAACTGGAACTGGAATTTCATCGGCGACGCGGACAATCCGTTCTTCACGCCCGATCCGGCGTCCGTTCCGGTCTTTACCCGATATCTCGACGGCATCCGCAAGGCGGGTTCCTCCGTCGGCGCCGTGATCGAGATCGTCGCCGACGGCGTTCCGGCGGGCCTCGGCGCGCCGATCTACGCAAAGCTCGACCAGGATATCGCGTCAGGCCTGATGTCGATCAACGCCGTCAAGGGCGTCGAGATCGGCAACGGCTTCGAGGCCGCCCGTATCACCGGCGAACATAATGCCGACGAGATGCGCATCGGCAATGACGGCAGGCCGGTATTTCTGTCCAACAATGCCGGCGGGATCCTTGGCGGCATCTCGACCGGCCAGGCGATCATCGCCCGCTTCGCCGTCAAGCCGACGTCTTCAATCTTGACGCCCCGGAAGTCGATCGACAAGGACGGCAACGATGTCGAGGTGATGACCAAGGGTCGCCATGATCCGTGTGTGGGCATTCGCGCCGTACCGATCGGCGAGGCGATGGTTGCCTGCGCCATCGCCGACCATTATCTGCGGCACCGAGGACAGACAGGTAAGGAAGGCAGTAGGGCAGTAGGGCAGTAGGGCAGTAGGGCAGTAGGGCAGTATGTTAAGCTGCCCGCGAGACGAGCAATTTTTCCTTCCCCCTACTGCCTTACTGCCCTATTCCCCTACTCCCTTGCGAGCGAAGCGAGCGTTCATGTCTTACGACCAGAAGAAGATCGTCGAAGCAATCCGGGCCTTCGAGCGTGGCGAGATCGTCGTCGTCATGGATGATGACGGGCGCGAGAACGAGGGTGACCTGATCGTCGCCGCCGTCCATTGCACACCGGAAAAGATGGCCTTCATCGTGCGTAACACTTCGGGCATCGTCTGCACGCCGATGCCGCGCGAGGAGGCCAAGCGCCTCAACCTTGCGCCGATGGTCGCCGACAATGATTCAGCGCACACCACCGCCTTCACCGTCAGCGTCGATTTCAAGCATGGCACCACGACAGGCATTTCCGCCGACGACCGCACGCTGACCGTGCGCAATCTCGCCAACGGCAATGTCGGCGCCTCCGATTTCGTCCGTCCCGGCCACATATTTCCGCTCATCGCGCGCGAAGGCGGCGTGCTGATGCGCTCGGGCCATACCGAGGCGGCCGTCGATCTGTGCAAGCTCGCCGGCCTGCCGCCGATCGGCGTGATCTCGGAGCTGGTCAATGACGACGGCACCGTCAAGCGCGGCCCGCAGGTCGCGGCTTTTGCCGAGCAACATGGCCTCAAGCAGGTTTCTGTCGCCGACCTCATTGCTTACCGGCAACGCAAGGAAACGCTGGTCGAACGCGTGGCATGCTCCGAGATCGACACGCTCGGCGGCAAGGCGCAGGTCTTCACCTATACGCTGCCCTGGGATTCCATGCATCATGTCGCCGTCGTCTTCGGTGACATCCGCGATGGGGAAGAGGTGCCTGTGCGTCTCCACTCCGAGGACGTGGTGACCGACGTGTTCGGGACCAGCCACCGGCTGGACGGCATCATGAAGGCGATGGGCGAGCGCAAGCGCGGCGTCATCGTCTATCTGCGCGAGGGCTCGGTCGGCGTCGCCCACCAGGAGCGCAACCGGCCGGCGAGCGGCGACCGCGAGGATCACGAAGAGGCGCGCCGCCGCGAGAATGAATGGCGCGAGATCGGGCTCGGCGCGCAGATCCTGAAGGATCTAGGCATTTCCTCGATCAAGCTGATCGCCTCGCGCGAGCGCCACTATGTCGGCCTTGAAGGTTTTGGCATCCACATCGCCAAGACCGAGATTCTCTGAAGTTCGACGGCGGCAGTAGCGTCCGATCCGCTGAACCGGACGCGTCATGGATCATTCCGCGGCAACGACGGCCGCTTCACACCCATCCAGCTCGCATTTGTGAGTGGCAAGGCTGCGTTGGCCGAGCAGCACCGTGAGCAGGGCGATGCCGCCCGCGACCACCGAGACCCAGAACCCGTTCTGGGCCCCGAACGCATCCACCACCGCGCCGGCGGCGAAAGAGCCCAGCGCCATGCCGATGCCAATCCCGGTGGTTACCCAAGTGATGCCCTCGGTCAGCATCGCTTCCGGCACATGCCGTTCGATCAGGCCGAACGCCGTGATGAAGGTCGGCGAGATCGCCACGCCGCTGATGAAGACGGTCAGCGCCAGCAGCGGCACGCTGTCGGCGGTGAGCGGCAAAAGCGTGCTGACCGCGATGATGCTGACCGCGACTGCCAGCTGGCGCTGCAATGGCGCCTTCAGGTTGAGCGCGCCGACCAGGATGCCCAGCACGAAGGATCCCAGCGCATAGACCCCGATCACCAGGCTTGCGGCACCGGCTTGGCCGAACTCCTTGGTGATCGCCACGGTGCTTACTTCCGTCGTCGCGAAGGTCGCGCCGATGAAGATCAGGGCGAAGGTGATGATCTGCACAGGACGCAGGCGGATCGCCGAGCCGGCCGAACCACGGTCCACCGGCCGCACTCTTGGCTCGGTCGATCGCTGCAGGATGAAAGCTATCGAGCCCAAGGCGAGAAACAAAGTGCTCGCCAGCATGCCTGCTTCCGGAAACAGCGCTGCACTGAGGCCCACCGACAGCGACGCACCGGCGATATAGACCAGCTCGTCGGCCGCCGATTCGAACGCGAAGGCAGTGTTCATCTCCGGCCGGCCGCGAAAAAGCTCGGTCCAGCGCGCGCGCACCATTGCCGGCATGCTGGGCATGGCCGCGGCCAGCAGCGCCGACACGAACAATGTCCATACCGGCCAATCCTGATTGGCCGACGCAATCAGCAGCAGGAATGCCAGCACGGAGATGATGGTGGTGGGTACGACGATCCGTGTCTGGCCGAGGCGGTCGACCAGCCTGGAGATCTGCGGCGCCAGGAAAGCGTTGGCCAGCGCGAACGTCGCCGAGACGGCGCCCGCCAGCCAGTATTCGCCGCGCGTCTGCGACAGCATCGCCACGATGCCGATCGGCGCCATGGCGATCGGCAGGCGCGCCATGAAGCCTGCAGCGGCAAAGCCCTTGGCACCAGGGGCTCGAAAAATCTCGGAATAGGGGTTCTGCATGGTCCGTTCCTCGACAAAAGGCGATTCGGAAATTACATACGATGCGTATGAACACTAAATAGATCATACGTTGCGTATGTCAATTGGCATACGGAACGTATGTGGGTAAGGCCAGAAGAGATGCACAAGCCCCGCAAGGAAATGATCGCCGAAACGCGCGCCAAATTGATTGCCGCAGCCCGGCATGCGTTCGGAACGATCGGTTATGCCGAAGCGTCGATGGACGATTTCACCGCATCGGCGGGACTGACGCGCGGTGCGCTCTATCATCATTTCGGCGACAAAAAGGGGCTCTTGCAGGCGGTCATCGCCGAAATCGACGCCGAGATGGCGGCACGGGTGAATGAGGTTGCAGCGAAAGCACCGACCCGCTGGCAAAGCTTCGTCGACGAATGCACGAGCTACATCGAAATGGCGCTGGAGCCGGAAATCCAGCGAATCATGTTCCGGGACGGTCCGGCCGTGCTGGGGGATCCCGCGCAATGGCCGAACGCCAATGCCTGCGTCGCGTCGATGACCGATCACCTGACGACGCTGCAGGGCGACGGGGTGGTCGTCTCGGGCGTCGACCCCGAGACCGCGGCACGGCTGATCAACGGGGCGAGCAGTCAGGCGGCGCAGCGGATCGCCAATTCGAACGACCCGGAAGCGACATCAAAGACCGTGGTGGCGGCATTCAAGCAACTGCTCGAAGGATTGTTGAGGAAGGGTGCCACAGCCGCCTGAAGGCGGATAGCCGAGGTGCTTCCAGGTTCAGATGCTCAGCACAAGGCGCAGGCCGCCGGCAGCGCTGAGCATGCCGTAGCGGCAATCAAATCAAGGGTTTGCCAGGTTTTTCGCGTGTTGCCGCCTTGAGGCGGGCGATCGTTGACTTGAGCGGCACTTCGCCCTGTCCGCAAAACGTCTCGCTCATGATCAGCTCGGGCAGCGGCAACCGTCGACCCCAGCCATGTGTTTCGAGGTCCGGTTTCGGCGCGAACTCGGAGACGCGGCCGACACAGAGATAGGCCACCGGCGTCACATGCTCGGGAATCGACAGGAGGTCTTTCAACGCCTGCGCCTCGATAATGCTGACCCAGCCGACGCCGACGCCTTCGGCGCGCGCCGCCAGCCAGAAATTCTGCACCGCGCAGACCGTGCTGTAGAGATCCATCTCGGGATTGTGCCAGCGTCCCAGCGGCGAGCCCTGTGAGCGTCGGCGGTCGCAGGTGATGCAGATATTGAACGCGCTTTCGCAGATGCCTTCCAGCTTGAGCTTGCGGTAGAGCGCCCGCCGCTCTTCCTCGATGGCGGGCAATTCCTGCTCGCGCGCCGCCAGGAACAGGTCGCGCACCTTTTCCCGTCGTTCGGTGCCACGAATGACGATGAAATTCCATGGCTGCATGAAGCCGACCGATGGCGCGTGATGGGCGGCAAGCAGCAGCCGTGCCAGCACCTCGTCATCGACGGCCTCTGATGTAAAATGGCTGCGGACATCGCGCCGCGTGAACATGGCGCGGTAGACCGCATCGCGCGCCATCTGGTCGAATCCGTCACCCACGGGGATGGTCATATCGTCCGGCATCGCTTGTCCCCTTGCGATTGCAATCAACTGCCGTCCGCCTGACCATGCGGATGACGATGCCTGCCAGGCCGGTCTTCTGGCTCGGGATCAACCCGCGTCCGGCGCCTTCCCGTCATCGACAGTGGCATTTACCGGCGCGGTCCCCCTTACAGCGTTGGGCACGCCACGGGATCAAACCGTGTTCCCGATTCTCCCGCTCGCAGCGGGCACCAGGCAGCGGCCGGGACTTTACGACGAAGCCTCCGCGCCGCCAATCCCCGCGGCGACGCGAATGGACGCAGGCGCGATTTTCCCCAGCCATCAGGCCGCAACGCATGGCTATCGCCGCTCCGGGGCACTAGATAGGGAGCATGGCCACTCGTCTCTACACCCATCCGATCTTCCTCGAGCACATCACGCCCCCCGGCCATCCGGAGCGGCCGGACCGCTTGCGCGCCATCGAGCGCGTGCTCGACGAGGAGGCTTTTGCCGCGCTCGACCGCCTCGAGGCGCCGGAAGGCGACGAGGCCACCATTCTCTATGCGCATCCCGAGGACTTCGTCGAGCGGGTGCGCGCCGCCATTCCCGAGACGGGCATCGCCCGCATCGATGCCGACACAACGGCCAGCCCGAAGAGCTGGCAAGCGGCGATCACCGCGATCGGCGCCGCCAACGCCGCCGTCGACGACGTCTTTGCCGGCAGGGCAGACAACGTTTTCGTCGCCGCCCGGCCGCCCGGCCATCATGCGGAGAAAGCGACGGCGATGGGCTTCTGCCTGTTCAACACGGCGGCCATCGCCGCACGTTATGCACAGCGCAAACACGACATCGAACGTGTCGCCATCGTCGACTGGGACGTGCATCACGGCAACGGCACGCAGGATATTTTCTGGGACGATCCGTCCGTGCTTTACTGCTCGACCCACCAGATGCCGCTCTACCCCGGCACCGGAGCAAAGAACGAAACCGGCGCCGGCAACATCGTCAACGCGCCGCTTGCGCCGCAAACCGGCAGCGAGGCGTTCCGCGATGCCTTCCTGTCGCGCGTGCTGCCCTCGCTCGACAATTTTGCACCCGACCTGATCATCATTTCGGCCGGTTTCGACGCGCATCATCGCGACCCGCTGGCTGAGATCAACCTGACCGAGGATGATTTCGACTGGGCGACCGGCCAGCTCATGCAGCGCGCGGCGCGCCACAGCGGCAACCGGCTCGTCAGCCTGCTCGAGGGCGGCTACGATCTGCAAGGATTGGCATTTTCGGTCGCCGCCCATGTCGGGCGACTGATGAAAGGATGAATGATGGCTGGTGAAACCAACGAAGACGTCAAGGCGATGAGCTTCGAACAGGCTCTCGACGCGCTGGAGAAGATCGTCGATGATCTGGAGCGTGGCGATGTGCCGCTCGACCAGTCGATCAGGATCTACGAGCGCGGGGAGGCGCTGAAGGTGCATTGCGACCGGCTGCTCAAGGCGGCCGAGGACAAGGTGGAGAAGATCAGGCTGTCGCGCGACGGCAAGCCGGCCGGGACGGAGCCGCTGGACGCGGATTGAGGCACGCGGCCGTTACCGGTTTTTGACACGATCATGATTGAGGATAGAACGCATCCCGATTGAAACGGCTTCAGGACAAGAGGAGATACGGAAGCGATGTGCAGAAACATCAAGACCCTGTTCAATTTTGATCCGCCGGCAACCGATGACGAGGTGCGCGATGCTGCCCTTCAGTTCGTCCGCAAGCTGAGCGGAACGACGCGGCCCTCGAAGCAGAACCAGCACGCCTTCGACCATGCCGTCGAGGCCATCGCGGCGTCGGCGCGCGAGCTTCTCGATTCGCTTGAAACCAACCAGCATCCGCGCAATCGCGAGGAGGTTGCGGCCAAGCTGCGGGCGAAGGCGGCGATCCGCTTTGCCTGATCTGCCCAAAGCAGCCATCGGCCGCTGACAAGGAGAGTTCATGAGCTTCTTCCCCGGGAAGGACCCCGAAATAGGCGACGCCTTTGCCAGCGACCAGATCGAATTGATGGTCATTCCGAACGCGAAGGACATTGGCGGTTTTCAGGTTCGCCGTGCCTTGCCGACCGCCAGAAGGCGGCTGGTCGGTCCCTTCATCTTCTTCGACCGCATGGGGCCTGCCATCCTGCGCGCCGGTCAGGCGCTCGACGTCCGGCCGCATCCCCATATCGGCCTGTCGACGGTCACCTACCTGTTCGATGGCAGGATCAGGCATCGCGATTCGCTCGGCACCGAAATGGTGATCGAGCCGGGTGACGTGAACCTGATGACCGCCGGCCGCGGCATCGTCCATTCGGAGCGCACGCCGGAAGAACTGCGCGGCGCGCCGATGTCGGTCTCGGGCCTGCAGACATGGCTGGCGCTGCCGGACGGCAAGGAGGAAGTGGCGCCGGTGTTCGAGAACACCGCTGTCGCGCGGCTTCCCGACATCGACGCGGAAGGCGTCAGTGGCCGCATCGTCATCGGCGATTTCCAGGGGCTGCGTTCCCCGGTGCGGGCCGATTCCGAGACGCTCTACGCCGACCTCAGGCTGGCGCCGGGCGCCAGCGTCAAAATCCCGGCCGACGCGGAAGAACGCGCCATCTACACGCTGGAAGGCGAGGTCTCGATTTCCGGCGACGTGTTTCCGGCCGAACGGCTGCTGGTGTTCCGGCCCGGCGACGAGATCGTCGTATCCTCACAGGCCGGTGCCCATTTCATGCTGTTCGGCGGCGCCTCGCTGGGCTCGAAGCGCTACATCTGGTGGAATTTCGTCTCGTCCTCCAAGGAGCGCATCGAACAGGCCAAGCAAGAATGGAAGACCGGCCGCTTCGACATCGTTCCCGGCGATGAGAAAGAGTTCATTCCACTGCCGGAAGGCTGAGGAAATCGACGACGGGGCCATGCCTTCCGCATCATTTGACAGGCATTTACTTTCGCCTGACGGCGGCCTATCCCGCGCATGAACAGAAGCCTGGGCCTACCCGTGAACGCAACGCCGCATACGCCGCTTCTCGACAAGGTCCGCATCCCGGCCGAGCTGCGCACGCTTTCCGAAAGCGAATTGCCGCAATTGGCGTCAGAGCTTCGCCTCGAACTGATCGACGCGGTGTCGCGCACCGGCGGTCATCTCGGCGCCGGGCTTGGCGTTGTCGAACTGACC
This sequence comes from Mesorhizobium sp. BR1-1-2, assembly GCF_020165435.1. NCBI lineage: Bacteria > Pseudomonadati > Pseudomonadota > Alphaproteobacteria > Hyphomicrobiales > Phyllobacteriaceae > Mesorhizobium > Mesorhizobium sp. BR1-1-2. Next base: position 321,824 of record NZ_JAIUID010000005.1, read on the forward strand.
GTGGCGCTGCACTATGTCTTCAACACACCCGATGACCGGCTGATCTGGGATGTTGGCCATCAGGCCTATCCGCACAAGATCCTGACCGGGCGCCGCGATCGCATCCGCACCTTGCGCCAGGAGGGCGGCCTCTCCGGCTTCACCCGCCGCACCGAGAGCGAATACGATCCGTTTGGCGCCGCCCACTCCTCGACGTCGATATCGGCGGGCCTGGGCATGGCGGCGGCCCGCGATCTTGCTGGCGGCCGCAACAATGTCATCGCCGTCATCGGCGACGGCGCCATGTCGGCCGGCATGGCCTACGAGGCGATGAACAATGCCGGTGCGCTCGATGCCCGCCTGATCGTCATTCTCAACGACAACGACATGTCGATCGCCCCGCCGACCGGCGCCATGAGCGCCTATCTGGCGCGCCTGGCCTCTGGTAAGGCCTATGTCGGCCTGCGCGACTTCGGCAAGAAACTGACCTCGTATCTCGGCAAGCGCGCCGACCGTGCCATCACCAGGGCCGTCGAGCACGCGCGCGGCTACGTGACCGGCGGCACGCTGTTCGAGGAGCTCGGCTTCTACCATATCGGCCCGATCGACGGTCATAATCTGGACCATCTGATCCCGGTGCTGAAAAATGTCCGTGACAATGGGAAGGGCCCGGTGCTGATCCATGTCGTCACCCAGAAGGGCAAGGGCTACGCGCCGGCGGAGGCCGCGGCCGACAAATATCACGGCGTCAACAAGTTCGACGTGATCACCGGCGCGCAGGCCAAGGCTCCGGCCAACGCGCCGGCCTACACCAAGGTGTTCGCCGAAAGCCTGATCCGGGAGGCCCAGGAGGACGAGCGCATCGTCGCCGTCACCGCCGCCATGCCGGGCGGCACCGGGCTTGACCTGTTCGGCGAAGTGTTCCCGGCCAGGACCTTCGATGTAGGCATCGCCGAGCAGCATGCGGTGACGTTCGCGGCCGGCCTCGCTACCGAAGGCTACAAGCCGTTCGCGGCGATCTATTCGACCTTCTTGCAACGTGCCTACGACCAGGTCGTGCACGACGTGGCGATCCAGAAATTGCCGGTGCGCTTCCCGATCGATCGCGCCGGCTTCGTCGGCGCCGACGGCGCCACTCATTGCGGCGCCTTCGACACCACCTTCCTTGCCTCCCTGCCGGGCTTCGTCGTCATGGCGGCGGCCGACGAGGCGGAACTGCGCCACATGGTGCGCACGGCGGCAACCTACGATGACGGCCCGATCGCCTTCCGCTATCCGCGCGGCAATGGCGTCGGCGTCGACATGCCCGATCGCGGCTCGGTGCTCGAAATCGGCAAGGGCCGCATCGTCAGGGAAGGCAGCAAGGTGGCGCTCCTGTCCTTCGGCACGCGCTTGCAGGATTGCTTGGTCGCGGCCGAGGAACTGGGCGCGGCCGGGCTTTCGACCACCGTCGCCGATGCCCGCTTCGCCAAGCCGCTCGATGCGGACCTGATCCGCCGGCTGGCCCGCTCGCATGAGGTTCTGGTCACGGTGGAGGAGGGCGCCATCGGCGGCTTCGCCAGTCACGTTTTGCAGTTCCTCGCCCATGAGGGCCTGCTGGAAAGCGGCCTGAAAGTGCGCCCGCTTGTGCTGCCGGACGTGTTTGCCGACCACGCCAAGCCGGAAAAGATGTATGCCGATGCCGGTCTCGATGCCGCCGGCATCGTCCATACGGTTTTCACCGCCCTCGGGCAGGCGGTCCGCGCCCAGCGCGCCTGAATCAAAGTCTCAAACCTCTGGATCGGTTTGTCGGCTATTTGTAATAACACATTGTTTACGCTGCTGTTTGGCGGTTTGATTACCGTGTCTCTTGGTCATTTTTGAACGGCGCCCTGCTAGATACGCATCAGGCAGGGAGACAATTGGAATGAGGACGTTTCTGTACGGCACGGCCGTTTTTGCCGTGATGGTCGTGCCGGCTGCCGCAGAGACGCGATACGACCGCAATCTCGAAAAGGCGGCCGCGGGTATAGTCGCCGGCAAGATGGGCGATATCAGGGGCGGCTTTTCCTACAAGCAGGTGCCGCAACTGGTGCCGGACGCCGCACCAATGCCGGCTGTCCCGGTCGAGCATTCACGTGAGCAAGCGTCAGGCAATGCGGATGACGGCCTGTCTCCCGCTGTTGAGCGGCAGGTGCCGCGCGCCACATTTTAGCCCAGCCTAAAACCACATGTCGCGCACGCAACGGCCGTCGCGTGGAAGATCATCATAGGTATCGAGACCGTCGAAATGGTCGATCGGCAGATCGGCGACGTCCTCCGGCGGCGCCAGCCGCACATTGACGGCGATGCGTGTTCGACCGGAAGCATCGGCGCGCAATCCGCGCCAGGCCAGCACGCAGGCACAGGCCGGGCAAAACAGGATTTCCAGCGAAGGCGTGCCCTTTTCGGTCCGCCTGTAGCTTCTCGTCGGCCCCGCGACGCGGATCCGTTCATCGACATAGTCGTAGGCCCAGAGCACGCCGTAGCGGCGACAAAGCGTGCAGTTGCAGGCTGTGATCGACCCAGGGTCGCCTTCCAGCGTCCAGTGCGTCGCGCCACAGTGACAGGTTCCGGTCAGCACTTTCGACTTCCCCGTATAGACAGCAACCCCATTGTGCCGGCCCGCCGCGACGCTCGCAAGCCGCGCAGCGGCCTGACGCCCCGCATGCTTGCGATGATGTTTCTTGTTCCCCGCCCAATGTCCTTGCCTTCGCAGCGCGCATTCGCCATGAAGGCCGATGAACTCGCCCCTGCCAGCCAGCACCCGCCAGCGGCTCGACGACCTGCTCGTCCAGCGCGGGCTGTTTGCCAGCCGCTCACGGGCCCGCGACGCCGTCGAGCGCGGCACGGTGACGATCGATGGCGCCATTGCCCGCAAGCCTGGTCAGAACGTTTCTCCGCAATGCCTTGTTGTCGTCGACGATCCGGCCCAGGGCTATGTCTCGCGCGCGGCGCTGAAACTGATCGCCGGCCTCGATCATTTCGGCCTCGATCCGGCCGGCCGCGAGGCGCTCGACATCGGCGCCTCGACCGGCGGATTCACCCAAGTGCTGCTCGAACGCGGCGCGACCCATGTCACGGCGATCGATGTCGGTCACGGCCAGATGCATCCCGATATCGGCAATGACGCGCGCGTGACGGTCATTGAAGGGCTGAACGCCCGCGATCTCTCGGCCGCCGATCTTGGCGGCCGCAATCCGCACTTCGTCGTCTCCGACGTCAGTTTCATTTCCCTGAAGCTGGCATTGCCGCCCGCGCTCGCCATTGCGAAGCCCGGTGCCGCCGCGGTCTTTCTGGTCAAGCCGCAATTTGAAGCAGGCCGCGAAGCGATCGGCAAGGGCGGTTTGTTGAAAGATCCTTTCGACGCCGCCCGTGTCGCCGGCCTGCTGCACGATTGGCTGGATGCCGTCCCGGGCTGGCGTGCGCTCGGCCTGCATCTGTCGCCGATCGAAGGGGGCGATGGCAACCGCGAATTCCTGCTCGGTGGAATAAAGGACCGATGAGCGCGCGCTTCACCATCGGCAAGCTCGGCGCGCAGGGTGACGGCGTCGCCGAGACCGAGACCGGAGAGGTCTTCATCCCGTTCACGCTGCCGGGCGAAACCGTCACCGCCGCGCGCGAAAGGGATCGCGCCGCGCTGAGAGCGCTGATCGAGGCCTCGCCCCTGCGCATCGAACCCGCCTGCCGCCATTTCGGCGAGTGCGGCGGCTGCGCCCTCCAGCATCTGGAGGCGCAAGCCTATCAGCAGTGGAAGCGCGAGAAGGTCGTGCATACGCTGAGGGGCATCGATTGCGAAATAGGCGATCTGGTTGCCTGCGCGCCGCATACGCGCCGCCGCGTCGTGCTCGCCGCCAGGCGCACAGAAACAGGCATGCTGCTCGGCTTCAATCGCCATCTGTCGCCGGAAATCATTTCCATCTCCGAATGCCCGATCTCGCTGCCGGGGATCGTCGGCGCGCTCGACGGCTTGAGGGCGCTCGCCGAATTGATCTGCGCCACCCCGAAATCGTTTCGGATGGCGGTCACCGTGACGGGTTCCGGCCTCGACGTGGCGGTGCATGAATCGGGCAAGCTCGGCGAAAACCAGCGACGCGTCGCTTCCAATTTTGTCATTGCGCAGGGCTTTGCCAGACTGTCCATCGATGACGAGATCATCATCGAGCCGAAGAAGCCTGTCGTCATGTTCGGCAGCGTTGCCGTCGCGGTGCCGCCGGGCGCCTTCCTGCAGGCAACGGAGGCAGCCGAACGGACCATGGCCGATATCGTCGGCGGACATTTGAAACGTGCCAAAAAAATTGCCGATCTCTTCGCCGGCTGCGGCAGCTTCGCCCTGCGGTTGGCCGCGAGATCGGAAGTGCATGCGGTGGAAGGCGATGCGGCCGCGCTTTCGGCGCTCGATCGGGGTTCACGCTTCGCCACCGGCTTGAAACGCGTGACCGGCGAGCGCCGAGACCTGTTCCGCCGTCCGCTGACGTTCAAGGAGTTAAACGCCTTTGATGGCGTTGTCTTCGATCCGCCCCGCGCGGGCGCCGAGGATCAGTCAAAGCAGATCGCCCGGTCGGATGTTCCATTCGTTGCCGCGGTATCCTGCAACCCGGTGACGCTCGCGCGGGATTTGCGCATCCTCATCGACGGCGGCTACGCGGTGAAAAGCGTGACGCCGATCGACCAGTTTCTGTGGTCGCCCCATGTCGAGGCTGTTGCCTTGCTGGAGAAGCCGCGAAAAAGACGCTAGGCGCTTAGCCCTGCTCAGCGAGACTGGCTGCGTCCTGCAGTCTGCCCCCGAAATCCCAGCCAGGTTTATCGCTAAAGTTGTGGATGATCTCCACTGCAGTTGAATCTGCCCTCGAAAAAGGCATAATCCAAATTGGGATAGGGGGAGAAGATGATTTCATCGGGACTTGTTGCCGAGATTTTTGGCTCGGCTCTCATCATGGCGCTCACCGGTGCGGTGCTCGCTTGGATCTTGAGAAAATTCACGCGTATGGGGCTGGTGCCATCCTATGCGCTTGGCGTCGCGGTCATGACGTTTGTCGGCGCTGCGCTCTATGTCTCCGGCCACAATGGGACCGTCAACTACCTCAGTGCATGGTCCCAGTACGCGATCGGTGGCGTTGTCGGTTTCCTGATCCTGTACGCTACGTCGCGCCGGTCTGTGAGCAAGACCTAGCAGACTGGCCACGAGGCGGCTTCAAACCCTCGTGCCGCCGACCGTCATCTGGTCCATCCTGAGGTGCGGCTGGCCGACGCCGACTGGTACGCCCTGTCCGGCCTTGCCGCACATGCCGATGCCATTGTCGAGCTTCATGTCGTTGCCGATCATCGAAACGCGGTGCATGGCGTCGGGTCCGTTCCCGATCAGCATGGCGCCCTTGATCGGCTGCGTCACCTTGCCGTTCTCGATCATGTAGGCTTCGGTGCAGCCGAACACGAACTTCCCCGAGGTGATGTCCACCTGGCCGCCGCCGAAGGAGACGGCATAGATGCCGTTCTTGACCGAGGCGATGATCTCGTTCGGCTCCATGTCGCCCGATGTCATGTAGGTGTTGGTCATGCGCGGCATCGGCTGGTGCGCGTAGCCCTCGCGCCTGCCGTTGCCGGTGGCCCGCATGCCCATCAGCCGGGCGTTTTGGCGGTCCTGCATGTAACCGACCAGCTTGCCGTCCTCGATCAGCACGTTGCGCGCCGAAGGCGTGCCTTCGTCGTCGACGGTGAGTGAGCCGCGCCGCTCGGCGATCGTGCCGTCATCGACGACGGTGACGCCCTTTGCCGCCACCTGCTGGCCCATCAGGCCGGCGAAGGCGGAAGTCTTCTTGCGGTTGAAGTCGCCTTCCAGCCCGTGGCCGACGGCCTCGTGCAGCATGACGCCGGGCCAGCCGCTGGAGAGCACGATGTCGAAGGTGCCGGCCGGCGCCGGTATGGCTTCGAGATTGACCAGCGCCTGGCGCAGCGCCTCCTTGGCGGCATGCTTCCAGCTGTCCTCGACGAGGAAGTCGCCGAACGCCTTGCGCCCGCCCATGCCGTAGGAGCCGCTTTCCTGGCGGTCGCCGTCGCCGACCACCACTGACACGTTCACCCTGACCAGCGGCCGGATGTCGCGTACCACCTGGCCGTCGGCGCGCACGATCTCGACATGCTGCCATGACGAGGTTAGCGATGCCGAGACCTGGCGCACGCGCGGATCTTCGGCGCGCAGCCAGGCGTCGATTTCCTGCAACAGCTTCGCCTTGGCCTCGAAGGAAGGCGAGGGGATAGGGTTCTCATCGCCATAGAGATAGCGGTTGGTGCGGGCGGGCGCGGCGGCAAGCGTCCCGGAATAGCCGCCCTTGACGGTTGAGACGGCGTCAGCCGCGCGTCGCAGCGAGGCCTCGGACAGGTCGCTGGAGTGGGCATAGCCGCTGGCTTCGCCGGCAACCGCGCGCAGGCCGAAACCCTGGTCGGTGTTGAAATTGGCTGTCTTCAGCCGACCATTGTCGAACATCAGCGCTTCGCTCTCGCTGTATTCGACGAACAGCTCGCCATCGTCGGCGCCGTTGATGGTCTCTGCGACGATCTCCTTGACGCGATCGTCGGAAATATCGAATTGGCCGATAAGGCTGTTCATGGCGTATGTCCGTGGATGAATGGTTATATCCGGGATGTAGGCGCGAAGCCGTGCCCAGACAATCGCCAATCGTCATTCAGATGCAGGGCGGCGGCGTCCCGGATCCATCCCAGGTCCGGAAAACCTGTCGCTGATCGGCAGATCCTGGGTCGAGGCGCGGGAGTCTACGGCAGGGCTGCAAATCCGTCGGCAAAACCCTTGAGGTCCACCGGGATGCCGATGCCTTCTTCCGGCGTCTGGAAGACGATGAACGTGGCCGACGTGCCGGTCTTCAGCGTATCGAGCAGCGGCTTCTCGAGAATGACCTCGGCGTAGCAGCCGTCCTGGAAGCAGCGCACGAAATAGGCGCGGCCGATATCCTTGCCGTCGACATTGAGGCCGAGCCCGTTGGGCAAGAGCACACCGAGCGGCGCCAGCACACGCAGGATCTCCGCCTTGTTGTCGGCGGTGCGCAGCACGACGACCGACAGTCCCATCTCCGGGCGGTCCTCGGCGACGACGTTCTGCATCATCACGCATTGTTCCGACGTGGCGCCGGCCGGTGTGTCGCAGATGATCGACCACGCGCCATGGGTCGACTTGACCGTGCCGCTCGGCTGGGCCGCGTTGGCCTGGCCGGCGGCAGACAAGCCGGCGACGGACAAGGCGGTGAGAAAGATGACCTTCGCCAAGGGGCTCGAAAGCCCAAATCCCGACAGCCAAGAGTTCATGACGGCTCCATTGCGAATCACGGCACTTTAAGCCGCGCCAAAGCCAAGTAAAGGACGAGACAGCGGCCGAGCCGCTACGAAAATGCCAATGCGGCGCTTTTCCTAGCCAATTTCGCCCGAATTACGACGCCAGGCGCGCCGGCCGGCAGGAAGCAGCCGATCCGTCGAACATAGCCGATTCGCCATGGCGGCCGCCGCCTTCAAAGATGCATTCCGGCTTGCGCGCAAAAATGCCGCACGGTTTCCTCCGCTCCTTTCTTGCGGAGGGAAAAAGAGTATGGTTTGAACCAGCTTGAGACAGTCGGGATTCCCGTCCCGGCATTGTTCGTTATTCTCGTGGACACAGCCGCGAGGAACTGGGAGACGAAGAGGGCGATGAGAAATTTCCTGGCAAACGCCAAGTTTCCAGCAAGTGCCAAGTTTCTAAGCGCTTGTGCCGTTAGCACGTTTTTCGCCGGCGCGGCCGCCCATGCCGATCAGCCTGTCGAGTGGGAGACGACCTTCCAGGCGCCGGCAACCGACATGATGCGCCAGATCGAGTGGTTCGGAAACTACACGATGTGGTTCATCATCCCGATCACCGCCCTGGTATTGGTCCTTCTGATCTACTGCATCGTGAAATTCCGCGCGAGCGCCAACCCGGTTCCGTCCAAGACCAGCCACAACACGCTGATCGAGGTGATCTGGACTGTCGGCCCCGTCGTCGTCCTGCTCTGCCTCGCCATCCCGTCGTTCCAGCTGTTGACTGCGCAGTACACGCCGCCGGAGGAAGCCAAGCTTACCGTCAAGGCGACGGGCAACCAGTGGAACTGGGATTACGAATACCAGACCGACAACACGCTCTCGTTCAACTCGGCAATCCTCCAGGATGGCGACCGTGCCGCCGCGGGCAAGGAGGATCGCAAGGTCTATCCGCGCCTGCTTGCCGTCGACAACGAGATGGTGGTGCCCGTCCACACGATGACCCGGGTGCTCGTCACCGCGACCGACGTGATCCATTCCTTCGCCATGCCGTCTTTCGGCATCAAGATCGATGCCATTCCCGGCCGCACCAACGAGACCTGGTTCAAGGCGGAGAAGGAAGGCCTCTATTACGGCCAGTGCTCGCAGCTTTGCGGCAAGGACCATGCCTTCATGCCGATCGCCATCCGCGTCGTCTCCGACGCGCAGTTCAAGACCTGGCTGGCTGCGGCCAAGGCCGATCTGCCCGGCGCCAACAAGACGCTGATGGCCGAGGTCGATGGCCAGAACAAGGTAGCGGCCGCCGGCAACTGATGCCGCGGGTTAGCAAGATTTAGGGAACGGAGCGGAACATGGCAGACGCTGCAGCTCACGACGGGCACGACCACAAGCCTTATCATGGTTGGGTGCGCTGGGTTTATTCGACCAACCACAAGGACATCGGTACGCTCTACCTGATCTTCGCGATCATGGCCGGAATCATCGGCGGCGCGCTGTCGGTCGCCATCCGCATGGAGTTGCAGGAGCCTGGCATCCAGATCTTCAGCGGTCTGGCGCAGATGGTCTACGGCATGAACGGTGACGCCGCGATCGACGGCGGCAAGAGCATGTACAACGCCTTCGCCACGGCGCACGCGCTGATCATGATCTTCTTCATGGTCATGCCGGCCCTGATCGGCGGTTTCGCCAACTGGATGGTGCCGATCATGATCGGCGCCCCGGACATGGCGTTCCCGCGCATGAACAACATTTCGTTCTGGCTGCTGCCGCCGGCTTTCATCCTGCTGCTTATCTCGATGTTCGTGCCGAGCGCGCCCGGCGCCTACGGCGTCGGCGGCGGCTGGACGCTCTATCCGCCGCTTTCGACCTCCGGTCAGCCCGGTCCGGCCATGGATCTGGCGATCCTGTCGATCCACATCGCCGGCGCGTCCTCGATTCTGGGTGCCATCAACTTCATCACCACCATCTTCAACATGCGCGCGCCAGGCATGACGCTGCACAAGATGCCGCTGTTTGCCTGGTCGGTGCTGGTCACCGCATTCCTGCTGTTGTTGTCGCTTCCGGTTCTTGCCGGCGGCATCACCATGCTGCTTACCGACCGCAATTTCGGCACGACCTTTTTCGCTCCCGATGGCGGCGGCGATCCGCTGTTGTTCCAGCACCTGTTCTGGTTCTTCGGCCATCCGGAAGTGTATATTCTGATCCTGCCGGGCTTCGGCATCATCAGCCATATCGTCTCGACCTTCTCGCGCAAGCCGGTGTTCGGCTATCTCGGCATGGCCTACGCCATGGTCGCGATCGGCGCGGTCGGCTTCATCGTCTGGGCGCACCACATGTACACGACCGGCCTGTCGCTCGACACGCAGCGCTATTTCGTCTTCGCCACCATGGTCATCGCGGTGCCGACGGGCGTGAAGATCTTCTCCTGGATCGCGACGATGTGGGGCGGATCGATATCGTTCAAGCCGCCGATGCTGTGGGCGCTGGGCTTCATCTTCCTGTTCACGATCGGTGGTGTTACCGGGGTTCAGCTGGCCAATGCCGGTCTCGACCGGTCGCTGCACGACACCTATTTCGTCATCGCGCATTTCCATTACGTGCTGTCGCTGGGGGCGGTGTTCGCCATCTTCGCCGGCTGGTACTACTGGTTCCCGAAGATGACCGGCTACATGTATTCGCCTGTCATCGCCAATACCCATTTCTGGGTCATGTTCGTCGGCGTCAACCTTGTCTTCTTCCCGCAGCACTTCCTCGGCCTTGCCGGCATGCCGCGCCGCACCATCGACTATCCGGACGCGTTTGCGGGCTGGAACATGGTGTCGTCCTACGGTTCGTATATTTCGGCCGTCGGCGTGGTGATCTTCCTCTATGGCGTGTTCGAAGCCTTCCAGAAGAAGCGGATCGCTGGCGCCAATCCATGGGGCGAGGGCGCAACGACGCTGGAATGGCAGCTGCCTTCGCCGCCGCCGTTCCACCAGTGGGAGCAACTGCCGAAGATCAAATAAGGCGGCAGCCCGGAATCGAAACCGCCGGCCTGCCGGCGGTTTCGGCCAAACGGAATATGGATTTGAGTACGCATGGCCCTTGTCGACGAAACCAGCATTGACGAAGCAGGCTTCCGCATGTCGGAAGCGACGGCGGGTGATTTCTTCGCCCTCCTGAAGCCGCGCGTCATGTCGCTGGTGGTGTTCACCGCCTTTGTCGGACTGGTCGCGGCACCCGTGACCATCAATCCGCTGCTGGCGGTGATCGCGATCCTGGCTATTGCCATTGGGGCTGGTGCCTCCGGCGCGCTCAACATGTGGTACGATGCCGATATCGACGCGGTGATGACGCGCACTGCCACCCGCCCGGTGCCGGCCGGCCGCATCCAGCCCCACGAGGCGTTGAGCTTTGGGTTGGTGCTTTCGGTTTTGTCGGTGATGACGCTCGGCGTGCTGGTCAACTGGCTGTCGGCGGCGCTGCTGGCCTTCACCATCTTCTTCTATGCCGTCGTCTACACGATGTGGCTGAAGCGCTGGACGCCGCAGAACATCGTCATTGGCGGTGCTGCCGGCGCCATTCCGCCCGTCATCGGCTGGGCCGCGGTGACCGGCACGGTCAGCCTGGAGAGCGTCGTCCTGTTCCTCATCATCTTCCTGTGGACGCCGCCGCATTTCTGGGCGCTGGCGCTGTTCAAGTCGCAGGATTATGAACGCGCCGGCATCCCGATGATGCCCAATGTCGCCGGCCCGGCGTCGACCCGCCGCCAGATCTTCGCCTATGCTCTGGTGCTGGCCCCGGTCGGTGTGCTGCCGTGGCTGCTTGGCTACACCACGCCGTTCTATGGCGTGGCTGCCCTGCTGCTCGGGCTCGGCTTTGTCTGGTATGCGTGGAAAGTGCTTGGCATGGCCGACGACGATCGCGCGATGAAGCCAGCCAAGGCGTTGTTCGGCTATTCGCTGCTCTATCTCTTCGCCATCTTCGCCGTCTATCTCGCCGACAGCGTCGTCGAACGTGCACTCGCGGTGGGTGGAGCATGAGCATGATCGAAGAGAAGCTCGAAACGGTCACCTTGACCGAGCGCCAGCGGAAGGCCCGGCGCAACCGCTCGGTCGCCATCGGCGTGGCCTTGGCCGTGCTGGTCGTTATCTTCTATATCGCGACGATCGTGAAGTTCGGTCATAACCTCTCTGGCACGATGTGAGGCAGGAGATGGGTGTCGACACGAGCGCCAAACCGGCCAGGAACAACAGCAACCGCCTTGTGGCGGCCGTTTGCCTTGCCTTCTTCACGGGCATGATCGGCATGGCCTATGCCGCGGTGCCGCTCTACAAGATGTTCTGCCAGGCGACAGGCTATGGCGGCACGACACAACGCGTCGAGAAGCAATATGCCGGCCGCGTGCTCGATCGCGAGATCACCGTCCGCTTCGATGCCAATATCGCCGGCGTGCCGTGGGATTTCCAGCCGGTCCAGCGCTCGATGACCATGAAGATCGGCGAGACGGTGCAGGCGCACTATCAGGCGACCAACAAGTTCGATCGCCCCATCACCGGCCGCGCCACCTTCAATGTCCAGCCTGAACTGGCGGGTCCCTACTTCAACAAGGTCGAATGCTTCTGCTTCACCGACACGACGCTGAAGCCTGGCGAAACGCTTGACATGCCGGTCCTGTTCTACGTGGACCCCGATATCGTGAACGTGCCGGAACTGAAGGACGTGAAGACGATCACCCTGTCCTACACGATGTTTCCGGTCGAGAAGAACAAGCCGGTCGCATCGTCGGAGCCGGTCCAGGGCAACAGCAAGACAATTTCGAATACCGAAGGAAATCTCGGGGGTTGATATGGCAGACGCGCACGCAAAACATCACGACTATCATCTCGTTGACCCGAGCCCGTGGCCTTTCCTGGGATCGATAGGCGCTCTCGTCACCGCCTTTGGCGGCGTTTGCCTCATGGAATACCTGAAGGGCGGCTCATTCCCGATCTTCGGCTTCAACATCGCCAATCCGTGGCTGTTCTTCATCGGCCTCGCGATCGTCCTCTACACCATGTTCGCCTGGTGGTCGGACACCATCAAGGAAGCGCATGAGGGCCATCACACGCGGGTCGTGTCGTTGCATCTGCGCTACGGCATGATCATGTTCATCGCCTCCGAGGTGATGTTCTTCGTCGCCTGGTTCTGGGCCTATTTCGACGCCAGCCTGTTTCCGGGCGAAGCCCACCAATATGCCCGCACCGCGTTCACCGGCGGCGTCTGGCCGCCGAAGGGCATGGAGGTTCTCGATCCTTTCCATTTGCCGCTCTACAACACCGTGATCCTGCTGTTGTCGGGCACCACGGTCACCTGGGCGCACCACTCCCTTATCCATGGCGATCGCAAGGGGCTGATCAACGGCCTGGTGCTGACCGTCGGCCTCGGCATGCTGTTCACCATGGTGCAGGCCTACGAGTACATGCACGCTCCGTTCGCCTTCAAGGATTCCATCTACGGCGCCACCTTCTTCATGGCGACCGGATTCCACGGCTTCCATGTCATCATCGGCACCATCTTTTTGCTGGTTTGCCTGATCCGGGCCATGAAGGGCGACTTCACGCCCAAGCAGCATTTCGGTTTCGAGGCTGCCGCATGGTACTGGCATTTCGTCGACGTGGTCTGGCTGTTCCTGTTCGCCTCGATCTACGTCTGGGGATCGGTCGGCGCGGTAATCGAAGCCCACTGATGCCGGTCTGATGACTTTGAAGGGGCGGCTGCGGCGACGTGGCCGCCTTCTTCTTTTCGGTGGGATACAATCCGGGCGGTTGCGAGGGCGCACAGCGTCGACGCCGGCAGCATGATCATGATCACGGCCAGCCCAACGGATTCGGCGGCTGCTTCAATTGGTCGGCTGGACCGACGGCGGCATTGTCGTTACGGACTCCGGCATGGACGAAGCCTGCGCAGTGGTGGTCGATGGGAGACCCATCGGGATTGAGCGGTAAGCGATGAGCGACGACGCTTCGAGGAGTGAAGATAGGGCGATCTGGCCTCCGATCGACCCGATTTCGGCGGGCCTGCATGGACGCTGTCCGCGCTGCGGCGAGGGGCGGCTGTTTTCCGGCTTTCTCACCGTAGGCAAACGCTGCACCAATTGCGGCCTCGATTATTCCTATGCCGATGCCGGCGACGGGCCCGCGGTTTTCGTCATCCTGATCATCGGCTTCATCATCGTCGGCCTGGCGCTCTGGGTCGAAGTGACGCTGAGCCCGCCGCTCTGGCTGCATCTGCTGGTCTGGATCCCGCTAGCGCTGGTGCTGTGCCTGACGGCGCTCCGGCTGATCAAGGGGGTGCTGCTCACGCTGCAGTACCGCAACAAGGCGGCCGAGGGCCGGCTGGATCGCGGCGAATGACCGACATGTCCACCAAAGACGGCGGTCGTTCGCGGCCAGGATCGGTATTGCTGCTCGGCATTGGCCTCGTCCTGCTCCTGATCCTGCTGGCGCTCGGCACCTGGCAGGTCCAGCGCCTGCACTGGAAGGAGGGTCTTCTCCAGACCATCGACCAGCGCACCCACTCGCCGCCGCTCCCGCTGGCCGAGGTGGAGAAACAATTCGCCTCGACTGGGGACGTCGACTACACGCCGGTGACGGTGACCGGCACGTTCCTGCATTCGGGCGAGCGGCATTTCTACGCGACATGGGAAGGCGAAGCCGGCTTCAACGTCTACACGCCGCTGGCCCTCGACGATGGCCGCTTCGTTCTGATCAATCGCGGTTTCGTGCCATACGATCTGAAGGATGCCGCCAAGCGCGCCAAGGGACAGGTCGCGGGCAAGGTGACGGTCACCGGCCTCGCTCGCAATCCGCTGCCGGCGAAGCCGTCGATGATGCTTCCCGACAATGATGTTCCGAAGAACATCTTCTACTGGAAGGACCGCGACGCAATGGCGGCGAGCGCCGGACTGCCGGCGAGCGCCAAGCTGGTGCCAATCTTCATCGACGCCGACAAGACGCCCAATCCGGGCGGTTTGCCCATCGGCGGTGTCACCATCATCGACCTGCCGAACAGCCATCTGCAATATGCCGTGACCTGGTATGGGCTTGCCGCCGCACTTGCCGCCGTTCTCATCCTGCGGCTTCGCAGGCCAGCAAAAGAGGAATGAGCGCGACCGACCCGCTCGAAGGGCCATCGCCCTTGACAGGACGGGGGTAGGCACCTCATTTCGGCTCTGATCAAACGGCCCGGATTCATGCTTCAGACCACCACAAAGCCTCCTCTGACGATCCGCCTCTGCCAGCCGCGCGGTTTTTGCGCCGGCGTCGACCGTGCTATCCAGATCGTCGTGCTGGCGCTGAAGAAATATGGCGCGCCGGTGTATGTCCGCCACGAGATCGTGCACAACCGCTATGTCGTTGAAGGGCTGCAAAGCCTTGGCGCCGTGTTTATCGAGGAACTTTCCGAGATTCCGGCCGAACATCGGCAGTCGCCCGTCGTCTTTTCTGCGCATGGCGTGCCGAAGTCGGTACCGGCGGATGCCCAGGCGCGCAATTTGTTCTATCTCGACGCCACCTGCCCATTGGTCTCGAAGGTCCACAAGCAGGCGATGCGCCACCAGCGGCTCGGCCGCCACGTGCTCCTGATCGGCCATGCCGGACATCCCGAGGTGATCGGCACCATGGGACAATTGCCGGAAGGCGCGGTAACGCTGATCGAGACCGAAGCCGATGCCGCGAGGCTTGCGCCGGCGGACCCGAAGGCGCTCGGCTTCGTCACCCAGACCACGCTTTCGGTCGAAGACACGGCCGGCATCATCCGGGCGCTGCAGGACCGCTTTCCCGAACTGCAGGCGCCGGCGGCGGAATCGATCTGCTATGCCACCACGAACCGCCAGGAAGCGGTCAAGGACACCGCCGCGGGCGCCGATCTCTACCTGATCGTCGGCGCGCCCAATTCGTCCAATTCGCGGCGTCTTGTCGAAGTGGCCGAGCGTGCGGGGGCTGCGATGTCGCTTCTGGTGCAGCGTGCCGCCGAGATTCCGTGGGACGACATCGGCGACATCTCGACGCTCGGTCTGTCGGCGGGGGCGTCCGCCCCGGAGATCATCGTCGACGAGATCATCGATGCGTTCCGCCAGCGCTTCGATGTCACGATCGACCTGGCCATCACGGCCACTGAAACGGAGGATTTTCCCGTCATGCGGGTACTGCGCGATGTCGAACTGACGACGGCCGACATGGCTTTCGTCAACGGGGCGCCGTAAGGCACATGGCGGTCTACACCGATGTTGCGGAAGGCGAACTCGGCGCATTCCTGAAGCACTATCCGGTCGGCGATCTCCTGTCCTACAAGGGCATCGCAGAGGGCACCGAGAACTCGAATTTTTTGCTGCACACCTCCAGCGGCTCCTACATCCTGACGCTCTATGAAAGACGGGTGGAGAAGGCGGATCTGCCGTTTTTCCTGGGGTTAATGGGCCATCTCGCCAAAAAGGGCGTGTCCTGCCCGCTGCCGGTAACCGCGCATGACGGCAGCGTCATCGGCACGCTGGCGGGCCGGCCGGCCGTCATCATCACTTTCCTCGAGGGTCTCTCGCTCCGGCGACCGACATCCATCCACTGCGCCGAGGTCGGCAAGGCGTTGGCCGCCCTGCACCTGGCCGGAGCCGATTTTCCGATGGCCCGCCCCAATGCGCTCGCCATCGACGGCTGGCGCAAGCTCTGGTCGGCAGCTCGCGACCGTGCCGATGAAGTCGAGCCGGGCCTTGCGGCCGAAGTCGACGCCGACTTCGCCGACTTCGAGCGGAATTGGCCGAAGGGCCTCCCGGAAGGCATCATCCATGCCGATCTTTTCCCGGACAACGTGTTCTTTCTCGGCGAGAAGCTCTCCGGCCTGATTGATTTTTATTTCGCTTGCAACGACCTCTACGCCTATGACGTCGCCACCTGCCTGAACGCCTGGTGCTTCGAGAAGGATTTTTCCTTCAATCTCACCAAGGGCAAGGCGTTGCTTGCCGGCTACCAGGGTGTGCGGCCTCTGAGTGATCAGGAAAAGGCAGCACTTCCGATGCTGGCACGGGGCTCGGCGCTGCGTTTCATGCTGACCCGGCTGTATGACTGGCTGACCGTTCCCGATGGCGGGCTGGTGATGAAACGCGATCCAACCGAATACATCAGGAGAATGCGGTTTCATCGGACGATCAAATCTGCTTCGGAATATGGACTGGCATGAGCAAACACGTTGAGATCTTCACCGATGGTGCCTGTTCGGGCAATCCCGGCCCGGGCGGCTGGGGCGCGATCCTGCGCTTCAATGGCGCCACCAAGGAACTATCGGGTGGCGAGGCCGAGACGACCAACAACCGCATGGAATTGCTTGCCGCCATCTCGGCGCTGAACGCGCTCAGGGAACCTTGCACGGTCGATCTTCACACCGACAGCAAATATGTCATGGACGGCATTTCAAAGTGGATCCATGGCTGGAAGAAGAACGGCTGGAAGACCGCCGACAAGAAACCGGTCAAGAATGGTGAGCTCTGGCAGGCGCTCGATGAGGCAAATCGGCGTCACAAGGTCACCTGGATCTGGGTCAAGGGCCATGCCGGCCATATCGAGAACGAACGCGCGGACGAACTCGCTCGTGATGGCATGGCGCCATTCAAGAAGGGCCCGGTCAAGCTTGTTTCTACCCCACCCAAGCCGGTCTCGCAGTCCAAGCAGCCGGCGGTGGCAAAGGCGCGGCGTTCGACCCAAAGCTATTGAATTCCGGGGCGGCACCATCCCTAGGCTGGGACCTCTATCATGCCGGTCCTGCACCATGTGACGCATCCCCAGGTTCAGGTGGACGCCAAGATTCCGGTACCGGGATGGGGCCTGTCCGATGTTGGACGCGCGAGAGTGATTGCAATACTGGCTGCTTTAACCAACGCCAGCGGGCGTGCGCATAGAGCCCATAACGTTGCAGTTGCTCCGGGATGGGAGTAATATTTCCTACCAAAGAGCAATGAAGGAACCGGCATGGCGAATGTGGAAAAAATGAGCATTGCGGTGACGCCGCAGCAGGCAGCCGTCATGCGAGAGGCGGTGGAAGCGGGCGAGTATGCCACTGCAAGCGAGATTGTGCGGGAAGCAGTGCGAGATTGGCTGGCCAAACGCGAACTGCGGCATAACGATATCCACCGGCTGAGGCAGCTGTGGGATGAAGGCAAGGCAAGCGGAAGACCCGAGCCTGTGGATTTCGACGAGCTGCGAAAGGAAGCTCGGCGAAAGCTGACGGACGTCTCGCCGAATGGCCGTTAGGCTAGTCTGGTCACCCGCAGCTAGAGCGGACCTCATCGACATCTACATGATGATCGGCAGCGAAAACATACGGGCAGCCGATCGTTATTATGATCGGCTGGAGGCGCGAGCCATGCAGCTGGCAGACCAGCCGCGCATGGGAATTAGACGACCGGACATTAGGTCGTCCGCACGAATGCTGGTGGAGACGCCGTTTTTACTGCTCTACGAAACAATTCCGGACACCGACGATGGCCCTGTTGAGCAAGTTGAAATCGTCCGGGTTGTGGATGGACGGCGAGATTTGAACCGCTTGTTCTAGCCATTCACCGGATCAACAGTGCGGTGCCCCAAAGCCCGAGGGCGAACACGGTATGTGACACCAGGTTGAGCGCCCGTACCTTCATCGGGTTGGGCCGCTTCGATGCTGCCCAGCCCGCGCCCATGCCGGGCGCCAGCAGGAACCAGCCGGCGCCGACGGTGACGATGCCGAGGATGAAAGCAGGCAGGAAGGTCGGCGCGACAAGCCAGCTCGCTCCGGCCACGACGACAAGGATGATGCCGTAGACGATGCCGACGAAGTAATGGAAAGCCCAGCCCAGCACCTGCTCATGCGCGTACGGCGCAGCCTCGCCGATATCGTCGTGGAAAACCTTGTCGCGGAGGTGCCATACCCAGCGCCCGACCGGTCCCCAGTTCGGCCGCGGCTGGCCGAACGCCTTGTGCAGGAACAGGGCCCAGATATCCATCAGCAGCGTGGCGCCGATGCCAATCGCGACGGCGCGCCAGAAGATGTCAAACATCGTTGGAATCCCCCCAAAAGTCCGGCAGTTCCGGGGCGCGGTCGCTTGTCGGCGAGGCCTGGCGCCGCGGCCCCGCCTAACGGCCGCTGAAGCTTACAGCTGTCCCAGAATATGTGCCGCGCCGGATTCATCGACGCCGGGCTTGGTCTCGACATTGAGGGCGGTGACCTTGCCGTCATCGACGATCATAGAAAACCGCTTCGACCGAAGACCCATGCCGCCGCCGGAGAAGTCGGCGTCGAGGCCGATCGCCTTGGCGAAGTCGCCATTGCCGTCGGCGAGGAACAGGATCTTGCCTTCACCGCCGGTGAAGCGCGCCCAGGCGCCCATGACATGGACGTCGTTGACCGAAACAACGGCGATCGTATCGACGCCGCGCGCCAGGATGGCGTCGTGGTTCTCCAGATAGCCGGGCAAATGATTGTTGCTGCAGGTCGGCGTGAAGGCGCCTGGCACGGCAAACAGCACGACCTTCTTTCCTGCAAAAATCTCGGCCGTCGTGATCGGCTTGGGACCGTCGGCGGTCATCGTCTTGAACGTCGTATCGGGCAGTCTGTCGCCAGCGGAAATGGACATGGGTTCCTCGTTTGCGAGAATGGGGAAGGACGTGGCCTTGGGTAGCGAACTATGCGGTTTCCCGCAACCATCGCGGAGGGCTGGATCAAGGGAAAGGCAGAAGCCCTTCGACCGCGCCTGCCGAACTCGTCAGCGTATAGTGTAGTCCGCCATCCGTGGGTGTCGTCGAGGGCCGGTCGAGGATCGGCACGGTGAAGATCAGCTTGCCGTCCTTCTGGCTGCGGGCCGGCGAACCGAACATGTAGTCGCGGTCTCCTGCGACGAAGAAGTCCGCCGCTTCCGGATCGCCGGGAAAGCTCGCCTCCACAACCAGCGTTTCATGGTCGCCCGGCAGCACGTTGATGCCGAAGTCGGATCTTGCCGGCGCGGGCAAGGCGGCGAAGCTCGCCTTGACCAGCTCCGCGTCCTCGGCATTATCCGGGTCGGAGCCGGGGTCGACGGTCAGCCGCGTCTGCACAGGGATGCAGATCGTCTCGCAAATGCCGAGAAAAATGTCGGCGTCGATAACGGACGGATCCTTCGCGGTCGACAGCGTGAACGTCACCGGCAGCGAGACCGGATAGTCGTAGCCCGCCCATTTGCCGTAGCCGTCGTCATGACGCTTCGGCGCTGGGAAGGAAAGGCTGGCATCGGAAATGTTGGTGCTGGCCGAGATATCGAGTTGCGGCGGCACGCCCGCGTCGCCCGGGTCGCGCCAATAAGTCTTCCAGCCAGGCTTGAGCGCTATGTCGAGAACGCCCCGGATGCGGCCGGCATCGTCGGGCTTGCCGCTCGTCACCAGCCGTACCTTGCCGCCTTCGCTGTTGTACCAGGCGGACGAAGAGGCGGCGGCTGGGAGTGTGATTGCCGATCCGACAGCGGCGCCGAGCAACAGGATTTTCAAGCTTTGCATGGTGATGATTTGATCGTCCGTTCATGGCCGTGCAATGATTTCATGGTCTTGCCGGTATCATATTTGCGTGACCTTTGCCGCAGGTAATGATCGGCCGGCGGAACGGGCTTGGTCGAAAACCGGCGCGGTACATCTTTTCGGCGCCCGGGAAACGCGTTACGCTCTGATTATGGACTTGTTGCGCCACAAGAAGACGGCCGCCGGCAGCGGCTTTCTCGACGATCAGTTCCTCATTGCCATGCCCGGCATGAAGGACGACCGTTTCACGCGCTCGGTCATCTACATCTGCGCCCACAGCGATGAGGGCGCGATGGGCCTGATCATCAACCAGACGCAGCAGATGCTGTTTCCGGACCTTTTGGTGCAACTTGGCATCATGAACGAGCACGAGGCGATCCGGTTGCCCGCCCGTACCCGTGATTTCGTCGTTCGCAATGGCGGGCCCGTCGACCGCAGCCGCGGCTTCGTGCTGCATACGGGCGATTACCGGGTGGAGTCTTCGCTGACCGTTTCGGACGATGTCTGTCTGACCGCGACCGTCGACATATTGCGCGCCATATCGTCGGGCCGGGGACCCCGTCACGCGCTGATGGCGCTGGGTTATTCGGGCTGGGGCGCCGGCCAGCTGGAAACCGAGATAGCCGAAAACGGCTGGCTGACCTGTCCGGCCACTCCGGAGCTTCTGTTCGATACCGACATCGAGCGCAAATACGACCGGATTCTTGCCTCGATCGGCATCGACCTCGCGCATTTGAGTGTGGCGGCCGGCCACGCCTGAGCTCCGGCGGCGTGAAAGCCAATTACGCCTGCGTCAGCGGATACTGTTCCTTCAGCGTCTTCAGCACCTGATCACCGGGCATCGGGGCGCCGAACATGAAGCTCTGCACATATTCGCAGCCCATCTGGCGAAGCTCCAGCGCGTCGCGCTCGTCCGAAATGCCTTCGGCGACCACCGACAGGCCCAGCTCATGCGCCATGCTGACCATGGATTTGAGCAGCACGGCGCGTTTGGGCGTGTTGTCGTCGACGAAGCTCTTGTCGATCTTGATCGTGTCGAAGGGAAAGCGCGTCAGATAGGCGAGCGACGAATAGCCGGTGCCGAAATCGTCGAGCGACAGGCCGATGCCGAGCTGCTTCAGCTTGTTCAGCACATGGGCGGTCTGCTCGGGATTGTCCATGACCAGCGATTCCGTGAGCTCGAGCCGGAAGCAGCGCGGCTTCAGATTGGCCCGAGCAATAACCGAGCGAACATCGCTGACCAGGTCGCGGCGGATGAGCTGGCGGCTGGAGAGGTTGACCGAAACCGACAGCGGCGCGTCGCCGATCTGCTTCTGCCATGCCGCCAGATCCTCGGCGGCCTGCTGCATGGCGAACAGCCCAAGCTGCACGATCAGCCCGCAGCTTTCGGCAACCGGGATGAAATCGGCAGGCGGGATCATGCCGCGGCGCGGATGGTCCCAGCGCAGCAACGCCTCGAAGCCGGCGACGCTGCCGTCTTCCAGCCGCACGATCGGCTGGTAGGCAAGCGTGAATTCGCGCCGTTCGATGGCGCGGCGCAGGTCGGATTCGAACTGCAGCCGGTCGGTGCCGACGGCGCGGAAGGCCGGACGGAACGGTTCGATCCGGTCGCCGCCGAAGCGCTTGGCCTGGTGCATGGCAAGCTCGGCGTCCTTGACCATGTCCTCGGCCGAGGTCTGCGCCGAGGTCCAGGTGATCAGCCCGATCGAGGCGGTCAGCACGATCTCGCGCTTGGCAAAGGTGATCGGAGCGTTGATGGCATGCTTGATGGCGTCCGCCACCGCGGCGATGCGGGCCGGGTCCTGCTCGGAAAGCAGCATCAGGGCGAACTGGTCGCCGGCGAAGCGTGATAGCGAGTCCTTCGGCTTCAACAGCCGGTGCAGGCGGCGCGCGATGGTGAGCAGGATGGTATCGCCGGCCGAGATGCCGAGCCCGTCATTGACCTGCTTGAAGCGGTCGATATCGATGACGAAGACGGTCGGACGCACCTTCTCTTCGGTCCGTGCGATCGAGATGATCGCCTCGAGCCGGTTCATGAACAATTCGCGATTGGGCAGGCCGGTGAGATTGTCGTGCACCGCGTCGTGCAGCAGCCTCTCCTCGGATTTCTTCTGCTCGGTGACGTCGACCATGGTGCCGACGCAGCGGATGACCTCGCCGTCCGATCCGATCACAGGGCGCGCGCGCAGAGCAAACCAGTGATAGTGGCCGTCGGCGCCGCGCAGCCGGAAGTTCTGCGCCACCTTGCCGCGCCGATGCTCGAGCACCACGTCGAGCGTGGTGCGGAACGTGTCGCGGTCATCGGCATGCAGCACCGGCAGCCAATTGCGGGCAGCACCCCCCAGACTGTTGGGGGCGAGGCCGAGTTGGATGCTGACGTCGGGCTTGGTGACGACGCGGTCGCGCAGCACGTCCCAGTCCCACACCGTGTCGCCCGAGCCGGCCACCGCCAGCGCCTGCCGCTCGAGGTCGGAAAACAGTCCCTGGTGCAGCGCGCCGCCGGCAAAGGCATGCTGCATGACGGTGAAGCCGATCAGCAGGATGATAAGGATCAGACCGCCGCCAAGCGCCGGCTGGGCGATGTCGTTGTCGAGCATGCCGGTTATCGCCATCCACGATCCGCATAGCCACAACAGCACCATCACCCAACTGGGCACAAGCATGATCGCGCGATCATAACCGCGTATGCCGAGGAAGATGATCAGGCCGAGCCCGGTCAGCGCGGTAGCGGCGAAGGACAGTCTGGCGATGCCCGCCGCGACCGCCGGGTCGACGATGGCGACGCCAGCGATCAAGAGCAGGCCGAGGATCCAGACCAGCGCCCCATAGCTGAAATGGCCGTGCCATCGGTTGAGATTGAGATAGGCGAACAGGAACACCACGAAGGTAGCCGCCAGCGCCACCTCCGTTCCCGCCCGCCACATCTGCTCATTGCCGGGCGATATCTCGATGATCTTGTTGAGAAAGCCGAAATCGACGCAGATATAGGCAAGCACGGCCCAGGCGAGTGCCGCGGTCGCGGGGAACATGGAGGTTCCCTTGACGACGAACAAGATGGTCAGGAACAGTGCGAGAAGGCCGGCGATGCCGATGACGATGCCGCGGAACAGCGTGTAGGAATTGACCGAGTCCTTGTAGGATTCCGGATCCCAGAGATAGACCTGCGGCAGCTTGGGCGAGGCGAGTTCGGCGATGAAGGTGATCACCGTTCCCGGGTTCAGCGTCACCCGGAAGACATCGGCGTCGGGGCTGCTCTGGCGGTCGAGAGCGAAGCCTTCGCTGGGCGTGATGGCGGCGATGCGGGTCGAGCCGAGATCCGGCCAAAAGATGCCGGAATTGACCAATCGGAAATGCGGCGCCACGATCAGCCGATCGAGCTGCTGGTCGGTGGTGTTGGCAAGCGCGAACACGGCCCAGTCGCCGGTTGAGCGGGCGTCATTGGCCTCGACCTCGATACGCCGCACGATGCCGTCGGGTCCGGGTGCGGTCGAAACCTGGAAGTTTTCGCCCTGGTTGCGGTAGATTTCCACGGCGCCGGACAGATCGAGCGCGACATCGTCGCGGGCGATCTTGATCGGTTCGACGGCAAAGGCCGAGGACGCAGCGCACAGCGTCAGGATCGTCGCGAGGACAAAGGCGAACAGCGGCCCGTTGCGCAGGAATTTCGTCAAAAATCAGTCCTTCATTCCAGCGCCTGGCGGATCGTCCGCGATCCGGGCGTAGAGGTAGTGGTCCTGCCAGATGCCATTGATCCTGAGGTAGGATCGCAGAAGTCCTTCGCGCCGGAATCCGGCTTTTTCAAGCACACGGATCGACCTGATATTGTCGGGAATACAGGCCGCTTCGATCCGGTGCAACCTCAGCGTATCGAAGGCGAAGCGGGTCACGACCTTGACCGCGTCGGTCATCAGGCCGCGGCCGCCGAAGCGCTCGCCGATCCAGTAGCCGACATGCCCGCTTTGCGAGACCCCGTGGCGTATGTTGCCGAGCGTAATTCCGCCCGCCAACCTGCCGCTCGACTTCTCGAAGATGAAGAAGGCGATCGCCGTTCCTTGCGCATAGTCCTCGCGGTAGCGGCTGATGCGCAGCCGCCATGCCGCCCGGTCAAGCTCGTCCGGCGCCCAGCGCGGCTCCCATGGTTCGAGGAAGGCCCGGCTTTCGCCGCGCACCGCCGACCACTCCCGGTAGTCATTGGTGAACGGCACGCGCAGCGTTACGCGGTCGCCCTTCAGTGCCGGCAGGTCGCGGCGAAAGAAAGGGAGCGCGAACACGGCGCTTGTGCAGGCTTAGACGGCGAGCTTGCGGGCCGTGGTGTGCGTGCCCGGAAGCGAATCGAGGATCGCTTCGTATGGCGCCAGCGTACCCACGGGCCCGACAGCGGTAAGCGTCGGTTTGGTCGAGAACAGCCGTGACGACAGGTCGGTCAAACGATCGACCGTCAGCGCCGAGAGCCGCTCCATCAGTTCCTCCTTGGCGATCGGCCGGCCGAACAAGAGCAGCTGTCGCGCGATCTGCGAGGCGCGGCTGGCCGGGCTTTCCGCCGACATGATCAGACCTGCGCGGTATTGCGCGCGTGCCCGGTCGAGCTCTTCCTGCAGGATGTTCTCGCCGGCCTTCTGCAACTCCTCGATGATTACGGGCACCAGTTCGGCGATGTCGCTCTGCCCGGTCGCGGCATGGACGCCGAATATGCCGGTATCGGAAAAGCCCCAGTGGAAGGCATAGACCGAATAGCACAGGCCACGCTTTTCCCGGACTTCCTGGAACAGCCTCGACGACATGCCGCCGCCGAGGATCATCGACAGCACCTGCGAGGCGTAGAAATCGCGCACATGGTAGGCGCGGCCTTCGAAGCCCAGCACGATCTGCGCATCCATCAGGTCGCGGTCCTCGCGGAAATCGCCGCCGACATATTGCGCATATTGCGGGATCGTGTTGTCGGCCTTGGTGCGGAAGCCGCCGAGCTGCTTTTCCACTTCGCGCACGAAATTGTCGTGCTTGATGTCGCCGGCGGCCACGATCACCATGCGCTCGGCGCCGTATTGGCGCTCGATGAAATCGTGCAATTGCTTCGAGGTGAAGGATTTGACGGTTTCCGGCGTGCCCAGAATCGAACGGCCGATGGTCTGGTGGCGAAAGGCCGTCTCGGTGAACCGGTCGAACACGATGTCATCGGGCGTGTCGTGCGCGGCGCCGATTTCCTGCAGGATGACGTGCTGCTCGCGTTCGAGCTCCTGCGGGTCGAATTCCGATTCCTGCAGGATGTCGGCAAGAATGTCGACGGCCAGCGGCACGTCGTCGGAAAGCACCCTGGCATAGTAGGATGTGGTCTCGACGCTGGTGGCGGCGTTGATCTCGCCGCCGACGTCCTCGATTTCCGAGGCGATCTCGAAGGCTGTTCGCCGCTTTGTGCCCTTGAACGCCATGTGCTCGAGCAGATGGGCCATGCCATGCTCTTCGTCACGCTCATTGCGGGCACCCGACTTGACCCAGGCACCCAGGGCAACCGATTCGATGCTTGGAAGGGTTTCGGTGGCGACTGTCAGGCCGTTCGACAGACGGCTTACCTCAACACCCATATGGTTCGTACTCCTTAACGCGCCGCTCGCGCACGGCGGCTGACGTAATCTTCCACCATTTTCAGGTCGGATGGAAGTACCGTGTATTTTTCCTCCGATGTCATCAACCCACCTAGCCATGCGGGCAGTGCGGGCGACACGCCGCTGGCGGCCTCGACGGCGGCCGGGAATTTTGCTGGGTGCGCAGTGCCCAGCACCACCATCGGCGCTGCATTCGAAGCCTTGCCGGCCGCGACATGCACGGCGGCCGCGGTATGCGGATCAAGCAGGTAGTTGCTGGCCGCGAGCGTCGAGCGGATCGTGGTGGCGACCTCGTTCATATCGGCGCGGCCGGCATCGAATTCGGCCCGCATCCCTGCGATTTCCGCGGCTTCTATGGTGAAGGCGCCGGATTGTTTGAGCCCGGCCATGTAGCGCCGCACGGTCGCCGGGTCGCGGCCCGATGCCTCGAACAGAAGGCGCTCGAAATTCGACGACACCTGGATGTCCATGGACGGCGAGGTAGTCGCGAACACGCCCTTGGTGCGGTATTCGCCGGTCGCGAAAGTGCGTGCCAGTATGTCGTTGTCGTTGGTGGCGATGACCAGCCGCTCGATCGGCAGCCCCATTTTCTTCGCGGCGTAGCCGGCGAAGATATCGCCGAAATTACCGGTCGGCACGGTGAAGGAGATCGGGCGGTCGGGCCCGCCGAGCGACAGCGCCGAGGAGAAATAATAGACGATCTGGGCCATGATGCGGGCCCAGTTGATCGAATTCACCCCCGAAAGCGAGACCCGGTCGCGGAAGCCGTGGTCGTTGAACATGTCCTTGAGCAGGCCCTGGCAATCGTCGAAATTGCCTTCGATCGCCAGCGCATGCACGTTTTCAGCCTTCGATGTCGTCATTTGCCGTTGCTGCACCGGCGAGACGCGGCCATGCGGGAAAAGAATGAAGATGTCGGTGCGGCTGCGCCCGGCGAAGGCGTCTATCGCTGCTCCGCCGGTGTCGCCCGATGTGGCGCCGACGATGGTGGCATGCTGGTTGCGTTCGGCGAGCACATGGTCCATCAGCCGGGCAAGCAGTTGCATCGCCACGTCCTTGAAAGCCAGCGTAGGTCCATGGAAGAGTTCGAGGACAAAGGTGTTGGGGCCGGTCTGGACCAGCGGGCAGACGGCCTCGTGGCGGAAGGTGGCATAGGCCTCGCGCACCAGGCGCTCGAACACGGGCGCCGGGATTTCGTCGCCAAGGAACGGCGACAGCACGCGGATGGCCAGGTCGGGATAAGCAAGGCCGCGCATGGCGCGGATCTCGGCCATCGAGAATTGCGGCCACTGGCGCGGCACATAGAGCCCTCCGTCGCGTGCCAGGCCTGTCAGCACGGCATCGCAAAACCCAAGCGCGGGCGCCTCGCCGCGGGTACTCACATATTGCATCGTCACAATTCCGTTACTGCCTTGGGTTTCCGCCCACCGCAAGGTGGTTAATTTCTACGCTGGCTCAGTCGCATTTTTGCCGCGCGGTTGATATACGTCACCGGCTTTGGGAGAGGGAAGTGCAGTTTCATGGCGTTTCATACATTCAACGGTCGCTTTTTCGCGGGTCTTGCGCTCACCGGCTTTATGCTTGCCGCCGCCGGCTGCCAATCAGGCGACAACGGTATTCTGAACCTGGGTTTCGGCAAGAAGGACCCGACCGCGCCACCGCCGCCGCAGGACCCCAAGATTCTGGCCAGCCAGTTGAACGCCTATTGCCCGAGGGTGACGCTTCGCGACGGCACGGCGTTCTTCAACACCTACGCCAACGAAGCCCGGAAGCCCAGGCCCAAGCTCAAGAAGACCGGCGATGCCGCGCAGGATGCCGCGGCCCAGGCTGAGGCCGACGCTGCCGCTGCTACTCCGCCGGACGATTCGGCGAGGATCATTTATCAGGCCTCGATTAGCGACGTGACGCGGGATTGCAGCCGCGCCGACGGACAACTGACGATGAAGATCGCGGTCGCCGGCAAGATCGTGCCGGGGCCGAAATTCACGCCCGGAACCATCACCATGCCGATCCGCACCGCAGTAATGCATGGCACTGAGGTGCTTTATTCGCAGATCCACCAATATCAGGTCCAGGTTACCGATCCCTCGGTCGCCACCCAGTTCGTCTTCACCGATTCCAACATCGTCGTGCCGGCGCCGACGGCGCAGGATTATCAGGCCTATGCCGGCTATGACGAAAATGCGCCGAAGGCTGCGACCGACAAACTGAAGAAGGGCAGGAAGAAAGCCGCCGCGACCAACTAAGTCCGCGGCAGCGGTGCTCTTGAAGCCAAGCGGACGCTCACGCGTCCGCCGACCACTCGGATAAAGCGGCCAGCGTGCCGCCCAGCTCCGCCCAGCGGCGGATTACCGTCTCGGCGCCCGCCTCCGTCAGCGCATCGGCATGGCCGGGATAGCTATGGGCGGCGCCGGTGAAGCCGATGACACGCATTCCCGCCGACCTTGCGCCGGTGACGCCGTGCACGGAATCCTCGATGACGAAAGTGTTTGCCGGATGGGCGCCGAGCTTTTCGGCGGCCAACAGGAACACGTCCGGAGCCGGTTTGGTTTTTCCGGTCGGCGTCTCCATTGCGGAGAAGATGCGCCCGGCGAAGAATGGCAGCAGATGCACCTTCTCCAGCATGAATTCTATCCGCTCCGAGCGTGAGTTGGAGCAGACGCAACGTTGCGCCGTCACCGAGGCGACCGCTTCGCGCACGCCCTCGATGGCACGAACGTCGCTGCGCAGTTTCCGGTCCACCAGCTCCTCGGCGCGATCGATCAGCGATACTTGGAACGGGATGTTGGACTTCTCCTCGACCCGCATCAGGATGTCCTTGAACGTCAGCCCCGCATAGGTCTCGGCGATCTCCTCGGCCGAGATCTCGTATCCGGACAAGGTCAGGAGCTCGGCCTCGACGCGCGCGGCGATGATTTCGGAATCGACGAGCACGCCGTCGCAATCGAAGATGACAAGGTCTGGCTGGGGCATGGTGATCCGGGCAATGAGGGCGGACAGGCTTCAGGCGGCGCGGCATACACCAATGGGCACATCGGTGCAAACCGGCGCGCCCGATCGTTGCCCTTCACCGAATATTTACGCTGATCGGTAACCATAACCAGGAGTAAACAGTAACGCGTGCCTTGGGTGTAAAAATGTCAGCCGTGCGTCTTGTCGACGAGCTTTCCCATGCTCCCCAGCAATCCGAATGGCTGGACACGATCCTGAAGGGCGATTGCGTCGCGGCGCTCGACCGGCTGCCCGAGAAATCCATCGACGTCATCTTCGCCGATCCGCCCTACAATCTGCAGCTTGACGGCGACCTGCACCGGCCCGACCAGTCCAAGGTCGACGCGGTCGACGACGACTGGGACCGGTTCGAGAGCTTCGAGGCCTACGATGCCTTCACGCGCGCCTGGCTGCTGGCGGCGCGCCGGGTACTGAAGCCCAACGGCACCATCTGGGTCATCGGTTCCTATCACAACATCTTCCGGGTGGGGGCGAAGATGCAGGACCTCGGCTTCTGGATCCTCAACGACGTCGTCTGGCGCAAGACCAACCCGATGCCGAATTTTCGCGGCCGCCGCTTCCAGAACGCGCATGAGACGATGATCTGGGCCTCTCGCGACCAGAAGGGCAAGGGCTATACCTTCAACTACGAAGCGTTGAAGGCGTCGAACGACGACATACAGATGCGTTCCGACTGGCTGTTCCCGATCTGCACCGGCGCGGAGCGGCTGAAAAACGACAATGGCGACAAGCTGCATCCGACGCAGAAGCCGGAAGCGCTGCTCGCTCGTATCATGATGGCCTCGACCAAGCCGGGAGACGTCGTGCTCGATCCCTTCTTCGGCTCCGGCACGACAGGCGCGGTGGCCAAGCGCCTCGGCAGGCATTTTGTCGGCATAGAGCGCGAGCAGGCCTATATCGACGCCGCCAATGAGCGCATCGATGCGGTGCGGCCGCTCGACGGCGCGGACCTGACAGTGCTCACTGGCAAGCGCGCGGAGCCGCGCGTCGCCTTCGTCAGCCTGATCGACACCGGGCTGATGACGCCCGGCGCCACGCTCTACGATGCCAAGAAGCGCTGGGCTGCCAAGGTGCGTGCCGACGGCACGGTGGCGATCGGCGACAGTGCCGGCTCGATCCACAAGATCGGCGCCGAAGTTCAGGGTCTTGATGCCTGCAACGGCTGGACCTTCTGGCACTATGAACGCAGCGGCGGCCTGACTCCGATCGACGAACTGCGCCGCATCGCCCGGCTCGGCATGGAAAGGGCAGGGGGCTGACCCTTGTCCGATGCCGCGCCATGGCGTTGATTCAAAGTCTCAACGAAGCGCTGGAAGCGATTCAAATCACGCCTTGATTCCGAGCCGCTCAAGATCTGCCTTAAGCGTCTTGGCATCGGTGAACAGCACCGCTTGCCAGCCGGCCGCCCTCGCGCCGTCGACATTCTTCTGGCTGTCGTCGATGAACAGCGTCGCGGACGGTTCGAGCTCGAAAGCGGCGACGTGATGGTCGTAAATGTCGCGATCCGGCTTGATCTTGCCGATCTCGCCCGAAATGGTGACACCGCGCGGACGATTGAGAAAGTCGAAGCGTTGGCGTGCTTCGGCCAGCGTATCGGCGGCGAAGTTGGTCAGCATGGTGACATCGTGCCCGCTGTCGATCAGGCCGACCATGATGGCGACGCTGTCGTCATAGGCATGCGGCACCATGTCGTGCCAATGGCGGCGAAAATTGCGGATGTTTTCCGCATGATCCGGGTAGTCGGCAATCAGCAGCGTTTCCGCCTCTTCCCATGTCCGGCCGCGGTCCTGCTCGATGTTCCAGTCATGCGTGCAGACATTGTCGAAGAACCATTTCCGTTCTGTCTCATCGGGAATAAGCCGGCTGAACGGGATGTTGGGATCGTAGTGGATCAGCACTTTGCCGATGTCGAAAACGATGTGACGGATTTCAGTCATGCGGTCCTCGTTCAATGCGGGCGTTGCCTTTTCGTCGCGCCGGGTATTGCAGCCTCGATTGCCTTTTTCATGACAGTGGGCAGCGCTTCGCCCGAAATGTCCGCTGGCAGCGACCAGAAATGCCCGGCTGGAGTCTCGCCATTGCTTCGGGCGAGGAACACTTCGAGCTCGAGCGCAAAATGGGTGAAGACATGCGCGATCCGGCCGGCTTGCCGCCAGTCGCCGGGAAAGGGTGCGGCGGCCACTGTGGTTGCGCCGTCCAGCCGTGCCGTCCAGCCGGTCGTCGGCACCTCGGTCATGCCGCCGAGCAGCCCCTTGTCGGCCCGTTTGCGCAAAAGAATGGCGCCGTCGTTTCGCACGGCGACGAAAGCAGCGCCGCGCCGTAGCGGTTTGCCGGCCTTGGGCAGGCGCACCGGATATTGTTCGGGATCGCCTGAAACGACCGCGCTGCAGTTCTCGCGCAGCGGGCAAAGCATGCAGCGCGGCCGGCGCGGGGTGCAGATCGTGGCGCCCAGATCCATCATCGCCTGCGCGAAATCGCCGGGCCTCATGGCAGGAACCATGCGCTCGACACGGGCGCGGATGCCGGCCTTGGCTTCGCTCAGCGGCGTGGCAATGGAGAACAGGCGGGTCACGACACGCTCGACATTGCCGTCGACGACGGCAGCCGGCCGGTCGAAAGCGATCGCCGCGATCGCTGCCGACGTATAGGCGCCGATGCCGGGCAATTCCTTCAAGCCGGCTTCCGTGTCCGGAAACCGGCCGCCGCGCCCGGCCACCAGATCGGCGCAGGCCTTCAGGTTGCGGGCACGGGAGTAGTAGCCGAGCCCTGCCCAGGCTTTCATCACGTCCTCGACGGGCGCCGCCGCCAGCGCCGCGATATCAGGCCATTTCTCGACAAAGGCGCGAAAATAGGCCTTCACGGCTTCAACCGTGGTCTGCTGCAGCATGACTTCCGATAGCCAGATCCGGTAAGGATCGGGCCGCACGCCACGGGCATGGTCGCGCGGGGTCACGCGCCACGGCAACTCGCGGTGATGCATGTCGTACCATGCGAGCAGGCGGGACGCGGTAGACGCAGCTTTGCTACTATCGCCGGACGCAGCTTTCCTGCTGTCACTGGACGCAGCTCTGCTGCTGTCCTCTGATATGGCCTTGCGGGTCTGCTCGTGCGGTGCCATTGATCTCGTGTCGGCCTCGGCCGGGAAGAGTGGAGGTGGGTGGCTGGAGAACGCACATGGCAGGGAAAAGGCCCTTCGGCAATCCCGTTCCGGTGAGCGATCTCGCGACCGCGATCCTGGATCCGGTGCTGCGCAAGCGGGCGGGCATTTCGGTCAGCCTGGTTCAGTCGTGGGAAGAGATTGCCGGTTCGCGCCTGGCCGGTCATTCGCGCCCTGAAAAGATCCAGTGGCCGCGGCGGCTGCACGAAGACGATCCGTTCGAGCCTGCCGTACTGGTGATCGCCTGCGAAGGCATGGCGGCGCTCCATCTGCAGCACGAGGCCGGCGAGATCATCAATCGCGTCAACGCTTTTCTCGGCTTCACGGCCATAGGCCGTATCAGGATCGTGCAGAAGCCGGTTCTAAGTGAAAAAGCCCGGCCGAAACCGCCAGTCAGGCCCCTCAATGAAGCGGAAAAGTCAAGACTGTCGCACATCGTCGGCAAGATAGAAGACGATGGCCTGCGTGCCTCGCTGGAGCGGCTCGGCGCCACTATTCTGGGACAAAGAAAGTCATAGCACCGTCGCCAATCTCGCGATTTCGTGATTATAAGCTTCAAGTTTCACGATTGGATTGGGGACGGCGATGCCTTAATTCGCGCCAACTCTCGCCTTTTCGTGCCTTTGCGTTGCAAAATCCAACCCTTGTCAGGTGATTCGTATGAACCGTCCTCCGTTCGGCAAAAGCTTGTCCCGCAGAAACCTGCTGTCTTCGCTGGCCGCCATTCCGGCGGTGGCCATGCTCGCGGCATGCAGCGACTCTGGTGAGGAAGCCAAGGCGGCCGATGTGAAGCCTGCCGCTCCCGCCGCGCCTGCGACAGCGGCCACGCCGGCCGCCGTCAAGGCGCCGGAGGCTCAAGGCACGGTCGACATGGCCGAACTGCTTAAGCCCGGCGCATTGCCCGACAAGCAACTCGGCAAGGACGACGCCAAGGTCACGATCGTCGAATACGCCTCGATGACCTGCCCGCATTGCGCGCATTTCGCCGAAACCACCTTCCCGGAATTGAAGAAGAAATACATCGATACCGGCAAGGCACGCTACATTCTGCGCGAATTCCCGTTCGATCCGAGCGCCGAGGCCGGTTTCATGCTGGCGCGATGCGCCAAGGACAACTACTTCCCGATGGTGGATGTCCTGTTCAGGCAGCAAGCGAACTGGGTGGGTGTGTCCAACACCAAGGATGCGCTGCTGCAAATCTCCAAGCTCGCCGGTTTTACACAGGAGTCCTTCGAAGCCTGCTTGACGGACCAGAAACTTCTGGACGATGTGAGGGCGGTCCAGAAGCGCGGCGCCGACGAATTCAAGGTCGACTCGACGCCGACCTTCTTCATCAACGGAAAGACCTACAAAGGGGCGATGTCGATTGAGGAAATGTCGGCCATCATCGACCCTCAGCTCTGACGTCCTGGCAATGCCGAAGCGGCAGCGCTTCGGCATGCGCGGCCCTTTTGCCGTGCCGCGACCGTGCGCCCCGCCGCAAACCCGCGGCGCGGTTTCGCGTTCAGGGCGGCCTGAATGAAGTTTTCACGCCTTCGCCTCCTCGGTTTCAAATCCTTCGTCGAACCAGGCGAGTTCGTGATCGAACGCGGTCTGACGGGCATTGTCGGGCCGAACGGCTGCGGCAAGTCGAACCTCGTCGAGGCGCTGCGCTGGGTGATGGGCGAAAGCTCCTACAAGAACATGCGCGCGTCCGGCATGGACGATGTGATCTTTTCCGGCTCGGGCACGCGTCCGGCCCGCAACACCGCCGAGGTCACGTTGTTCCTCGACAACAGCGATCGCTCGGCGCCGGCAGCCTTCAACGACGCCGACGAATTGCAGGTGTCGCGCCGCATCGAGCGCGAGGCGGGCTCGCTCTACCGCATCAACGGCAAGGAAGCGCGCGCCAAGGACGTGCAGCTTCTGTTCGCCGATCAGTCGACCGGCGCGCGTTCGCCCTCGATGGTCGGCCAGGGCCGCATCGGCGAGCTGATCCAGGCCAAGCCCCAGGCGCGCCGCGCCCTGCTGGAAGAAGCGGCCGGCATTTCCGGCCTGCATACGCGCCGCCACGAGGCCGAACTCAGGCTCAAGGCAGCCGAGCAGAACCTCGAGCGCCTGGACGACGTCGTCGGCGAGCTGGAAAGCCAGATCGAAAGCCTGAAGCGCCAGGCACGCCAGGCCTCCCGCTTCAAGAACCTGTCGGCCGACATCCGCAAGGCCGAGGCGACGCTGCTCCATCTGCGCTGGACGCTGGCCAAGACCCAGGAAGGCGAGGCACGTTCGGCGCTGGCCGTCGCCACCGCCCTGGTCGGCGACCGCGCCGCCGCCCAGATGGCCGCCGCCAGGGAGCAAGGCATCGGCGCGCATCGGTTGCCCGATCTGCGTGATGCCGAAGCTGCGGCGGCCGCGGCCTTCCAGCGTCTGTCGATCGCCAGATCGCAGATCGAGGAAGAAGCCGGCCGCATCCGCGCTCGCCAGGCGGAACTCGAGCGCCGGCTCCAGCAGCTCGACGGTGACATCGCCCGCGAGGAGCGCATGGTGCGCGACAATGCGGATATCCTCGAACGCCTGCGCACCGAGGAAGCAGCGCTCAATTCCGAAAATGCCGGCGCGGCCGAGCGTGAAGCAACCACCCGAGCCGCCTTCGAACAGGCAGCCGCGACGCTCTCGCAGAGCGAGGCCAGGCTTGCAGCGCTAACCGCCGAGCGGGCCGAGGCCGCCGCTTCGCGCAATCAGGTCGAGCGGACGCTGCGCGAGACCGCCGAGCGTCGGGACCGTTTCGCCCGCCAACTCGCCGATGTCGACCGTGAATTGTCCGAAATCCTCTCCAAAGTCGCGGGCTTGCCCGACCCGGCAGAGAAGCGGCTTCTGGTCGAGGATGCAATGGCGAGGCTCGAAGAGAGCGAGGCTGGGGCGATTGCCGCCGAACAGGCGGTCGCAGAGGCGCGTGGGGCCGAAAATGCCGCCCGTCCGCCATTGCAGGACGCCAGGGCCGAACTGGCGCGCATCGAGACCGAGGCCCGCACGCTGGCCAAGATCCTGAACGCCGCCAGCGGCGATCTCTTCCCGTCCGTGCTGGAACAGATCAGCGTCGAGCGCGGCTATGAGACGGCCTTGGGCGCCGCCCTTGGCGAGGATCTCGACGTGCCGCTCGATCGCAGTGCGCCGGTGCATTGGGGCGAGGGCGCGATCCAGGCCGGCGACGCCGCGCTTCCCGAAGGCATCAAGAACCTGGCCAGCGTGGTACGTGCCCCGCCGCAGCTTGCCCGCCGGCTGGCGCAGATCGGTATTGTCGAGAGTGCCGACGGCCGCCGCCTGCAGGGACTGCTCGCGCCCGGCCAGAGGCTGGTCAGCCGTGAGGGCGCGCTGTGGCGGTGGGACGGGCTGACCGCCAGCGCCGACGCGCCGACCGCGGCCGCGCAACGCCTGGCGCAAAAAAACCGGCTGGCCGAGCTCGATGCCGAAGCAGTGCAGGCGACGCTTGTTCTGCGCGAGGCCGAGGCGGCGCTCGCGCAGGCTGAACAGGCGCTTCGCGAGGCCAGCGAGGCCGAGCGCGCCGCGCGTCAGGCCGGACGCGACGCCCAGCACGGACTGGACGCCGCCCGCAACGCGCTGGCCCAAGCCGAAAAGGCCGGCGGCGAATTGTCGAGCCGGCGCGCCGCCCTGGACGAGGCCCGCGCCCGCATTGTCGACAGTCATGAAGAAACTTCGGCCGCCTTTGCCGAGGCGGAAATGCTGCTGCAGGACGCGCCCGATCTTGGCGACTTGCAGATACAGCTCGAACAGTCCTCGGCCAATGTCGCCCGTGACCGCGCCACGCTCGCCGATGCGCGTGCCGTCCATGAAGGATTGCGGCGGGAGGCCGAGGCGCGTTCGCGCCGGCTCGATGCGATCGGCACCGAGCGCAGCA
This sequence comes from Mesorhizobium sp. BR1-1-2, assembly GCF_020165435.1. Classification (NCBI taxonomy): domain Bacteria; kingdom Pseudomonadati; phylum Pseudomonadota; class Alphaproteobacteria; order Hyphomicrobiales; family Phyllobacteriaceae; genus Mesorhizobium; species Mesorhizobium sp. BR1-1-2. The sequence continues at coordinate 357,287 of NZ_JAIUID010000005.1, forward strand.
ACTGGCTGGAGCGCGCCGAGAACGCTTCGACGCAGATCGCCTCGCTGGGCGAACGCAAGGCAGAGGCCGAGGCCGAACGCGAGAGATTGGCCGACGCGCCCGACGAGATCGATGCCAAGCGGCGCGCCTTGCTGTCACAGCTCACCGAGGCCGAGACCTTGCGCAAGGCAGCAGCCGACCGTCTGCAGGAAGCGGAGAACAGGCAGGCGGAACTGGACAAGGCGGCCACCGGCGCGATCCAGTCGCTGGCCGAGGCGCGCGAGACCCGTGTCCGCGCCGAGGAGCGCTTGACCGCGGCCGACGAGCGCCGGCTGGAGGTCGAGGCGCGCATCCAGGAGACGCTGAACACTCCGCCGCATCTGGTCATCCGCCATACTGGACTGGAAGCCGACGATCCGATGCCCGAAATGGCCGAGATCGAGCGCCAGCTCGACAGGCTGAAGATCGAGCGCGAGCGGCTCGGCGCCGTCAACCTGCGCGCCGAGGAAGAGCAGAAGGAGCTTTCGGACCGGCTGGAGACCATCGTCTCGGAGCGCGAGGACATCATCGAGGCGATCCGCAAGCTCCGGCAAGCGATCCAGAGCCTCAACCGCGAAGGCCGCGAGCGGCTTCTCGCCGCCTTCGACGTGGTCAACGGCCATTTCCAGCGGCTGTTCTCGCATCTCTTCGGCGGCGGCACGGCCGAATTGCAGCTCATCGAATCCGAGGATCCGCTCGAGGCAGGCCTTGAAATCCTTGCCCGTCCGCCCGGCAAGAAGCCGCAGACCATGACGCTGCTGTCCGGCGGCGAGCAGGCGCTGACGGCGATGTCGCTGATCTTCGCCGTGTTCCTCACCAACCCGGCGCCGATCTGCGTGCTCGACGAAGTCGATGCGCCGCTCGACGATCACAATGTCGAACGCTTCTGCAATCTGATGGACGAGATGGCCAAGACCACCGAGACGCGCTTCGTCATCATCACCCACAATCCGATCACCATGGCGCGCATGGACCGGCTGTTCGGGGTGACCATGGCCGAGCAGGGCGTCAGCCAGCTCGTTTCGGTGGATCTGCAGGCAGCCGAAGCCATGCGCGAGGCAAGCTGACGCGTCCTCAATGGGCGGATTTCAAATGGCTTGATAGTTGATGGATCGTGGAGCGACTCGAAGTCGAAGTCACGCGATCCCGCACGGGAAGCCGCTACGCATGTCTCTTCGATGCTCTAACCAGTATGGCCGTGCTTGTGCGGATGATGCCTGGCCGACGACCAGACGAAATACAGCGACCCCAGCTTCAGCACAGGCACCCGACGATCCCGCTCGCGATCACGCAGTTCGCGATAGACCTTCACCTTCAGCGTGCCCCCGGCAGTCTGATTCGCAGAGCCATGGCGGCCGCAGTATGCGCAGCTTTCCAGGCGGCTGAGAAGGGGCGGTCCAAGTCGTCCCGCCGGCGTCCGGGCGTTCGGACGACCGGTCGGGAATCATGTCTGCCCACCCGACGGCGACATATTTGCCATCTGCCAGGCCGGCAACTCGCGCCTGTGCTCGCGGCGCCGCAGCTCATTGATGTTGCTTCACCTTCAACGTGCCGTGCTGAAGCCTGATCTTAAGCGTCGTCGTGTCGTTCGCGCGGCAAGGCAGGCGATTCGACTTCTTCTCGCCTTGCCCGTTGCACGATCCAGGTCGCACAGATCGCGGCCAGCAGACCGCATGCCATGCCGACGCAATCGGCAACCCAGTCGAGCACGTCGAAATCGCGGCCTATCGCCGTGGTGCCCTGGAGAACTTCGATGGCAGCACCGACAAAAGCGAGGAAGACGATCAGCGCCGGCTTGTGCCGCGGCCAGCCGAGGCTGCCCAGGAAAGCCAGCACGGCGAATGCGCTGGCGTGATTGAGCTTGTCATAGTGGAAACCGATATCGATCCCGAATTGCTTGAGGCGATGTACCGGCAGCAGCGCGAGAACGAGAACGGCCGCGAGCGTGACGACAAAGGCAATCCGCTCGGCGACGGAATAGATTCTCATTCTGCTCCAACAACATGTCTCCGGTATAAACCGTACCTATGTGTCCGGAACGGACCCCTGTGCGCTTGGCTGGGGTGCCAGTCTATCGCGAACCTGTCTCGGGTGAATTTCCCTGTTACACTCCAGAAAACAGGGAAGAGGCGACGATTATGGCTTCTCTGAGACCTTCTGGCGCGCGAAATGTCTACTGAAATTCGCGGCTTAGGGTCCATTCCCTGAGGGGCAAAAACAGGGAGATTTTGGGTGCTTAACAGGGAAAGTTGAGGCCGTTAGGGGTTCAAACCTGCCTGTAAGTTTTTGCTCCACCCGGAGTTAGCTAGAGTCCGGCCTTCAAGAAGGGAGATGAAGCGGAGGTGGTTCACGGAAGAGCAGATCATCGCGGTGCTGCGAGAGCACAAGGCGGGTATGAAACGGTCGATCTGGTCCGTAAGCACGGATAAAAGGCGACGCTGTATATTTGAAAGGCGAAGTATGGTGGAATGGACGTGTCAAACGCCAAGCGCCTCAAGGCCCTGAAGGACGGAACGCAAAGCTGAAGAAGCTACCGGCGGACCAGATGCTGGAAGTGGCGGGCACTGAAGGAGCTTCTGACATAAGATGGTAAGGCCGCCGCAAGCGCGAAGCCGTAGCGCATCTGCAGGCCGCCATGGGCCTGTTGGAACGGCGGGTCTGTTCCATTGTCGGCACCGTCCGAAGATGATCCGCTATCGGTCCTGTCGTCCGCCGGAGACGGAGCTGCACAGAAGGCCGCGCGAGGTGTCATGAGCGAAGACGCTTCGGCAATCGGCGGCAGTTCATCTGCTGCGCCGGGAAGGAGAGCCATCGGGAATCAACTGCACTTATCGGCTCTACCTGGAAGGAGGGCTGACGGATCGCAAGCGCCGCGCACGACGCCGGGCTGTGAGCACGCACTCCGATCCTGGTCGAGGCAAGACCGAACGCGCGATGGTCGCAGGAATTCGTGCACGACCAGTTCGCCTGCGGGCGGCGGTTCCTGGTGCTGAACATCGTCGACGACTGACACGGGAATGCCTGGCGCGGCCATGAAGCTGCTATATCTGGTGCTCAACCACGCGGCTGAAGAATGGAAACGACCGCCGCGCGAGTGGTTCGTGGCCAAGACACAGTTCGCTGTCGTCTTCGGCGAAAGGTTCGTCAGCCAGTGACGAAACCGGCCTTGCGCACAGAATTCCTGACAGTCCTTCCGGAACCGTCAGCGAGCAATCGGCTTAGCGATCCTCAAGGCTGGCCAAGCTGGAAATAGGCGTCGGATGCAACGCATGTCCCGGTAGGGCGCCTTCGGGATTTTTGGGCGAGACGCCTCTCTTGATCAGGTCACGCGCAAATCGGTTCATTGGCCGCTCGACAATCCTTGTGACGAGAAAGGCGGCCAAGACACTGGTCGAGGCTCCTGCTGCAAATAGCCAGATCGGTGCAAAGCCGAGCGCGTAGCCGACGCTCATTACCAGCGATCCGACAGGGAGGTGCAAGAGGTAAAGTGCATAGCTGATATTCGCGAGAAAATCCAGGATCTTCGGTACTCGCCGGATACCGGAAACCATTAGCGCATAGAACATGATCCCGGATAAAATATAAGTCCATATGGCTCCGTAAGGGCCATCAAGAAGAAGCCCAGGGAAGCGGTACTCATACATGAGAGAGAACACCAACAGGTTCGCAGCCAGTAGCGTAACCGCTTCTCGCCCCGCAATCCGCCTAGTATGGTCCAGATAGAAGATGCGGCCCACCACAAAGAGCGGCAAGTAGATCGAGAAATAGCCCAAATATGACAGATCGGCGCTCGCCTTGTATGGTAATACTAGAATCACTTCTGCAGCCGTCAGCACCCAAGTTGCCCCGACCGGGCGCCCTTTGATAAGTGGAATGACTGCCACCACCAGCGCGTAAAACAAGACCTCCGCCCAAAGGCTCCAGGTAACCGCTAGCGCAAGCGGGCGGCGATCTACCGGGAAGTTGAGCATAATCGCGCTCATGAGATAGTCACGCAGGTTTTGGGCTTCATCGCCAAGCATCGGCACCAACCCAAATCGGGACGCAGCGCCGGTGCCGATCGCCATGGCACCGGCGGCAATGAATAGTGTCGGCAACAGCCGAAACGCGCGCTTAACGACAAACTCTCGCCGCGATTCGGACTGCGCCACGTGACTGATGATGTAGCCGCTGACCAGGAAGAAGATCGAGACGCCGAAATGCGCGCCACCTTGTTTCAGCCGAAAGCCGTCCACGATAGTGGACTGGTAGACCGTCCATGGAGCGAAGGCGATACCACGTTCCATGAACCACCAACCGCCAAGATGGCACCACATCACTAGGAGCGGCGCCGCGCCCCTTAGCAAATGAATGAAGGGTATCACGGGTTTGTCATGAGATTTCGGCGCTGACTGGCCACGACCGCTTAAAGGAGAAACGAACAAGAGCAATTCCCTATATCTAGCTGCGAGGCTTACCGCATCGACCCGCAATCTTCAATCGGGCCGCGGGCGGGCCCCGACCGAAACCAGCTTGTCGTGCCGCTCTCGTGCTCCGTCATGGGTATCCATTCGCCTGATGTGGGCTCGCGGCCTCGCGGATAGTCACCGGACCCAACACCTTCGCAGCCTCGACATCGCTGACGGCGGATAGGTGGGCAGGCCTCAAGGCCGCGCCATCACGCATAATTCGACTGAAATCGCTCGGCCCCGCTCCCCGCGTCAACATAGCCAAATCCGAGATCTAACAAGCTGCCCGCGAGTCGGAAAGGAACTGCCCTGGACTGCAGGGCCTCCTGTGACCGCGCGCAACACACTCGGCGCGCTGACGACGCCAAACGTGATGCGCTTCGAACTCTCCTGACGGAAGGCAAGCGCCGGCATGAACCCCTGAACAGGTTGGCGGACGTGGTTGCAAAGTTTGGTGGGAGATCGCAAAACCATGCAGCCGGTGCGAATACTGGAGCGGCAATGGCAATGAGGCTGTCGCCGAGGCTTGGCTTAGCCGCACTCATCCGCGGCTGCTATCCGCTCTACGGCCGCTCCTACCCGGATTTCAGCTGGCAGGCCAACTACAAGAAGGGAAGCGACGTGTTGACTTAGGGCCAATTAGGACCTGACTATGAACCCGGTCTACGCGTTCGCCTGACCTTTGATGCTTCAGAAAACGGCGGTTCACCGGTAAGAAGCTGGCCGACTATATTGATGGGGTCGACGAGAGCGACGCTGAGGACCTTCGCAAGTTCGTCAACGCGCGTGATCCGGCAAAGATCAATGAGCTTGATGGCGGCGCGGCAGAAATGATTAAGGCAGTTGAGACTGCGTTGCACGCCGAGGCAGCCAGAATGTCAGCTGTCGTACTCCCAGGCCTGCCGCCAACTATTGGGGTACGAATTTCCCGTTTGCGCAAACACAATGCACGGACGGTATAGGCTCGTGGACCGTGCTGTCGCACGAGGCAAGTGCCGGCCAGGCAAATCTCTCAACTGAAGGCGATAGCGACATGGCATGATTGCAGATCGGTTGGTGACCAGACAAGCCCCCGGTCCCCAAAAAGAATTTTCAGGAGCGAGGCATTCTTGTCGCGGAACACGAACAGTTACCCCGAGAACAGGTCCTTCTTCAGCATTTGCCGCACCAACAGGGGTCGCCGTCGAAATCTTTTGGTGATGCCAGTTTAGCCAGACGCCAGATGCACCTTCATGCCCAGGGCGAGGATCGTCATGGTCCAGGTGCGCAGACACGCGGGGTGTCGCAGCAAAAGCGTTGCCGGCCTTCCGAGCCAGCAACAGGGCAAGCTCTCCTTTCTTTGCATCACGTCGAACAGCACGAACAGGCCGATCGAACATGATCGTCTCCGGTTAGACCCAAGCAAAAATCAGCTTTATTCTGTGAAACTGGGAGATTAATAGCGCAATATTACGGTGGACATAAGCTGGTAAGAGAGCAATAATTTATGCGGAGCAAAGGATATAGATGAGAGAATGTCAAATATAGATGCACTTAGAATCCTATATAGAGACATAACCGGCCTCTCGGCTCCGACGAATTTGCGTAAGAGGATGATGGAACGCCTGATTGAATGGCACCTTCATTGTATGCGGAATGATATCGATTCAAAGGAAGCATTCTTTTATCGCCGTGCGTCCATAGAAGGCGTCAATTTCGCCAATGGGAACGGCTCTAACAGAGAGGTGTTTATAAGAGAGTGGAACGGCAAAGTTCATATCGTCAAGCAATGCGCCAACGGCGACTTCCGGTATGGGAAACGGACATTCCCAAGTCTCACCAGAGTGGCGAAGGAGATAACGGGAGGGCACCGGTCCGGGCCCGCCTTCTTCCAAAAAAGTTGGAGGGGCGAATTCTGATGCGTTGCGCTATTTACACGCGAAAGTCGACGGAGGAGCGGCTTGATATGCGCTACAACTCGCTTGAAGCACAGCGCGATGCGTGTCTAGCGTATATTGAAAGCCAAAAGCACAACGGTTGGATTCCCACAAAATACGAATTGGACGACGGAGGCTACTCTGGCGGCAGCGTTGATCGTCCGGCCCTTCGTCGATTGGTCGCGCTGGTTGAGAACGGCGAGATAGATATCGTAGTCGTCCACAAGGTCGACAGGTTGTCACGATCTCTGGTCGATTTTGCCCGTCTTGCAGATCTTTTCGATCAGCACGGGGTGTCATTTGTGTCCGTGACCCAAAATCTTGATACATCCACATCAATGGGTAGGCTGAGTGTTAACGTTCTGCTTTCGTTCGCGCAATTCGAGCGTGAAATTGCGGGCGAAAGAATTCGCGAAAAGATTGCCGCATCTCGACGTAAAGGGCTGTGGACCGGCGGCACTTGCCCTATCGGATATCGAGTGGTCAACAAGGGCTTGGTAGTCAATCATGACGAAGCACGGTTTGTGCGCTGGATTTTCGAACGCTATTTGTCGACGAAGTCGGTCTCCATGTTGAAATGCGAACTGCCATTTTGGTCATCCAGGGAGATGAGGCATCGAGATCTCTCTCGAGGGGCTCTGTACACAATACTCAAGAATCCTGTCTACATTGGTAAATTGCGTCTTGGCGGAGATTTGGTCAGCGCTGTTCATGAAGCAATCATCGCAGAGGAAGTCTGGGAACAGGTGCGGAACCTTATATCGAAGAACACGAGAAAAGGACGCCTTAATTTTGGCGAACAGTCTCAAGCATTACTGTTGGGAAAGTTGTTTGATGGAAATGAGATCGCAATTACGCGCTCAAAAACGTTTCGGCATGGCAAATCGTATTCGTACTATGTATCGATGTCTATTAAGCGGGAAGAAGACCAAGATCGGATTCGAATCCCCTGCGGGACGCTAGATGAGATCGTTCTGCACCAAGTCCGAACAGATCTACTTGGCAAACGCTGGCTAGAAACGCTGGTCACCTCACTGGTCGCGCATCCGGATTTGGTCAAAAGGTTACTCGAGGTTCCATTGGCGGATGTGACTGCGAGCCAGCTTGCATCAGGTATATTGAGCGTGAATCTTGAAGGCAGTGGGGCTCGGGTTCGGTGGGGCATCAAACCGATCTTGAGCAAGATGGGATTGGAAGACCCGCGCCTGATGGACCAGGTATTGCAAATCACGGCGGGTTTACCGCCGCGTCGAAGTTCAAGATCCTTGAGAACAAGCCTTATCAGGATTTCGACAGAACAAGAGTGGCGCGATCACGGGCGGCGTTGGTTTAGTTTGATTGCAACCGGCAAGGCGAAGAGCCAATCAGAAATTGCTGCCACTGAAGGAGTATCACAGTCGACCGTCAGCCGAGCTATCGAACAAGCACTGCGGCCTCAAACATAACGGTCAGCCTTACCAAGTTTGGGTGGGTTCTGAAAATTTTTCGAACTTTCTGCCGTGCGCCTGTCGCCGAATTGCGCCTACTTGTGAAGAGCTCGGATATAGGACCCGCGATCAGGCAAGCCCGAAGGCAGTTCACTGCGCGGTGGCGCGTTGACTACAACTAAGCGAGACCAGTCGTCCGAATAGGACGAACGTGCAGATCGCGATCTAACAAATTGGGGTCCCCCTCAAATGTCCTGGATGTGCCAGCTATCCGGCCAATTCGGGCAATGACCGTTTCGTGCCTGCCGTCGAAGGGGAGGACTCTCATGGCCATTCAGCGGCGTAAGTGGACCATCAAGTCGTTGGCCGACAGCAGGTATCATCCTGCCTGAACGATGCCGTCGCGCATCTTTGCGAATTGGTCGGCATCAATAACACCGTCATCGTGCAGTTTCTTGAGACGTTCGAGCCGAACGAAAACGTCATCAGCACGCAGTGGCGGTGTGAGGGGCGGTGGCTGTTGTGCGCGTTCTTCAAACCGAACGCGCACGACATCGTTGGCGGTCAGATTGAGTCCGGATTCGCCGCCGTTGCTCCTGTTTAGCGTAGCGGCGATGTGGATGGCCCTGAAGGCCCAGATCAGGCAACCGAACCACACTATGCCCGTCGCACCGAGAAAGACGTTAAAGAGCAGAATTATCCACCGGTTCGGGTGACGGCGCAGGAAGGCCACCAGCGCCGGCATCAAGAAAATCGCAAGTGCGATCACTAGAAGCAGTAGAAATACGGATTCGGAATCGTTCATATCAACTTGTGAGCCTCCGGTGCTTGTGAAGCGGAACGAGGTTAGCTGGCGCTCACACGTCCATGATGAAGGCGACCTCGGATATGAAGAGGACCACCATGCAGCCCAGCCATACCCACAGGTACGCCCAGCCGGCGCACATAACCGCAGCCCGTCGCCAAAAATAGCCTACGGGCGTCAGAAGCAGAAAGGGGACAATCCTTCGCCGGTTCGGATTGAACCCATTTCGGTTAAGCGTTTTCACGTCGGCCATGCATAAGATGAAGGCGACAATGCTGAGACAGACGGAAGTTGCGTTGCTGAAGTCGGGCGCGTTGGGGTTGGCGCCGGCTGCCTTGGCGATGACATCGACCGCAAGCATGGCAAGCGGCGAGTAAGCCAGGAACGCCGCATATATGGTCTTGGAAGCGGTTTCAGCCGCTGAAGGGCCAAGTGACGGTGGTCCGGAGTCCGTCGCCATCCGGCCTTGTCCAAGTCGGGGCAGGGGCGGTGGACCAGATGTCAGACTCTCCCTGAACTGCGTCTGGTTTGCCGGCACCCACTGCGAACCCAAGGCCGCCGACCAGACGCGGGCTTCCGGTGCAAGAAAGCGGTTGGCAAGAAGTTTGGCGAGATCAGCTTCCGGGACCGGTCCGCGTTGCATGCCATTTTCCTCATAGTACCAGTCGGTCATAGCGCCCCCGAGGTTTGCGTTCCAAAATGGTTGGATGGGCTGCGGAAATGCAGCGGCGAGTAACTGATGTAGAGTATACTCCGTGGTTATATATTCAGCAAGCAGCTGTGGTCCGCCGCATGGACATACGGCAGCTTTTTGCAAGGAACCTTCGATCGGCGCGACAAGCGCGAGGCCTGTCGCAAGAGGAGTTGGCCGACCAGGCTGAGCTTGATAGGACCTACATTAGTTCGCTGGAACGCGGCCGCTACTATGCCAGCCTTAAGTCGATCGCCAAGATCGCCAAGGTGCTGGAGCTCGAGCCTGCCGGATTGCTGGCGAAGGACGAGGATGCCGGCGCGGACAAGTGAGGTGCCCTTATCGCAAGCATTGCGTAATGCTGGGGCAGACCTCCGGCTCGGTAGGACATTGATTATCAAAGCCGCCCTTAAGGTCATTTCTGCTGCAGCCTCGTTTGCTGAGATTGCTGCGCCTGCAGGGCCGAGCGCCAATGGTAAGGATTTTCTCCAAGGAATCCTGGCCTGGATGGGCAAGTGGTGCCATGACAATCGGTTTGACCGCATCTGCTGTGGTGCCCAGTGCCTGGAGTGCAGTCAGGACTTCTGAGTTCGGGCTCCATCTTAGAGAGGGGTGCGATGACAGAGCCTGCTTTGACGTCGGAAGCAGGTTGGTTGCGCTTTTCGTCATGTGCAGGTCTCTGAGTGAAGTCGTGACACCAATGCTTCCTTTGCAGGGCAAGTCCAGCTCAAAGAGAGGGCGAGGAAATAAGAACGGGCCGATCAGCATACCTTTCGGAAGCGGGTGATATCACTGCAGAGAACTCATGCTTATTTGACTGGCGGTCATGATCGCCGAAGTTTTGGAACGCGACTTTGCCCAACGGGTACGTAGTGACTATCGCTTTTCAAATCAACACGATGTTCGGAAATCTCAAACATCGATCGAACCAGAGCGAGCCGCGAAGGCGTCAAGATTCTGCGATCGCAATAGAGTGTGAAGCCGTTTTGAGCCGGATAAAAGACCAGTCTGCCGCGCGGCCAATCCTCATATTCCGTGGCAAGTAGGCTGCCGCTTAAGTTTCTGGCGCGAAGCCAGGCCGGTCCACGCGCCTGCATATCGTTCCAAAAATCGTAGTGACCACCAGAATGGGTGAGGGCCTCTCCATAGACGTCTGCTGTGGCAAGCTCGATGCAGTCTCCAAGGATCGCATCTTGTCCATTCCGATCGGGAATGATCCAAAAGAACCCAACTTTGCCGGCAGGCAGGCCTTCTGGGATCTCACTATCGGCATTGCTCGGCTCCATGCATACTCCTTGGCAGACGTCTTTAATGTGATCCGCGCATCAAGAGATCGAGCGACTCATCTCACGGTCACGGCTCCAGGTTCACCATGAGCTGACCGTCATCCATCATCTTGACGCTGTAATCGATATTTCTGTCGCCAAGCAGGCCTTGCGACCGCAGCATAAGAACAGCCATCTGATTGTTCGGCTGCGCGTTGTCCGGTGTGTCAATAGCTGCTGTGACGATCGCCGAGCAGGAGTAGCCGTTTAGCAGCTCCCCTTCGGTGCGCGCCGCCTTGACAGTATAACTCAGCTTGGGTCTTCCAACGGTCGCAAATGCGAGCAACTGCTCACCGTCAAGCGGCGTTGAGGCAAGCAGATCTGATACGGTGTCCTTCACCTCAGGTGAGCTGCATCGGGGAACCAGGCTGCTGACCTGTTCATCGTCTGCTGATCGTGTGGATTCTTCTTGCTGCGCTGACGTGCTGGCTTCCTCGGGGGGAGCCGAGCCTAAATTGTCCGGCGAGGTGGACGGATCTTCCGGCCTCGTCTCTTCGACGCCGACAAACACCTCAAAGCCGAAATGCCCATTTGCGCATTGGCTGTCGAACGAGATGAGTGCGGCAGGACCGTCAGGGTTCGCGCTCTTGTAGATGACAGAGCATTCCAGGTCGGGATCAAACGGATTGTTGGGCAGGCACAATCTCTCCAGACCCACAGAATTGAGCCGTACCTCCCAACTGGACTTTACCTCCCGATTGTTCAGCCGATCCTCATAGACCGCGACCCCGCCCGGCGCCAGCGACACCCGCATGTTGCCAAAATCCAGAGCAGGGTGCCGGGAAGTCCATTTCGAGATCTCGAAAACGGGCGCCCATTTGCCGGTCAAAAAGAAGTCGAGCTGTACGCAATTCTCATCGGCGCGAGCGACCGCCGGCGCCGACGCGAGAATGGTGGCGACGCCCAACAGTAAGGTTCGACCTCGGCTTCTTACGGGCATTGGCTACCTCCTCCATAATTGCCGGCTCATAGTCTGAGCACGGCTTTTCCCACGGTAGCAAAGCGCTCGCTTCCAAACGTAAGTCAAGCAAAATGTCACTCATCGTCTGTAGACTGATAGAGTGCGAGCAAGAATGTCAGCTGTGTGGACATTCGCAAACGCCTCGGTCTGAACCTACGACGGCTGCGCTTGGCAAAAGGCCTTTCCCAGGAGGCTTTTGCCGATGACGTCGGCATCCATCGCACCTATGTGAGTGACCTTGAGCGCGGCAGGCGGAACCCGACGATTACCATCGTCGAAAAGTTGGCGATGTTTCTGGCCGTTAAGCCGGGCGAGTTACTCGACGACTAGACTAGCAGCGACACTGTTCCATCGCATTCCCGAACACCGAAATGCCGGCAAAGCCGCCGCATGCACGAACTCGCAGCGGAACTCGCCATCATCCAACCACTTCGCATAGATGCAGACGCCGGTGCCGGCCCAGAAGATCAGCTTAATTCGATCCGTCTGTTTCGCCCGAAACACATAGACGGCGCCACTGAACGGATCGGCGCCCATCGTCTCGCGCACCAACGCCGCGAGCCCCTCCGCACCCTAGCGGAAGTCCACCGGCTTCGTCGCCACCATGACCTTGACGGCGCCCGTCGGCCCGATCACAACGTTGCCTTCAGCGCACGGATGACCGCCGCAAACGGCCGGGCGTCGGCTCCCGGCCGACCGGCATGGCGATGCCGTCGATCTCAAACCGATATGGGCAAGACCAATCTCGCCAGCGAGGCGGCATCCTTCGTTGGGAAGAGGACGCGGCCGGGTAATGGGGATCCCTGCCCCGCGGCGGCGCGTTAACTGCGGCCTCCCGCCTTCTGGTCTGTTATTAGGTCTTTGGCCTATAGCGATCTAGCCGGTTGGGTCGAGGCGAAAGTCGGCGAAACACGGGGTCAGGCACGCCGCTAACTTCTGATCCGGTCAGCCACTGCAGATATTGGGTGAGCGCGTCGACTTGATCGTCATTTGATCCGTATGGAAAGGCGGTCAGTTCATCCAGGAAGGCATCAATGCCAGGGAGGCCTTCGGCGATGTGGATGTATTGTGCCGTAATCTTGTCCATTACGGCGTCAAGGCGTTGGGTTTTCGATAGGCCGCCGGGGCTCATTTCCAAAACGTTTGCCCCCTTTGCTCTGAGTTCGGCAGCCAGAGAAATGCCTGTCGATGTCATCTCCACCAGGTGACGTGCCGGTTGATATCGATCGTTTAGCGCAAGAGCCTGAGCCTTGAGCGAGAGATAGTCGAGTCGGGTTCGGCTGATGTGTTTCAGGTAGCTCACTTTACCGTGCTTCTGGAACACGAGGCACACGGAGTAGGACGAGCCAGGATTGGTGCTTGATGCGCAGTCCCAAGAAAAAATCGTCTCTCCGCCACTAGGCGGATTTGCGGTCACAGGAAAATGCACCGCTTTCAGAACACCAGATTCGCGTGCGGTCGGCCGTTGTTGATACTGGGTCGCGTACACATAGGGGGCCAGCGTATCGATTTCTCTGGCGATGATGGCGGGCGTATATCGGCTCGGCTGCAGGACGTCGCCTTTCTTTCGACGAAATTTGACTTGGCCACGTTCAATGAACTCGTCATCCTCCGCCCTAAATGGCAATTTGAGATGCTCGAAACCCCGTGTCAACAAATAGCCAGGCAAGTCACCCGTATGGACCCGGTGCCCGATTGAGACCACTGACTTCCAGGCCGGATTGTTCCCGCGGGTCGAGAAGACGGCCTCGAAGGCGTTGATGACTGTGTCACGGGAAGCTTGGGACTCGGCCTCTTGCGCCGACAACGCGTCGTCGATCAAAAGAAGGTCGGCGCCTCGTCCGGTCATTCTGGTCTCGAAGCTGCCGGCCAGCAGACCTCCGCCGGCTTTAGTGCGAAAGTCCATAGTGGCTTGTCTCTCGTCGCTGATCTGCAATCCGGGAAAGATTTCCGCGTAAGCCTTGGTCCGCATCATCGCTACGCATTTTGCAGCCAGGTCTCTCGAAAGGCTTTGAGAGTGGGTGACCAGCATTACTTCTCGATTCGGAAATCTCCCTAGATACCAGGCGATCGTTGCGATCGCAGTGTAGGATTTCAGGTGCCGCGGGGGCAGGTTGATGACGAGGTTGCCATCCGTTCGGCGCAATACCGTGTCTTCAACATGCTGCGCCATAAGATCGATGTAGGGGAAATGCTCATAGCCCGGCACGGAAAGTCGCAGCATCCGTTCGTTGAACGCCCAAAGATGTAGTCGGTACAGCGCAAGAAAGATTTCTCGAGAGGGCTCAGTCATTCTTTTCTCCCTCATTTGCAGGCTCTGTTTGGTCGTCTTCGGCCATTGACGGCTCACTTTGGTTTTGCTCTGTGGCGAGACCTAATCTCTGTGCGAAGAAGCGCTCCAAGATCTCCGCTTCTTCCGCGGAAACGGGTGCTGACGCCGCAGGCTTCGAAGCTTCGGGAATGCGGAATTGGTCAGGCACGAGGCTCATCAAAATTTGGATCATCTTGACGTTTTTCGCCAACGCGCCGGCGACAATCGTTTTCGCTATCGCATCCCTTTTTGTGAGGACCTGCTCCTGCCCGTTCTCACGCACTGTGATGGGCTGCCTAAGCTCTGTCAGGACCGCAAGTCCAATGTTCTCGGTACGTTTGCGTCGCCCCCTCGGATTGCCCGACTGTCCCGGTTTGAACCGAGACTTTTTCGGGGGCTTGCCGTAACCGACTTTCTCCTCTTCGTCGTCAGTGCTCATTGTGGAGCCTCCGGCGACATTTTGGACGTCTTGGCTGCAGGAGCAGCTTGGGCTTCGTCGAACCCTAGACCGTCAGACAGCCGAACGGCTGAAAGGCCGGTCTCTGCCTGCCATCGGCGGATAGCCAGATCGACGAAACGCGGCTCGATCTCCACCCCGAAGCAAATCCGCCTGGATCGTTCGGCCGCTAGCAGCGTCGTTCCGGACCCCAAAAATGGGTCGAAAACGATGTCGCCAGGTTTGCTGGAATCGCGCAGCGCATCCGCAACCATTGCCGACGGTTTGACGGTCGGATGCTGGCTCAGCAGGTGGCGTTCCGGGCCCATGACATTGACGCCGCGGTATTGCCAAACGTTCGAGCGCGACCTGCCGTGCTTGCCTAACTCCACGTTGTTGCGGTATTTTTCGCCAGTCCGTTTGAATATCGCAACAAGCTCATGCTGGGAGCGCAGAAACGATCCCATGCCAGGATTGGTCTTTACCCAGACGGCGAGGTTTACGAGTTCGAGACCGAGTGCCTCCGCGGCTTTGACCAAATCGGCAATGTGTCGCCAGTCCATGCAAACATAGGCCAGCCCGCCCTCTGTTAGCTGTCCAAAGATTGCAGTCAGAACAGCCCTCAAAAATGCCCCGAACTGCTCCGGTGACATTTCTCCAGAGGCCATCGCAAACTCCTGATGGCTTGCCTTGCCCAGACCCGACACGAATCCTTCTATCGGAACGTTGTATGGCGCATCGGCGAAGGAGACGGACGCCGATAGCCCGTCAAAAAGTCGTTGCAGCAGGTCCTCGTCACGGCAGTCGCCGCAAGCCAGGCGATGGGTAGAGGCGCCATTGGCAAGAATCCAGATGTCGCCGACTTTCGAGACAGGCTTCTCAACCAACAAGCGTGCGTCGAGTTCTTCTACGTCGCCGGGGGCATCTATATCCATCTCGATCGTGTTTTCGATTTGGAGGGTATCGAAGCCCGTCAGGTCAAGTTCGTAGCCAATCTCCAGCAGGTGTCGAAGCTCTCTGGCCAGCGCCTTCTTGTCCCACATTCCATCTTCGCCAAGCCGATTCAGCGCGAGCCTTACGGCTCGCCGGTCTGCTTCCGGCAGATGCGATATGTCGATGGTCAGCACATGGGTCAGACCCGCCTTTTGAGCTGCTGCGAGCCTCGCATGACCATCGACGACATAACCGCCGCCTTCGATAATGATGGGAATGATTTGGCCATATCTTTCGATATGTATGACCAGTTTGCGAATTTTTCCCAGGTTGTGATTGCGGACGGCATAGGGCGAAACCCTCACTTCCGAAATGGGAGTGAGATGCATCTGGAGATGATTTTTCATTTAGCCACTCCCAGCTGGGTGCGGCTCTCGTTGCGAGAACCAAGAGCCTGCACGAAGACTCCAGCTTGGAAGCCAGGTTTATTACCCGTGCAGCGCGGCCCTTGAGCTTCGGGCAACTCAAACCTGATTTGACGTTCGAGTGCTGCCAGCCGTGGAGTTATGTCCTCTACGACGCCGACGTACCAATCCTCGACCTGGTCGATGATCGACAGGATCCATCGAGTTTGGCTTCCGACGGTTCTTTCAATTTGGAAACAGGCGGTAAACGGGAAGGGACCCTTATACCCGTGTAAAGGCCCCCAATGACCTTGGTAGGGACCGCCTACGGTCGTGAAGTCGATGTCCAGAAAATCGAGCAGAGAATCGCCGTCATCGTTGTCGTACAATTTGTGGCCGAAGACCTGCCAGAGACACAGGCTGGCTTCGAAGAACGTCAGGTCCTGGCGACAGCGCCACCATGCATCTTCCCTCTGCCAGAGATCCCACATCACATCTTGGTCGATTGGAAATGGCCTCCTTACGCCGAGACGCACTAGCTCCAGCCCGTCTAAGCCAGCATTGGGTGGTTTCTGGCGAGAGGGCCGACGGGGTAATGCTAGTCGCGCCAGTTCCGAGATCGGGACGAGCCCGAGTTTGACTCTCCTTGAATGATGCAGAGGATGGGATGCGACCAGTGCGTGGGTGACGCTGGCGTCGTGGGCTAATCGGAGGGAAGATTGAAATCCGATCGCTTCAATATCACCCTCGACCACAATCGGAACAAGGCTGACATTTCGAGTCCATGAACGTGGTCTGTAGCGCTGGGCCTGAGCGAAGCCGCTATTCCTCGGCGCCGCATTCGGGTGCTTAATACGAAAACGGTCAATTCTAAGTTGAATTTTCATTGCGGGATTCCTCATGTCTGCGCACGGGAATCCCGGAATGGGGTCCATGCCCTCCTTATAGGGTTGGCGCCGGAGATTGTCCGCCCCACAACTAGAATGGACGGAACAAAATTGCCGTGGTCATTGCGATTTTTCGGCTATGTTGCGTATTTGTCACATTTTTTTGAACTTGGAGTGGCCAAACCGAAAAGTAACGCAGGGAGCGGGTCGATAGGAAAGGGCAGTACATGATGATCGGTCATACATCTTAAGGTTGTACGCCTTGCAATATTTGCAGTCTCGACATAGCCGCTCTGCATCGGCTTTCCGGCGCGATGAAGTGCCACTCGACGCGATGACCCTTCGACCCGGCGAACGAGAGCCTGTTTTTCGGCCTCGAGCACGCCCGAAGCGTAACAGGGCGACGGGAACACCGCTTTCAAACGGCTACCGCCCCAACGATCTTTGGTGCGCCGACTACAAGGGCGAGTTCATGCTTGGCGATCGGCGCTATTGCTTATCCGCTGACGATCACCGACTTCGCCAGTCGCTACCTCATCGCCTGGGAGGCGCTGTC
Source organism: Mesorhizobium sp. BR1-1-2 (assembly GCF_020165435.1). Classification (NCBI taxonomy): domain Bacteria; kingdom Pseudomonadati; phylum Pseudomonadota; class Alphaproteobacteria; order Hyphomicrobiales; family Phyllobacteriaceae; genus Mesorhizobium; species Mesorhizobium sp. BR1-1-2. Next base: position 374,405 of record NZ_JAIUID010000005.1, read on the forward strand.
GACCACCAAGGAAGCCTATGCCTTCACCGTTCGAAAGCGGTTTCAAGGAGTTCGGCCTGTCCAGCGCGATCAGGACCGACAATGGCGTTCCCTTCGCCAGCCCCAATGCGCTGTTCAACCTCAGCAAGCCGTCGGTCTGGTAGCTGCGCCTGGGCATCGACATCGAGCGCATCAAGCCGGGCTGCCGGCAGCAGAACGGACGCCATGAGCGCATGCACCTCACCCTGAAGAAGGAAACCACCAAACCGCCAGGCGCCAATTTCCTTCAGCAGCAGGCCAGGTTCGACGACTTCATCGACGAGTTCAATTCAGAACGGCCGCATCAGGCGCTCGGCATGGACTGTCCAGCCGACCTCAGCCTGGTCTTCGCCGGCCAGACCGTCGGCATCAAACAGGTCGAGGACCATATCTGGCTGGCCAGCTTCATGGACTATGATCTGGGATATTTTGACGATGAGACATGCAGGCGCGAACCACTCCAAAACCCCTTCGGCCCAAAAGTGTTACCCATGTCTCCGGTATAAACCGTAACCTATGTGTCCGGAACGGACCCTGTGCGCTTGGCTGGGGCGCCAGGATTCGAACCTGGGAATGTCGGTACCAAAAACCGATGCCTTACCACTTGGCGACGCCCCAGCAGCTGACATGCGTCGACTGCGCGCGGCCTTATAGGCTGTGCCGATGGAAAGCTCAATGCTGGAGATTGCGACATTCCGGTTGATCCACGGTTCCGTTGGCGACGGCCGCACCGGTCGCGCCGCCTATTCTCCCCACTCTGTCATCTCGTTTCCGGCCGGATCGGCAAAGTGGAACCGCCTGCCGCCGGGAAACGAAAAGATCGGTTTGACGATCGTGCCGCCGGCATTCTCGACCGCTGCCAGCGTCTCTTCCAGATCCTGGGAGTAAAGCACCGGCAACGGCTTGGCGGTGGCGTCGCCGCTGTCGGCCTGAAAACCGCCGTCCAGGCCCTCGCTAAAGGCCGAATAGGTCGGCCCATAGTCGGTGAACGACCAGGCAAAGGCGGCGCTGTAGAAGGCTTTCACACTGTCCAGCGTCGCGCCGGTTGCCGGCAGTTCCAGATAGTCGAGTTTTCCGGTGAGCTTCATGAGGCACCTCTTCGTTCCCTGTATGTTCTAGCCTCGTGCCGTTGGAGTAGCAAGTCCTTTTGCCGTAGCTTTTGCTTAATCGATTGTAGCGGCCAAACGGCCTTTCCGACGCCTTGCCTTTCGCATTGCAGCATCATATCGCTCCAAAGTCGGGCATGGCGGGACTTTCCGTTTCGTCAATCTTTCCAATCTCCTGCAACCGGAGAGCAAAGCATGACCAAGTGGGTTTTCACCTTTGGCGATGGTGCGGCAGAGGGCCGGGCCGATGACAAGAATCTGTTAGGCGGCAAGGGTGCCAATCTGGCGGAGATGTGCAGTCTTGGCCTGCCGGTACCGCCGGGCTTCACCATCACGTCGGAGGTTTGCAACGCCTACTATGCCAATGGCCGTGCCTATCCGGCAGGGCTTGAAGCTGACGTCGCCGTGGCGCTGGACCATATCGGCCGGCTCACCGGCCGCCGTTTTGGCGATCCGTCGAAACTGCTTCTGGTATCGGTCCGCTCCGGGGCCCGCGCCTCGATGCCCGGCATGATGGATACGGTGCTCAATCTCGGCCTCAACGACGAGACCGTCGAGGCGCTGGCCGTCGATTCCGGCGATGCGCGCTTTGCCTATGACAGCTACCGCCGCTTCATCCAGATGTATTCCGATGTCGTCATGGGACTCGACCACGAGGTGTTCGAGGAGATCCTCGAGGACCAGAAGGCCAGCCTCGGCCATGAGCTCGATACCGAACTGACGGCTATCGAGTGGCAGGGCGTCATCGCGCTATACAAGGCCAAGGTCGAAGAGGAACTCGGCAGGCCGTTCCCGCAGGATCCGCACGAACAGCTCTGGGGCGCCATCGGTGCGGTGTTCTCGAGTTGGATGAACAACCGCGCCATCACCTACAGGCGCCTGCACGATATTCCCGAAAGCTGGGGCACGGCGGTCAATGTCCAGGCCATGGTGTTCGGCAACATGGGCGAGACCTCGGCCACCGGCGTCGCCTTCACCCGCAATCCCTCGACCGGCGAAAAGCAGCTCTATGGCGAGTTCCTGGTGAATGCGCAGGGCGAGGACGTTGTCGCCGGCATCCGCACGCCGCAGAACATCACCGAGGCGGCCCGCATCGCCGCCGGCTCCGACAAGCCGTCATTGCAGAAACTGATGCCGGATGCCTTCCAGTCCTTCGTCACCATCTCCGACAGGCTGGAAAAGCACTACCGCGACATGCAGGACCTCGAATTCACCATCGAGCGCGGCAAATTGTGGATGTTGCAGACGCGGTCCGGCAAGCGCACCGCCAAGGCGGCGCTGAAGATTGCCGTCGAGATGGCCAGGGACGGCCTGATCTCGAAAGAGGAGGCGGTCGCCCGCATCGATCCCGCCTCGCTCGACCAGCTCCTGCACCCCACCATCGATCCGAAGGCCGCGCGCGACGTCATCGGTGTCGGCCTGCCGGCTTCGCCCGGCGCCGCCACCGGCGAAATCGTCTTTTCCTCCGCGGACGCCGAGGATTTCAAGGCGCAAGGGCGCAAGGCCATCCTGGTGCGCGTCGAGACCAGTCCGGAGGACATCCACGGCATGCATGCGGCGGAGGGCATCCTGACCACGCGCGGCGGCATGACCAGCCATGCCGCGGTCGTGGCGCGCGGCATGGGCAAGCCGTGCGTCTCGGGCGCCGGTTCGCTGCGCGTCGACTATAAGGCAGCTACGCTGATGTCGATGGGGCAGACCTTCCGCAAGGGCGACATCATCACCATCGACGGCGGCAACGGGCAGGTGCTCAAGGGCGCTGTGGCGATGCTGCAGCCCGAGCTTTCCGGCGATTTCGCGGCCATCATGGAATGGGCGGATGCGGTGCGGCGCATGAAGGTGCGCACCAATGCCGAAACCCCGCTCGACGCGCGCATGGCGCGCTCCTTCGGAGCCGAAGGCATAGGCTTGTGCCGCACCGAACACATGTTCTTCGATGGTGCCCGCATTGTCGCCATGCGCGAGATGATCCTGGCTGACACCGAAAAGGACCGGCGCGCCGCGCTTGCCAAGCTGCTGCCGATGCAGCGAGCGGATTTCCTGGAGTTGTTCGAGATCATGGCCGGGCTGCCGGTGACCATCCGCCTGCTCGATCCGCCTTTGCACGAATTCCTGCCCAAGACCGAGGCTGAGATAGCCGAAGTCGCGGCGGCGATGAATGTTGCGCCGGACAAGCTCAGGCAGCGCACTGAGGCGCTGCACGAATTCAACCCGATGCTCGGCCATCGCGGCTGCCGGCTTGCGGTGTCCTATCCCGAGATCGCCGAGATGCAGGCGCGTGCCATTTTCGAGGCCGCCGTCGAGGCCGGCCGCAAGGCCGGCGCGCTGGTGGTACCCGAGATCATGGTGCCGCTGGTCGGGCTTGTAAAGGAACTCGATTACGTCAAGGCGCGCATCGATGCGGTGGCCAAGAGCGTCATGGACGAAAGCGGCGTCAAGATCGATTACCTGACTGGAACCATGATCGAGCTCCCCCGCGCGGCGATCCGCGCCCATGTCATCGCTGAATCGGCCGAATTCTTCTCATTCGGCACCAACGATCTGACCCAGACGACATTTGGCATCTCGCGCGACGACGCGGCCTCGTTCCTGGAGACCTATCGCCAGAAAGGCATCATCGAACAGGATCCGTTCGTCTCGCTGGACATCCATGGCGTCGGCGAACTGGTGCGCATGGCTGCCGAAAAGGGCAGGGCGACGCGGCCACGGATCAAGCTCGGCATTTGCGGCGAGCATGGCGGCGATCCGGCCTCGATCCGCTTCTGCGAGGAGGTCGGACTGGATTACGTGTCCTGTTCGCCCTACCGCGTGCCGATCGCCAGATTGGCGGCCGCGCAGGCGGCCGTTCAGGCGGCGAAGGCGGGCCGCGGCTGAGCGCTTGCCGCCGGTCGGAACGAGGAACTGCCGCAAGACGGTCAGATTGTCGCGTCTGGTGCTTTTCTGCTATCCAGCTCCCGATTTCCGCCTTCATGCGGGTCTTGGGATGGCCGCTTGAAACGCCGCTTGGAACTGTTTGATGCGCCTGCTGCAAAAAAATCTCTGCGTTGTCGCCATGTCATTGGCCGTGGTGTCCAGCGGCCATGCCGCATCGCTTGTCGAACCCATCCTGCACATCAGGCCGGATGCAGGCGGAGCCGGGCGCGTTGCCTTGACCCTCGACGCCTGCGGCGGACGGACCGACAACCGCATCCTCTCGGCGCTGGTGGAAAACAGGATACCTGCGACCATCTTCGTCACCGGCATCTGGCTGAAGCGGAACGCTGCCGCCGTCGAGATCATGCGGGCGCATCCTGACCTGTTCGAACTGGAAAACCACGGCGGCCATCACATCCCGGCCGTCGACACGCCGCAGAAGATCTATGGCATACGCAGCGCCGGCAGTCCGGAAGCGGTGCTGGCGGAGGTCGAGTCGGGCGCCGTTGCCTTGGCCGGGACGGGCGAGCCGGCGCCGAAATGGTTTCGTGGCGCGACCGCGGAGTATAGTCCGTCGGCGATCGCCATGATCCGCAAGCTGGGCTTTAAGATCGCCGGCTTCTCGATCAATGGCGACGGCGGTTCGCTGCTCGGCGCCAGGGAAACGACAAGGCGCATAGAAGCGGCCAAGGACGGCGACGTCATCATCGCCCATATCAACCAGCCGACCCATGCAGCCGGGGAAGGCGTCGTGGAGGGCTTGCTGGCGCTTAAACAAAAGGGGCTGACCTTCGTGCGGCTCGACGATGCCGACGGCCTCGGCAACAACGGCACCACCGACTGATCCGCAGGACGGCACGTCCGGCCTCCTCCTTGGTCCGTTCAGCCTGGCTTGGCTTCGATGCTGACCTTGCTTGCGTAGAACGCCCCGTGGTTGCGAATTTCAGCCATTTCGTCGAAAGGCTGCTCATAGGCCCACATCGCATCCTTGCCTGCCTCGCCGGCAGGCAGCACGCTCCAGTAGCTTGCGTCGCCCTTGTAGGGACAATGGGTGGAGGATTGCGTGCCGCTCAGCTTGCTGAAATCGATGTCTGCGAACGGGATGTAGAAGGCGGCCGGGTAGGGCGCTTCCGTAAGCACCTTGGCGTTCGTCGATGAGGCGATAACCGTGTCGCCTGCACGCACGGTGACGGTGCCCTTATACGGTTCGACGGTGATGACCTTATCGGGATTGCGCCGGAAGCCGGGTGCCGGGTTGGCGATCTTGTCCATGCTGTTTCTCCTCGTCTCAGCTTTAAGTGTGTCGACGAGGTTGTTTGCGCAAGGCCGACGGTCGCCGGCAATCCGCAATCGATCTCCAGCCGTGGGCGCTGCCGACGGTATTTTTTAGCGATGACCTTGTCCGGCGAGGCTCAGGCCGCGGTTCTGAATGCGTCCATCAGGCCGGCATAGGCGGCAGCGATACCGGCCACCGGATTACTGCTCCTGGACGCGGTCTCGACTTTCAAGTGACCGCCGCCGGTCGGCAGGGTGAGCAGCAGGAATTGACGATTGCCGCCGTCGCCTACCGATGCCGCGGCGACGTGTTCGCCTTCTCCTTCGCTCTGAACGCACATCTTGAACAGCAGCGTGCCGCCAACCGCTTCGAGCGCACCGCCGACAACTTCAACAAATTCGTCTTCGGAAACAGTCTTTGTGTCCGGCACCAGATCGCCCAGGCTTTCGGCAAGCGTACTTTCCAGTGCCTTATCGTCGAGCTGCGTGTCCATGCGAACCTCTTTCAGTCGCCAATCGCACCCCTTTGCCCATTAACGAAACTTAATGCCGACGATGGCCGGATTGTGGCGGATTGTCCTCTCGGTCGAGTAATTTAGTCTCCTCTGATATAATGGGTTTCAAGCCGCCGGTCCTATTGCATGAGCACCAGGCATTCGGACTCCAAGAAATACGCGATGCGATCGCTTCCCTGCGACCGGCATCCGGATTTCCTTCGCCACCCGGCGGTGGCTGGACAATCCACCGGTTCGCTTCACAATGGGAACAAAAGCGAGAAGCGTAAGGGAGGAAACGAATGCTGGGGCTGATGCAGGAATGGCCGCTTCTTTGCCATAAGCTTATCGACAACGCGGAGCGGCAGCATGGCGGGCGGGAGATCGTATCGCGCTCGATCGAAGGACCGATCGTACGTAGCACCTACGCCGCCATCCATCGTCGCGCCCTGAAGGTCTCGCAGCGCCTGGAGCGTGACGGCTATCGCCTGGGCGACCGCATTGCGACACTGGCCTGGAACACGGCGCGCCACATCGAGGCCTGGTACGGCATCATGGGCATCGGCGCGATCTATCACACGCTCAATCCGCGGCTGTTTCCCGAGCAGATCGTCTGGATCATGAACCATGCCGAAGACAAGGCGGTCTTTGTCGACCTGACTTTCCTCCCTTTGCTCGAGAAGATCGCCGGCGCGGTCAAGTCCCTGAAACAGGTGATCGTGCTGACCGACAGGGCGCATCTGCCGCAGACCACGCTGCCCAACGTCGTTGCCTATGAAGAATGGCTCGACGAGGCCGACGGCGATTTCGCCTGGAAGAGCTTCGACGAAGGCACTGCCGCCGGCATGTGCTATACGTCGGGAACCACGGGCGATCCAAAGGGCGTCGTCTACAGTCATCGCTCGAACGTGCTACACGCCATGATCGCCGCCATGCCCGACGCGATGGGCCTGTCTTCGCGCGACACGATCCTGCCGGTGGTTCCGATGTTCCACGCCAATGCCTGGGGCCTCGGCCAGAGCGCGCCGATGGTCGGCGCTAAGCTGGTCATGCCCGGCTGCAAGATGGACGGCGCCTCGATCTACGAATTGCTCGACACCGAGAAAGTGACCTTCAGTGCAGCCGTGCCGACGGTGTGGATGATGCTGCTGCAATATCTGGAGGAGACCGGCAGGAAGCTTCCCTACCTGAACAAGGTCGTCATCGGCGGCTCGTCATGCCCGCGGATCATCACCAAGAAGTTCCAGGACAATTACGATGTCCAGGTCATCCACGCCTGGGGCATGACCGAAATGTCGCCGCTCGGCACACTGTGTACGCTGAAGCCGGACTATGAAAGCCTTCAGGGCGATGCCCGGCTCGATGTCCAGGGCAAGCAGGGTTACCCGCCCTTCGGCGTCGAGATGAAGGTGACGGACGACGACGGCAACGCTCTGCCTTGGGACGGCAAGACATTCGGGCGGCTGAAGGTGCGCGGCCCGGCGGTGGCCAGTGCGTATTATGGCGGCGCCGGCTCGGAGCAGTTCGACGACGACGGCTGGTTCGATACCGGAGATGTCGCGCACATCGACGCTGGCGGCTATATGCAGATCACCGATCGCGCCAAGGACGTCATCAAGTCCGGCGGCGAATGGATTTCGACCATCGACCTGGAGAATCTGGCCGTCGGCCATCCCGATGTCGCCGAGGCAGCCGCCATTGGCGTCCCTCATTCGAAATGGGGCGAGCGGCCTTTGCTGGTGGTTGTCCGCAAGCCGGGCAAGGAACCGACCAAAACCGATATCCTTGGTTTTCTCGACGGTAAGGTGGCCAAATGGTGGATGCCCGACGACGTCGCTTTCGTCGGCGAAATTCCGCACACCGCCACCGGCAAGATCCAGAAGACCACCTTGCGCCAGCAATTCAGGGACTACCGGTTGCCGACGGATTGACGCGATATTGCGTGTCTCGGTCTGGTGCCGTCGTAAAGGAGAGCGCAGCGCCGCGCACCTTTCCGGCACAACGGGCACTATGGCATTTCCAACTGGCGCATGATCCTTTTCGAAATCGATTCCGATTTTGGTGGCCATGCGCTAAGTCTTCGTTCGGCTTGGGATAACGCAGAGAAACATGGTCAGCATTTCCGAACGGCGAACGTCGAAGGCTGCCGGATGGTCGCGGCGCACGGCTGCTTTTTCGGCGGTGCTTTTGCTGATCGTGTTCGTCGGCCACTATTTCAACCTCGTTGAAACACCGGTGTTCCTGTGGGTGCTGGCTATTGTCGCGCTGTTGGCGGCACTGGCGCTGCTGTTCGCCGGATTTGCCTTCTCGAGGGTGTGGAATTTTGGTGACTACGGCGGCCGCGACATCACCGCCGGCGTTCTGCTGGCAGTGTTGGTGCTGACCCCCTATGGCATCGCCGCCTATTGGGCGACAATCTTTCCGCCGCTCAGGGATATTTCGACCGATTTTGACGAGCCGCCGGCACTCGACGTCACCGGTCGCACGAAGGACATGAATGTGCTCTCGCCGCCGACGCCTGGCGAGCAGCGGTTGCAGACCGACAGCTACCCGCTTGTCACCGCGCGCAGCTACGACCTGCCGTTCGAGACCGTCGTCACTGCCGTTGAAACTGTGCTCGACCGCCGCGATTGGGATCTTACCGGACCCTATCCCGAACTCGCCGGGCAGAGCGAAGTGACGATTACCGCCGTCGCCAGGAGCTTCGTGCTGGGTCTTCCCGCCGACGTGGCGATCCGCATCACGGACGACGGGGATACGGTCATAGTCGACATGCGGTCGGCTTCGCGCTACGGCCGCCACGACCTCGGCGACAACGCTGCGCGCATCACCGACTTCCTGGCGGAATTGGACCAGGAAGTCGCCGGCCAGGTCGGCGCGGCTCCGGCCGAATAGCCTAGCTAGCTGCTGGAACCTATGCGGGCGGCGTGAAAACGCCATCTATGGCCGGCGCGGCATCTGTCGCTACCAGACCGCGGGCCACCAGATCCTCCAGATGGGCAAGCACCGACAATCCGGCGGCGCCATGCAGCCGCGGGTCGGTATCCCTGTAGATCGCCTTGACCATGTCTGCGATCGTGCGGTCGCCGACGCGGATCCGCTCCAATATGGCCCGCTCGCGCATTTTGCGATGGGTCTTCAACCCACGCATGAAGCCTCGCGGTGCCGTCACCGGCCCGCCGTGGCCGGGTAGCAGGAGGCGGTCGCCGCGTTCGATCAGCCGGTCCAGCGAGGCCATGTAGTCTGCCATCGCCCCGTCCGGCGGCGCGACGATGGAGGTCGCCCACGCCATGACATGGTCGGCCGAAAACAGGATGCCGGTACCCTCCAGTGCGAATGCTGCGTGATTGGCGGTATGGCCGGGGGTCAGGACCGTGCGGATCGCCCAGCCGTCGCCGGCGACCAGCCCGCCGTCCGGCAGCGCGACATCGGGAACGAATGCGGTGTCGGCGCTGGCATCGAGCGTATTGATCTCGCCAGTGTGCAATGGCCTTGCCGGCCGGTGCGGCCCCTCAGCCAGCACCTGGGCTCGGGTGTGTTGCTTCAGCCGGGCCGCCAGCGGGGAATGGTCGCGATGCGTGTGGCTGACGAAGATGTGGCTGACCGGCCTGCCGGCGATGACGTCGAGCAAGGTGCGAAGGTGGACTTCCTCATCCGGCCCCGGATCGATCACCGCAAGCGTATCGCGTCCCACGACGTAGCTGTTGGTGCCGTGAAAGGTGAAGGGACTGGGATTCCGGGCCGTGATGCGCTGCACGTCGGGCGCGACGCTGACGCCCTGGCCGTAGCAGGGATTGAAGCTGGTATCGAATTCGAGGGCCATGACGGTGTCGATGCCTGTTGCGGGAACGGCAAAACTGATTGCCGCATAGCACGCAAGCCAATATAGGAAAACGCAAGACCGCGATCATAGGATGGCGGCAAATCGGATTGGGGAAAACCATGGCAACTGCAACGACGATGCGTCCGCTTGTTTCTCTGGCTCTGCCGCAGGAGGGAGCGGCGCGGCTGGCAACGCAGCTTTTCCTGGCGATCGCCGGAACGCTGTTGTTGACGCTGTCAGCCAAGACCAAGGTGCTTCTGGGGCCGGTCGATATTTCGATGCAGACGCTCGCGGTCCTGCTGATCGCGGCCGCCTTCGGCCTGCGTCTCGGCGTCGCAACCCTGCTGCTCTATATGGCCGAGGGCGCGATGGGCTTCCCGGTTTTCCAGGGCACGCCGGAAAAGGGCATCGGCATTGCCTACATGCTTGGCTCGACCGGCGGCTATCTCGCCGGCTTCGTGGTCATGGCGGCGATTGCCGGCTGGGCCGCCGATCGCGGCTGGGATCGCCATCCGATCAAGCTTTTCAACGCGATGATGGTCGCCGAGTTCGTCATGATAGCCATGGGCTTTGCCTGGCTGGCGATGCTCATCGGCCCGGAAAAATCCTGGCAGTTCGGCGTCGTGCCGTTCATTGTCGGTGATCTGATCAAGGTTGCTTTGGCCGCGTGTCTGGTGCCCGCCGTCTGGTCGCTGCTCAAGCGCGCCTGAGACTGTAGGGAGCTCGGGCTGCAGCGGCGTCAGAGGTCTATTCAGGGGTTGGGCGCGTCTGATGAAGGTTCTTGTCACCGGCGCTGCCGGCTTCATAGGCTATCACGTCGCCAGGCTGCTGCTGGAACGCGGCGACGAGGTCGTCGGCATCGACAGCATCAACGACTACTATGATCCGCAGATCAAGCATGCGCGGTTGCGGCTTCTGGCCGAAGCAAGCCGCGGCACCAATGCGGGCTACCATTTCATCCATGGCAATCTCGCTGAGCGGAGCGTGGTGGACGGTTGCTTTGCCGACCACGCCTTCGACCGGGTGATCCATCTCGCCGCCCAGGCAGGCGTCCGCTACAGCCTGGAAAACCCGCACGCCTATGTCGAGAGCAACATTGTCGCCTATACCAACATGCTGGAGGCCTGCCGCAGCGCGCACGTCGCGCACCTGACCTATGCCAGCACGTCGAGCGTTTATGGCGCGAACACCGACATGCCGTTTTCCGAGCATCGCCCGGCCGATCATCCGCTGCAGTTCTACGCCGCCACCAAGCGCGCCAACGAACTGATGGCGCACAGCTACAGCCACCTTTTCGGCCTGCCGACCACGGGCTTGCGCTTCTTCACCGTATACGGCCCCTGGGGGCGTCCTGACATGGCACTGTTCCTGTTCACCAGGAACATCCTGGCCGGCGAGCCGATCAAGCTGTTCAACAATGGCAACCACACGCGCGACTTCACCTATGTCGACGACATCGCCGAAGGCGTTATCCGCGCCAGCGACAGCCCGGCCGCCGGCAACCCGGCGTGGGATTCCGGCCATCCCGATCCGGCGACAAGCAGCGCCCCCTGGCGCGTCTTCAACATCGGCAACAACAACCCGGTGAAGCTGACTGCCTATGTCGAGGCTCTGGAAAGCGCGCTCGGGCGCAAGGCAGTGGTCGAGCTGTTGCCTTTGCAGGCCGGCGACGTGCCCAACACCTTTGCCGACACCTCGGCGCTGCAAGCGGCGGTCGGCTATCGCCCCGGTACGTCCGTGACGGAGGGCATCGGGCGGTTCGTCGAATGGTATCAAGGGTACTTTGGTAACGAGTCTGCGTTATAAACGGACCTTGCAGCAGCTTTTTCGGGTGTGGTTTGGCTACCGCTGCTGCCGAGGAGTTTTAGTGTGTCAAGGAGAGTTTCTTGAAAGGAATTATCCTTGCTGGAGGCAGTGGAACGCGCCTTTATCCACTAACGTTAGCCGTCTCTAAGCAAATACTCCCGGTGTACGACAAGCCGATGATCTATTACCCGCTGAGCGTTTTGATGCTTGCGGGGATTCGAGAGATTTTGGTCATTTCCACGCCGCGGGACCTGCCGGTTTTCCGCGAGCTGCTGGGCGATGGATCAGAATTCGGGCTGGAGTTGTCCTATGCCGAGCAGCCGCAGCCTAACGGGCTTGCGGAAGCCTTCATCATCGGCCGTGATTTTATCGGGGCGGACAGCGTGTCGATGATCCTGGGCGACAACATTTATTTCGGCGACGGGTTGTCCAAGCTTTGCCGCACCGCGGCATCGCGCGAAAGCGGCGCTTCGGTGTTCGCCTACCATGTCGAGGATCCGGAGCGCTATGGCGTGGTGTCCTTCGACAAGACCACCGGAACCGCGCTCACGATTGAGGAAAAACCACAGAAGCCGAAATCCAACTGGGCCGTCACCGGCCTTTATTTCTACGACAACGAGGTTGTCGACATCGCCTCAAGGATTCGGCCCTCGGCTCGTGGCGAGCTCGAAATTACGGCGGTCAACAATGCCTATCTCGAGCGTGGCCAGTTGCAGGTGCATAGGTTGGGGCGCGGCTACGCCTGGCTCGATACCGGCACTCACGACAGCCTGGACGATGCTTCTTCGTTCGTGCGTACAATCGAACGTCGCCAAGGCATCAAGGTCGCCTGTCCGGAGGAAATCGCCTTCGAACAGGGCTGGCTCAGGGCTGAGGAGGTCCTGCAGCGCGCAACCCGCCTGGGAAAAAATGAATATGCCGCCTATCTGCGCCGCCGCGTGGTCGAGTTGTCGGAGGACTAGATGCTGGAGGTGAGACCCCTTGGCATCGAAGGTCTGCTCGAAATCATTCCGAAGCGGCACGGCGATGCCCGTGGCTACTTCACCGAAACCTGGAACGCCGCACGCTTTGCCGAGGTCGGCCTCGAACTCGCCTTCGTCCAGGACAATCACTCCTATTCCGCAGCGGCCGGTGTCGTCAGGGGGCTGCACTATCAGTTGCCGCCACGTGCACAGGACAAGCTGCTGCGCGTTGTCAGAGGCAGTGTCCTGGATGTCGCGGTCGATATCCGCCGCTCCTCGCCGACATTCGGAAAATGGGTTGCCCTCGAGGTCTCGGCCGAGAAGGGCAACCAGATTCTGGTGCCCAAGGGCTTCGCCCACGGTTTCATGACGTTCGTGCCCGATACCGAGGTACTGTACAAGGTGACCGACACCTATTCGCCCGAACACGACCGCTCGATCCGTTTCGACGACCCCGCCATCGGCATAGAATGGCCGCCGCCGGCTGGCGGCTTCCAGCTTTCCGACAAGGACCTCAAGGCGCCGCTGCTCGCCGCCGCCGAGGTGTTTGCCTGATGAACATTGCCAGATGCATGGGGATAGCGGCATGAATTTTCTGGTGACGGGTGGGGCTGGCTTCATCGGTTCGGCGGTGTGCCGGCATCTGTGCGCCAACCCGGCCTACCGGGTGACCAATCTCGACAAGCTGACCTATGCGGGCAATTTGGCCTCGCTGCGGCCGATCGAGAATGCACACAATTACAGCTTCGCTCATGCCGACATCTGCGACGAGCGGGCGGTGCTCGACATATTGCGCCGCGACAGTATCGACATCGTCATGAACCTCGCCGCCGAGAGCCATGTCGACCGCTCGATCGACGGGCCGGGCGCCTTCATCGAGACCAACATCGTCGGCACCTACCGCATCCTCAATGCGGCGCTGGAATACTGGCGCGGCCTATCCGGCGACAGGAAGGGCCGATTTCGCTTCCATCACGTCTCGACCGACGAGGTGTTCGGCGACCTGCCCTTCGATGGCGGCATGTTCGTCGAGGAGACGCCTTACGCGCCGTCCTCGCCCTATTCCGCCTCCAAGGCGGCCTCCGACCATCTGGTGCGGGCCTGGCACGAGACCTATGGCCTGCCGGTGGTGCTGTCCAATTGCTCGAACAATTACGGGCCTTACCATTTTCCCGAAAAGCTGATCCCGCTGGTCATCCTCAACGCGCTCGACGAGAAGCCGCTGCCGGTCTACGGCGCCGGCGCCAATGTGCGTGACTGGCTGTTCGTCGAGGACCATGCGCGCGCGCTGGAACTGATCGCCACCAAGGGGCCGCCGGGTGAGAGCTACAATGTCGGCGGCAATTCGGAACGCACCAATCTGGGTGTCGTCGAGACGATCTGCGATCTGCTCGACGCCAGGCGCCCCCGAGCCGGCGGCAAAAGCTATCGCGGCCTGATCTCTTTCGTCACCGACCGCCCCGGCCATGATCGCCGCTACGCCATCGACGCCTCCAAGATCGGCCGCGAGCTCGGCTGGGCGCCGAAGGAGAATTTCGACAGCGGTCTGGCAAGGACGGTCGACTGGTACCTGGACAACAAATGGTGGTGGGGACCGATCCGCGAACAGCGCTATGCCGGCGACAGACTGGGCGGAGCGCGCAAGGAGGCCGTGTGAGGCTCGTTGTCACCGGACGCGAGGGCCAGGTCGCGGCAAGCCTTCTGGAGGCCGGGCGCGAAGACGTCGAGGTCGTCGCCATCGGCCGGCCGCAGCTCGACCTAGCACGGCCCGAGACCGTGATCGACGCCATCGCCGCCGCTAAGCCCGATATCGTCGTGTCGGCCGCCGCCTACACGGCGGTGGACCAGGCCGAGGACGAGCCTGAGCTGGCCTATGCGGTGAACGCCGCCGGCGCCGGCGAGGTGGCGCAGGCGGCGGCTCGGCGCGGCGTTCCCGTCATCCATCTTTCGACCGACTATGTCTTCGACGGCACCAAGGACGGTCCCTATCTGGAAACCGACGCGACCGCGCCGATTGGCGTCTACGGCGCCTCCAAACTTGCCGGCGAACAGGCCGTGGCATCAGCTAATCCGCGCCACCTGATCCTGCGAACTGCCTGGGTCTACAGCCCGTTTGGCAAGAATTTCGCCAAAACCATGCTTAGGTTGGCCAGTGATCGCGACGAGATACCGGTTGTGGCCGACCAATGGGGAAATCCCACTTCCGCGCTTGATATCGCCGACGCGATCCTGCATGCGGCAGCACGGCTGCACCGCAACGAGGATTTCGCCGCGTGGGGCATCTATCATCTGGCCGGTACGGACGAAACCAACTGGAGCGGCTTCGCCCGCTATATCCTGGACACAAGCGGTGGGCTCGGTGGCCCCTCCGCGCGGGTGCGGGACATTGCTGCGACGGACTATCTTACCAAGGCGCGCCGCCCCGTCAATTCACGCCTGTCGAGCGCGAAGTTTGCCTCGGTGTTTGGATGGCGTGCGCCGGTACTGCAGAAGTCGGCGCGAGAGGTGATCCGTCGTCTCCTGAGCAGGTGACTTGACGGGCTTTGACTGCATCAACAACCAGCAACCGGCGGGGGATTCACCGGGTGCCGCAGCGCGAAGCCGTATGTCAGCGTCGGCGGTTATCGAGTTGGTGATAGAGCTTGGCGTAAGCTTTTCCCATCCTGTCAGCTGTAAAGAGGCGAACGTAGCGATCGCGAGCAGCTCGCCCCCAGTTCGCTGCCTCGACCGGCGAATCGACGACCTGGTTGATGGCTTGGGCAAGGCGTGCTGGATCGGAAGGCGGTACGACCAACCCGGTTTCGCCGGCTTTGTTCACATAACTTGTTCCCGTTCCGATCTCGCAAGAGATCATCGGTTTGCCGCACATCGCAGCCTCGACGAGAGAAAGCCCGTAGGCTTCCGACCTTTGGTTCGACGGAAAAACGAACCCCAGGCAGTTGTGGAGGAGCGCCATTTTGTGCCGCTCGGCCACCTCGCCAAGGAATATCACATTGTTGCGACGCAACGTCTTGGCCTGAAGCTTGAGCCGCTCTTCGATAGGCCCTGATCCGGCAATAACGATCTTGCACCTGACTTTGTCGGCCGCCTGAATCAGCACGTCCAGCCCCTTATAGTAGCGCAAGACGCCGACGAAGAGCACGAAAGGCTCCGCTACTGCCGCTTGGCACCATCTGTTGTCGGCTTCGGTCGGCGTGGGATAATCTGTTTCATCTATACCGATAGGGATGATCGTCGATTTGCCCTCCAAGCCCCTGAGAACGGAGCTCGATTTCAAATAGTCCGGGGATGTCGCGACGATAGCGTCCACATCCCTGAGGAAGCGCAGCATGAACGGCCGATAAAGAGGCAGCAAAAGTCTTTGTTTGACGATGTCGGAATGGTAGGTGACGACGGTCGGTTTGCCGTGACGGGATTGAAAATGCACCATGTCCATGAATGGCCATGGGAAATGGTAATGTATGAGGTCGGCTTTCCCAGCGAGCGCTCCGAACTTCCGGAAGACCTCGAACGAAAACCCGGTCGATGCCAATTCGAAATCCAGCCTGGCTTTTCGGGCCATGTGCCCGTCGAGATACTGCGTGTTTTCGTTTGGAGCACGGCTCAAGGAGAGCACTTCGGTCTCGATGCCATGACTGGCGGTGCTTCGAGCGATGGCATGTATCGTCCGCTCCACCCCGCCAAAGGTGTCGGGCCAGTATGTCTTAAAGAAATGGAGGACTTTCAAGCGTTGATCTTCCGTCTTTAGTTGATCCTCCCACGTAAAGCGTACTGCGTTAGGCGCGCCGCCCGCGACCCTCTCGCGCAATGCCGCGCCGACGGACAAGCCGCTCGAAGCGCTTGCGATTGCTGCTGGTCCGTCGGGGATAAGAACCGCGCTTTCCCCGGCGACTTCCGGCACCGGCGAGGCTTTCGATGTTAACGCGGCCTTGCCGAAGACAGTGCCTCGACGATCGGAAAACCAAAACCTTGATAGCGAGGTCGCAGCGCGAACGGGGCGAGCTATTTTGCGAAGGTTCTTCCTGGGCTAGATCGTGCGACACAGAGCGCATAGGGCCCTCACCGGACGCTTACTGCCGAGCAGTCACGCACCTGCTGAACTGGCGAGGTGAGCGAGTGTATGGCCACATTGTTCCTTTCTTTGCTTTTCGGGTCAGCGAAGGCGATAAGCTACCTTAAGCGCCGTTGGTCAACGCTTTCCACCAGACGGCATAAGGTTGATACATCCGCCATTTTAGCGGCAGCGATCCGTTATGGCGGCGGACGACATTCATAGCCTCCCTGTAGTGCGCGGAACGAAATTTGTTCGTCTTTGTAGCCCCGTGGTTCCGGTTCACAGCAACAAACCCATCGACAAAAATGAAGTCGCCGAAGGACTGATAGAGTTTCCACCAGAGATCATAGTCCATTGCCATATGCAGCGTCTCATCGAGCCCGCCGACAGCATCCCACGCGCTGCGGCGAACGAGAGTGCCAGGCTGAGAGACTATGCACCGCAAAGCCAGGGCGCGGCGGGCGAAAGGTTGAACCCAAACCGGTCGCCGTCGGCCTGTTGCTTCATCCAAGTTCCACACCCGACCGTAGGCCGCAGGCGCTTCCGGCTGCCGCTCCAGCGCTGCAACGAGATTCACGAGGCCACCGTCAAGCATAATATCGTCACTGTTCAACCAACAAACGTATGGCGCGGTCGCTTGCGCCACGCCCTCGTTGATGGCAGCCGATTGGCCTGCATCCCGGTGAGACCGCGCGCCGGCAAGATGGGTGCGCCAAGTCTGGATCACAGCCATCGAATTGTCCGTCGAACCTCCGTCCTGAACAAAGACTTCCAACGGCACATTCTGCTGGAAGATCGACCGTAGCGCCGCATCAAGGAACCTCCCTTGGTTCAGCGATGGCACGATCACCGAGACGATCGGCTTCATTAGGCAAGGCCCAACTTGCGCCTCATATCAGGAATGACGCTGGCGATCCCCTGCTCGAGCTTGATCGAGGCCGTCCATCCCAATTTCGCCAAGCGCGATACATCTAGAAGCTTGCGAGGTGTGCCGTCCGGTTTGCTCGAATCAAAGCGAAGGGTGCCTGAGAAGCCGACGATGCGCCCGATCGTCTCTGCAAGTTCGCGTATGGTTACATCGGAGCCGGTGCCAACATTGTAGAGGCCGCCGGTAACGCCGCGCTCGAGCATAAAGAGGCAGGCGTCAGCCATGTCGTCGACGTGCATGAACTCGCGCCGAGGCGAGCCGCTGCCCCATACGACCACTTCCGGAGCGCCCGTCCGGTGCGCGTCAAAGGTCTTGCGCAGCAGAGCGGGCAGCACGTGGCTGGTGTCAAGATCATAGTTGTCGTTAGGGCCGTAGAGGTTAGTTGGCATCAGCGACACGAACTTGGAACCATACTGGCTGTTGTAGGCCTCGCACATTTTGATCCCTGCGATCTTCGCGATAGCATACGGTTCGTTCGTGTATTCAAGCGGTCCTGTGAGTAGATAATCTTCCCGGATAGGCTGGGGACAATCTCGCGGATAGATGCAACTCGACCCAAGGAAGAAGGCTCGGTCGACGCCGGCGCGATAGCAAGCATCGATGACATTGGCTTCGATCATGAGATTGTTGTAGATGAACTCGCCACGATACGTATTGTTGGCTTGGATTCCCCCTACCTTTGCGGCTGCCATAAATACGAACTGCGGACGTTCGGCCAACATCAGGTCAGCCACGGCCTGCTTGTCCATCAAATCAAGTTCAGCATGGCTGCGCGTGAAGGTATTATGATACCCGCGGTCTGCCAAACGCCTGACGATGGCGGAGCCCACCATGCCACGATGCCCTGCGACGAAGATCTTCGCTGAGGTGTTTAACGACTGTGTCATCGGCGGCGGCCTACTCGTGGTAGTCATGGGCGGTATAGCCGGCCTGACGCACGATCTGGTCGCGAGTGGCGCTGGATAGGTCCTCACGCACCATTTCCTCAACCAGTTCTTCAAAGGTGATCTTGGGCGTCCATCCCAGCTTCTCCCGAGCTTTGCTCGCATCGCCGAGCAGGGTATCGACCTCGGCGGGACGGAAGTACCGTTCATCGACGGCTACCACTATATTGCCATTCTCATCGTAACCGCGCTCCTCCACCCCTTTGCCTTCCCAGCGAATGGGCATTCCCAAATGCCGGGCGGCGATCTCCACGAACTCACGGACACTGTACTGCACACCAGTAGCTATGACGAAATCCTCCGCTTGATCCTGTTGCAGCATCAGCCATTGCATTTCGACATAGTCCTTTGCGTGACCCCAGTCACGGAGCGAATCGAGATTGCCGAGATAGAGCGTCCTTTGCACTCCGAGTTTGATACGGGCCAGCGCGCGCGTAATCTTCCTAGTAACGAAGGTTTCGCCCCGCCGCGGGGACTCGTGGTTGAACAGGATGCCGTTGCACGCATAGATGCCGTAGGCTTCCCGGTAGTTCACTGTGATCCAGTAGGCATACAACTTAGCAACGGCGTAAGGACTACGTGGGTAGAACGGTGTGCGCTCGGTCTGAGGCGTTTCCTGGACGAGACCGTAAAGCTCTGACGTCGAGGCCTGATAGAAGCGGGTTTTGTCCTGCATGCGGAGATTTCGTATGGCCTCCAGTATGCGTAGCGTGCCCAGTCCATCCGAATTGGCAGTGTACTCCGGCTGCTCGAATGACACGGCCACATGGCTCTGGGCGGCGAGATTGTAGACTTCGTCGGGTGCCACAGACTCAATAACGCGAACCAGCGAGCTGGCGTCAGTGAGGTCGCCGTGATGCAGCATGAATTTGCGGTCAGTAACCTCCGGCCCTTCATATAGGTGATCGATGCGGTCAGTGTTGAAAAGTGAGGTCCTGCGCTTAAGCCCATGAACCTCGTAGCCTTTGCTGATTAGAAGTTCGGTAAGATACGAGCCGTCCTGACCGGTGACGCCTGTGATCAAAGCTTTCTTCATGGGGACATTCTCCTTGTGTGATCACCGCGTATTGCGTTGCTCGGATCGTGTGGCCGTACCGTGTCGAGGGAGAAGCCCTTCCCAGGGGGAAGTCCTCCTACGCGACGCCGCAGGCGATTGTAGATGCCCGACTGCAGGCGAACGAGCAGCGAGAGCGCCTTGCCGCCTCCTGGCACGATCTGGAGGCCATATTTGCTACGAACCTTGGCGATCTCCTGTTTGCCGATCGTTGCCATGTGTCTCGTCGTCTTGGCGTTCTCGTGCACGCGAAACGCTGCCAAGAACCTGTCAACTCGCTTAAAGCGGCCGCGTCGCATGTAACGAACGAACAGGTCATAGTCCATTGCAAAGGCGAAAGATGGATCAAGATTCCCCGCCTCCTCGAAGAGCGTTCGTCGCCAGAAGCAGGTTTCCTGTGGAATAAAATCCCAGCGCTCCATCAGATAGTTCGAATGACGCGGCAGTATCCAGTGACCAACAACCCGATCGTTGGCGTCGATGATGCAGCGGTGGCTGTAGATAAAGGCCACGTCCGAATTTCTGCTGAAGAATTGCGCGACGAAGGATAAGGTCCCGGGCAGCAGAACATCGTCGCTATTGAGGTACGCCATCAGGTCGCCTGTTGCATGGCGGAATCCATCAGCGACGGCGGCGCTTTGCCCCCCATCCGGCCTGCTCTCGAAATGTGCAAAGCGATTGCGGTACGGCTCAAGGCGCTCAAGGGTGTCGTCGGTAGAGCCGCCATCCATGACAATGTACTCAAGGGCGGGGTAGCCCTGCTCGATCACGGACCTGACGGTGCGCTCAATGAAGGCGCCCTGGTTGAATGAAGGCGTGACGATAGAAATGCGCGGTAGGACAACGCTCGCGGATGGGTCTGCCGCCCCGACAGATGGAACATTGGTATTCTGCATGGCTGCCGGGGTCATTCGATGCTCAGTTCGGCGCGCAAGTTGACCATGCCGTAGTAGGTCGGGGCCACATTGGCGTACACGCGCAAAAAGCCGACGTCAGTGCGCCTATGCAGAAAATGATCGTCGCCTTCCACCCGCTCGCTCACACCTGCGGAAAAGAAATAGTCGCCCGGTGGCAAAGCCCCAGTCGGGATCGAGAAACATGCGGTTCGCCGCGCTCCAGCAGTCACTTTGAAAGTGGATTTGTCGAGGATGAGCGAGTTGGTCGCATATATGACTTGTCCCTCAACGTTGACCATTCGCATTCCAAACACAATCCGGTCCACGTCGGCATTGAAATCGACTGTGTAGCACCAGCGGAAAGGGTCTGGTGGACTGACGCTTTCTACTCGCTCGCCGCCGAGGGTTTCGATCCAGGTTTCGACAACAGTCGCCTTGCGATTGCCGTAATCATTGAACCTTTCGACGTCGGGCTTGGCTGCTGCTTGGTCGCCGGTGCTCAACAGGCGGTTGCTGATGTCTAAATCATGTTCGTATGCAGCGATGACCTCGGGAGGGCGTCCCGCTAGGCGTACCATGCCTTCCTTGAGATAATATGCTCTGGTGCAGATTCGCCGCACTGTCTCGAGAGAATGGGATACAAACAGCAACGTCCCGCCGCGTTCTATGTACTGCTCGATCCGCGCGTAGCACTTGCGCTGGAATAGCGCATCACCGACAGCTAGGGCTTCATCGACGATCAACATCTCCGGCTCAAGGCACGCGGACACAGCAAAAGCCAGGCGCATGGTCATGCCGGAAGAATAATTCTTGACCGGCTGCTCGATGAAATCACCGATTTCGGCGAAGGCGGCAATCTCCGCGAAGCGAGCTTCGATCTCCTGCTTAGAGAAACCGAGGATGGCGCCGTTGAGGAAGACGTTCTCGCGACCGGTGAAATCGGGATTGAAGCCGCTGCCAAGCTGCAACAGCGCAGCGATCTTACCGCGCACCGTGACGGTGCCAGACGTGGGCGTCATGGTGCCGGTGATGATCTGCAGCAGTGTGCTCTTGCCCGCACCATTGCGCCCTATGATGGCCACTGCCTCGCCGCGGCTAATCTGCATCGAGACACCTTGGATCGCCCAGAACTCCTTGTGGTATTGGCGTCGGTGTCTGGTCAAAGTCTCCAGCAGCCTGTCCTGCGGACGGTTATAATAACGGTGACATTTACCAATGTCGCGAATATCCACCAGTACGTCCGACACGCCTACCGAATCCATCACAACACATCCGAGAAGCCAGACCTGGTCTTTTGAAACCAGGCATAGCCGAGGGAGAACGTAGCCAAAGCGATTGCAAAATAGAGCACGTATGGACCCAAGTCGGGAAAAACACCTTGCACGAGTGTCGCTCGGAGTGTCTCTACCACATAGGTTAGCGGGTTGAGGATCATGAATGTGCGCATAGGTTGTGGAACCGAGGTGGCGGGGTAGAAAATGGGAGCCAAGAACATCAGGCCCATGCTTAAAAAACCTACGATCTGGCCGACATCCCGCAGGTAGACGGTTGTGGAGGAGAGAAACCAGCCAGCACCCAGGGCTATCAAGCAAAGAGGCAGCAGGATGAAAGGGATGGATATGGCCGAGACTGGGATGCTGCTATGAGTAGCCCACCAGACTGCAAGCAAAATCGCGAGGCTGATGAACGCGTGAAAGGCCGCCGAGCCCAGCGCCACCATGGGCAGTATCTCAAGCGGAAACACGACTTGGTTAACATAACCGGGATTGGTGAGGATCAGCGACGGCGCCCGGGTGATGCACTCGGCAAAGAGTTGATGCAGTATGAGCCCGGCGAAAAGGATCAGTGAGAAATCAAACGTCGTCTCCTGATGCAGACCCCAGCGAGCTTTGAATACTACGCCAAACACGAATGTGTACATGGCCAGCAGGAGAAGTGGATTGATGAATGACCACAACAGGCCTACGAACGAGCCACGGTAGCGGCCGCTAATTTCGCGCCAGATCAACTGCCGGACTAGATAGCCATGTCGGACGGCAGACTGGACTGCTGACACCGGCGTTGCCTTAAAATTCTGCATATCGTTCCTGCCGTTTGAGAAAGCACGTTGTCTGTCGATCTCCGACTGCGTTAGGATCGGCGAAGCTTCATTGGTGTCACGACCCTGAAAAAATGGCTTCAGAGCGTAGCGTCCCGAGTTGCGCCGGCAGTTTGCAGGCGCGCGATCTGGGCTTCCACCATTTGCCGGACGAGTTCCTCGAATGAAGTACGCGGCTGCCAGTTGAGCTCGGCGCGGGCGCGTGACGAATCGGCGATGGTGCGCCTGGAATCGACCGCGCGCACCAAAGCAGGCGCGACAGCGACATGCGTTCTCCAGTCGAGACCGACCAGTGTGAAGGCCGCCTCGCAGAACTCCCTGATTGAATGGCTCTCGCCTGTGCCGATCACATAATCGCGTGGCTCGGATTGCTGTAGCATAAGCCACATAGCCTCCACATAGTCGCCAGCGAATCCAAAATCTCGGTGCACGTCCATGTTGCCGAGATAGAGCATTCCATTCTTGACGATGGGCGATCCGCGTTCGTCCATCGCCTCCGAGGTATGAATACCCAGGCGCAGGCATGCAGCGGCGTACGCGATCTTTTGCGAGACGAAGCCGAGCGGCCTTCTTGGGCTCTCGTGATTGAACAGTATGCCGCTGCACACGTACAGTCCGTAGTGCTGCCTATACGCGCCGGTCATCTGGTGAGCATAGAGTTTGGCAATGCCATAAGGCGTCTGCGGCATCGGCACAGTGCTTTCAGACTGCGGGTACTCCGTGGCGTCACCGAATATCTCAGAGGAGGTCGCTTGAAACACGCGGCATTTTGGCAACCGCTGGCGTATGCGATCGAACAGATGATGGGGCATGAGCGCATTTACCAGGCCGGATTCGAGTGGTTTATCCCAAGACATCTGTGGCCGCGATAGCGAGCACAGATTATAAATCTCGTCGGGACGGGCTGCATCGATGATGTCGTCCAGAAGGCGATGATCGGACAGGTCGCCGCCATACACTGCAGTCGCATTAGGCAAATCGAGACCGCGACGGCTGTGGCCGTGAACTGCATAACCTTTGCTAGCCAACAGCTTGGCCAAATACCAGCCATCCTGGCCGGAACAACCGGTGACCAGCGCTCTCCGCATCAGACTTCGATTCTTTCCTGCTTGGGGGCAGCAGAAGAAAGGCTGTCTCTTGCGGGTTCTCCTGTCTTTGCTTTCGGCATTTGGGCAATTTCCTCGAGCCACGGGCGCAATTTGTCCAGGGCTACACTCCAAGCATACTTAGCTTCGACCAAAGCGCGACCATTGAGAGCAAGCTGAGCCGCCTGCTGCTCATCCCGGAGGAGGGTGATGATATGCCGGGCAAGTCCGGCATCGTCATCGGCGACTTTGGCATGGATATCGGCTTCGATGTCCAGCCCCTCGACCGCAAGGCTCGTGCAAACGCTCGGAATGCCGGCCGACAGAGCTTCGAGCACCTTATACTTGGTTCCGCTACCTGTCGTCAGGGGTGCGCACATGACCTGCGCGTTACGCAGATAAGCCCGCACGCTGTCCACCGCGCCGGTCACGAAAACCCGTTTGCCGTCAGAGCGAGCGACGAGTTCGGGCCGGGGAAGCTGCCCGACGAGCCAAGCCTGCGCACAGGGCAACTCCTTCCAAACCAGCGGCATCACCCTATCGATGAGGCGCATGGCGGCTAAGTGGTTGGGTTCATAGCCCATGCTAGCGATGAAAGCGACGGCTGGGGTGTCTGTCGGCGCGCGCTTTTCGAACGCGAAGTACTCAGTGTCGACGCCATTTTGAACCACTGCTACGCGCCGCGGATCCAAGCCATAGCGCTCAATGAAGATGGATCGGTCGAGCTCGCTGACGGCCAGCACGCCGTCGTAGAGCGCCAGATTGCACTGCTCGAACACCCGCGCGCGCCTGGCTTCGACATAGCCGGTGAGCCTGCGATGGCCGGTGGCCGTCATCGCCAATCGCTCTATCCGTACCGATTCCACGTCGTAGCTCGCCATGATAGTGCGCGTCTCCCCCAAATCCTTCTCTAGCAACAAAGCAATGCCGTTTGATTGCGGGCTGACGATCAAGAACCTCGGACGATGCTTCAGCAGGAACTGGCGGACGAAATTGACGACGTTGGCTCGTAACACTTGGAGATTGGAGTTCGCGTCGAAATGGAATCGGGAGGTTGGTGCCGCCAAGCTGAGCTTGTTTAAGGCTCGGCGCAAGGTGAACGCAGGCGAACGTATGCGATTGAACGCGATCGGGTCCAGCAACTCGGCTCCTTCTCCGATTAGTGAAGAGTCGAA
This sequence comes from Mesorhizobium sp. BR1-1-2, assembly GCF_020165435.1. NCBI lineage: Bacteria > Pseudomonadati > Pseudomonadota > Alphaproteobacteria > Hyphomicrobiales > Phyllobacteriaceae > Mesorhizobium > Mesorhizobium sp. BR1-1-2. The sequence continues at coordinate 399,036 of NZ_JAIUID010000005.1, forward strand.
ATAGTTGACCAGCGCTGGCCGGAGGATGTCGCCGACACCCTCGTGAGATCGTGGATACGTCGCCGCGAAGCTAAGATCGCTGTGCTTCTGCAACTCCTCGAGAATGTGGAAGTCCCGAATCTCACCGCCGGAGAACCCTGGGTAGCGTGGCAGAAAATGTGAGCAAAAGAGGATCGAGCCCAAGGGCGCCGACGGATCAGCGGGCAGCATTTGCTTGTCATAGACAAAGTCGGGCTGGGCTAGGCCAGGCTTGTGTAGCTTGTGTATTTTGAACGACTTAAGAGGTTTGGGGGCCAACCGCTGCGCCAGTTTCTCCACATTGACATAGCGGGTCACCGCGAGCAGTGCCACGCCTGCCGCTGCGAGCTTGAACCTCCAGTCCCGAGGACGGCCGCCCCAGATCCGATTCAAGAAAGCGACTGTGAAGGAACTTAGGGTTGACTTGAATCCCGGGTCTCTCCAGTGCGGCCACCAAGGCCGGCTGAATCGGTAGAGTTCCACCAAAAATTTGTTCCAATCGCTCGTCTTGGCAGCGCTGTGAATACGGTATAGCGAGAGAGTTTTCTCGACTTTCATGGTCTTGCCAACAGAGACCATACGGAAGAATAGCTCAAAATCGAAGATGAAATGGTAGCTTTCGTCGAGGGGCCCAACGCGGTCCAGCAAGCCCTTGGTGAAGAAAGTCGAAGGCTGTGGAATGCTGTGCACATAGGACCAGTAGGCTGGAACCCGCTCGCGCGGCTGGACGACGCCATAATATAGCGCGGTCTTGTACTCCCCGTGATCCATGATCTTGGGATTGTCCTCCTCATCCACGTAAAGGGCATTGCCGACCACCAAAGACAAGTCGGTATCGGCCGCAAATAGCTGGCCAACGGTGCGGAGCGTATCCACGGCATACATGTCGTCGCTGGCGAGCCAGGTCAACACGTCTCCCGTAGCGCGCGCGAGCCCTTTATTGATGGCATGCGCGGGGCCGTGGTCCTTTTCTGATTCCCAATGAGCGATGTTCTCGTTGTAGCGCTTGAGAATATCGACCGATCCGTCAGTCGAACCACCGTCCATGACAATGACCTCGAGCTTTGGGTAGTTCTGCACGAAAATACTGTCGAGTGTCCGTTCCAGAAACTCCGCTTGGTTGAACGAAGGAATAACGACAGATATCCGCGGCCATTGTCGGGTCGGAATTGCCTCCGGCACAACCGTTCTTGTCCGGGCGACCTGTACATATGTGCCGTCGCCGGCATCGCCCTGCACCGGAAATCCATCTCGCGAGCCTGCCCTTGATTGCAGGTCGTTGGCTCGCATCTGCCCGTACAGCTGCCATATTTGTTGTAATGTGCCTTCGCTCAATTCCTCTCGCATACCGGGCTGCAGCAAGGATTCGAGGAAATAGAGGACGCCGCCGACAGTGAAGGACTTGCCAGTATGCTTGCCAGTCATGGCGATGATCTCGGCCGCCCGTAGCATTCCTCCGCTGGCCGTCTTGGTGTCTTCGTATTCGCGGCTGATCGACAGAAACTCGTTGATTGCTAAGGCTGGGTAGCGTTCCGCGATCCGGATCAGGATGTCCCAATCCATGCTGAAACGTAGGGCTGGATCCAGCCCGCCCACTGCATTCCAAGCTTCCCGAGAGAAGAACACCGAAGGCTGTAGGATGTAGTCCAGGCCCTCCTTGAGCGCCCGGCGATTGAGGGCAATATGCTGCCGAGTGAATGGCGTTTTGATGCCGGTGAGCTCGTCCAGCCGCAGTCCGTTGCCGATATATAGGCCATGCTTCGGATTGCATTCCATAGCGCCAGCCACCGTACGCAAGGCGTCAGGCATATAGAGGTCGTCTGAGTTTAGCCAGGCGACGATGTCGCCCGTCGCCCGCGCAACACCGGCATTAATAGCGGCTGACTGGCCGCCGTCGGGCTGGCTTTGCCAGTAGTCAATCTGCGCCTCAAATTCGCGAATGACCGACACGCTCTCGTCGGTCGAGCCGCCGTCCATGACGATAAGTTCAAGATTATTGTACTTCTGCCCGACGATGCTTTCGAGGCACTGACCCAGGAACCGACCCTGATTGTAGCTGGGAACGACAACGCTGATACGCGGCAGAATCATATGCCCCCCCTACGGAACAGCCGCACGAAAGGTGACTTCCGAAGGGCATCCAATTCGGACTCCAGCCTGTCGATCTCCTGCGCGGCTTGAGAGATTCTGCCTTCCAGTTCGTTTCTTAGCTCTTGGGCATTGTCCAGGCGGCTCGACAAGAGTTCGGCGTTCCTTCGCGCTTCGTCTTTTTCGCGCTCAAGTTTAGCGGCTGCGGCGGTCTGCAAGGCGTTGCTCTCACGCATCTCGGCGTTCAAACGCTCCAGGCGGGTGAGATTCTCGTATAGGTCGAACTGACTGGTTAGATTGCCGAGATTCATCAAGGCGGCTGTGACATCTTCTACTTTGGTGGTGAGATCGGCAATTCCGTGCGTCACGGTCACTCGAGATGCGACGACTTCGCCTTGTAACTCCTGCCTTAGTGCGGCCAGATCAAGTCGCAGCAGGTCAATGTTCGGGCCGGCTGGGGACGTAAGTCGGTTCTCCACCGCTTCCTGCAATAGTGCGATCTTTGATTGCAGCGTAACTCCCAATTCGGCAAACTCCCGCCGCATCGGCGCGATGTCTTGGTCTGGACCGCCATCGGCGAGCGAGTGAGACGCCGCGGATGCGGCTTGGCGCCTGCGCGATAAGTGGTATTGCGTGGCCAATTGCCTCTGCCTCTGCCAATATCGATACGGACGCAAGGAAAGCCCATGTCTCTGGGCCTCAAGCTCTAAAGCCTTCTGCCGGCTGCGTTCGGGCAGCAATTGAGCATCAGGAATCGAACCGGCATCATGCATGTCGTATAATTCGGGATAGCCTAAGTCCGCGAGCACCTCGCGACCGAGATAGGCACACAGCAGGCGAGTGTCTTCCATGCCCAGCGTCTCTAGATAGCGGCCCACCGAATTGGGATGAACGCTATCCGTTTGAGTGATCTTCACGTCACCGAAGGCACTGCCCTGGAGCTGCTTCAATCCGCCCCTGATGTCGCTGTCGAGATCGATGGCTTCGAGACCCAGATGGCCAAAGACACCCGCCATGACGGAAGCTGGATCTCTCACCAGTTCCTCATAACGGACCAGGCGCACATCGTTTTCGCGCGCGAAGTCGATGAGCCGGCGGAAGCCAAGAGCAAAATCGAACAGAATGGGGTGGTCGATTCCGTCTCTCAACGCGGCCAAAACGTCGTTAGCCCAGGTGGATTTGTACGATGCTGCCACGTCCAGCGGATTGCGGATCATCCAGAAGTAGCGCGCTTCCGGCATGGCCTTGCGGATGAAATCGAGGCAATGATGATACCGGGGTGTCTTGTCAACGAGCCACAGCGCTGGACTTCCCACCAGCATCCGCCGATAAATGGTCATTGCGATCTCGCCTCGCAGGCGCATATCAGCGAAGTAAGGCTCGGTGGCCTTGCGGATCAGTTCCACGTCTGCCGGATGGGGCGCCGGGACCAAGCCCAGTGAGGCTACGGCCAGCATTGTCCAGGGCTCTGACGGGCTATGGATTTGCGGATGCTGGTTCAGCAGAGCCGAAAACAGCGTCGTTCCGGACCGAGGTATTCCCAAGAGGTAAGCGACTTGCATGTGCGCTACCTAGATCAATTGGCAAGCAGAAGCTCTGCCAGATAGGCACCGTCCTGCCCGGTGATGCCGGTAGTCAAAGCTGTCTTTGTCATCAATGTTCTCGGTTTTGTCTGGTGATTGGTCGCCAAGCACCGTGAGCCAATGGATTGTCAGGCGCGGCCGTATACGTCGTCAAAACGCACGATATCGTCCTCGCCGAGATAATCGCCGCTTTGCACTTCAATGATCACCAGGTCAATCCGGCCCGGGTTCTCCAGCCTGTGTTTATGACCGCAAGGGATGTAGGTTGACTCGTTGGTCGCCAGGAACAGCTCCTGGTCGCCGTTGACTATTTTCGCGGAGCCGCTGACCACGACCCAATGCTCGGAACGATGGTAGTGCATCTGCAAACTCAAACGTCTGCCGGGTTTCACCTCGATGCGTTTGATTTTGAAGCGCTCGCCTTCCTCCAGAACGGTATAGGTGCCCCACGGCCTATGTACGGTGCTGTGGACCAAATGTGCCTCATGCCCTGAAGCCTTGAGGCCCTCGAATAACTTCTTGACGTCCTGAACGCGGTCGCGGGAGGCGACAAGCAATGCGTCGGGAGAATCGACGATCACCAGATCGCTGACCCCGACCGTGCCGATGACGCGCTTGTCGGAACTTACGTAGCTGCCGGTAGTGTCGATCATGTGAACATCGCCGCGTAGCCGGTTCCCGCTTTCGTCAGGAGCGATCAAATCGGCCATCGCGTTCCAAGACCCGATGTCGTTCCAATCCATGTCGCAAGGAACCACGGCAAGATTGTTTGCCTTCTCCATAACCGCGTGATCAAGAGAGATTCGCGGAGCGGAGCCAAAATGCTCGGGCGCGAGTTCGATTTTGGCAAAGTCTTCGCTTTGACTGAATCGGCCGTTCTCATAACTGTCGGAAACCGCCTGGATCACTTCGGGGCAATGCAAAGCCATCTCATCGAGCATGCGTTGCGCGCTGAAGCAGAAAATTCCCGCGTTCCAGAAGAAGCGTTTGGATTCGACATAGGCCTTGGCTGTGTCGAGATCCGGCTTTTCAACGAAGCGGACGACTTTCTCACCATCGGCTTCGATGTAGCCGAATGCCGTGTCCGGTCCGGTCGGGCTGATGCCCAATGTGGCAATCCGCCCCAGTTTTGCATATTCGATGGCGCGGCCCATAACGTCTAGAAATGCAGGCAGGTTGCCAATCATGTGATCGGCCGGGAAGACGGATAGAATCGCATCAGGGCCCTGTGTTGCCTTGGCATGAATTGTGGCTGCCGCCACGGCAGCGGCCGTATCCCGGCCTTCCGGCTCGAGCAGAAACGTACGCGGCAACACAACCGAATCCAGTTCGTCGAAGTCGTCCTTTGTGAGGAAAAAGTGGTCCCCGGACGTTACAGCCACGAGTTCCACCACTCCCTCAATCGACGCGGCGCGCAGCACTGTGTGCTGAATAAGCGAATGCCCATCCACCACTCTAAGAAAAGGCTTGGGGTGCGATTGCCTTGAGGCAGGCCATAGTCGCGATCCGGCTCCACCGCTGATGATGACGGGAACCACTTTCATGAAATGACCTCCGATTCGTTTGTGGATGCGATTGCCCGCGCCCTGTCGAGCGTCAGCGCCACAATCGCTCTCGCTCTGCCTGGGTCTGCTGCCTCCGAATAACAGCGAAGTTCCGGCGCGTTTCCGGACGGCCGCAGATGGATGATCTCGCCAGTCAGCATTTGTGTCCTTAGGCCGTCGGTCTCGTCAACTTCAGCAACAGTCCCGAACGGGGCCAGAAATCGCTGCAGTGCAAGCCGGTCCGCGAGCCGACGCATCAAGCTGCGCGAACTCTCCACTGGGAAATTCTCAAGGCGTTCGCTTGCACAGGCCGGAAGATTCCACAACGTGCGCAAACCTGACAGCGATTTTCTTGTCGACGCGACCATCCCGAGAACAGCCAGGATGGGGAGCAGTGAATCCCGTGTCGGCAATGCCGTCAATGTCTTTCCGTGTGGTGAACAGCACGACCCCAAGAGAACGCCACCGTTGGCTTCAAAGCCCACAACGATTTTCTCGGGGTGGTATGAGGCTTCCATGGCTTCCACGACAAACGGAGATCCGACCTTCGTTCTCAGAACCGTAAAACCGAAGGCTTTCGAAATACCTGAATTGGAAGTCACGGGCGTCACCACAATGTCAGCCCGCAGAAACAGAGCCGTGGCGAGGCCGATCAGGTCGCCGCGAAACAGGTCACCATTCTCATCGGCAATCAGTGGCCGATCAGCATCGGCATCGGTCGACACGATAGCGTCGAGATGGAATTCTCGCGCCCAACCCTTGAACTTTGCGATTGTGGTTTCGTCAACGGCTTCGGTATCGACGGGTACGAAGGTCTCCGATTTCCCGACAGGTGTCACATTTGCGCCAAAGGATCGGAGAACCTCCACCAGAAGATCCGCCGCGACCGAACTGTGCTGATAGACGCCGAGCCTCAGGCCCGAAAGGGACCCAGCCTCCAAGATGTCGTCAGCGCGCGCGCGATAGGTGGCGATCGCATTGTCGTGACGCCCCGGCAAAGCCGTTCCTATTGGCGGCGGGGGGCAATAGGCGTCTAGCCGTTCGGCAGCATAGTGTGCCATAGCGGCTTCATCGGCCTTGGTGATCTCGCCCCGCGGGCTATAGAACTTGATGCCATTGCGATCCGCAGGGATGTGCGAACCCGTAACCATGAGCGCCGCTGCGTCATGCTGCCCGGCATACAACGCCAAGGCTGGCGTTGGAATGGCACCGCAATCGATCGGTTGAAACCCACTTGCCGCCAAAGCAGCCATGCAATTGGCGGCGATCGTCGGACTGCTGTCGCGCAAGTCACGACCTACGAACACCTTGGCCTTCGATCGGACCCCATCGGCAACGAGACGCCAAGCAAAAGCCTCCGTATAAAGGCCGCTGGGTTTCCCGACTAATTCTGAAGCCAACCCTCGCAGGCCACTTGATCCAAACTTCATCACTTCGCTTTGGCTGGTAAAGGGAATCCCCTCATATTGCAGCAGACTTCGCTGTCAACCGCAAAATCGCTTCGAGCGGTCCACCTTTCCTTCCAGCTACCCACAGCGCAATCCCAGCCTCGTCGACAGGTGAGAGCAGTCTGGCGTCACGAGTAGATAGCCTCTGCTGGCGGTTCTCTAATCGCTTGATATCTGCGGAACCGCAGGCGCATAGATCGAGAGCAGACTGCCCCCAAGGGCAAAGAGTGAAAGGATTGAAACGGTCCCTCCGGCCTGCCTTTCCTCTATCCTGAGTTGCTGCCGGCTTCCAGAGCTCTTTGGGGTTGATGTGCAAGATCTTGATCAAACGGACTTCCACTTCACCCGCCGACCTATGAAAAAATCTCTGGCGATGACTTCAAGTCCACGCTATGCGATACAGGCGGCGGGGGCCGAAGTTTTGGTACTAAAAAGAAGCCGCCGGTGACGGATGGTATTCGCTCTAGAGCCACTTTAGTATTGAAGTCTTCGCGCCTGGAGTTCAGTACCGTCCGATGACATCCTATGTAGAAGCTGTACCCGGACTCCGGCCCACAATGCGTCGTGCCATCATCATGATTCAAGACATCGCCATGGTTTTGGTGGCGGTGGCGCTTAGTCTGACTTTATCGCAGTCGAGGCTGTCGTTCGAAGCGTTCTCTCCGGCGGGTTTCGCTTGCTGGGCGAGCATCATTATTCTTAGTCATCTGTTATTCAGATATTGCGGCCTATACAATACTGTGTGGCGGTTCGCCTCGACGCCGGATTTCTTCAACATCCTGAAGGGATGCGCGATACTGACCATCGCTCTTTATTGTGTTTCGCTTTTTGTTCGTTCCTTTCAGCCGGTGGCGGGCCTCAATGAGCGCCAGTTCATCGTCTTCTTCCTGGTTTCTTTCACTATCATCTCGGCGCCCCGGATTTTCTATCGGTTCTTTCGTGACGGCGCGAGCTGGCGCATTCTGAGTCGCGGCAAGCCTTCGACTAAGCGAGCAGTGTTTGTCGGCAGGCTGAGCGAGGCCGACGTAATCATCCGTTTCACCCGCACGACGCAGCCTGTAGAGCATTCAATTGCAGGGATTATGGCGATTGAGCACGGTGTTCCGCAGGGCACTCGGATCCAGGGCGTTCCCGTCGTGGCCACCCGCGCCGGGCTGATCGAGGTGCTGGAAGAATACGCCAAAGGTACAACAAGCCTGGACCTGCTGATTTTCGGCAGCGGCGCCGAACATGAGATCGAGGAATATTCGGAGCTCGTCCGTGTCGCCCGGCAAGGCGACATAGCGGTGGTGCAGTTCTCAGGGCTTTCGCAGCTTGGTCAGGAAGGAAAGCTCGTTCTCGACGAGGTCGAGATGGAAACGATCCTGCGCCGCCCCACGGTTCCATCCGACATCGAACGCATCGGGGCCTTCGTCGGCGGCAAGCGCGTCCTGGTCACCGGCGGCGCCGGTTCCATCGGCCGCACCCTGGTCAAGAGGTCACTGGAACTGGGCGCGGAGGCGGTGCTGGTTGCCGACAACTCCGAGTTCGGCATTTTCCAGTTGAGCCAATATGTCGAAGAGAAGGACCACGACCGCCTCAAGGTCCGCATTGTCGATGTCGCCGACCGGCGTCAGATGACGCGTGTCGTCACCGAATTCAAGCCGGACATCGTTTTCCACGCCGCGGCGCTAAAGCATGTGCCTTTGCTCGAGGAAAACTGGGATTCGGCCATCCAGACCAATGTCTTCGGAACGCTTGTCTGCGCCGAGGTTGCCGCCAAATGCGGCGTCAAGCAATTCGTGCTTGTTTCGAGCGACAAGGCCGTGGATCCGACATCCGTTCTGGGCCTGACGAAGCGGGCGGCCGAACAGATCGTCAGCGCCTTGCATGAAAAGCCAGCCGGCGAGACCGGCACACGGCGCCCCGCCACCAAGTTCATAGCCGTTCGGTTCGGCAATGTCTTTGGCAGCAATGGCTCGGTCGCAACCATATTCCAGGCGCAGATCGAGGCCGGAGGTCCGGTCACCATAACCGACCGTCGCATGACGCGCTATTTCATGACCGTGGCCGAAGCCGTCGACCTCGTCATCATGTCGGCGGCCGATGCCGCCTCGCGGCAAGCCGGCGACGACTACGCCGTCTACATGCTCGACATGGGCAAACCGGTGCCGATCCTCGAAGTTGCCGAGACGATGATCCGCATGTCCGGAAAAAGCCCACACACGGACATCCCAATTCGCTTCACCGGAATCCGGCCAGGTGAAAAACTCCATGAAACGTTGCATGGTGAGGATGAGGAACTGGTCGAACTCGGCATTTCCAAGATTTTTGGCCTGAGCACCGATGTCGCGGAATGGTCCGATGTCCAGGCGGCGCTTGCGGCCCTGCAGCAATCCGTGAAGAGCCAGGACAAGGCATCCTCGCTCGCTGTGCTTGCGGGTCTTGACCATACCAAGAAGGTAAGAGGGGACGTGCCTGAGGCCGTGATCCCGAAAGCGGCCGGGCAGGCGAACTGATGCTTCAAAAGACCCTGGCTTTCTTCGGCGCTTGAGCAGTCTGCGCAAGAGCGGCATTTATCGGCGGACCTTCGGGATCCTGGGGCGCTGTCTGGCATTCCTCTGCGGGCGCATCTGAGCAGGCGAGGGGGCGAGCTTGGTAGAGCGATAGCCTCATGCTACGTCGAGCGGATTCGTATTTTTGTCTTTGGTTTTGGCAACGAGCACTATCGGCGGTTCATGAAGACAGCCAAGCAAATCTTCGATCTTGCCGGCGCGGCGCTGCTGCTCCTGGTTACGTCACCCATCCTGGCGCTCGCTGTCCTGGCTGTTCGTATATCGTCGCCCGGTCCGGCCATCTTTTCTCAAACGCGGGTTGGCCGCGATGGCGCGCTCTTTCGCTGTCACAAATTGCGCACGATGTATGTCGGCACGCCATCCTTGCCTTCGCACGAGGCGCCGGCGAATGCCGTGACGCCGGCCGGAAAGACCCTGCGGAAGTTCAAGCTCGATGAGCTGCCGCAGTTCTGGAATGTTCTGAAGGGCGAGATGAGCTTGGTCGGACCACGTCCCTGCCTGCCGACGCAAACCGAGCTGATCGAGTGCCGCCGACGGCTGGGCGTTTCGTCGGCGCTTCCCGGCATCACCGGCCTGGCGCAGGTCAAGGGCATCGACATGTCGGACCCGGCCCTATTGGCCGAAACCGATGCCGACTATCTCAAGGTTGCGTCGATCGGCCTTGATCTTCGCATCCTGCTCGCGACGATTTATCCAGGTTGAGCTTGCCTGCTGCGCGCCGCGATTTCGCTTAGACGATCAAGCGTCGCTGTTTCCGGCAGCCAGCCCTGCGAGATGAGCAGGGAAGGGTCGCATATCTGTGTCGCCGTCATGCTCTCCCAAAACGCCCGCTTGCCTAGCGCCACCGCGGCCATCCGCATCAGGCTGGCCGGTACGGCAGCCAGGCGCACCGGCCGCCCAAGTCCCTTACGGAAGGCGCTTACGACGGCCGCCATCGACACCGGAGACACGTCGGTAGCTATATAGGCAGGGCTAAGCGGCCCCGGATGAGCCAACAAATGCCGCACGGCTTGCGCCGCTGCGTCGGCCGACACCAGCGAGCGGGTTCCTGTCAGAATACCCGTCGGCAGCGGCAGGCTCGTATCGGCCAGGCGTAGCAGCATCGCCAGATTGCCTTTCATGCCGCTTGCGTAGGCGGCGGGCAGGCGCAGCACGGCGGCGTCGGCGCGGCCGTGCGATGCATAGGCGTCCAGGACCCTGATCTCGCCCTCACGTTTCGAGCGCCCGTAGGCGCATTGCGGATCGGGGACCGTATGCTCGTCGATCGTTGCGCTGACGCGGGCGCCGATCACGGCCCGGACTGATGACAGTTGGATGAAGCGTCCGCTTGTCTGAATGGCAGCCGCATGCGCCAGCCGAGCGCTCAACTCTGCGTTGGCCGCTCGGTAGTCGGCTTCGGTGGCCCCGCCTTGATCATTGTTCAGGCCGGCGCAATGAACGACGTCCGTGACATCACGGGTAACGGCAAGAAAGGCCTCGGCCGGCGCATCGAAACGCGGCAAGACGACGGTGTCGCTGCTTGAACCGAGCCTTTCGGGATAGCGCGAGGCGAGGCGAACCTCCACGCCTGCCTCGCGAAGCCTTTGCACGACGAGACGTCCGATGAAGCCCGATGCGCCTGTGACCAAGACCTTCATTGCCTTGCCCGGAGCCGTTATTGCGTGACTGGCGGATGTGGCATCTCTTCCGGTAGCGGGGCCTGGCGACCCGACGCAAGATAGGTCCCGGATACCAGGAAGACCATGAACACCGAATCCAGGATGTCTTGGCCAATCAGGATGCCTGTCATCCCAGCCGTCAGGTAGGTGATCACCATGACGACGACCATGGTGGCGCCAAAGCGCTCGATCGGGTCGGCGCTGTTGCGCAGGACCAGGGCGGCGTTTCTGGTGGCGACGACAAAGATCGCCGCCAAAGTCACGGCGCCCAGGATGCCCGCCTGTACCAATGCCGTCAGGAAGCCATTGTGGAAATGGGTGAAGCCTACCGATTTCGCGAACAGGTCTTGGAAGCCCTCCCTGATCAAGAGCTGCTTGGCACCCACTCCATGTCCGAACAAGGGCATGTCGCGGAATGCCTTCAGGCCGATGTCCCAAAGGGCAACACGTATTCCAAGCGACGTGTCGGAATTGCCGTGCGCCCCAAGCGTATCCCAATCAGAGCGCAGAAAATCGAATCTGTCGGATATCGTATGGAAGCCGATTGCGGCGACCGCGACGCCGATAGCCGCCAGCAGAAGTAGCAGACGGACGGCATTCTTCCCTTTCAGCCAATGCTGGTTGATCAACAGCACGGCAATGCCGGAAATCAGCAGCGCCAGCCAGATGATGCGCGTGCCGGAGTAGATGATGGCGATCGTTCCGCCGAGCGCTGCGCAGATCAGCGCACTCCTGTGTCTTTCGATGCCCGACAGGGCACCGGCCACGCAGGCCATCACTGCAAGGCAGACGACCGTGGCGAACACGATCGCATTTCCCGCTCCGCCCTCCGCCCTCATCCCGATCCAATATTGCTGGACGATCGCCAACAGCAGGGCGACGAAACAGGCGGCCATGCTGCTGAGGATGATGATCCGGACAAGGGTTGTTTTCCGCGTAATGCTCCAGGTTGAATAGGAGAGGGGGAAAAACAGGAAGGTGACGAGCGGGATGAGATGCGGCGCATCCCTGACGATTGCGTTGTTGGCGAGCGAAGCCAGGAGATTTGCCGCGCAATAGGCATAGATCGCGACCGTCAGCGCCATCATCGCCCGGTCGACGTTGAAGCGCCTTTTTTTCGAGGCGATCAAGAGAACCGACCACAAGCCGCCGCCGTTGAACACGAAGCTCACCGCCGACCCCAGGACCGGCGGAAAAAAGAAGCAAGCGATGGAAAAGTAGATATTGATCCGCGAGGGCGAGAACTGCCGTCTTATCGATGAAAGCTGGCTCAAGGGCGGCTCACCATTCTCGGACGCTTCACACGGCGGATTGTCTGACGGCGGCGAACATAGCCCTGCCGAATTGACCGTGTCGCATCGTGCATCAGCCCGCTTTCAGTGGCCGGTATAGCGGCTTGGGTCTTTTTCTGAAAGTGCATCAGGGCCGATTGCCACCGAAAATCGGCAGCCGCTGACAGACGATCGGATTGGGCGCGGCGAGACCGCGTGCTTTTCACCAAGCAATTTTTTCCCCCGCATTTCTCAGCCGCCGGCGTGACAAGCAGGAATTTCCGGATTTTGACGCATGGATGGAAAATTCATTCCCGAACCACTCCTTGCCGGGCGCGTCTTGCATTGTTCTGGGCAGCGGCGATCTGCTAGAACGCCCGCAAGAATAACATTGTCCAGAAGCAAGCTTGAACCGGGCGCGAAGCTCGATGATTTGATGCCAGGTCTTCTGTCGGAAGGCACGAGAGAACGCTAGACAGGCCATGACAACAGCGCTTACGCACCTGCAGCGGCTTGAGGCCGAGTCAATCCACATATTCCGTGAAGTCGCGGCCGCCTTCGCCAAGCCGGTCATGCTCTATTCCGTAGGCAAGGACTCGTCCGTGCTGATGCACCTGGCGATGAAGGCGTTCTATCCCGCCAAGCCGCCCTTTCCGTTCCTTCATGTCGACACAACCTGGAAATTTCGCGAGATGATCGCCTTTCGCGATCAGATGGCGCAAAAACTCGGCTTCGATCTCCTGGTTCACGTCAACCAGGATGGCGTGCGCGACAACATCAATCCCTTCGATCATGGCTCGAACACGCACACCCATGTGATGAAGACAGTGGCGCTGCGCCAGGCGCTCGACAAATACGGTTTCGATGCCGCCTTTGGCGGCGCCCGCCGCGACGAGGAAAAGTCGCGCGCCAAGGAGCGCATCTTTTCCTTCCGCAACGCCCAGCATGTCTGGGATCCGAAGAACCAGCGCCCCGAAATGTGGAAGATCTTCAACACCCGCATCGCCACGGGTGAATCGATCCGCGTTTTTCCGCTGTCCAACTGGACCGAGCTCGACATCTGGCAGTACATCCTGCAGGAGAACATCCCGATCGTGCCGCTCTATTTCGCCAAGCAGCGGCCGGTCGTCGAACGCGATGGCATGCTCATCCTCAAGGACGACGATCGCATGAAATTGCGCCCCGGTGAGACGGTCGAGAACCGGCTGGTGCGCTTCCGCACGCTCGGCTGCTACCCGCTGACCGGCGCCATCGAATCGGAAGCCGACACGCTCGAGGCCATCGTCGGCGAGATGCTGACCGCGCGCACCTCCGAACGGCAGGGCCGCCTGATCGACCGGGACGAAGCCGGCTCCATGGAAAAGAAGAAGCGCGAGGGGTATTTCTGACCATGCGCCACATCATGGCAAAGAGCCTCGCACCTACCGACGGCGTCCGTGACTATCTGGCGGCGCAGGAGAAGAAGTCGCTGCTGCGCTTCCTCACCTGCGGCTCCGTCGACGATGGCAAGTCGACGCTGATCGGCCGTCTGCTCTCCGACACCAAGCAGATTTTCGAGGACCAGCTCGCCGCGCTCGAACGCGATTCGCGCAAGCATGGCACGACCGGCGACGACATCGATTTCGCGCTGCTGGTCGACGGTCTCGAAGCCGAGCGCGAGCAAGGCATCACTATCGACGTCGCCTATCGCTTCTTCGCCACGCCGAAGCGCAAATTCATTGTCGCCGACACGCCCGGCCACGAGCAGTACACGCGCAACATGGCGACCGGCGCCTCGACCGCCGACCTGGCCATCGTGCTGATCGATGCGCGCCAAGGCGTGCTGCGCCAGACCAGGCGCCACTCGATCATCGCCTCGCTGCTCGGCATCCGCCATATCGTGCTGGCCGTCAACAAGATCGATCTCGTCGATTTCGACCAGGCGGTCTTCGATCGGATCACGCAGGACTATCAGCAGTTTTCGCGCGATCTCGGCTTTGAGACCATCGTGCCGATCCCGATGTCGGCACGCTACGGCGACAATGTCACCGGCCGCTCCGACAGGATGGGATGGTATTCCGGCCCGACGCTGATCGAACATCTCGAAACCGTTTCGGTCGATGAGGCCGCGGCCGAGTTGCCGTTCCGTTTTCCGGTGCAGTACGTCAACCGTCCCAATCTCGATTTTCGCGGCTTCGCCGGAACGATCGCCTCAGGCGCGATCTCGCAAGGCGACGAGGTCGTCGTCGCCAAGTCGGGCAAATCCTCCCGCGTCAGGCGCATCGTCGCGCAGGGTGGCGACCTTGCCCAGGCGGTTGCCGGCCAGGCCATCACGCTTGTCCTCGATGACGAGGTGGAGATTTCCAGGGGCAACATGCTGGTGGCGCCTGCCGCACGCCCGCAGGTCGCCGACCAGTTCGCCGCCAACATCGTCTGGTTCGACGAACATGCGCTGCTGCCGGGCCGCTCCTATATCCTGCGCACCGAGACCGACCAGACCAGCGCCACCGTCACCGATCTGAAATACCGGGTCAATGTCAATGACTTTGCCCGTGAAGCTGCCAAGTCGCTCGAGATGAACGAGGTGGGCATCTGCAACATCTCGACGCGCACGCCGATCGCTTTCGACACCTTCGCCGAGAACCGTACCACCGGCGCCTTCATTCTGATCGACCGCATCAGCAACGCCACGGTCGGCGCCGGCATGATCCTGCATTCGCTGCGCCGTGCCGAGAACATCCATTGGCAATCGCTCGATGTCGGCAAGCGGGTACGTGCCGACATCAAGAACCAGCGGCCCGCCGTGTTCTGGTTCACCGGGCTGTCGGGCTCGGGCAAATCGACCATCGCCAACCTGTTCGAGAAGAAGCTGTTCGCCTCCGGGCGCCATACCTACATTCTCGACGGTGACAATGTCCGCCACGGCCTCAACCGCGATCTCGGCTTTACCGACGCCGACCGCGTCGAGAACATCCGCCGCGTCGCCGAAGTGGCCCGTCTCATGGCCGATGCAGGGCTGATCGTCATCGTTTCCTTCATTTCGCCCTTCAGCGCCGAGCGGCGCATGGCCCGCGAATTGATGGCCGAAGGCGAGTTCGTCGAAGTGTTCGTCGACACGCCGTTCGAGGAATGCGCCAGGCGTGACCCGAAAGGCCTCTACGCCCGCGCGCTCAATGGCGAGATCAAGAACTTCACCGGTGTCGACTCGCCTTACGAAGCGCCGGAAAAACCGGAAATCCATCTGAAGACACTCGGCAAATCGGCTGAAGAGATGGTAGACCTCCTGGAACACTGGCTGAACGAGCGTGACATTGCCGAAGACCAATACGACAATGGCGGCGGCATCTGACGACAGGTCGATGCTCGAAATTTTCGAGGGGCTCGCTTTGGCGGCCGGCCGCGAGGTCATGCGTGTGTTCCACGCCGGCTGCGCGGTCGACCAGAAATCAGATTCCTCGCCGGTGACCGAGGCGGACCGCGAGAGCGAGAAGATCATTCTGGCCGGATTGCGTGCCGCCTTTCCCGACATTCCCTGCGTGGCCGAGGAGGAAGCATCCGCCGGCATCGTGCCGCCGGACCTGGAGGGGGCTTTCTTCCTGATCGATCCGCTGGACGGCACCAAGGAATTCGTCAATCGCCGCACCGATTTCACCGTCAACATCGCGCTTGTCCGTCATGGCGTGCCCGAAGTCGGCGTCGTCTTCGCGCCCTGCACGGGGCGCTTCTTTTCCGGGCTGCCGGGGAGGGCGGAATGCCTCGAAATAGATGGCGACTACCGCATCGCTTCTCGCCGGCCGATTTCTGTGAGAGCGTCTGCGACGCCGCTGGCTGTGGTTGCGAGCCGCTCCCACAACACGCCCGAAACCGAAGCCTATATTCGCGACCTAGGCGTCGCTGAGATCGTCTCTGTCGGCTCGTCGCTGAAATTCTGTCTGGTCGCCAATGGCGAAGCGGACATTTATCCGCGTTTCGGTCGTACCATGGAGTGGGATACCGCAGCCGGCGATGCCGTGCTGCGCGCCGCCGGCGGCATCACGCGCACGCTGGACGGACAACCCTTGATGTATGGCAAGCGAAACCAGGGCGGCGATGCGGATTTCGCCAATCCGCATTTCATCGCCAGCGGCAGGGCAGGGGCAAGCCCCGCCTGAAGCCGGCTGGTTACTCGGCCGCGGCCTGCGCCGAGTTCGATCCGACATAGTTGCGGATCGTCTCGATGATCCGGTCCTGATCGGCTTCGCCGAGATAGGGGTGCATCGGCAGGCACAGGATGCGCTTGGGCAATTGCTCGGATACGGCAAGGCCGGTCGGCGTTCTCGGATAGTCGCGATAGGCGATCTGCTCGTGCAGCGGCTTCACATAGTAGATGACCGACGGAATGCCTTTTTCGCCGAGATGAGCCTTCAGCCCGTCGCGCTTGGGCGTCTCGATGGCGTATTGCGCCCAGGCCGAGCGGCTGCCATCCAGGTTGCGGGCTGCCGTGACGACATCGCCAAGCCCTTCGGCATAACGGTTCGCCACCGTTTGCCGGGCAACCATCTCGTCCTCGAGAATGGCGAGCTTTTCGATCAGGATCGCGGCCTGCAGCGTGTCGAGCCGTGAATTGATGCCGACCCGGATGTTGTCATATTGCGTCTCGCCCTTGCCGTGGAAGGCGAAGGAGCGCAGCTTGTCGGCCAAGGCATCGTCGTTGGTGAACATCGCTCCACCGTCGCCGTAGCAGCCGAGCGGCTTCGCTGGATAGAAACTGGTCGAGCCGACCGTGCCGAACGACCCGCACATCTTGCCGTCCGCCGAACCGCCCATCGACTGGGCGGCATCCTCGATCACCATCAGGCCCTCCCGATCGGCGATCGCCATGATGGCATCGTAGTCGGCGGCAAGGCCGAAGAGGTCGACCGGAATGATCGCCCTGGGCTTCAGCCGGCCTTCGTTCTTGATCATCGTGATCGCCGCTTCGAGGCTGGCGATATCGATGTTGTAGGTGTTGGGATCGACGTCGACGAACACCGGCTCGGCCTTGGCCAGCGCTACCACTTCCGCCGTGGCGGCAAAAGTGAAGCTCGGAACGAACACGGCATCGCCCGGGCCGATCCCGGCGGCGAACAGCGGCAAAAGCAGTGCGTCGGTGCCGTTGGCGCAGGCCACGACATGCTTGACGCCGACATAGGCGGCGAGCTTTTTCTCGAATTCTGCTACCTGGGGACCGAGGATATAGCGGCCGTCCTCAACGACATGGTCGATCGCGGCCTTCAGCCGGTCGCGGATTCGTTCGCGCTGTGCGCCAAGATCGATGAACTGCATGTCGTCCTCAAACGATTTTTAACCAGGCGGTCTAGCCTCGGCCCGCTGGTATCAGAGTTGCGCCTGCCGAGAAAGCCGGGCGCGCGCAGCGACAAATTGCCCGGTCATGGCGGTCTGTTACCGGATTTCCCGGTGCTGGTCAGCCAGACGCTGGAAATCCGGGCTTCGTCGGGCGCAATTACGAGTTTATAATCCCAGAGTCGACCCTGCGAAACATAAAGTGATCGACCGGCTCAATCCATGTTGGGCCTTTACCGAGGCCCGAACCTGGGGCAGCCAAGGCCTGAGAAGGGCAAGTCCGCTGTGCCCCAGCTATCCGAGGATAGGAATTTTTTCTTGACGGGGTGAAGGCAACTATGCTACATATTTGCCTATGGTGCTGAGTTGCGCCAGGGACCCGCCGCACGGGCGGGTTTTTCTTTACCACTTCATCAACAGCGCGCCGGGAAGTTCCAGGGAACCCGTTAATTCGGAGTCGTTGCCCTGGAGCGCTGCTCAGGCGATCTCATGCCGCCAGGGCGGATTGGCGCCGGCCCGCGCCACGGTTACCGCCGCTGCCTTGGCACCAAGCACCAGCGCCTTGCGGATAGCGTCCTGCGATAGCCCGGAGATTGCCGTCTTCGTCAGCAGGCCTTGTTCGTGCAGGGAGGCGAGGATGCCGGCATTGAACGTATCACCGGCGCCGACCGTATCGACCACCTCGACCTTTTGCGGCGTCACGCTGACCATGTGATCCCTGGTGTAACCGACGGCGCCTTCGGCGCCATGGGTCACGACGATCAGCTTGGGGCCGCGGTCGAGCCAGTTGCGCACGACATCCTCGTGCGAGCCGGCTTCGTCGAACCAGTGAAGATCTTCATCCGAGAGTTTTACGATATCGGCCATCGCCATCATCTCGCGAATACGCTTCAGATGCTTCGCCTTGTCCGGGATGAAGTTCGGCCGGATGTTGGGGTCGAGCATCATGACGCGACGACCATGCTCGCGCTTCATCAATTCCTCGTAGGCGGCGCCCGCCGGGTCCGAAATAAGGCTGATGGCGCCGAACAGCATGGTCTCGATCTCCGGACCGAGTTGCGGCAGATCCTCGACGGTCAGCATGCGCCCGGCGGTGTTCTCATCGTAGAAAGTGTAGGTTGCCTGGCCATCGTTCAGCCGCACGAAGGCGAGGGTCGTGGGCCGGCGCGAAGTGTGCGCATAGGTGGAACTGACTTTGCTCGCCCCGAGCGCTTCGCGGAGCTGGCCGCCGAACAGGTCCGACGACAGGCCCGAGAAGAAGCTGGCAGGAGCGCCCAGCCGACCGAGCGCAATGGCGGTGTTGAACACCGCGCCGCCGACATAGGGTGCGAAGGCCCGTTCTCCCTCCGTCGTCGTGCGCGGCAGCATATCGATCAGGGCCTCGCCGCAGCAAAGGATCATTGTCTTGTCGTCTCCGGCGGATGGATCACGCCCTTGCGGATGATGATGTTGGCGTAGAGCCTGGGTTCGCTGGTCGCGACGATGGCGTGCGCGGCCCTGACGCGTGCATAGAAGTCGGCACCGGCCAGCGCAACCACCTTGCGCCCGGGCGCGCGTTTTGCACACAGCACTTCGATTTCATGATGCACGGGATCGGCAAGCGAAGGGTCGCCTCTGACCGAGGCGCGAAACAGCGCCTCCGGCACGACGTCATCGACGGGCAGCACGCTCAATATGGCGTCCAGCATCGGAATGAGATGGTGACCGTCGGCCCGCACGAGCCGGTTTGCCTGCTCTTCGGCCGGGTAGTTTCCATCGACCAGGGCGATTTCGTCGCCATGCCCCATCGCACGCAGGATCGCCAGAAGCTCCGGACCGAGCAGCGCCGGAATTCCGATCAGCATTCAGATGCTCCTGGAAATCGTGGTCGAACCGATCAGGAAGCGCTCGGATAGTGGCAGGCTGGCGCCGCCGAGAGCGCGCGCGTGAATGCCGACGGTGCCTTCGCGGACGTTTGGCAGTTTCAATCCCTCGGCATCGATCGTGTCGATGGTTGCGATGACGGCGTCGACCAGCCTGCGGCGCACCTCTTTCGGCATCCAGCCGTCGATCACCGCCGCCTCGAAGTCGATGACGGACGACGCCGCGACTATGGCATAGGCGAGCGCCCGCGAGGCATTTGTGATCCAGTGGTCGAGCTCGGCGCCGACCTCGCCCCAGTCCTCGGGCGACGTCCACAGATGCGACGCCTCGACGCCACGCGCATTGAGCGCTTTTTCGAGCATGGCGATCGAGGCCACGTCGATCAATTGCGTCGGCTTTCCCTCCGGTCCGGGCACCGGCATGGAGCCCAGCGCGCCGGCGTTGCCGGTCGGACCGCCAAAGAGTCGTCCGTTGAGGACGATGCCACCGCCGGCAAAGGCGCCGATATAGAAATAGACGAAATCACGCGGGGCGCCTGCCTGGCCGAAGACCAGCTCCGCGCCGCAGGCCGAAGTGGCGTCGTTCTGCAGATAGACCGGAAAATCGCATCGCGCCTGGATTTCCGCGCGGATATCGCGATGGCGCCATTCGTCCATGACGTCGCGCGGCGCGCCGGCGGTATCGGCCCAGTTCCAGAGCTCGAACGGCATGGCGATGCCGAGCCCCGCTATGCGCTTGTCCTGCGCGGGCGAAAGCTCGCCACGCATCTTCTTCATGCCTGATGTGACGAAGTCCACCGTCTCGCGCGGGGCAGGGTAGCGGTAGGAATGCTGCAGCATCGAACGTACATTGCCGAGGAAATCGATCAGCACGAGCTCGGCGCTGCGACGGCCGATCTTCAGGCCGATGAAGAACGCGCCTTCGGGATTGAGCGCCATGGGGATGGAGGGCTGGCCGATCTTGCCGCGCAGCGGCGCCTGCCGCAGCAGCAGGCTTTCCTCCTCCAGCTCGCGCATGATGACGGAGACGGTTTGCGCCGACAGTCCGGTCATGCGGGCGATGTCGGACTTCGCCAGGCTGCCATGCTGGCGCACCAGCGACAGCACCAACCGCTCATTGTGGTCCCGCATGCCGCTCTGGTTGGTGCCGCGGTGAATAAGGCTCTCATTCGCCTCGGGCGAACCATGCCTGGCAATGGCCGTCTCCACCCTGTTTCCTCCCGTCTTTCCCCTCAATGCTTTTGGGGCAGAATGTGCGAACGGCGCAAGGCTGTCAATAATAAATAAGAGTGATTTAATTATTGACAGAGAGATCGGTCTGGTGTCATTTGAGGCAGGCATCCGTACCGGGAGAGGTTGCTTGGATGCCGGAGGGGTGCCGGTTGGCCGGCATCTGAAATGTTCCACTGGGAGGAAATCGTGACCAATACAAAACTGTTGAAGCCCACCGTTTTCGCGGCGGCTGCTCTGGGCCTGATGGCATTCGCCTCGTCCGCATCCGCGGCCGGTGTCGGCGCCTGCCTGATCACCAAGACCGACACCAATCCCTTCTTCGTCAAGATGAAGGAGGGTGCGACCGCCAAGGCCAAGGAGCTTGGTGTCGACCTCAAGACTTATGCCGGCAAGATCGACGGCGACAGCGAAAGCCAGGTCGCGGCGATCGAGAGCTGCATCGCTGACGGCGCCAAGGGCATCCTGATCACCGCGTCGGACACCAAAGGCATCGTGCCGACGGTGAAGAAGGCGCGTGATGCCGGCCTGCTGGTGATCGCGCTCGACACGCCGCTCGATCCGATCGACGCCGCCGACGCGACCTTTGCCACCGACAATTTGGAGGCCGGCAAGCTGATCGGCGCCTGGGCCGCCGCGACGCTCGGCGACAAGGCCAAGGACGCCAAGATCGGCTTCCTCGACCTGACCCCCTCGCAGCCGACCGTGGACGTGCTGCGCGACCAGGGCTTCATGATGGGCTACGGCATCGACGTGAAGGATCCCAACAAGATCGGCGACGAGGATGACGCGCGCATCGTCGGCCATGACGTCACCAACGGCAATGAGGAGGGCGGCCGTAAGGCGATGGAGAACCTTCTGCAGAAGGATAACACCATCAACGTCATCCACACCATCAACGAGCCGGCCGCGGTCGGCGCCTATCAGGCGCTCAAGGCCGTCGGCCTGGAAAGCCAGGTGCTGATCGTCTCCGTCGATGGCGGCTGCCCCGGCGTGAAGTCGGTGGCCGAAGGCGTCATCGGCGCGACATCGCAGCAATATCCGCTGCAGATGGCGGCGCTCGGCATCGAGGCCATCGCCAACTTCGCCAAGGACGGCACCAAGCCGAAGCCGACCGAAGGCAAGAACTTCTTCGACACTGGCGTCAATCTGGTGACCGACAAGCCGGCCAATGGCGTGAAGTCCATCGACACCAAGGAAGGCCTCGCCAAGTGCTGGGGCTGATGCCGGTCTGACTGGCAACGAAAAACGGAGCGGCCGGACTTGATCCCCGGCCGCTTCGGGTGGACGATTGTCGCGTGACCGCGAACAATCCCGGCAGGAGACCGGAAAGGCGTGGACGGGTGTCGCCGCGTGGCTGATACCCTACGGGGAGGAAACATGTCTCAAGCTCAGGAATTCGAGAAGGTTCTCTCGGGCAGCGACACGAGCGTTGCCGCGTTTGACGAGCATAAATCGGCGGTCAGACGCATCCAGCATTTTCTGCATTCGACGCCGGCCGCGGTGCCGCTGATCGTTCTGGTCCTGGCGATCATCGTGTTCGGCCTCACCATTGGCGGGCGTTTCTTCTCGTCCTACACGCTGACGCTGATCCTGCAGCAGATCGCAATTGTCGGCATTCTGGGTGCCGCCCAGACCCTGGTCATCCTCACCGCCGGCATCGACCTGTCGATTGGTGTCATCATGGTGATTTCAGCCGTGATCATGGGCAATTGCGCCGTCAGCTACGGCCTGCCGAGCGTCCTTGCCGTGGCGATCGGACTTGTCGCGGGTGCTGCCTGCGGGCTGCTCAACGGGGTGCTTGTCGCCTACATGAAACTGCCGCCATTCATCGTGACGCTCGGGACCTGGAACATCGTCATGGCGACGAACTTCATCTATTCGGCCAACGAGACGATCCGCGACACCGACGTAGACGTTCAGGCACCGCTGCTGCATCTGTTCGCGCTCAGCTTCAAGGTCGGCACTGCTGTGCTGACGGCCGGCGTGATTGCGATGGTCGCGCTCGTGCTGCTCCTCTGGTACGTGCTCAATCACACGGCATGGGGCCGCCATGTCTACGCTGTCGGTGACGATCAGGAGGCGGCGAAACTGTCGGGTATCCAGACCAAGAAGGTGCTCATGACGGTCTATACCCTGGCCGGGCTGATCGCCGCTTTCGCCGCCTGGGTCTCCATCGGCCGCAATGGGTCGATCTCGCCGTCGGCCGCCGTGACCGACTACAACCTGCAGGCGATCACCGCCACGGTGATCGGCGGTATTTCTCTTTTCGGCGGCCGCGGCTCGATCCTCGGCACGCTGTTCGGCGCGATGATTGTCGGTGTCGTCTCCATGGGCCTCAACATGCTGGGCGCCGATCCGCAATGGAAGGTGCTGCTCACCGGCGTGCTGATCATCGGCGCCGTGGCGGTCGATCAATGGATCAGAAAGGTTTCGGCATGACCCAGGACCCTATCCTCACCGCTCGTGGACTGGTCAAGCGCTACGGCCGCGTCACCGCCTTGGACAATGCTGATTTCGACCTCTACCCCGGCGAAATCCTCGCTGTTATCGGCGACAACGGCGCCGGCAAGTCGTCGCTCATCAAGGCGATTTCAGGCGCTGTGGTGCCCGATGAAGGCGAAATCCGGCTTGAGGGCAAACCGGTCGCCTTCAAGTCGCCCATGGAGGCTCGCGAAGCCGGCATCGAGACGGTCTACCAGAACCTGGCGCTGTCGCCGGCGCTGTCGATCGCCGACAACATGTTTCTCGGCCGCGAGATACGCAAGCCCGGCTTTGTCGGCCAATGGCTTCGCATGCTCGACCGTCCGGCGATGGAAAAGCGCGCTCGCGACAAGCTGACTGAACTCGGCCTGATGACCATCCAGAACATCAGCCAGGCGGTAGAGACGCTGTCGGGTGGCCAGCGCCAGGGCGTGGCAGTGGCGCGCGCCGCCGCTTTCGGCTCTAAGATGGTCATCATGGACGAGCCGACAGCAGCACTTGGCGTCAAGGAAAGCCGCCGCGTGCTGGAACTCATCCTCGACGTGAAGAAGCGCGGTCTGCCGATCGTGCTGATCTCGCACAACATGCCGCATGTCTTCGAAGTGGCAGACCGCATCCACATCCATCGGCTGGGTCGTCGGCTGTGCGTCATCGATCCCAAACAACATACAATGTCCGATGCCGTCGCCTTCATGACCGGCGCAAAGACGCCGCCGGAGGCGGCGCTGGCGGCCTGAACTGCCAAATTGCCGCTGGGTAAGTCGGCTCCGGTTGACTTAAATCGATTGAACGTTTGCTGCAATGCGGTAGCATGGGCTGGGATGAATGATGAAAGCCGGTATGATCGTGGCAACCGCACGAGAGGCAGCATGACGCGCACGATGACATCCGACCCCCTCCCGCCACTGCTTGAAAATCCCGATCCCAAGACCCTCGCAAGGGAAGTCTTGATGGCCCTGAAATACAGGGTCGGCAAGGACACCACCGTCGCCACCCAGTACGATTGGCTGACCGCCTCGATCAAGGTCGTGCGCGACCGCATCGTCG
This sequence comes from Mesorhizobium sp. BR1-1-2, assembly GCF_020165435.1. Taxonomy (NCBI): domain Bacteria; kingdom Pseudomonadati; phylum Pseudomonadota; class Alphaproteobacteria; order Hyphomicrobiales; family Phyllobacteriaceae; genus Mesorhizobium; species Mesorhizobium sp. BR1-1-2. The sequence goes on from NZ_JAIUID010000005.1 coordinate 423,125, forward strand.
ATCGCTGGATGCAGGCGACGAAAGAGGCCTACGCCCAGCAGGAAAAGCGCGTCTATTACCTCTCGCTGGAGTTCCTCATCGGCCGCCTGATGCGTGACGCCTTCTCCAATCTCGGCCTGATGGAGAACATGCGCGAGGCGTTGTCGTCGCTCGGAGTGGAACTCGACCTCATCGCCACGCTTGAGCCGGATGCAGCACTTGGCAATGGCGGCCTCGGCCGGCTCGCCGCCTGCTTCATGGAAAGCATGGCCACCGTCGATATTCCCGCGCATGGCTACGGTATCCGCTACGCCAACGGCATGTTCCGCCAGGAGATCCATGACGGCTGGCAGGTAGAATTGCCCGAGACCTGGCTCGATCACGGCAATCCCTGGGAGTTCGAGCGCCGCGAACGGTCGTTCGAGGTCGGGTTCGGCGGCTCGGTGGAATCGGTCACCACCAGGGATGGCCGGCTGGAACGCCATGTCTGGAAGCCGACCGAGCATGTGCTGGCCGTCGCCTACGACACACCCGTCGTCGGCTGGCGGGGGAATCGCGTCAACACACTGCGGCTTTGGTCGGGCATGCCGGTCGATCCGATCCTGCTCGACAAGTTCAACGCTGGCGATCACATCGGCGCACTCGCCGAAAGCAACAAGGCCGACGCGCTGTCGCGCGTGCTCTATCCCGCCGATTCCCACATGGCAGGGCAGGAACTCAGGCTGCGGCAGGAATATTTTTTCTCCACTGCTTCGCTGCAGGACATCGTGCAGCGCCATCTCAGTCAATATGGCGACCTGAAGTCGCTGCCCGACAAGGCGGCAATCCACCTCAATGACACCCACCCGGCGATCGCCGTGCCGGAACTGATGCGCCTTCTGATGGACGTCCACGGCATGGATTTCGACCAGGCCTGGGACACCACCAAACGCACCTTCGGCTATACCAACCACACGCTGCTGCCGGAGGCGCTGGAAAGCTGGCCGGTGCCGCTGTTCGAGCGGCTTTTGCCGCGCCATATGCAGATCGTCTACGCCATCAATGCTCAGGTGCTGCTCGAGGCGCGCGCCACCAATCAGTTCTCCGGCGAGCAGATCAGCCGCATCTCGCTGATCCAGGAGAATGGCGACCGCCGCGTGCGCATGGGCAATCTCGCCTTCGTCGGCTCGCATTCGATCAACGGCGTCTCGGCGCTGCATACCGAGCTGATGAAGGAAACGGTATTCGCCGACCTGCACACACTTTATCCCGACCGCATCAACAACAAGACCAACGGCATCACGCCGCGGCGCTGGCTGATCCAGTGCAATCCAGGTCTGACCGCACTCGCCCGCGAGGCGATCGGCGACCGCTTCCTGGATGACATCGAGGCCATCAAGGGGCTCGATGCCTTTGCCGACGATACTGCTTTCCGCGAAAAATTCGCCGGCGTGAAGCGGCAGAACAAGGTGAAGTTGGCCAATCTCATTGCCGAGCGGCTCGGTATCAGGCTCGATCCCTCGGCGCTGTTCGACATCCAGGTCAAGCGCATCCACGAATACAAGCGCCAGCTCCTGAACATCCTCGAGGCGGTCGCGCTCTACGACCAGATCCGCTCGCATCCGGAGCGCGACTGGATGCCGCGCGTGAAATTCTTCGGCGGCAAGGCGGCGCCCAGCTACCACAATGCCAAGCTGATCATCAAACTGGCCAATGACGTCGCCAGGGTGATCAACCGCGATCCGGCCGTTCGCGGCTTGCTCAAGGTGGTGTTCGTGCCGAACTACAATGTCAGCCTCGCCGAGATCATGATGCCGGCCGCCGACCTTTCCGAGCAGATCTCGACCGCCGGCATGGAGGCTTCGGGCACCGGCAACATGAAGTTCGCGCTGAACGGCGCGCTGACCATCGGCACGCTCGACGGCGCCAATGTCGAAATCAAGGAGTGTGTCGGCGACGACAACATCTTCATCTTCGGCCTGACCACGGCGGAGGTCGCCGAGCGCCGCAACAATGGCTATGATCCGCGTGCCGTCATCGAGGCATCGCCCGAACTGTCGCAGGCGCTCGCGGCCGTTTCATCGGGCGTCTTTTCGCCTGACGATCCCAACCGCTACCGCGATCTCATCAATGGTCTCTACGACAGCGACTGGTTCATGGTCGCGGCGGATTTCGACGCCTATGCCGCTTGCCAGAGAGACGTCGACGCCGTCTGGCGCAACAGTCCGGACTGGTACGCCAGGGCAATCCATAACGTCGCGCGCGTCGGCTGGTTCTCTTCCGATCGCACGATCCGCCAATACGCGAAAGACATCTGGAACGTGCCTGCCTGATGTGATTGCATGAAGCGACGAACGATGTGGTCCTGGTGTGAGTTCGGACGCCGAATTTATACCTTAAAACAAACATTCGGTGCCCGGGGAGGGACACTGCCCGATGAGGAAACCGCGCGCGACCGCTGCGACAAGCGGGCCGGACGGATCGGCGCCGGCCAGCGATGTCGCGGCGATTGTCGCCGGCACGCACGGCGATCCTTTTGCGGTTCTCGGCGTCCATGAGGTGGGCAAGAGCCTGTTTGCCCGCTGCTTCGTTCCGCATGCGGAGTTCGTCACCGCCTATACGCTGACCGGCATGATTGCTGGTGAATTGTCCAGGCGTGACGATGGCGGCTTTTTCGAAGGCAAGCTGTCGATCAGGAAGCGTCAGCCGTTGCGCTATCACGCCAGGAATGCCGGCGGCGACTGGTGGCTGACCGATCCCTATTCTTTCGGCCCGGTGCTCGGTCCGATGGACGATTACTACATTGCCGAGGGCTCGCATCTGAGGCTGTTCGACAAGCTCGGCGCGCATGTCATCGAGCACGAAGGCGCCACCGGCGTGCATTTCGCCGTCTGGGCCCCCAACGCAAGGCGCGTCTCGGTGGTCGGCGATTTCAACGACTGGGACGGCCGCCGCCATTCGATGCGCGACCGCCGGGACACCGGCATCTGGGAGGTGTTCATCCCCGATATCGGCGCCGGCAGGCCCTATAAATACGAGATCATCGGCCCCGATGGCGTGAGGCTCCCGCTCAAGGCCGATCCGTTTGCCTTCAAGTCCGAACTGCGCCCGGCGACCGCTTCGGTGACCGCTGCGTCGCCCGCCCATCAATGGGGCGATGAGGCGCATCGCAGTTTCTGGCGCAATGCCGATCCCCGGCGCGAGGCCATCTCCATCTACGAGGTCCATGCCGGCTCCTGGCAGCTTCGCGATGACGGCACGTTTCTGTCATGGGATGAACTGGCCGACCGGCTGATCCCCTATGTCGTAGAGACCGGCTTCACCCACATCGAGTTCATGCCGATCTCCGAACATCCCTATGATCCTTCCTGGGGCTACCAGACGACAGGCCTCTACGCACCGTCGGCCCGCTTTGGCGACCCGTCCGGCTTTGCCCGCTTTGTCGACGGCGCCCACCGTGCCGGCGTCGGCGTCATCCTCGACTGGGTGCCGGCGCATTTTCCGGTCGACGAGCATGGCCTCATCCATTTCGACGGCACCGCGCTCTACGAACATGCCGATCCGCGCCAGGGTTTTCATCCCGACTGGAACACGGCGATCTACAATTTCGGCCGCCGCGAAGTGGTCTCGTTCCTCGTCAACAACGCGTTGTTCTGGGCCGAAAAATACCATGTCGACGGCCTGCGCGTCGACGCGGTCGCCTCGATGCTCTACCTCGATTATTCGCGCAAGGCAGGCGAGTGGATCCCCAACGAGAAGGGCGGCCGCGAGAACCTCGAAGCGGTCAGCTTCCTGCAGAAGATGAACAAGGAGCTCTACGGCCACCATCCAGGGGTTATGACCATCGCCGAGGAATCGACCTCGTGGCCGAAGGTCTCGGCGCCGGTCCATGAAGGCGGGCTGGGCTTCGGCTTCAAGTGGAATATGGGCTTCATGCACGACACGCTGGAGTATTTCTCCAAGGAGCCGATTTTCCGCAAACACCACCACAACGACCTTACCTTCGGCCTGGTCTACGCCTTCTCGGAGAATTTCGTGCTGCCGCTCTCGCATGACGAGGTCGTGCACGGCAAAGGCACGCTGCTTGGCAAGATGGCCGGCGACGACTGGCAGAAGTTCGCGACCTTGCGCGCCTACTACGCTTTCATGTGGGGCTACCCCGGCAAGAAGCTGCTGTTCATGGGCCAGGAGTTCGCGCAGCGCCGCGAATGGAGCGAGGCGCGCGCGCTCGATTGGAATCTTCTCGATTTCCGCTCGCATCGCGGTGTCTGGCAGGTAGTGCGCGACCTCAACTATCTCTACCGCTCGCGTCCGGCCCTGCACGGCCGCGATTGCGAGCCGGAAGGCTTTTCCTGGCTGATCGTCGACGACAGCCAGAATTCCGTCTTCGCCTGGCTGCGCAGCGCGCCGGGAGGCAATCCGGTCGCGATCATCTCCAATTTCACGCCGGTGCCGCGCGACAATTACCGCGTGCCGCTGCCGAAAGCAGGCACATGGCGCGAAATCATCAATACGGACGCTTCCGAATATGGCGGATCCGGCGAGGGCAATGGCGGCGCCGTCGAAGCGCGGGCGGAGGAGGGGGGCATCTCCGCAACGATGCTCTTGCCGCCGCTGTCGACGATCATGCTTGAACTGGTCGCGGAGCAAGCCATGTCGAGACCGGGTAACTTGGGAGGGTAGAAATGGCAAACTCGAAACGAACCCAGCCGCTGGCCCGCGACGCCATGGCTTATGTGCTGGCCGGCGGCCGCGGCAGCCGCCTCAAGGAACTGACCGACCGGCGCGCCAAGCCGGCGGTCTATTTCGGCGGCAAGACGCGCATCATCGATTTCGCGCTCTCCAACGCCCTCAACTCCGGCATCCGCCGCCTCGGCGTCGCAACCCAATACAAGGCGCATTCGCTGATCCGCCATTTGCAGCGCGGCTGGAACTTCCTGCGGCCCGAACGAAACGAAAGCTTCGACATCCTGCCGGCCAGCCAGCGCGTGTCGGAAACGCAATGGTATGAAGGCACGGCTGACGCGGTCTACCAGAACATCGACATCATCGAGGCCTATGGTCCGGAATACATGGTCATCCTGGCCGGCGACCACATCTACAAGATGGATTACGAGATGATGCTGCGCCAGCATGTCGACGCGGGCGCCGATGTCACGGTCGGCTGCCTCGAAGTGCCGCGCATGGAGGCCACCGGCTTCGGCGTCATGCATGTCGATGCCAAGGACAACATCATCGCCTTCGTCGAAAAGCCCGCCGATCCTCCCGGCATTCCTGACAAGCCCGAGTTCGCCCTGGCCTCGATGGGCATCTACGTGTTCAAGACCAGGTTCCTGATGGAGCAGTTGCGCCGCGACGCGGCCGAGCCCGGCTCGAGCCGTGACTTCGGCAAGGACATCATTCCCTATATCGTCGAGCACGGTAAGGCGATCGCCCACCGCTTCGCCAAGTCGTGCGTGCGTTCGACCGCCGAGAACGAGGCCTACTGGCGCGACGTCGGCACCGTCGATGCCTATTGGGAAGCCAATATCGACCTGACCGACGTGACGCCCGAACTCGACCTCTACGACCGCGACTGGCCGATCTGGACCTATGCCGAGTTGAAGCCGCCGGCGAAATTCGTCCATGACGAGGATGGACGGCGCGGCTCGGCCGTGTCCTCGCTGGTGTCGGGCGACTGCATCGTCTCGGGCGCCACGCTCCGCAAAAGCCTGATCTTCACAGGCGCGCGCATCAATTCCTATTCGACGCTGGAAGAGGTCGTCATGCTGCCCGACGTTCATGTCGGCCGGAACGCAAAGTTGAAGCGCGTGGTCATCGACCACGGTGTAAGGATACCGGAAGGGCTGGTGGTCGGTGAGGATCCCGTGCTCGACGCCAAGCGCTTCCGCGTTTCGGAAAAGGGCATCTGTCTGATCACGCAGGACATGATCAACAAGTTGTCAACCTGATCAGGTTGATCAACAAGCTGTCACTTTAGGGTGGTTTGTGCATGTCCTTGCCCAAGAACAGCTGCACGGTTGTGGGCTAGATGCACCAGGAGCGGTTCGGTAAGCGCATGCAGGTTCTGTCGGTCACGCCCGAGATCTTTCCGCTGATCAAGACCGGCGGGCTTGCCGATGTGACCGGCGCGCTGCCCGTCGCGCTGGCCGCCAAAGGCGTGACCATGCGCACGCTTATTCCGGGCTTTCCCATGGTGATGGACGCCTTCAAGAAAAAGAAAGCTGTCTACAAGTATCCGCTGCTGCAGGGCGGCAAGGCCTCGGTCCATTCTGTCCAGCTTGCCGGGCTCGATCTTTTCGTGCTCGATGCGCCGCATCTGTTCGATCGCCCCGGCGGTCCTTACGGCAATGCCGCGGGTGCCGATTGGCCGGACAATTGGCGCCGTTTCGCAGCGCTCAGCCAGGCCGGCGCCGATATCGCCGGGGGTGCCATCTCCGGCTACATGCCCGATATCGTGCATGCCCATGACTGGCAGTCGGCGATGACGCTGGCCTATATGCGCTATGGCAAGGCGGTGGGCACGCCGTCGATGATGACCGTCCACAATCTCGCCTTCCAGGGGCAGTTCGGCGCCGGCATCTTCGGCGAACTCGGCCTGCCGACGGCGGCGATGGCGCTCGACGGCGTGGAATATTATGGCGGCGTCGGCTTCCTCAAGGCCGGCCTGCAGGCCGCCTGGGCCATCACCACCGTCAGCCCGACCTATGCGCAGGAAATCCGCTCGCCGGAATTCGGCATGGGTCTCGACGGCCTGATCAACATGCGTTCCAGCGACCTCTATGGCATCGTCAACGGCATCGACACCGCCATCTGGGACCCGGAAACCGACAGGCATCTGGTGTCGAATTATACCGCCGCCTCGCTCAAGGCGCGCGCGCCCAACAGGGCCGCTGTCGAGGACCGTTTCGGGCTCGATCGCGACGGCAGCCCGATCGTCTGCGTCGTCAGCCGCCTGACTTGGCAGAAGGGCATGGATATATTGGCGACGGCGGTCGACGGCATCGTTGCGGCGGGCGCGCGGCTGGCCATTCTCGGCTCGGGCGATGCCGGCCTCGAAGGCGCGCTGCTCGCCGCTGCCGCGCGCCACCGCGGCCGCATAGGTGTGGTCGTCGGCTATGACGAAGGCCTGTCTCACGTCATGCAAGGCGGCTGCGACGCCATCGTCATCCCGTCGCGCTTCGAGCCTTGCGGACTGACGCAGCTTTATGGCCTGCGCTATGGCTGCGTGCCGGTGGTCGCCCGCACTGGCGGGCTCGCCGACACCATCATCGACGCCAATGAGGCGGCGCTTGCCGCCGGCGTGGCGACCGGGTTCCAGTTCGCGCCCAGCGATGGCGGCGCGCTGCTTCACGCCATCCGTCGCCTGGCCGAGGCCCATGCCAGCCCCGCGATCTTCGAGGCCATCCAGCGCCAGGGCATGAAGACCGACCTGTCCTGGGATCGAAGCGCTGACAAATATGTTGAACTCTATCGCCTGCTGCTTTCGAAAAGGGTTGCTTGAAGCATGATACGCACCGTCCCCACCAAACCCTATTCCGACCAGAAGCCCGGCACGTCGGGGCTGCGCAAGAAGGTGCCTGTGTTCCAGCAGGAGCACTATGCCGAGAACTTCATCCAGTCGATCTTCGATGCGCTGGACGGGTTCAAGGGCAAGACGCTGGTGATCGGCGGCGACGGCCGCTTCTACAATCGCGAGGTCATCCAGAAGGCCATCGCCATGGCCGCCGCCAACGGCTTTGGCAAGGTGATGGTCGGGCAGGGCGGCATCCTGTCGACGCCGGCCGCTTCGCATGTCATTCGCAAGTACAAGACGTTCGGCGGCATCATCCTGTCGGCCAGCCACAATCCGGGCGGCCCGCACGAGGATTTCGGCATCAAGTACAATGCCGGCAATGGCGGCCCGGCGCCGGAAAAGCTGACCGATGCGATCTTCGCCAGGAGCAAGGCGATTTCCAGCTTCAAGACCGCCGACATCGATCCGATCGACATCGACACGATCGACACCGTCAAGGCCGCCGGCATGACCGTCGAGATCATCGACCCGGTCGCCGACTATGCCGAATTGATGGAAAGCCTGTTCGATTTCGATGCGCTGCGCAAACTGTTCAAGTCGGGCTTTCGCATGCGCTTCGACGCCATGCACGCGGTGACCGGTCCCTACGCCAAGGAGATCCTCGAACACCGGCTCGGCGCGCCCGACGGCACCTGCCGCAACTTCAAGCCGCTGCCGGATTTCGGCGGCCACCATCCGGATCCGAACCTGGTCCATGCCAAACATCTCTATGACGAGATGATGGGACCGGACGCGCCGGATTTCGGTGCCGCCTCCGACGGTGACGGCGACCGCAATTTGATCATCGGCAAGGGTATTTTCGTCACCCCGTCGGATTCTCTCGCCATGCTTGCCGCCAACGCCCGCCTGGCGCCGGGCTACAAGAAAGGCTTGAAGGGCATCGCCCGCTCGATGCCGACCAGCGGGGCCGCCGACCGCGTTGCCGAGAAACTCGGCATCGGCATGTATGAGACGCCGACCGGCTGGAAATTCTTCGGCAATCTGCTCGATGCCGGCATGGCGACCATCTGCGGCGAGGAAAGTGCCGGCACCGGCTCCAACCATGTCCGCGAGAAGGACGGCCTGTGGGCCGTGCTCCTGTGGCTCAACATCCTCGCCGCGCGCGGCGAGAGCTGTAAGCAGATCGCCACCGAGCACTGGGCGACCTACGGCCGAAACTACTATTCGCGCCATGACTACGAGGAAGTCGATAGCGCGCGCGCCAATGCGCTGATCGACGAACTGCGCGCCAAGCTTGGCTCGCTGCCCGGCACCAGCGTGCGCGGCCTGAAGATCGCCAAGGCGGACGACTTCGCCTATCACGATCCAGTCGACGGATCGACCAGCGAGCATCAGGGCATCCGAGTGCTGTTCGAAGGCGGCTCGCGCGTCGTCTTCCGGCTCTCCGGCACGGGCACCTCGGGTGCCACCTTGCGCGTCTACATCGAGCGCTACGAACCGGACAAGGCCAGGCACGATCTCGACACGCAGGCAGCGCTCGCCGATCTGATCGCGGCAGCGGATGACATCGCGGGAATCAGGAGCCACACCGGCCGCAACAAGCCAAGCGTGATTACTTGAGCGTGGTGCTGCGTGCGCCCATAGCTGCTCGCAGAGTATCAGGCGAGACAATGACGGGCGTATGGCGCTGTACCCCCCTCTGGCCTGCCGGGCATCTCCCCCTCAAGGGGGGAGATCGACAGTTTCAGCGCCTCGTTCCTCATGCTGCGTTGGCCGTTAGCGAAAGCGATGAGGCAGTTCGATCTCCCCCCTTGAGGGGGAGATGCCCGGCAGGGCAGAGGGGGGTGCCTCGCTCTAACCTAGGCGACATTTTCCCGTGAACCAATTCGGTGCCACCATCACCCGCGACGGCATCCGCTTCGCCGTCTGGTCTTCATCGGCGCGCCGCTTGTGGGTCTCGATCTTCGACGGTCACGGAAACCGCGAACTCGACCGGCTGGAACTGCAGCCGGAAGGCGAAGGGGTGCATGCGCTCTTCGTTTCCGGCCTTGCCGCCCGCACGCGATACGGCTTCCGCGCCGATGGCGACTACGCTCCCGAGCGCGGATGTTGGTTCGACCCCGACAAGCTGCTGACCGATCCCTACGCCGTCGAAATCGACCGGCCCTATGCCTATCATTGGCGCCTCGCTGCGCGCCGCAACGAGGGTGCCGACACCGCGCCGCTGATGCCGAAGGCCGTGGCGAAAGCCCCGCCCACGGCTGTGCCTGTGCCGCCGCCGCTGTTCCGTCCCGGCGGCCTGATCTACGAAGTGCCGGTGCGCGCCTTCACCATGCGGCATCCCGATATACCGGAAAGCCGGCGCGGCACGATCGCCGCACTTGCTCATCCGGCTGTCATCGAGCACCTGCAAAGGCTCGGCGTCTCCGCCGTCGAACTGATGCCCGTGACGGCATCGATCGACGAGCGGCATCTGCCGCCGCTCGGGTTGAGCAACGCCTGGGGCTATAACCCTGTCACCTTCATGGCGCTCGACCCGCGCCTGGCGCCTGGCGGCCTGGCCGAATTGCGCGACACCGTTGCCGCGCTGAGGAAAGCCGGCATCGGCACCATTCTCGACCTCGTCTTCAACCATACGGGCGAAAGCGACAGGCTCGGTCCGACATTGTCGCTGCGCGGCCTCGACAATCAGGCTTACTACCGGCATCAGCCTGATGGCAGGCTGGTCAATGACACCGGCACGGGCAACACGGTCGCGTGCGACCATCCGGTGGTGCGGGAAATGGTGCTCCACACGCTTCGCCATTTCGTCCGCCACGCCGGCGTCGACGGATTTCGTTTCGACCTGGCGCCGGTGCTGGGGCGCGTCGGCGGCACCTTCGAGCCCTCGGCGCCCTTGCTTGAGGCGATCGCCGTCGATCCTGTCCTTTCAGATCGTGTGTTGATCGCCGAACCGTGGGACGTCGGCCCCGACGGCTATCAGCTTGGCAATTTTCCCCCGCCTTTCCTCGAATGGAACGACCGCTATCGCGACGATGTCAGGCGCTTCTGGCGCGGCGATGCCGGCGGTGTCGGCGTGCTCGCCACACGGCTTGCCGGCTCGTCCGATATTTTCGGCAGGGCTGGGCAGCCGACCAGCCGAAGCGTCAATTTCATCGCGGCGCATGACGGTATGACGCTGGCCGACATCGTCGCCTATGAGGAGAAGCACAACGAGGCCAATGGCGAGCAAAATCGCGACGGCCACAACGAGAACCTGTCCTGGAACAACGGCGCCGAGGGCGAGACGGACGACGCAGCAATCAGGAAGGCGCGCTTCAGCGACCAGTGTGCGCTGCTCGCTACGCTGTTCGCCTCGCGCGGCACCATCATGCTGACATCAGGCGACGAATTCGGCCGCAGTCAGCAAGGCAATAACAACGCTTATGCGCAGGACAACAACATCACCTGGCTCGACTGGACCGGGCGTGACAAGGCGCTGGAAGACTACGCATGTGCACTGGCCGCTTTGCGCCGCACAACGCCGGCGCTCTCCAATATAAATTTCCTTACCGGCCAGCCGCTGGCGGGTTCGGACACGGCCGACGTCGCCTGGCTCACCGAGACGGGGGCGTCGCTCGGCGAGGCGGATTGGAACGATCCCGCCCGGCATCGCCTCGTCATGCTGCTCGGCGGCGTGGATGGCCGGCTTGCCGTTATGATCAATGGCGATCGCCGCCAATGCATCTTCACTTTGCCCGCGCGAGACGGATTCCAATGGCATCCCGCCATCGAAGCGCAAGCAGTTGATCTTTCTCGCGCGCTGCCTAGCCGCAGCGTGAATTTCATGATCGAGCGCAGGCCGAAAGGGCCCACACAGGAAAAGGGTCGTGATGGCTGACGACAATGCCCAGCGGGAGGGCGACTGGTGGCGCGGCTGCATCATTTATCAGGTCTACCCGCGTTCCTTCCAGGACACGACCGGCGACGGCAGCGGCGATCTCGCCGGCATCACATCAAGGCTCGCCCATATCGCCTCGCTCGGTGCGGATGCCGTCTGGCTGTCGCCTTTCTTCAAGTCGCCGATGGCCGATATGGGCTACGACGTGTCGGACTATCGCGACGTCGATCCGATGTTCGGCACGTTGGAGGATTTCGACATTCTCGTTGCCGAAGCACACCGGCTCGGCCTGAAGATCGTCATCGACCAGGTGCTGTCCCATTCCTCCGACAGGCACGAATGGTTCGTCGAAAGCCGTGCCAGTCGCGACAATCCAAAGGCCGACTGGTATGTGTGGGCCGACGCCAGGCCCGATGGCGGCGCGCCCAACAACTGGCTGTCGGTCTTCGGCGGCCCCTCATGGGAGTGGGATGCGACCCGCCGGCAGTACTACCTGCACAATTTCCTCGCTTCGCAGCCGGATCTCAATTTCCACAATCCCGAGGTCCAGGACGCGCTCCTGGATACGGTGCGGTTCTGGTTGGAGCGCGGCGTCGACGGCTTTCGGCTGGATACCGTCAACTACTACGTCCACGACCGCTGGCTGCGCAGCAATCCGCCCTTGGCGTCAAGCATTGCGGGCACCAATACCGAGACCAACACCTACCTCTACCAGGAGCACCTGTTCGACAAGACGCAACCGGAAAACCTGGCGTTCCTGCGGCGCTTCCGGGCGCTGATGGACGAGTATGGGGACCGCGCCGCCGTCGGCGAAATCGGCGATGAAGGCCGCTCCTTGCAGACGCTGGCCGCCTACACCTCCGGCGGCGACAAGCTGCATATGTGCTACACTTTCGATCTGCTTGGCCCGCAGTTTTCGGCGGCGCATGTGCGCGGCTGTGTCGAGGCATTCGAAAATGCTGTCGCCGATGGCTGGGTCTGCTGGGCGTTTTCCAACCACGACGTCGTGCGTCATGTCAGCCGCTGGACGCGGCCTGGCGGCGATCCCGACATGGTGGCCAAATTCTCGATCATGTTGCTCTCTTGCCTGCGTGGCTCGATCTCACTCTACCAGGGCGAGGAACTCGGTTTGCAGGAGGCGGAACTTGCCTATGAGGATCTGCGCGATCCGGTCGGCATCCGCTTCTGGCCCGGCGTGAAGGGAAGGGATGGCTGCCGCACACCCATGGTCTGGGAGTCCGGCGCCGACAATGCGGGCTTCTCCACCGGTAAACCCTGGCTGCCGGTGCCGGAAAGCCATCGCGCTCGCGCGGTCGATATACAAAGCGGCGATGAGCAATCGGTACTCTCCGCCTACCGTTCGGCGCTCGCTTTGCGCAAGCGGCATCCGGCGCTGGTCGGCGGTTCGATCCGCTTTCTCGACGCCGAAGGCGACGTGCTGGCCTTTGTCCGCGAGCATGGCGATGAGAGGCTGCTCTGTGCCTTCAACTTCGCCGGGGAACCGGCCAATTGGCCGCTGCCGCAAGACTTAGGAGCGGTTGCGAAACTTGGCGGCGATGCCTCGCTCGCCGGGGAGGCCGGGCTTTTGCTGCCGGCACTCGGATGCTTTCTTGGACGGCTTGCCTGATTCAGCGCGTGCCGGCCACCTTACTGGACAAGCACGGCACGTCCGCACGTTGCGCCGGTGACCCGGACGTCGGCCTCGCCGAGACGCACGCCAAGAGCTCCGAGCAGATTGGTAAGCAAACTGTCGACCGGGGCCGCCACGCCGTTCAGAAGCGCCACCACCGGCGGCTTCACAAATCCCAGAAGGCTGTTCAGATTCAGCGGCAGACCCAGTAAATTCGCCGTCAGCGACAAATCGCTGACCAGCGACGTAGTCAATGATTGGGTGAAATTCTGCGTGTAAGCGGTCCTTATCGTCTTGGCGTCGATATCAGCCTTGTTGAAGGTCAAAGTCGTCGGCGTGTTGTTGGCCATGTCAAACGCCGCTGAGCCCACCACGGACAGCACGGGGATGATCAGAAGTTTCACGGCCGCGACCTCGGTGTTGGAAAACGTCTCCTTGCTGGTGAAATCGGCAAAGCCGGCGCTGCTGCTGTCACCGAGATGCCCTTCGACGATACCGGGGCGCGTAGCGATGGTGACCTTGATACTGCCAGGGCCGGTCGGACAACTTATGTCGGCGAGCTTGGCCTCGGCATAGGCGACTTCGACATGCAGAGGCAGGCTGACCGACACCAGGGTGATACCGCCTCCGACATTGCTGTTGCCGGCTCCGATCTTCACCACCAGCTTGATGCGGGTCTGGGCCGTCCGCACAATGGTGCCGACTTCGCCGACCGTCAGCCATGGCGTGGATTGCGGCGGTTCGCCGACGGCGATGGCGAGCGTGCTCGACAGCACCCCCGGTATGCCGGCGCTGAGACCGAGGTCGATCTGCTTCGAACCGTTTGCCAGTCCGGCGGCGGCCGTCAGCATTCCCATCGCGCTGGCGTCAACGCCAAGGCCGGCCGGCCTTTGCCCGAGGCCGAGGCTGCCGACGGAACCGAGGTCAATGAGATGGCTGAGCGGAATCTTGACCGTGCTGGTCGATTTGGTCGCGATGGTTTGCAGGGCGGCCTTGGCCGTGTTGCCCAGCCCGGGAACATTGGCCATGGCGGTGGCGACCTGGCCGACTGTAGCCTTCGAGGCCAGGACGTCCGAATAGGTCACACCCGTCAGGTTCAACTGCACCGCCAGGGCATCGACGAAGGAAAGCACGCTGACATCGGCCGAGATCAATCCGTTGTAATCCATGACGCTGAGCGAGATGTTGCCGCCGAGGAGCCCGCCGAGAAGCGCGTTAAGGACGGGGCTGTTGCTGGTATTGACACTGAGCAACCTCGATCCGACCGAGAAAGTGGCCTGTGGCGTCATGCTGGCGGTGGCCTCGGTGCCAATGACGGGCGTGGGGATCAGCGAGCTTGCGAAATAGCGGTTGGGGATCTTGCGCAGGGTCACATGGACCGCATTGTAAGGCGCTGCGCCTGCCTGGAAGCGTTGACCCACATTGACCGAGGAAGCCCCGGCATACCGGCCGGGCGTGACCGTCACGACGGTTTTGCCGACCACCGCGGGGATGGTCTGACCCGGGCCTTGAACGACGACACCTGGCATGCCGTTGTCGGTGAGCGTGGTCACGACCGCGGTCTGGACGTTGTCGATGTTCGAAGCCGCGGTGATCGCTGCCAGGTCGACCATTGCCTGTGCTTCCCGGCGCTCGGTGTAGATGGAGGCCTCGTCGATGGCGACCGCCGCCAGCGCCAAGGCAACGGGGGCGCTCAATGCGGTCATGACGGCGAAGTTCGCCTTCCTGTCTCGCATCATCGACCGCGCGAGCCAGCCGGCACCCTTGCGCGCATCCAAAGCCATTAGATACCTCCCACCCTGATCGTGGACTGGCGCTTAATCGTGGTATCCGGCATGGCTATGCCCGGAAACAGACTCCAGATCGGCAGGTTGCGGGCATCGTACTGGATCGACACCACGAACTGATTGCCGTCGGCCGTGCTGTCATTGGCCTGGTAGGTCAGCTTGCTGGCGTCGACGAAGGGATATCCACCGGCATTATTGGCGAGAAACGAGGCCACCAGCGTCTGCCGCTCGGTCTGGTTCAGCCCCGAGATGGCCGTCCGGGCGGCGTCCGCCGCGATCTGCTGTATTGAATTGGCCGCGCCGAAATAGATACCGTATGCAACCATTCCGAGCAGGAGAAGGATGAATATCGGTGACAACAGAGCGAACTCAACCGCCGAAGTTCCCGAAGTGTCTGTCTGGAATCGGCGCCCCTGGATCCGGCGAATGAGGTTCTGAACCATGCTGCCGAGCATGCCAAAGTTCGCATGCAGAAAGCGAAAACTCTAGGCGCAACCTGGAAGTGTGTATGATTGAAAAGCTGCGCTAATTTAGCCGCGGCTTCTTTGATTCCTGGCTATTGACTTAGGGTCAATCAGTACTCGGTTGAAAAGAGCTTGCCGCCTGTCTAGTCTCCTGCCACCAGCCGACGGAGGGAACCGGCGGCGCGCTCAAAGGGGCCAGACATCGGTCCCGGGGCGTCAACACGTAAAGGCGCGCCGTTGGCAGCGCCGACAGGGAGAAACTTCATGCTGAAAAACATGCTGAAGGCGACGGCATTCGCCACAACCATGGCGCTGGCCGCCGGAACATTTTACACGCCGGCCTTTGCCGAGGTCGTCTACAACAGGGGCACTGCTGCCGAATCCGAGTCGGTTGATCCGCATAAGACCTCGACGGTCTATGAAGCCAATGTCTTGCGCGACCTGTTCCAGGGCCTGGTGATGCAGGACGAGAAGGCCAACGTCATCCCCGGCGCCGCTGAGAGCTGGACGGTGTCGGATGACGGCACCGTCTACACCTTCAAGCTCAGGAAGGACGGCCAGTGGTCCGACGGCAGCCCAGTGACGGCCGAAGACTTCGTCTTCGCTTTCCGTCGCCTCGAAGACCCGGCCACGGCCGCCGAATATGCCTCGATGCTCTATCCCGTCAAGAACGCCGAGGAAGTCAACACCAAGAAGGGCAAGCCCGAGGACATGGGCGTCAAGGCGATCGACGCGACAACCCTTGAAGTGACGCTGAAGGCGCCGACGCCCTATTTCCTCGAAATGCTGACCCATCAGGCGACCTATCCGGTCAACAAGGCGTCCATGGACAAGCTCGGCGCCGACTGGATCAAGCCGGGCAATCTCGTTTCCAACGGCCCCTATACGCTGGCCGAGTGGGTTCCCAACGATCATATGAAACTGGTCAAGAATCCGAAATTCTGGGATGCCGGAAGCGTCAAGATCGACGTCGTCAACTACATCCCGACAGAGGATCGCTCGTCGGCGATGAAGCGCTTCGAGGCCGGCGAACTCGACAGCTACGACGATCTCCCGACCGAGCAGCTCGCCGACCTCAAGGCCAAGTTCGGTGACCAGATCAAGGTGGGGCCGTATCTCGGCACCTACTACTACGCGATCAAGACCGACAAGAAGCCTTGGGACAATGTCGAGCTGCGCAACGCCATCTCGATGGCCATCGACCGTGATTTCATCGCCGAGAAGGTCTGGCAGAACTCAATGCTGCCGGGCTATTCGATGGTCCCTCCGGGCATCGAGGGCTACACGCCGGCAATGGCCAAATATGCCGACATGTCGCAGATCGACCGTGAGGACGCAGCCAAGAAAATCCTCGAGAAGCTCGGCTACACGCCGGAGCATCCGCTGAAGATGGAGATCCGCTACAACACGTCGGAGAACCACAAGAATACCGCGGTCGCCATCCAGGAACAGCTGAAGCCGCTCGGCGTCGACGTCACGCTGCTCAACACCGACACCAAGACCCACTACTCCTTCCTCGAGCAGAGGGGCGACTATGACGTGGCGCGCGCCGCCTGGATTGCCGACTACAAGGATCCGGAAACCTTCCTGGGCATTTCGCGCAAGGCCAGCGGCAATAACTATTCGGTCTATGACAGCCCGCAATACGAGGCGGCCATGGACAAGGCGGCCGCCGCCGGCGGCAAGCCGGAAGAGCGCATGAAGGAACTCGCCGCCGCCGAACGTATCCTCGTCGACGACGTCGGCCAGATTCCGCTTCTCTACTATAGCTACCACGATATCGTTTCCCCGAAGCTGCACGGCTTCGTCGACAACGTCATGGACGTGCATCCGTCCCGCTTCATCTCCAAGGATTGAAAACCTTGATCGAACCGCCGCCCGTTCAGGACGGCGGTTCGATCTGTCGTCGCAGGGGGCCCGAAAGTCGAAATCGATTTTCGCAGGCCACGATGCGAAGATGAGAGGTGCCAGAGCGCTGCGGGCGTCCGGTCGGATGCCCGTCACCCTGGCTGAAGCAGGGCACCGCCGATGCTACGCTACATTTTCAGGCGGCTTCTGACCGCCATTCCGACGCTATTCGTCATCGTGACGTTGGCGTTCTTCCTGATGCGCGTCGCACCGGGCGGCCCGTTCAACCAGGAGCGCGGCCTGAGCCCAGAGATCAGGGCCAATCTTGAAGCCCAGTTCGGGCTCGCCGACCCGCTCTGGCTGCAATATGTCCACTATCTCGGCAATCTCCTGCGCGGCAATTTCGGCCCGAGCTACAATATGCCGGACTTTACCGTCACCGAGCTTTTCGCCAAGGGCCTGCCTATTTCCATTCAGCTCGGCGCCTCCGCGCTGATCCTGGCGCTGCTGCTCGGCACCGTGCTCGGTACCATTGCGGCGCTCAACCAGAACAAACTTGGCGACTACACGGTGATTGCGCTGGCGACCGCCGGCAGCACCATCCCGACCTTCGTCATCGCGCCGGTGATCCAGCTTGTGTTCGGATTGACCTGGAAGCTGTTGCCGATCGGCGGCTGGGGCGACGGCGCGCTCATCAACAAGATCGGTCCCGTGCTGACGCTTGCCCTGCCGCAGATCGCCATCGTCGCCCGGCTGATGCGCGGCTCGATGATCGAATCGCTGCGCTCGCATCACATCCGCACGGCGCGCGCGCTCGGCCTGTCCGACTGGTCGGTGGTGGTCAAGCATGCGCTGCGCGGCGCCGTCCTGCCGATCGTCTCCTTCACCGGTCCGGCTGCCGCCGCACTGCTCACCGGCTCGATCATCGTCGAGACGATCTTCTCCATTCCGGGCGTCGGCCGCTACTTCGTCGATGCCGCGCTCAACCGCGACTACACGCTGGTGATGGGGACGGTGGTGGTCATCGCCATCTTCACCATCGTCTTCAACCTGATCGTCGATGTCATGTATGCCGTGGTCGATCCGAGGGTGCGCTATGACTGATATCGCGATCGCCGCACCGGTCGTCGGCCGTTCGCTGTGGGGCGATGCCTGGGCGCGCCTCAAGGCCAACCGCGCCGCCATGTTCAGCCTCTACTATCTGATCCTGATCGCTGTGATCAGCGTGTTCGGGCCCTGGTTCGTGCCGCACCAATACACCACCATCTATGGTGATTATGTACGCACGCCGCCGAGCCTGTCGGCCTATCCGAAGGCGGACATGATCGAGACCGCGCTCGATGAGGCGATCAGGCGCATGCGCGTCGACATCAAGGAGTGGCGCCAGGACGGCAATCGCGTCTTCGTCACCGTAACCTCCAGCAAAGCAATCGACGACCGCAACATCCGCTATCTCGACCGGTCCGATGCCTTCGACGACACCAGGATCGAAAGCAAATCGCCCGATGGCCTGGAAGCGACGATGAGCGCCTCGGTCAAGCAGCAATATTTTCTTTTCGGCACCGACAACACCGGCCGCGATCTGTTGTCGCGGACGCTGATGGCCGGGCGCGTCTCGCTGGCCATCGGTCTGCTCGCCGGCGTCGTGGCCGTGGCCATCGGCGTGCTCTACGGCGCCACCGCCGGCTTTGCCGGAGGCAGGGTCGATGAGGTGATGATGCGCATCGTCGACGTGCTTTATTCGCTGCCCTTCATCTTCTTCGTCATCATGCTGGTCGTGTTCTTCGGCCGCAACTTCGTGCTGATGTTCCTGGCGGTCGGCGCCGTGCTGTGGCTCGACATGGCTCGCATCGTGCGCGGCCAGGCGCTGTCTATCCGCCGCCAGGAATATGTCCAGGCGGCCGAGGCCATGGGCGTCGGCCAGCGCGGCATCCTTTTGCGTCACGTCATTCCCAACCTGCTCGGGCCGGTGGTTATCTACATGACGCTGCTGGTGCCGCAGGTCATTATCCTGGAGAGTTTTCTGTCGTTCCTCGGGCTCGGCATCCAGGAACCGATGACCAGCTGGGGCGTGCTGATCTCGGTCGGCGCCAAGAACATCGGCACCGCCAACTGGCTGCTTCTGTTCCCTGCCTTCTTCCTGGTCTCCACCTTGTTCGCCCTGAACTTCGTCGGCGACGGCCTGCGCGATGCGCTCGACCCCAAGGACCGCTAAGATGGACGCAGCAGAGACCATTCTCAGCGTAAAGGATCTTCGCGTGCGCTTCCGCACCCTCGACGGCGCGGTCGAGGCGGTGAAAGGCATCAACATCCATGTCAAGGCGGGCGAAACCGTCGCTGTGGTAGGCGAATCCGGCTCCGGCAAAAGCCAGACGATGATGGCGGCGATGAGCCTGCTGGCCTCCAATGGAGAAGCCACCGGCAGTGTCGATTATCGCGGCCGCAATCTTCTGACGCTGAGCAAATCCGAGCTGAACAAAGTCCGCGGCCGCAAGATCAGTATGATCTTCCAGGAGCCGATGACCTCGCTCGATCCGCTCTATTCGATCGGCAACCAGCTGATCGAACCGATCCGCCGGCATCGCGGCTTGAATGCGGCGCAAGCGCGCGAGGAGGCGCTCAACCTGCTCAGGCTGGTGCATATTCCCGATCCCGAACGGCGCATGAAATCCTATCCGCACGAAATGTCGGGTGGCCAGCGCCAGCGAGTCATGATCGCCATGGCTTTGGCAAACGATCCCGACATCCTGATTGCCGACGAACCGACGACAGCGCTCGACGTCACCATCCAGGCGCAAATCCTCATGCTTCTGGCCGAGCTGCAGCGCAAGCTCGGCATGGCGATCGTCTTCATCACACACGATCTCGGCATCGTGCGGCGCTTTGCCGACCGGGTCTATGTCATGCGCTCCGGCGAGGTGGTGGAGGAGGGGGACGCGCAAGCGATCTTCGCCAGTCCTCAGCATGCCTACACCAAGATGCTGCTGGCGGCCGAGCCGACCGGAACGAAGGCGCCGCCGCCGGCCAATGCGCCGGTCCTGCTCGAAGGCAGAAACGTCGAGGTCACCTTCCGCATCGGCGGCGGCTTTCTGGCCGGCGAGCCGCTGATGCTGCGCGCCGTCGACCACATCTCGATCAGGCTGAGGCGCAATCAGACGATTGGCATCGTCGGCGAATCAGGTTCTGGAAAATCGACGCTTGGCCGCGCTTTGCTGAGGCTGTTGCCGAGCGATGGCGTGATCCGCTTCGGCGACCGCGATATCTCGACCGCCGACCGCCAGACGATGCGGCCGCTGCGGCGTCAGTTGCAGCTGGTCTTCCAGGATCCGTTCGGTTCGCTGTCGCCGCGTATGACCATCGGCCAGGTCATCACCGAAGGGCTGCTGGTGCATGAACCGAACCTCTCGGGCAAGCAGCGCGATCAGCGCGCCGTCGAGGCGCTGCGCGAAGTCGGCCTGGATCCCAACTCGCGCAATCGCTATCCGCATGAATTCTCAGGCGGCCAGCGCCAGCGCATCGCAATCGCCCGCGCCATGATCCTCAAACCCAAGCTGGTGGTGCTGGACGAGCCGACCTCGGCCCTCGACCGCTCGGTGCAGAAGCAGATCGTGGAGTTGCTGCGCAAGCTGCAGGCCGACCATGAGCTGTCTTACCTCTTCATCAGCCACGATCTCGCCGTGGTGCGCGCCATGGCCGACTACATCATCGTCATGAAGCAGGGCAAGATCGTCGAGGAAGGGCCGACGGAAGACATTTTCAGCAATCCGCAGGCCAGCTACACGCAGACTCTGATGAGCGCCGCGATCGATGTCACGCGGTTCCGTTTGAGTGCGTGAGGCGAGCCCGGCAGCGGCGCCTCAGCTCAATTCGCCAGCCCTGGGCATTTGCGCGCCCTGGCGGCGGCCATGGCCGCTTGCTGCTGCTTCAGCCGATCGATCCTGGTCGTTTCGCGATTGGCGACCGCGGCCTTGACGCTTGAGCCGCCCAGCAGCCATCTGGGAACACTGGTGCTGGCGACCTTACCGCGCGTGATGGCTGTCTGCGAGATGCCTTTGGCGGTTTCGCCTATGGCGCTGCTCAGTTCGGCGCATGTCATCTTGTCGTAATTCGCCGGGTCGATCGATCCGCTGGTCGACGCGCAGCCTCCGACAAGGGCGAGAAGGAGCACGGGGATGAACGGCCTGCTGGGGGTCGACTGCAATTTCATGTCCACGACCTTACTCCAGCGTAAGCGACCATGGCCACCCTCCGATATGCTCGCATCCATACGTACGCCGAAACGAACCGGGGTCATTCACATTCACGACGGTCACGAGTTCGGCCTCGGCGGAACCCTTGAAAGAGAGCCTGCGAGCCCCATCTGCGTTGACAAATATTCCTGGCTGGTTGATGGCTGAGGCGATATCCTATATCAGCGGACAGAACGAGCTTGTCATTGCGCGGCTATTGCCTAGATCGATCGCTTGTCGAAAATTTTGGATTCTTTTTGGCTGAAATGGAATAGTCATTCCATGAAAAGTTGGATCAAGAATTCAAAAGAGCCGGTAAAGGCGCTGCCGAAGGCTGGCAACGTACAATCAATACTCATAAATCAGACGAAGTTTATCGGGGATGTTGTTCTAACTTCGGTTCTGGTCAGGCATCTGCGGGCAGAGTTTCCGAACGCGACGATCACCATGCTATGCCAGGCGGCGCTGGCGAAATTCGTTCTTGAGCAAGGCATCGCCGACAGCGTGGTTTCGCTCGATCGCGGCAAAATGCGCGGCTCCCCTTTCGAGCGCGTGTCCGGAATGTCCAGGCTCCTGCACGATCTGAGGAAGTCGGATTATGATCTTATCATCGATCTGTCCGACTCCAAGACGTCACGGCTCGTCATGCGCTTCGTCAAGGCGCCCTTTCGCGTGGGCTATGTTCCATCGGAGCAGCCCCTGAAATTCTGGGAGCGCCAAAGCGCCAACATCTTTGCCGCCACATACGGCCATGGCGGCGAGCATTATCTGCATCGGTACCTGTCGCCGCTGTTTGCCCTTGGCATTCCTGTGACCGATCCTATCCCGTCCCTGAAGCCAACCGAATCCGGTTCGCGTCAGGCAAAGCAGCTGCTTGCCCGACACGAATTGGAAAGGAAGTCGTTTGTCGCCGTCCATGCCGGCGCCAGTTTCCCAGGGCGTTGCTGGCAGCCTGACCGTTTCGCTTCGGTCCTGGGAGAGATTTACCGGCGAAAGGGTCTGCGGGCGGTCATCGTTGGCGGCCCCGACGAGGCAGGTATCGCAGGCAAGGTGTTGGATGCGGCAACATCGCCGATCGTGAATCTCGTTGGCCAGGCACCCCTGACAACCCTTTTGCCTCTGCTGGGCGACGCTCTGATTTTCCTGGGCAACGAAAGCGGACCCATGCACCTGGCCGCGGCCATGAAAACGCCCGTCGTTGGCCTGTTCGGTCTGACCCAACCTGACATTTGGGGGCCTCTTGGCGTCCCTAACCGTGCGCTGCAGCCCCCGATGCCATGCAAGTGCATAGCGCCGGGCCTCTGCAAGGTGGGCAATGCAGGGGGTGTTTATTGCGTTCAACGGCTTGACGCCGCCGACGTCACGAAAGCGGCTATCGAACTCATAGACCGCGTCAGCTAAAGCAATTCCAGGAAAAGTGCGCAGCGGTTTTCCGTCCGCAATTGCGTAAAGCAAGGAGTTGGAGCGGTCGGCGATCCCATCAAACGCTGAGCCGCTGCAGCGGGAACAACAAACACGCGTAGCGCTTTGTTTTTCTGGTCGGAGTGGCAGGATTTGAACCTGCGACCCCCTCGTCCCGAACGAGGTGCGCTACCAGGCTGCGCTACACTCCGTGACCAGACCGCGGGCTTATAGCCGCCGCATCTGGTTCCTGCAAGCGTCAATGGCAGCACTTCTGTCGCATTTCGCCAGCTTTCTTCGCGAGCCTGTTTCAGCGCCTCGAATAAACGTCGCTTAAGGCTTCCGTGATAGGGCACCCTCGGCAACCGTTTGCGCGACTTGTGTTTCCAGCCGCCCGGAGATTGCAGTCTTGACCCTCGGGATCGTTGGCGAAGTCCGGCCCAACAGTTTCGGCTTCAGTCGCGAGGACGGCACTTGGGCCTGGTGCGGGCCTCCTCCAACAAGCCGGAGCTTGTCGTAGTGGTGGAGAGCCCGGTATCGTCACAGCGGCGCCGGCAGATGTTCGACGCCGTGCTGCGCCGCAGTCCGGAAGTCGGCGCCTACAACCAGACTCTCTGACAAGGGTATCCATGAGCCAGCGCATCGTCAGTTTCGTCATCAGCGGCGGCGTCGGCTCACGGCTCTGGCCGCTCTCGCGCGAGGACAATCCCAAGCAGTTCCACGATTTTTCGGGCGACGGCTCGATGCTGGCTAAGACCGTGCGCCGGCTGGCATCACGGCTCAGCGGCGAGACGCCCATCTTCCTGATCGCTTCTGAACGCCATGCCGAGCGCGTCCATGCCGATCTCGCCGGTATAAATCTCGGCGGCGGCGGTCCGCTGTTCGAACCCATAGGCCGCAACACCGCCGCGGCGGTGGCGCTGGCAAGCCTGCGCACGCTCGCCGAATTCGGCGACGAACTGGTGCTGGTGGTGCCGTCCGATCACGAGATTTCGACCGCGCGGCAATTCTGGCAGAGCGTCGAGGCGGGTGCTGCCGCTGCCAGTGCCGGGCGGCTGGTGGTGTTCGGCCTCAAGCCGACACAGCCGGAGACCGGCTATGGCTACATCGAAGTCGCTGCCGAAAGAGAGGGCGTGTTCGACGTCTCGCGCTTCATCGAAAAGCCGGACCTTGCCACCGCCCAGGCCTATCTCGAAGCTGGCAATTTCCACTGGAACACCGGCATCTTCCTGTTTCGCGCCGGCGCCATGCGCGATGCATTCGCGGCTTTCGAGCCGAAGATCTGGCAGGCGACCGAAGCTGCCTACAAGGCTGCGACATCGGACCTTTCCGGCTTTTACATGCCGCTGGACCTCTACGGCGCCATTCCTTCGACCTCGATCGACTACGCCATCATGGAGCGGGCAAAGGACATCGCCATGGTGCCGGCCGGCTTTCGCTGGAACGATCTCGGCTCCTGGCAGTCGCTGCTCGATGTCGGGCCTGCCGATAGCCAAGGCAATGTCATCGCCGGCGACGTCGTCGCCATCGATTGCGAGAATTCCTACATTCGCAGCGATGGCCGGCTGCTGTCGGCTATCGGCATGAGAGATGTCGCCATCGTCTCGACATCGGACGCGACCTTCGTCGCCCCGGTCGGCCACAGCCAGCACGTCAAGAAGATCGTCGAGCAGCTCGAAAAAACCGGCCGGCTGGAAACCCGCTTCACGCCTGCCCACGACCGGGTCATCGAAAGCGGCGCCTGGCGTCGCCGCGTCCATCACTGGCTGTTTCAGGAGACGCTTCCGCTGTGGTCGACATCAGGCGTCGACGAACGCTATGGCGGCTTCCACGAGGCGCTTGGCTTCGACGCCACGCCGCTGATGAAGCCCAAGCGCATGCGCACGCAGGCCCGCCAAGTCTACGCCTTTGCGGTCGCCAAGCAACGCGGTTGGGACGGCCCGGCCGACCGGCTCATCGCTCACGGCATCGACTTCATGGCCGGAAGCGGCCGAACGGCAAGGGGCGGCTGGGTGCGTACCCTCGACATCGACGGTTCGGTCGCCGACCCGGTCGAGGACGCCTACGATCATTCTTGCGTGCTCCTGGCCCTGGCACATGCCCATATGTCGGGCCATCCGGATGCGCTGCGACTCGGCGAGGAGACCTTCGCCTTCCTCGATGCCCATCTCGAGGATAGCCGCATGACCGGCTTTCTCGAAACCTCGGACGGGCAGGGCGAGCGGCGCTCCAATCCGCATATGCATTTCCTGGAAGCCTTCCTCGCCTGGCACCAGGCGACGGGCGAGCGCGCCTATCTGCGCCGCGCGGCGCGCATCATCGACTTGTTCCGCAGCCATTTCTTCGATCCGGAAAGCTGGACGCTGGGTGAATATTTCGACGCGGGCTGGAGGCCTGTGGCGGGCGAGAAGGGCACCTGGACCGAGCCCGGCCATCACTTCGAATGGGCTTCGCTGCTGGTCGATTTCGCCGGACGCAGCGGCCAGGCCGAACTGAGTGGCTTCGCCAGGAAACTCTATGCCTCGGCCATCGCCAATGGCCTCAACCGCGCCACAGGCCTTGCCTATGGCGCCATCTCCCGGCAGGGTCTGCCACTGGACCTGATCTCGCGCAGTTGGCCGCAGGCCGAAGCGGTCAAGGCGGCGATTGCGTTGGACGGTTCCGGCGGACCCGATCTCAAGCCGGAGATCGAGGAACGCGTCGGCCGGCTGTTC
The DNA here is from genome assembly GCF_020165435.1 of Mesorhizobium sp. BR1-1-2. NCBI lineage: Bacteria > Pseudomonadati > Pseudomonadota > Alphaproteobacteria > Hyphomicrobiales > Phyllobacteriaceae > Mesorhizobium > Mesorhizobium sp. BR1-1-2. The sequence continues at coordinate 448,552 of NZ_JAIUID010000005.1, forward strand.
CGCTGGCATATCGATCCGGCGCCGCTGGGCCTGTGGATCGATCGCGTCGACGAACGCGGCCGCTCGCGGGCATCTGATGTGCCGGCCAGCATTTTTTACCATCTCGTCTGCGCGCTGACGCAGTATCTGGATGGGACGGCGGAGAAGGGCGGCTGAGAAAGAGGCGCTGTCCCGCCGACATTTTGTTCAATACGGGCTGGCCACATCCCCGGTCTCGACATAGATCGACTTCAGCTGCGAATAGAGCGCCAGCGCGGCCAGCGAATTCTCTCGCCCGATGCCGGATTGCTTGACGCCGCCGAAGGGGATTTCGACCGGGGTCAGGTTGTAGGCGTTGATCCAGCACGTGCCGGCCTGCAGCTCGGCGATGACGCGGTGGGCGCGCGGCAGGTCGCGCGTGAACACGCCGGCCGCCAGGCCGAACTCGGTGTCGTTGGCGCGCTCGACCACCTCGTCCTCACCGTCGAATTTCAGCACGCTCATGACAGGCCCAAAGATTTCCTCGCGCGCGATGCGCATGCTGTCGGTCACCCCGGTGAACACCGTCGGCTCGATGAAGAAGCCGCCTTCAAAACCTTGCAGCGAGGGCACGTTGCCGCCGCAGGCGAGGGTGGCGCCTTCTTGCTCGCCCGCCGCGATGTAGGAGACGACCTTCTCCTGCTGCGCCTTGCTGACCAGCGGCCCCATCTGGGTTTCGGCATCGAGGGGGTCGCCGATGCGGATCTTCTTGGTTCGCTCGACCAGCCGGTCGACGAAGCGGTCATGGATGCCCTTCTGGACGAAGACGCGCGTGCCGTTGGAGCAGATCTGCCCCGTCGAATAGAAGTTGCCGAGCATGGCCCCGCCGATGGCATTCTCGAGATCGGCGTCGTCGAAGACGATCAGCGGCGACTTGCCGCCGAGTTCCATCGTCGCGTGCTTCATCTTCGAGCCGGCTGATGACAGCACCTTGCGGCCGGTCGGCACCGAACCGGTCACCGACACCTTGGCTACGACATCGTGGCCGACGAGGCTGGCGCCGACATCGCCATAGCCTTGCACGACGTTGAACAGCCCGTCGGGCAGGCCCGCCTCACTGTAGATCTCGGCCAGTGCCAATGCCGACAATGGCGTGTTTTCCGATGGTTTGAACACCATGGCATTGCCCATCGCGAGCGCGGGCGCGGATTTCCAGCCGGCGATCTGGATCGGGTAGTTCCAGGCGCCTATGCCAACGCAAACGCCGAGCGCCTCACGCCTTGTATAAGCGAAGGGCCCGCCCAGATCGACAGCCTCGCCATTGTAAGCGGCAACCGCGCTGCCGAAATATTCCAGGCAATCCGCGGCGGATGGGGCATCCGCCACCAGCGTTTCCTGGATTGCCTTGCCGGTGTCGAGCGTCTCGAGGCGGGCAAGATCGGCGTTGCGGGCACGCAAGATGTCGGCGGCGCGGCGCAGGACGCGACCGCGCTCCACCGGCTTCAGCCGCGCCCAAGCTGGTTGCGCGGCACGTGCCGCCTCGATGGCGAGTTCCAGCACGTTCGGCGTCGCCGAGCGTAAAAGGGCGATGGTCTCGCCGGTTGCCGGATAGATGACCGGCAATGGCGCGCCTTGCTCGTCGTCTATGTAGCGTCCGTTGACATAGTGCGATGCCGTTGGCTGGGCGCGCATGGGCTTCTCCAAATCGTCTTTCGCGGCGTGCCGATCGTGCGGTTGCACAATCATGCTCTATCTGTCGGACGCCTGCCAGCGGGGATTGATCCATGGTTCCTGGTTGGAAGGCGCCAGCGGCGTGCGGCCAAGGATGTGGTCGGAAGCTTTCTCGCCAGTCATGATCGACGGCGCGTTGAGATTGCCGTTGGTGACGCGCGGGAAGATCGAGGAATCGGCGACGCGCAGGCCCTCGACGCCGATCACCCGGCATTCCGGATCGACGACGCTCGTGACGTCGTCGGCACGGCCCATCCGGCAGGTGCCGCAGGGATGATAGGCGCTTTCGGCGTGATCCCTGATGAAGATGTCGAGGTCGTCGTCCGACTGCACGTGGCTGCCGGGCGAAATTTCCTGGCCGCGGAAGCCGTCGAAGGCCTTCTGGCCGAAAATCTCGCGCGTCAACCTGATGCAGTGTCGGAATTCGCTCCAGTCGTCGGGATGCGACATGTAGTTGAAGTGAATCACCGGTTTCGAATTCGGATCCGGCGAGCGCAGCGTTACCGAGCCGCGCGACTTCGAGCGCATTGGCCCGACATGCGCCTGAAAACCATGCGACTTCGCCGCCGCCTTGCCGTCATAGCGCACCGCCGCCGGGATGAAGTGGTACTGGATATCAGGATAGTCGACGCCGGCGCGCGAGCGCACGAAGGCCGCCGCCTCGAAATGATTGGTGGCGCCAAGGCCGGTCTTGAAGAACAGCCACTGCGCCCCGATCATCGCCTTGGAAAACGGGTTGAGCACCGAATTCAGCGTGATCGGCTTTGTCGATTCCTGCTGGATATAGAGTTCCAGATGGTCCTGCAGGTTGCGGCCGACGCCGGGTCTATCGGCCACCACCGCGATGCCGTTTTCCCTGAGATGCTCTGCAGGCCCGATGCCCGACAGCATCAGGATTTTCGGCGAATTGATCGACGATGCCGCGACGATCACCTCACGTCGCGCCTTAACGACTTGAATCTGTTTGCGAGCTTCGATTTCGACCCCGATGGCGCGTTGATTCTCGATGATCACCCGCCGCGCAAAGCCCTTGACCAGGCTTACGTTTTTGCGCCTGAGCGCCGGCTTCAGATAGGCTGATGCCGCCGACCAGCGGCGGCCGCCGAAAATGGTCTGCTCCATCGGGCCGAACCCCTCTTGCCTGGAGCCATTATAGTCGTCGGTCAGTTCGAAGCCGGCCTGGCGGCCCGCTTCGACGAAGGCGCCATAGAGCGGATTTTTCCGCGTGCCGCGCCGCACGTGCAGCGGCCCGCCATGACCCCGCCAGCCGTCCTCGCCACCATCCGCATCTTCCATGCGCTTGAAATAGGGAAGCACGTCGGCAAAACCCCAGCCGGCGGCTCCCTGTTCGGCCCAGTGGTCGAAGTCGCGGGCGTGGCCGCGCACATAGACCATGCCATTGATCGAGGACGAGCCTCCGATCACCTTGCCGCGCGGCGTTGCCAGCACGCGGCCGCCGAGATGCGGCTCCGGTTCGCTGGCGAAGCCCCAGTCGTAGAGGCTCATGTTGAGCGGGATCGACAGCGCCGATGGCATCTGGATCAGCGGCCCGATATCGGAGCCGCCGAATTCGATAACGATGACAGAGTGCTTGCCATCCTCCGACAGGCGATAGGCCATGGCCGAGCCGGCGGAGCCGGAGCCGATGATGACGAAATCCGCTTCAAGCATTGTTCATATGCGCCCATCGTTCACATGCGTGATGAAATCGGCGAGCGAGACATTGCCGCCGGTAGCCACCACAAGGACGGTCTTGCCGGCCACATCCACCTTGCCGCCGAGCAGTGCCGCCAGCGAGGCAGCTCCGGACGGCTCAAGCACCAGCTTCATCCGCTCGAAGGCGATTTTCATTGCCCGCCGCACCAAGGCGTCGTCGACGGTGATGCCGCGAACGCCGGCGGTTCTGACCGCCGCGAACGGCGCGTCGCCGGGCCGCCGCGACATCAGCCCGTCACAGATCGAGTTCGGTGCGAGCGGCATGGTCTCGATGCTGCCATGCGCCAACGAGGCGCCCATGCCGTTGAAACCTTCGGGCTCGACGCCGATGGTTTCTGTGGCCGGCGACAGATAGTGGAAAGCGAGCGAAACGCCGCCGATCAGGCCGCCGCCGCCGACCGAGCAGAACAGCACGTCCGCCTTCGCGCCCTTGGCAGAAAGCTGCTCCAGCGCCTCCAGCCCGGCCCCTGCCTGGCCAGCCACGATTTCCGGGTCGTCGAAGGGATGCAGCAATGCCAGCCCTTCGGTCTCGGCGATCTCGCGCGCCCGCGTGGCGGCGACCTCCTCACGCGCGCGCTCGCCGTGATCGGTAAGCACCACGCGCGCGCCATAGCCCGCTGTGGCGTCGCGCTTGGCGGCCGGCGCGTCGATCGGCATGACGATCGTGACGGGAATGCCGAGCGCCTGGCCGGCAGCCGCCAGTCCTTGCGCGAAATTGCCGGAAGAATAAGCGACGACGCCCTTCTTGGCTTCGTCGGGCGACAGCCGCTTCAGCCGCCAGTAGGCGCCCCGCACCTTGAACGATCCCGCCCATTGGAGCGATTCCGCCTTGACGAAGACGCGAGCGGCGCCGGTTTCCCTGGCGAGCGTCGCCGATTCCAGCAGCGGCGTGATCTGCGTCGCCTTGGCGGTGACCGCATAGGCTTGCTTCAGGTGGTCGAGTGAGGGAACAAGCGTAGCCATCATTCGCCTCGCGGATACCGTTTGCTCTCCTCGAGATTGTCGAGGTTCATATGGTTGCGCATGTAGCGCTCGGACGCTTTCTGCAGCGGCTGGAAATCCCAGGGGTAGTAGGCGCCGTTGCGCAGCGCCCGATAGACGACCCAGCGGCGCGCCTGGCTTTCGCGCACCGCGGCGTCGAAAGCGGCCATGTCCCAGCGCGCCCGCACCTTCTCCATGAACGCCGCGACCAGCGGTTCGTTGGCCGGATCGGCGGCGAGGTTTTTTCGCTCCAGCGGATCGGATTGGAGATCGAACAGTTGCGGCGCATCGAGCTCGCAATGGACGAACTTGTATCGGCCCTCGCGGATAGCCACCAGAGGCGCGTATGAACCCTCAGCCGCATATTCCATCAGCACAGGCGCGCTGCGCTGCTCACCGTCGATCAGGGGCAGCAGCGATTGGCCATCGGTCCATGGCGCGACGGCATCGATGTCGATGCCGGCGAGGTCGCAAAGCGTCGGCGTCACGTCGAGATTGGAAACCGGCGCTTCGATCAGCCCGGCCGCAACGCCCCTGCCGGCAACCATCAGCGGCACCCGCGCCGAGCCCTCGAAGAAGCTCATCTTGAACCATAGGCCGCGCTCGCCGAGCATGTCGCCATGGTCGGAGCAGAACAGGATGGTGGTGTCGTCAAGCATGCGCGTCCGCTTGAGGACGTCCAGGAGCTCGCCGAGCTTGTCGTCGACATAGGAAATATTGGCGAAATAGCCGCGCCGCGAACGGCGCACCTGCTCAGGGCTGATCTGGAACGACGGATAATCGCTGGCGACATACAGCCGCTGCGAATGCGTGTCCTGTTCGTCATACGCGATGAAACCGGTTTCCGGGTCGAGCGCCTGGCAATTTTCGTAAAGGTCCCAATATTGCTTGCGGGCGACATAGGGATCGTGCGGATGTGACAACGAAACGGTCAGGCACCATGGCCGGCGCTCCTCATCGTCCTGTTCGCGTGAAAGCTGATAGAGCTTCTGCGCGGCCAGGAACACGACCTCGTCGTCATATTCCATCTGATTGGTGGTTTCCGCGATGCCGGCCCCGGTCACCGAGCCCAGATTGTGATACCACCAGTCGATGCGCTCGCCGGGCTTGCGGTAGTCGGGTGTCCAGCCGAAATCGGCCGGGTAGATGTCCGTGGTCAACCGTTCCTCGAAGCCGTGCAACTGGTCCGGCCCGACGAAATGCATCTTGCCCGACAGGCAGGTGTAGTAGCCGGCCGCGCGCAAATGATGAGCGAAGGTCGGAATCGACGAGGCGAACTCGGCCGCGTTGTCATAGACCCCGGTGCGCGACGGCAACTGGCCGCTCATGAACGAGGCGCGGCCGGGCGCACAGAGCGGCGAGCCGGTGTAATTGTTGCGGAAGCGCGCCGAGCGGGCGGCCAATGCCTTCAGATGCGGCGCGTGCAGGAAGTCAGCCGGCCCGTCCGGAAAGAAAGTCCCGTTGAGCTGATCGACCATGACGACCAGGAAATTTGGTTGCTTGCGTGTCACTGCCTCTGCCGTCCGCTGAGTTTCATTTCGAGATAGTCTTCGACCAATGCGATCGCGGTCGCGGCATCGGGCACGCCGTCCTTCAGCGCGCGCCTGATGTAGAGCCCGTCGATCATCGCCGCCGTCGCTTCGGCGACGCGGTCGGCCTCGGCTCGGGGCAGGATGCCGACCAGCCCGCTCATCAGGTTCGAATGCAGCCGCCGCGCATAAATCCTGAGCAGCCGGCGCAGCGCCGCCGATTTCTGCGCCTCGACATAGAAGGCGAGCCAGGCGGCGATCGTTTCGGCCCGGAACTGGATCTCGGAGAAATTGACGGCCACCACCGCCGAGACGCGTTCGCGTGGGGAACCGGCGGATTGAAGCGCGCGCCGCATGTCCGCGGTCAGTTTGGCCAGGATATGACGCATCGTCGCGAACAGCAGTTCATCCTTGGCGCCGAAATAATGATGGGCCAGCGCCGACGACACGCCGGCGCGCCCGGCGATCTCCGACATCGTCACGTCAAGCGAGCCGCGCTCGCCGATCGCCGAGATCGTCGCGTCGATGAGCGCTTTGCGGCGCAGTGGCTCCATTCCGACTTTCGGCATGCTGTTCCCGATGTTTCGGTCGAAGATTATTTTTTATTGACGGGTCAATCAACAAAAATCCAGCCCGAACGACAACCGATTGTCGGCTCTGGCTCATCCCGCGGGCTGGAAAACGGTTCACTATTGAACAATATTGAATGCTCAAGCCGCGATATGACGTGTTAGGATCCGCGGCAGATGGAGATTGCCATGACCGCATGCATCGTCGGCTGGGCGCATTCGCGTTTCGGCAAGCTTGAAGGCGAAACGCTGGAGAGCCTGATCGTCAAAGTGGCAACCGAGGCGCTCGACCATGCCGGCATTGGCCCGGACGATGTCGACGAGATCGTACTCGGACATTTCAACGCCGGCTTTTCCGCGCAGGATTTCACCGCCAGCCTTGTCCTCCAGGCCGACGACCGGCTGCGCTTCAAGCCGGCGACGCGCGTCGAGAACGCTTGCGCCACCGGTTCGGCCGCGGTCAGACAAGGCATCCGCGCCATTGATGCCAATGCCGCCCGCATCGTGCTGGTGGTCGGCGCCGAGCAGATGACGACGACGCCCGGCCCCGAGATCGGCAAGAACCTGTTGAAAGCCTCCTATTTGCCCGAGGATGGCGAGACGCCGGCCGGCTTTGCAGGCGTCTTCGGCAAGATCGCGCAGGCCTATTTCCAGCGCTACGGCGACCAGTCGGATGCGCTTGCCATGATCGCCGCCAAGAACCACAAGAACGGCGTCGACAATCCCTATGCGCAGATGCGCAAGGATTTCGGCTACGAGTTCTGCCGCCAGGAGAGCGAGAAGAACCCCTTCGTCGCCGGTCCGCTGAAGCGCACCGACTGCTCGCTGGTCTCCGACGGTGCCGCCGCTCTCGTCCTCACCGACACGGCGACGGCACTGAAGATGCGCCGCGCCGTCACCTTCCGCGCCAATGAGCACGTGCAGGATTTCCTGCCCATGTCGAAGCGCGACATTCTCACCTTCGAAGGCTGCGAGCAGGCCTGGAGCCGCGCGCTCAGGAAAGCCGGCGTGACGCTTGACGATCTCTCCTTCGTCGAGACGCATGACTGCTTCACGATCGCCGAACTGATCGAATATGAGGCCATGGGCCTGGCGAAGCCCGGCGAGGGCGCCAAACTGGCGCTGGACGGCACGACCGCAAAGGACGGACGGCTGCCGGTCAACCCGTCCGGCGGCCTGAAGGCGAAGGGTCATCCGATCGGCGCCACCGGCGTGTCGATGCATGTGCTGAGCGCCATGCAACTCGTCGGTGAGGCGGGCGGCATCCAGGTGCCCAACGCCAAACTTGGCGGCATCTTCAACATGGGCGGCGCGGCGGTCGCCAATTACGTTTCCATTCTCGATCGGATTCGGTAAAAGCGACCCGCATCCGCGGGGGCAACATGACAAATCCGGTTCTGATCGAAGTTCTGCGTGGCGCCATCGTCGAGAGCGCCCACCGAGGCGCGGCCGCGGTTTTCGATGCCGATGGCACTCCGGTTCTGGAAATCGGCGACACGTCGAGGCCGGTGTTTCCGCGCTCCGCCGTCAAGGCCATCCAGGCGCTGCCGCTGGTCGAAAGCGGCGCCGCCGATGCCTATGGCTTCGGCAACCGCGAACTGGCGCTGGCCTGTGCCTCCCATTCGGGCGAACCGGCCCATGTCGAACTGGCCAGGTCGATGCTCGCCAGGGCGGGGCTGGACGGGTCGGCGCTTGAATGCGGCACGCACTGGCCTTCAAACCATGATGCGGAGATAGCACTTGCGCGTGCCGGCGGCTCGCCCAACGCGCTGCACAACAACTGCTCCGGCAAGCATTCGGGCTTCCTCTGCACCTGCGTTCACGCGGGCATCGCGCATGGCGGCTATGTCAGGGCCGATCACGCCTTGCAGGAGATGGTGCGCGACGCCATGCAGGCGGTAACAGGAGCCCGCCACGGCGCCGACGAGCGCGCGACCGATGGTTGTTCCATCCCGACCTACGCGGTGCCGCTCAGGAGTTTCGCGCTGGGCTTTGCCCGGATGGCGACCGGGACGGGTTTTGCACCGGTGCGAGCCAAAGCTGCAAACCGTCTGCTGGCCGCCTGCATGGCAGAGCCGTTCTTTGTTGCCGGAACGGACCGCGAAGACGTCGCGTTGATGGAAGCCGCCCCCGGGCGGATTTTTGCGAAAGGCGGCGCTGAAGGCGTTCATTGTGCCGCAATTCCCGAACTCGGTCTCGGCATCGCGCTCAAATGCGACGATGGCGCCAGCCGTGCCAGTGAAGCCATGGTTGCCGCCATCCTCGCAAGGCTGTTGCGCGCGGACGAAGCCCTGGCGGCGAGGCTGCTCGAAATGGCAAACGCACCCATCGAAAGCCGGGCCGGCGCCAAGGTCGGTGCGCTGAGGCCGACGGCGGCGCTGGCCTGAGACAGGCGCTTCTCAACTGACGTGATTGCGCTCGACGGTCAGGTGCGGATAGCCGGTATCGGCTGACGCGGCGAGATCGCCCGTGGCCGGGTCGGCCCAACGCTGCCCGACAATGGCGCCATTGGCCGCGCCGTCGATGACATTGTCGGAGATGATGGCGGTTCCGGCACCGTCGACCACGCTGACGACGATGCCGGTGCCCGCCTTGCGGATGATGTTGCCGGTAGCCACGACGTTGCGCAGATACGGTCCCCAGCCGACCGACATCCCGTAGAGCGGCGCGTTCTCGATGACATTGTTGGACACGGTGGTGTCGGCCTCGACGCCGATGCCGATGCCGAATCCCGGCGGGTCGGCCGGGTAGGGACCTGATGTCGACAGGTTGCGCACGATGTTGCCGGAGCAAACACCCATGCGGCCGCCTTCATTGAAATTGACGATCGAGATGCCGTTGGCGGCACCATCGACGACGTTGTTGCTGATAACGGCGCCCTCGAACGAGAATTCGGAGTAGACCGCCGTTTCGCCAGAGCGCAGGCAGGTGTTGCCTGATATCTGCAGATTGCTGGCGCTGTTGGCGCGGATGGCGGAGAATGCGCAGTCCGAAACGATATTGCCGGAGATGATCACATTGGCGGCGCGGAAGGCATTGATGCCATTGCCGTTCTGGCCTGTGCCGCCGCCGCGCGCCGCTATGCGTTCGACCCGGTTGCCCGTGACGATGGTGCCGTCCTCCGCCACCTGCCAGCGGTGCACGAGGATGCCGCCATTGGCGCAGTCGGAGACGGTGTTGCCTGTGATCGCCAGCCCTGCGGCCTCGACCGAATAGATGCCGGCGTCCGCCGCTCCGGATATTTCCGTGCGCTCGACCCGGCCCGCCGCGTGCTCGAGCGCCAGCCCATTCTTGCCGCTACCGGTTATCTGGCAATTATCGACAATGAGATGCGCCACGCGGCGCAGATCGAGCAGTCCTTGCGCATAGTCGCCCATCGAGCGGTTTGAGCCGTCGAGGACCAGGCCGCTGAGCTCGATGTGATCGGCTTGTTCGGCCATGAACAGGTGACCGTCGCCACCATAGACGATGCGTGTTGCGCCAGGCACGCCGCTAAGGCGCACCCGGCCGGGCAGCGTCAGGTTGGATACGACATAGGTGCCGGGCTGCAGGAACACCGGCATGTCCCGATCGCTGGCCTCGCGCAGCAGCTTGGCGAAAGCCTTGCTCTGATCGTCAAAGGTGCCGGGTTGCACGCCAAGCTCGGTGGCGTTGATCGATCCGCGCATCGAGGCTTTCTCAATGCCGGGCAAGCTCGCGGCGGCTGCCTTGCCCAGCGAAAGCCCGAACACGGCAAAACCGGCTGTCCGCACAAGCAGTCTGCGTCTGTTCAACATCGGCACAGGTCCTGGCGTTTTACACGTCTAGTGGCAGGATTCATGCCAGCCGGGCTCCTGCGTTCCCGGCGAGGGGCAATGACTTGTGAAGTCGTGAGGGCGGGCATAAGTTCAAGGAATGAGCAGAGCCTTTACCCGCGAGGAAGACAGAGAAAACGCCATCGCAGGCGTCGGCGAACGGCCGATCAGCCAACACCGCAACCTGGTGACGGAGCGTGGCCTGGCAATGATCGAGGAGAATCTGGCCGATCTGCGCGACATATTGGCCAAAGCCGAGCGCCGGGGAGACCGCGAGCGCATCGCGCTGGTGTCGCGCGACCTACGTTACTGGACCGCGCGGCGCGAAAGTGCCGAGCTTTCGGTGCCCGAGCCCGGGAGCGACGTCATCCGCTTCGGCATGGGCGCCACGCTCGAAGCCGAGGACGGCAAGAAGGTGCACTGGAAGATCGTCGGCGAGGACGAGGCCGACCCGTCGAAAGGCAGCATTTCCCATGTGTCGCCAATGGCGATTGCTTTGTTTGGCAAGAAGGTCGGCGATGTCGCCACCGTCAACGGCAAGGAATGGGAAATCGTCAAGCTGAGCGCGGGCGGCTGAACCCCAACGTCAGTTCTCAGTCTGCACGATGTGGTCGCGAAAGAACGCGGCGGCACCCGCTTCATCGATCTCGCCGGCGGCGATAGCCATCACGAATTCATAAAGCGTGCCGTTGTCCGCCGTCAGGACGTGACCGTTGACGATCAGGAAGGCGCCGGCGGCGACAATCGCCGTGCGTTTGTTGCCGTCGACAAAGGCATGATTTCTGGCAATGCCGAAGACATAGGCTGCTGCAAGATCTTCAATCGACGGAGTGCCGTAATTGGCCTTGTTCTGGGCCCGGGTCAGCGCCGATTCGAGTGCATTTTCATCCCGCAAACCTTGTGCGCCGCCATGCCGGCGCAATTGCTCGGCATGCATCGCTTCGACCGCGCGGCGCGACAGGAACTCCCAGTTCATTCGGCGAGCTTCTGAAGCGCGACCTTGTACTTGTCCATGACCTTGCGAGCAGCTTCCATCTGCCGCTCGAAACTATCGTCGACCGGTTTGAGGACGATGTCCTTGTCCGTTTCGAGAACCTGAAGCTGATCACCGGCTTTGAGATTCAGGCGGTCGAGTAGCTCCTTGGGCAGGATCACACCTTCGGAATTGCCGATCTTGCGAATGGTGGTGTTCATGCTGGGTTGCTCCTGTTGCAACGTCAATTATAACTCGACCGCCGCGCCGTTGCAACAGATATTATAACTTACGAATGGAGGAAGGCCCGGACACGCTCATTGCCGAGAATTCACGATACCAGCAGCCGGTCCATCAGCCGCTCCGCCGCTTCCGGGATCACGGTACCGGGCGGGAAGATCTCCGCCGCACCCGCTTGCAGCACGGCATCATAGTCCTGCGGAGGGATCACGCCGCCGGCAACGATCAGCATGTCGCCGTGGCCGAGCCTCTTCAGCGCATCCCTGAGTTCCGGGATGAGCGTCAGATGTCCCGCCGCCAGCGATGACGCGCCGACAATGTGCACATCCTGCTCGTGGGCGAGCTTCGCGATCTCCTCCGGCGTCTGGAACATGGCGCCGACGGTGACGTCGAAGCCGAGGTCGGCAAAGGCTGTGGCGATCACCTTCTGGCCGCGGTCATGTCCGTCCTGTCCCATTTTGGCGACCAGGATGCGCGGCTTGCCGCCGGTCTTCTTTTCGAACGCGCCGATCTTCTCCTGCAGCCGGTCGACGGCCGGGTTGTCGCCGAGCGCTTGGCGGTAGACGCCGGAAATCGTCTGCACCGAAGCGACGTGGCGGCCAAAGACCTTTTCCAGCGCCAGCGAAATCTCCCCGACCGTCGCATTGGCGCGCGCGGCATGGATGGCGAATTCGAGCAGGTTGTCGCCGCTCTCGGCCGCGCGGGAGAGCGCCGCGAGCGCATTCTCGAGCACTGCCACGTCGCGGGTGCCCTTCAGCCGCTGCAGCTTCGATAGCTGCCGGGCTCTTACCTCGGCATTGTCGATCTTCAGGACATCGACTTCTATGTCCGTGCCGGGCCGGTGCGCGTTGACGCCGACCAGCATCTGCTCGCCTGAATCGATGCGCGCCTGAGTGCGGGCGGCTGCCTCTTCGATGCGCAGCTTGGGAATGCCCTTCTCGGTCGCCGCGGCCATGCCGCCGAGCGCCTCGACCTCCTCGATATGGGCAAGCGCACGCGCCGCCAGATCATGCGTCAGCCTCTCGAGATAAGCCGAACCGCCCCACGGATCGATGATGCGCGTGGTGCCGGATTCCTTTTGCAGGATCAACTGCGTGTTGCGGGCGATACGGGCCGAATGATCGGTCGGCAGCGCCATGGCCTCGTCGAAGGAATTGGTGTGCAGCGATTGTGTATGGCCCTGTGTGGCGGCCATCGCCTCGATCATCGTGCGAATGATGTTGTTGTAGGGATCCTGCGCCGTCAGCGACCAGCCAGAGGTCTGGCAGTGGGTGCGCAAGGACAGCGAACGCTCGTCCTTCGGCGAAAAATTCTTCATCATCAGGCTCGACCACAGCAGCCGCGCCGCCCTGAGCTTGGCGACTTCCATGAAGAAGTTCATGCCAACAGCCCAGAAGAAGGACAGGCGCGGGGCGAAGCGGTCGATGTCGAGCCCGGCGGCGACGCCGGCGCGGGCATATTCGATTCCGTCGGCGATCGTGTAGGCGAGTTCCAGGTCCGCCGTCGCGCCGGCCTCCTGCATGTGATAGCCGGAGATCGAGATCGAGTTGAATTTCGGCATGTTCTTCGACGTGTAGGAGAAGATGTCCGAAACGATCCGCATCGAGGGTTTTGGCGGATAGATATAGGTGTTGCGGACCATGAACTCCTTCAGAATGTCGTTCTGAATGGTGCCAGTGAGATCCTTCTGCGCAACGCCCTGTTCCTCGGCCGCCACGATGTAGAGCGCCATGATCGGCAGCACCGCGCCGTTCATGGTCATCGACACCGTCATCTCGCCGAGTGGAATGCCGTCGAAGAGCTGGCGCATGTCGAGGATGGAATCGATGGCCACGCCCGCCATGCCGACATCGCCGGCCACCCGCGGATGGTCGCTGTCATAGCCGCGATGCGTGGCGAGATCGAAGGCGACCGACAGGCCTTTCTGGCCGGCGGCAAGATTGCGCCTGTAGAAGGCGTTGGACTCTTCCGCTGTCGAGAAACCGGCATATTGCCGGATCGTCCACGGCTGCTGGACATACATGGTTGGATAGGGTCCGCGCACGAAGGGAGGCATGCCCGGATATGTGTCGAGATGCGGCAGCCCCTTGAGGTCGCCCTGATTGTACAGATGTTTGACGGCAAGGCCTTCCGGCGTCATCCGCTGGCCCTTGATCTCGACCGGCGCCCGCCGCGGCGGCGCCCAGCCGACCTGGCTGAAATCCGGAATCAAGAAGCGGCTCCGATCGCTTGATCGATGCGGACCGGAAACAGCGGCTCGCACATGACGATGCCTTCCGTGAAGGCAGGTCGCCGCTCCGCGGCCAGCGTCTCGACCGCGCGCTCGATTTTCTGCGGATAGAGCGTGGCGCCGACGATGGCGCGCTCGCGGGATCGGAAGGCGGCGGCGCGCTGGGAGGCGGCGGTGCGAACGCGCTCCTGTATATGTCCCTCCTTAAGGCTGGACAGCACGCCGCCCTCGGCCTCGATCGCCTGCAACTCGGCCCAGGCCGCTTCGCAGAGGCCAGCGGTGAGCGCTTCGACGCCACCGGAGCCGCAGGCGGGATCGGCGACCTGATCGATGTGGCTTTCATTGGCCATGATCAACTGCGCGTTACGGGCCACGCGGCGTGCGAAAGGCGCCGGCAGGCCATGCGCGACGGTGTGCGGCAGGATGGCGATCGAATCGGCTCCACCCGCCGCCGCGGCGAAGCAGGCGATCGTCGTGCGCAGGATGTTGGTCTCCGGATCCAATGCCGTCATCATGCGAAACGACGTCTCGGCGTGAATATTGGCCGTCGAAGTCGGGATCGAGCAGGCCTCTTGGACGCGAGCCCACAGCCTGCGCAAGGCCCTGACCTTGGCAATCGACAGGAACTGATCCTGGTCGGCGCTCAGCGCAAACCCGATATGGGGCGCTGCGTAGACGAGCGGTTGCCGCGCTTTCTCGAACATCCTGAGATAGGAGACGGCCGAAGCGAGCATGATGCCAAGCTCCTGCGCCTCCGTGGCGCCGGCATTGTGGAACACCCGCCCATCCGCCTCTAGCAGCACGCCGGGTACGCCCATCGAAAAGAAATGCGCCAGCGATTGCGGCATGGATTCCTGCAGCGCCTCGATCGACATACGCAACCGGCCGGTTCCGGCCAGGATAGCCGCCGGATCGATGCCGAAGGAGAGGTTGAGCTTTGCCGGGTCGGAGCGGCGCTTGCCAAGGAACGCCACCAGCCAGTCGGCCATGGGGCGGCTCCACGGATGGGCGTCGATGCGGATCTGGACGCGGTTCAACGGTATGCCGTCCAGAACCGTCTCCAGCGCCTGCGCCGTTCTCGGCAGGCCGTAGCCGAACGCGTTCGGGGCGCCTTCGAAGACGAGCGACAATCCCGTCGCACCCTGCGCGACGTCCTCCAGCGCCTGGGCTTTGGCGCGACCAATGTCGGGATCGTCGATGCGCTGGCTGACGATCCATGGCGATCCGGGGTTGGCGCGCACGATGGGCTCCGCCGCCGCCGCGCGCTCATAAATCGGTTCCACGCGGATGCCGTCATCGGTGTGCGAGACCAGTTTTTCCTCGAAGGATGCGCCGGCGAGCGCCTTTTCAGCCAAGGCCAGCCATCGCTGCCGGTCGGCATTCGGAAGTTCGTTATCCCTGGTCAAGGCTCCGGCGCTCATCCACTGTCCTCGTCACTATGCGGCCGCATCAGCCTGGAGCACTTCAGTCTACGGGTCCCGGTGCGATACCGCAATGCAATGCGCTTCCAAGACTCGAATTCGATCCCTCGAGCGTACACCAGCCTTCGAGCACGAAGCATGAACGATTGCCAAACACGGGCAAAATCCGCAAGCTCCAAAAAAGGCCATTTTCGCTGACTGCCATTGTCGCTGTGCAGGGGCGCCACTATACCTTCGGGCAAGGGGCTGGTTCTATACACAGCAGTTTGCGGAGACCGGACATATGGCTGACGACACCATTTTCATCGGCGCCAGCCGCAAGCCCGACGACAGCTATCAGCGCGGGGAAAAACTGCTTTTGCAATATGGCAACCGTCACGGCCTGGTGACCGGTGCCACCGGCACCGGCAAGACAGTTACCTTGCAGATATTGGCCGAGGGATTCTCCAATGCCGGCGTGCCGGTGTTCTGCGCCGACATGAAGGGCGACCTCTCCGGTATCGCCATGATGGGCACGGCGCAGGATTTCCTGGTCAAGCGCGCCGAGCAGGTCAAGCTCGACCCCTATGACTTCCAGGAATTCCCCGTCATCTTCTGGGATCTGTTCGGCGAACAGGGCCACCCCATCCGCGCCACCGTCTCCGAGATGGGCCCGCTGCTCTTGTCGCGGTTGATGAATCTGTCCGAAGCCCAGGAAGGCATTATGAACATCGCCTTCCGCATCGCCGATGAGGAAGGCCTGCTGCTGCTCGACCTCAAGGACCTGCAGGCGCTGCTCGCCAATATCGCCGGCCGAGCCGAAGAGATCAGCGCCCGCTACGGCAATGTGACGAAACCCTCGGTCGGCGCCATCCAGCGCACGCTGCTGGTGCTGGAACAGCAGGGGGCGGCGAACTTCTTCGGTGAGCCGGCATTGCGCATCGCCGACATCATGCGCAGCACCCGCGACGGTCGCGGCGCCATCAGCGTGCTGGCCGCCGACAAGCTGATGATGAATCCGCGGCTCTACGCGACGTTCCTGCTTTGGCTGATGTCGGAACTGTTCGAGGAGCTGCCCGAAGTGGGCGATCCCGACAAGCCGAAGCTGGTTTTCTTCTTCGACGAGGCCCATCTGCTTTTCGACGACGCGCCGAAGGTGCTCATCGACCGCGTCGAGCAGGTGGTGCGCCTGATCCGCTCGAAGGGCGTCGGCGTCTATTTCGTCACTCAGAACCCTCTGGATATTCCTGAAAAGGTCTTGGCCCAGCTCGGCAACCGCGTCCAGCACGCGCTGCGCGCCTACACGCCGCGCGAGCAGCAGGCGGTAAGGACCGCAGCCGAGACGTTCCGGCCAAATCCGGATTTCGATTGCGCGACCGTGATCACGCAACTGGGCACCGGCGAAGCGCTGGTTTCAATGCTGGAAGCCAAGGGCATCCCGTCCATGGTCCAGCGCACGCTGATCCGCCCGCCGTCGTCACGGCTGGGGCCGATAACCCCCGCCGAGCGCCAGAAGCTGATCCAGGAAAGCCCGGTGATCGGCCAGTACGATGAGCGTGTCGATCGCGAATCGGCTTTCGAGATGCTGCAGAAGAAGGCCAAGGACGCTGCGGATGCCGAGGCACAGCAGGCCGAGGCCGGCCGTTCACGCTGGACCATTCCGGGCTTCGGCAATGATGCCCCGCCGCAGCAGCCCGGCGGCAGACGCTCCCCTCAACCGCGCCCGTCCAACCGCCAGACGGTGGCGGAAGCCGCGATCAAGTCGGTGGTGCGCTCTGTCGGCTCGTCGGTCGGCCGCGCCATCGTGCGCGGGATACTCGGCAGTCTGTCGAGGGGCAGATAGGCAAGCGCGATCGCGCAACGGCCATGCCGGGATAGGCTGATGTGGAGGGTGAAGGCGGCGAGTCGCCGCATTCACCCTCCCTCCGATCAGAAAATCGCGTCGGTCACCGCTTTCACCGGGCCAAGCAGCACCGATCCGTCCGGCACGCCGGCATCGATCGGGATGGCCTTGTGGTTCGCCGTCGCCACCATGGGCTGGCTGGCGTCGCTGGTCACGATGACCGGGGTCTTCGAAGGCACGCGGTCATAGAGGTCTATAATGTCCTGGTTCATCAGGCGCACGCAGCCCGACGACACCGACTTGCCGATCGAACGCCATTCCGGCGAGCCGTGCAGTCGGTAGAGCGTGTCGACGTTGCCCTGGAAGAGATAGAGCGCACGTGCACCGAGCGGGTTTTTCAGCCCGCCTGGCATGCCGCCATTGTCGGCGCTGTATTGCCTCAGTTCCGGCTGCCGGGCGATCATCTCGTCCGGCGGCGTCCATTTCGGCCACTTCTGTTTCCACTGGACGACGGCATCGCCAGACCATTCGAAGCCGGCGCGGCCGAGGCCGACGCCGTAGCGGATCGCCTGGCCGCCCGGACGGACCAGATAGAGGAAGTGCCCGGTCGTATCGACGACGATGGTTCCCGGCTTCTGGCCGGTCGGGTCGGGCACGATCTGGCGCAGGAATTGCGGATCGATCCTGTCGACGGGAATGGCCGGCACTTCGAAACCGCCATCGCTGACGGCGGCGTACATCGTCACGTAGTCGGCGAGCGGCGGCTCGACATAGGCCGGTGGCGGTGGCTCGACTGGCCCGGATCCGGTGGTGGCGCATGCGGAAACCGCGATCGAGGCGGCGCCCAGGGCTGCGGCGTTGAGAAAGCCGCGACGGCTCAGGCGATAGGATTCGATTTCGGCTGGGAACATGGTTGCCTTCTTTAAGTCTGAAATCGCAACAAAGCGTGAATATGCCGACCGTTGCGAGGGTGCCTGATCAACACTTGGGCGCGATAGGCGGTTCCGAATCTGGCCTCAAGGTGGACAAACAAAGGCGAAGCTGTGACCGCGTCGCCACTGTGGCGCTACGGTCACAGGAGTGTGCGGGCTAGAGCGAAAACCAGGATTACTTTTGGGCCGCATGCGTTAGCCACCTGTGACAAGGGCATCGAGCGACGGCAGGATCAGGGCTGGTGGAAAATCCCGATACTCCTCCGGCTGGTTGGAGCGGTTGATCCACACGGTGCGGAAGCCGAACTTGGTCGCGCCGGCAATGTCCCAGCGGTTGGACGACTGGAAGGAGACCGCACCCGGATAAAGGCGCCAGCCCGTGGTGACCATGTCGTAGACCGACGGATCGGTCTTGAAGCGCCGTACCGCATCGACGGAATAGATATCGTCCAGCACCTGATCGAGCGCCGCCGATTTAACGGCTGCCTCCAGCATTTCCGGTGAACCGTTGGACAGGATTGCCAGCTTGGCGCCGGACGCCTTGAGCGCCTTCAGTACGGCGGGCACTTCCGCATAGCAGTCCAGCCGCCAATAGGCGTCCAGCAATGCCGCCTTGAGGCCGGGATCGGCAGAGGGCACCTTGTGCAACGCGAAATCAAGTGCCTGCTCGGTGAGTTGCCAAAAATCGGCATAGGCGCCCATCAACGTACGCACCCAGGAATATTCGAGTTGCTTGGCGCGCCAGATCTCGGACAGCAACTGGCCGTCCGGTCCGATGGCGTCGGCGTGGCGGCGCACGGCGGCATGAACATCGAACAGTGTGCCGTAGGCGTCGAAAACATAAGCGGCGTATTGCATGGCAACAGTTTTGAGGCGAGGCGAGGCAAGGTGCAAGTCTTGATTGCAGCGCGCCGTCCGTGGCCTCAACAAAACTCCGCGATGCTGGTTGACGACGCCGGCCAAAGCGTCATCCAATGCCGCAACACGAGATTGGATCGAAACGGGACAAAGCAATGACACTGGCGGCTGCCGCACTTTCCGCGACATGGACTTTCGTCGACGGCGATTGGTACGAGGGCAATGTCGCCGTTCTTGGTCCGCGCAGCCACGCAATGTGGCTCGGCACCAGTGTGTTCGACGGCGCCCGCTGGTTCGAGGGTGTCGCTCCCGATCTTGAGCTTCATGCCGCGCGCGTGAACGCCTCGGCGATCGCGCTGGGTCTCAAGCCTTCGATGACGGCCGAGAAGATCGTCGGGCTGACCTGGGACGGATTGAAGAAATTCGATGGCAAGACGGCTGTCTATATCAGGCCGATGTATTGGGCCGAGCACGGCGGCTATATGGGCGTGCCGGCCGATCCCGCCTCGACGCGTTTCTGCCTGTGCCTTTACGAATCGCCGATGATCTCGCCGACCGGCTTTTCCGTGACGGTATCGCCGTTCCGACGCCCGACTATCGAAACCATGCCGACCAACGCCAAGGCCGGCTGCCTCTATCCCAACAATGGCCGTGCCATCCTCGAAGCCAAGATGCGCGGCTTCGACAACGCCCTGGTGCTCGACATGCTGGGCAACGTCGCCGAGACCGGAACCTCGAACATCTTCCTGGTCAAGGACGGCCACGTCCTGACGCCGGCGCCGAACGGCACCTTCCTGTCCGGCATCACCCGCTCGCGCACGATGACGTTGCTTGGCGAGTACGGGTTCAAGACCACCGAGAAGGCGCTGTCGGTGCGTGAATTCCTCGAGGCGGATGAGATTTTCTCGACCGGCAACCATTCCAAGGTCATTCCGATCACGCGTATTGAGGACCGCAGCCTGCAGCCCGGGCCGGTGGCCAAGAAGGCGCGGGAGCTCTATTGGGATTGGGCGCATTCGACGGCGGCGGGCTGATCCGCCCAGGCTTTTTGTCGCAATGCGCCCGGTTTCCGGAAACTGTGTGACAGTTCTCCGGAACCCGCTTAGAAAGAGCACCCGGCGCTTCACTTTTCGGAGTTGTCCGAACCCAATCCAGACCTATCTTAGTCCGGTATCGACACCGGATTTTCCTTGAGGGAGTACCTTCCATGGCTTTTGAATTGCCCGCTCTGCCTTACGACTATGAGGCCTTGCAGCCCTATATGTCGAAAGAGACGCTGGAATATCACCACGACAAGCACCACAAGGCCTATGTCGACAACGGCAATAAGCTTGCCGCCGAAGCCGGCCTTGGCGATCTGTCGGTAGAAGAGGTGGTCAAGCAGTCGTTCGGCAAGAATGCCGGCCTCTTCAACAATGCCGCTCAGCACTACAATCACATCCATTTCTGGAAGTGGATGAAAAAGGGCGGCGGCGGCAACAAGCTGCCGGGTGCGTTGCAGAAGGCTTTCGACAGCGATCTGGGTGGCTACGACAAGTTCAAGGCCGACTTCATCGCCGCCGGCACGACCCAGTTCGGTTCCGGCTGGGCCTGGGTTTCGGTCAAGGATGGCAAGCTGGCGATCTCGAAGACGCCGAACGGCGAGAATCCCCTTGTCCATGGCGCGACGCCGATCCTCGGCGTCGATGTCTGGGAGCACTCCTATTACATCGACTATCGCAACGCCCGGCCGAAATATCTCGAGGCCTTCGTCGACAGCCTGATCAACTGGGATCATGTTCTCGAACTCTACGAAAAAGCGAAAGCCTGATCGAGATTAAGAAAGCCCCGGCACCCCCGGGGCTTTTGTTTTTCTGTGCCGGGATCCCACAGCAGCAAAGGTCTGGCAAAATCGTCGGGGGAAGGAATATTCCTCCCGCCACGTCCGTTAACGTCCTGTCCGAAATGCCTTCATCATGGAGCCAATTGAATGAGAAAGCTTGTCATCGCCATCTCTATGCTCGCGTTCGCCGGTTCGGCGGCCTTTGCTGACCCGATCCTCCACCGCCAGGCCCTGATGAAGGAACGCGGGAAGATCGTCGGCGGCCTGTCGAAAGTGGTCAAGGGTGAGGAGCCCTTTGATGCCGCCGCCGTACTGACTGCGCTCCAGGCGCTCCAGGCGAACGCGGAAAAATTCGACGCCGACGTCCTGTTCCCGGCGGGCAGCGACACGGGCGACACCACGGCGGCGCCGAAGATCTGGCAAGACATGGCCGGCTTCAAGGCGACAGAAGACAAGTATCTTGCCAACGTCAAGGCTGCGGTCGCCGCGGCCCCAGCCGACGTGGATTCCCTGAAGACGCAAATCGGCGTCATCGGCTCCGACTGCGGCACCTGCCACAAGGGCTACAGGGTCAAGAAAGGCTGATCGCCGGCCATGGCATGGCTGAGGAAGTTGGTCGGCGCCGCACTCGTGCTCGGCGGCGTCGGCGCGGTTGCCGCGTGGACGCTTTCGGCGCCGGTGAAGCTCGATGCGGAAATCATGGCCAGGCTCGCGCCTGGTGACGCGGCCAGAGGCAAGCGCATTTTTTATGCCGGCGGCTGCACCTCCTGCCATGCAAAACCCGGTTCGAAAGGCGATGGGCGGCTCGAACTTGTCGGCGGCCTTGAACTCAAGACCCCGTTTGGCACGTTTGTGCCGCCCAACATTTCGCAAGACCCCAAGGACGGCATCGGCGCGTGGTCGGCCGAGGATCTCGCCAATGCCATGCTGAAGGGTGTCTCGCCGTCGGGCGAGCATTTCTATCCGGCATTTCCCTATACGTCCTACGCGCGCATGAAGCCCGCCGACATTGCCGATCTCTATGCCTTCCTGAAGACGCTGCCGGCGGTTGCCGGCCGAGCGCCGGCCAATTCATTGAGTTTCCCGTTCAACATCCGTCGCGGCATCGGCTTGTGGAAACGGCTCTATCTCAGCCAGCAGCCTGTTGTGTCCCTGCCCGAAGGCGCGCCTGGTCCTGTGATTGCCGGTCGCTACCTGGTTGAGGGACCGGGTCATTGCGGCGAGTGTCACACGCCGCGTGACCTTGCGGGCGGGACAAGGAAGAGCGAGTGGCTGGCTGGAGCCACAGCCGCCGAAGGCAGCGGCGTCGTCCCCAACATCACCTCCGGGGAGGGCGGTATCGGCGACTGGTCGCAGGCCGACATCGCCAATTATCTCGAAACCGGCTTCACGCCCGATTTCGACTCCGTCGGCGGGGCCATGGTCGATGTGCAGAGGAACATGGCCGAACTGGCGCCCGAGGACCGCGCGGCGATCGCGGCCTATCTCAAGGCGGTTCCGCCGCATCCGAACGGCTATCCGGCGCGAAAAAAACCGGCGAACTGACTACGGGTGGCGATCGCCCAGGAAGTCGAAACCCGCCTCGAAGAAATGATTGTAGTTGCAGGTCAGTTCCTCGCCGGCCGCGATGTCGCGCAACGCAAAGCTTTCCTCGGGCGAGGATACGTCGCAATTCGGCTCGTCGGCGTGGTTCATGTAGCGTGCATCGTCGGCCTCGAAGACGATGTAGTTCGGATCTCGTCTGTCCGGATAGGCATAGCGGTCGAGATAACTCTTCACCGGTCCTGTCTGGCTCTCATAGGTCTCGACCTCGATGAGCCGGTCGAATCTCGGGTCCAGCTTCCAGATCATCGTGCCGCGGGAAATGGCATTCTTGGCAAAGACACCAATCCCCTGGATGGGGGATTTGTCGAGATAGACGTCGACGAGCAGCATGGCAGGCCCTTGTGCGATTGTGGGCTGTCATGGCCCGGGACAAAACGCGCCTTGGGTAGCGCGGGGGCATCGCAATTGCGAGCGAAAACCAGCAACACGGAATTCAAAAACCACTGATTGCCCGGCTCGCCGAGAAGGCCGCGCCGGTCATCGTTTCGCGTCAGCGCTGCTGAAGCGCCAGCCGCACGCCCAGGCCGCAATAGATGCCGCCGACAATCTTGCCCTGCCATTTCAACACCGTGGGATTTCTACGCAGGAAAGTGCCAAGCCCGCCTGCGCTCACCGCGAAAACCACTGTGCTGAAGAGGCCCAACAGAACAAAGATGATCCCCAATACCGCCAGCTGGAGCATCACCGATCCGTTTTCGGGCCGCACGAACTGTGGCAGGAACGCGAGGAAGAAAAGCGCCGTCTTGGGGTTGAGCATCTCAGTCAGTATGGCTTGCCGAAACGCCTTGCCCGCCGAGATTGGGAGCCTGCCGGCGACGAGATCGGCCGCTGTCTTTTCCATGATCGCGCGAATGCCGAGATAAACGAGATATGCCGCACCGATATACTTTACGGCGCTGAACAGCACCGCCGATGTGGCGATGATCGCCGAGATGCCGACCATGGCCGTGAAGGTGTGAAACACGTCGCCGGCCGCGATCCCTGCGCCGGTTGCCATGCCGGCTTTGGTTCCCGAACTCGTTGCCCGCGCGACCGTCAGCAGCGTGGCGGGGCCGGGAATAAATACAAAACCGAGCACCACGGCGACATAGGTGGTCAATGTGGCCAGGTCGATCATTGCTCGCATCCTCCTCGGCGTTCGTCGCCGATCAAGTCACGCCAGGGGCCGAAAGGCAATGACCGCTTCAGCCCTGCGGCCCTGTTGCCTTGCCTGTCACTTTCAAGGCGAATGAGTATGTGTAGGCGATCTCCTCCAGCCGGGAAAACCGGCCGGACGCGCCGGCATGGCCCGATTCCATGTTGATCTTGAACAGAACCGGATTGTCGCCCGTCTTGCGCTCGCGCAGCCGCGCCACCCATTTGGCCGGTTCCCAATAGGTGACGCGCGGGTCGGTGAGACCGGCCAGCGCCAGGATCGGCGGATAGCCGAGCGCAGCGACATTGTCATAGGGCGAATAGGCGGCGATCGTCCGGTAGTCGTCCGCCGACGCGATCGGATTGCCCCACTCGGGCCACTCCGGCGGGGTCAGCGGCAGGCTGGCGTCGAGCATGGTGGTGAGCACATCGACGAAAGGCACCTCGGCAACCATGCCGCCGAAACAGTCCGGCGCCATGTTGGCGACCGCGCCCATCAGCATACCGCCGGCGGATCCACCTTGCGCGACGATGCGGTCATGCACAGTGTAGCGTTCGGCGACCAGATGGCGTGCACAAGCGATGAAATCGGTGAAAGTGTTCATCTTGTACGCCCGCTTGCCGTCATCGTACCAGCCATAGCCCTTGTCCTTGCCGCCGCGGACGTGGGCGATCGCAAAGACAAAGCCGCGGTCGACCAGCGAGAACCAGTTGGTATTGAAGGCCGCCGGCACTGTGATGCCATAGGAACCGTAGCCGTAAAGCAGGCAAGGCGCGGAGCCGTCCAGCGGGGTATCGCGGTGATACAAGAGCGAGACCGGCACCAATTCGCCATCGGCAGCGGGCGCCATCAGCCGACGCGTGACATAGTGCTCCGGCTCATGGCCGGACGGCACCTCCTGGGTCTTGAGCAACACGCGCTCGCGGGTGCGCATGTTGTAGTCGAAGACCTGCGCCGGCGTCGTCATCGATGAATAGGTGAAGCGCATGATCTCGGTGTCGTATTCCAGGGATCCCGACAGGCCGAGCGAAAACGCCTCCTCGTCGAAGGAGATCAGGTGTTCCTCGCCGGTTGCCCGGTCGCGCACGACGATGCGCGGCAGGCCCTCCTTGCGCTCCAGCCTGACCATATGGTTCTTGAAGCCGATCACCGACAGGATCAGCCGGCCGGCCTCGTGCGGAACCAGCTCCTGCCAGTTGGCGCGGATCGGATCGCTCGCCGGCGCCGTCATGATCTTGAAGTCCTTGGCCCCATCGGCGTTGGTCAGGATGAAGAAAATGTCGCCGCCTTCCTCCATCTCGTATTGAACACCGGTCTCGCGCGCCGCCACCAGCTTCGGCTCGGCAAACGGCTCACCGGCGTTCAGCAGCCGGTATTCCGAGGTCTCGTGGTCGTTGATGGCAACCATGATCCATTCATTGGAACGCGTGCCGCCGACATTCATGAAGAAGCCGGGATCGTTTTCCTCATAGATCAGCCGGTCACTTGCCGGATCCTGCCCAAGCGCATGGAACAGCACCTTGGAGGGGCGGTGGCTGGGGTCGAGCCGGGTATAGAAAAAACCATCATTGCCAGCGTTCCACACCCCCGAACCGCCCGTGTCGGGAACCGTGTCCGCGAGTTCCTTGCCGTCGGAGAGGTCGCGCACCCGAAGCGTATAGAATTCGGAGCCCTTGTCGTCGAACGCCCATAAAAGCTTGCCATGGTCGGCCGAATGATCGACGCCGCCAAGCCGGAAATAGGCCTTGCCTTCGGCCTCGGCATCGCCGTCGAGCAGGATATGCTGCGCGCCGCCGTCCCGCGGCATGCGGAAATAGCGCGGCTGCTCGCCGCCGAGTTTGAAGGAGGAGCCGTACGCGTAGGGTCCGTCCTTCATCGGCACGGAAGAATCGTCTTCCTTGATGCGGCCCTTCATCTCCTTGAACAGCCGCTTCCGCAAATCGGCCGTGTCGGCCATCAGTTTCGACTGGTAGGCGTTCTCAGCTTCGAGATGGGCGCGGATGCCCGCATCGAGCAATGCGGGATCCCTGAACATCTCCTGCCAGTTGTCGGCCCGCAGCCAGGCATAGTCGTCCGTTCGCGTGATACCGTGATGCGTGTCGAAAACCGGCCGCTTCTCGGGCGTTGGCGGGGTGACATCTGGGAATGCAGAAGTTTTGGTCATTGCGTCTCGCTTTGGAAATGTTCTGAATGGCCAATGAACACGCCGATCAGCGCGGGTTCAAGAGCCGGGCCTTATTGCTGCGCCGGGCTCCAGAAAGTGGGCCGGGAGGAGAAATGATGAATATCTATGCTCGCACCGTCGCGGCTCTCGCCGTCGTTTCCGCAACCATGGCCATCGCCGGCCAATCTCATGCGACCGTATTCGCCGCTTGGCAAGTGGCCAACGTGCCGTTCGGCGACACGCTCAACGTGCGCAAATATCCCTCGGGCACGTCCCAGAAACAGGCCGCATATCCGAACGGCACCGTTTTGCAGATGACCGGACGATGCACCGGCGGGACGAACCTGCTCGACATCGCCAATCAGCCGGCATGGAAGCAGCAGCAGGCGGTTCGCTATCGCTGGTGCGAAGTCTGGCATGATCCGGCCAAGAACGGCGGTTTCGTCACCGGGTGGGCCTATGGCAAATACATCGCTCCGTATTGAGTGATCCCGAACTGGTCGGCTGCACTGCGCGTGAGGGCCGGCAATGGCAGAGGTGGAGCAACCTCTGGTTTTGCGAAAGGGGGTGAGCAACCAAGATTGCCGGCTCGGTCGCCAAGCAAAGCAAAGCACTCGGAGATGCTTTGTGAGTTGGCGCGAATGTAACGGTTAGCTAACGCCGCGTCACCGGCCGTTGGTTTCGCCTGCGAAATATCGAAAAATTACATCGTGCACGAAAGATTGAAGCTGATCCGGAAATATTTGATCAACATCGCTCAATATAGTGCAAGGATCGAATTGACTTACTTGCTAGGTAGGTTCATTGATGCCCCCGCGACGCGAATCGCAGAAGCTCTGTCTGCACAAAATTCGTGCAATGCCTTGCCTGTAAAAAAGGGCGCACTAAACTAACTCTCGTTGGGGCCTGAAGACCATGGATATTGTCGAAACACCTTCCAGAAACAGCGACGCGCTGATCGAGCTGACCGCCGACGTGGTGGCTGCCTATGTCAGCAACAATCCCGTGCCGGTCGGCGAACTGCCGAACCTAATCTCCGATGTCCATGCTGCTCTCGGGCGTGTGGGCGGAACCGCCGAACAGCCGCCCGCCGACAAGCAGAAGCCGGCAGTGAACCCGAAGCGCTCGGTTCATGACGACTACATCGTGTGCCTTGAAGACGGCAAAAAGTTCAAGTCGCTCAAGCGTCACCTGATGACCCACTATGATCTGACGCCGGATCAGTATCGCGAAAAGTGGAACCTCGACCCGAGCTACCCGATGGTTGCCCCGAACTACGCGGCCGCCCGCTCCCAGCTCGCCAAGAAGATGGGCCTCGGCCGCAAGCGCAAGGCCCGCTAAGCATTTGCTGCCAGGTGAGTACACTTGGCATCGCAGAATGCGGTTCAAACGATAGATAGAGCCGGATGGACAGTTCAACCGGATCGACATCGGCGCCTTCGGGCGCCGTTTTACTTTG
Organism: Mesorhizobium sp. BR1-1-2; assembly: GCF_020165435.1. NCBI lineage: Bacteria > Pseudomonadati > Pseudomonadota > Alphaproteobacteria > Hyphomicrobiales > Phyllobacteriaceae > Mesorhizobium > Mesorhizobium sp. BR1-1-2. Next base: position 475,491 of record NZ_JAIUID010000005.1, read on the forward strand.
CCGGCCGGGCCGGGACAGCGCTGGTACCAGTGCGCGGCATGATGCGATCGGCTGATCGCAGAGGCGATATCAGGCCGTCTGCTCGAGTGCGGCCTCTGCGTCGCGCCTGATGCGCTTGACCATCGAGCGAAGGCCGTTGGCGCGCTGCGGCGACAGGTGCTCGTCCAGGCCGAGCGCCTTCAGCGTCGCTTCCGCATCGATTTTCTGGATTTCGCTGGCGGTCTTCCCGGAGAACAGCGCCAGCACGATCGCCACCAGCCCGCGTACGATATGGGCGTCCGAATCGCCCCTGAAAGTGATGACCGGATCGCCGCCCGGTCCCCGTTCGGTGGTCAGCCAGACCTGGCTGACGCAGCCCGGCACCTTGTTGGCGGCGGTGCGTTCCTCATCCGGGAATGGCGGCAGCGCCTCGCCGAGTTCGATGACATAACGATAGCGGTCCTCCCATTCGTCGAGGAAAGAGAAGTCGTCGCGGATCGTCTGGATCGTGGTCGTCATGACAGGGATATAGTCATCCACCATCGCCGCGTCACGGAAAAACAAGGACACCGCGGGCGTCGAGAGGCAGACTGCCCGCGGTGCGCCGTCGAAACGGCTTAATTCTTTACCGGCAGGTTGACCGTCTCCGGCAAGACGACTTCTTGCGGAACGCTGCCGGTCATTGTGGAGATGTCGGGGCCTGCGGACTTGTCGTCCAGCATGGCGGCCGCGATCTTGGCTGTCTCCTTGGCCCTTGCGGTGATGGTGTGCATTGCCGACTTGCCGGTCTCACAGACATCGGGCTTGCGTTCGCAAATGCCGGCGATGTCGCCGACCGCGTCGCGGGCCGCGAACAGGGCCTGGATCGGTCCTACGCTTTCCTGGCCCGGCTCGCCGGGGCCGACGCCCAGCGGCAGTGCCAGCAGCACCAGCGAAAACCAGAAAGCCATTCTCATCAGGAAGAACATGTTCGCCTCTCGTCGTGACCGGGTCATGCATCCATGAGCATGACCTCTTTTGTGGGCGGGATATTGGCACACAGGCGCAAAGGACGGCTTGCGGGTTAGCCGAGAATTTTCTTCAAATTTGAGGCAAATTCGAAACGAAGCGTTTTGCTGTCGATTTGTCTCAGATTGGGATCATTTTTCTTATCATCCATTAACCATATACTCCCTTGTTTCTATTGCATTTTCCACAAAATCAGGCGGTCGGTGCGCTGCGGCTGGCCACGCCACGGGCGGTCCCTGCGGATAACCCTCCGTTTACTATGGTGGCATTTGCCCGGGTTTTCGGGCGCTCCCATCCCGATATTCGCCGTGGGCCGAGCCTTGGGTCGGCCCTGCCTTATCCATTCTTTAAAGGCTGGGTGCGAGTTTCAGAGTCAATCAAAACGATCTGCAAAAGCAGAGCTGTTCACGACGAGTGCGGGTGCGTTGAGTTGATGCCGATCAAGGCCAGATACGTTGAATTGCCTGGCGCAATGGCGGCCGGTTGCGAACGTATGGTCCATCCCTCCATTCTTGGGCTGGACGACCGCGAGCGTCAGCGCCGCTTTATCGGCGCCATGCTGGCCGCTCCGTTCTTTGCCGCCGGTGCCGCGGTCACGCTCGTCACGTCAGGCATGGGCGCAGCCGTCACCGTGGCCGCCATCTTCGCGGCCTTTGGTCTCTGCTGGTTCATCGCCTTGCTGGTGGCCGCGACCGGAAGGATGGATCTGGCCGGCCGGGCCGCGCTGGCGATCGCGGGACTTGCGCTCGCCGGTCTTGTTGCCGCTGCCGGCGGGCTGAGCTCTCCGGTCGCGATGCTTGTCGTGGCGCTGCCGTTCGAAGCCTGGTGGATCAGCGCCTCTCGCCGCGCGGCGCTGTGGGGAGCCGTCTGCGCTGTCGTCGCCATTCTGTTGCAGCCTGTGGCGGCAACCGTCCTCCCGCACGCCGAAGTGCCGATCGCCGCGTGGCACTGGCTGCTGCCATTGGCCTGGGCGCTGACGCTGGTGCCGCGTATATCGGCGGTTCGCAACGCTGCGGCTGCGGCCGACGTAGGGGACCCCGGCGATCGTCTCGAAGACATGATCGACGCGGTGGTCCTGCGCGTCGCCCGCCATGGCGAGGTTATCGATGCCTCGGCAAAGGCACGTACGCTATTGAAACTGCCCCCGGAACTGCTTTGCGGAACCGGGCTTTTCGATCGCGTGCATCTGTCGGATCGCGTCTCCTATCTCAGTGCCTTGGCCGACATGCGCGACGGGGCGCTGTCGCGCAGGCTGGAGTTACGCGTCAGGCTGCCGCAGGACGGTAATGGACAGAATGGCAATGGCCCGGCGGACAACTATCGGCCGTTTTCGCTCGAACTGATGCGCGCGCAGGAGCAGGGCGACGTTTTCACGCTTGTGCTGCGCGAGAACGACGAGGTCGCCCGCTTGCGTGAAGACCTCGGTGCCGCCAATGACGCCGCGGCCGCCGCCGAAGTGGCGAAAGGGCGCTTCCTGGCGGTGGTGAGCCACGAACTGCGCACGCCGCTCAATGCCATCATCGGATTCTCCGACATGCTGCTGCACGAGATGTTCGGCGCCTTCAAGGATCCGCGGCAGAAGGAATATGTCGGTCTGGTGCGCGATTCCGGCCAGCATCTGCTTGCCGTCGTAACCTCCATCCTCGACGTGTCGCGGATCGAATCCGGCGTCTATGCGACCGAACCCGAGCCATTCCGCTTCATGGAAGCCGTCGACATGTGCCAATCGATGATGCGGCTGCAGGCGCAGGCCAAGAACATCGATCTCAAGGCGCAGATCGCGCCGGACGCCGGCGAAATCAACGCCGACCGACGCGCGGTGCAGCAGATCCTCATCAATCTCGTCTCCAATTCGATCAAGTTCACGCCCGATGGCGGCGATGTCGTCGTCGGCGCCAAGCGGATCGGTTCGCGCCTGCATTTCTGGGTCCGGGACACCGGCATCGGCATCGCCGAGGAAGATTTCGCCAATCTCGGCAAGCCGTTCATGCAGATCCAGAACGACTATACCCGCCGTTTCGAGGGGACCGGCCTTGGCCTGTCGCTGGTCAAGGGGCTGGTGGCGCTGCACGAAGGCACCATGTCGATCGAAAGCATGCCGGGCGAGGGCACCACGGTCACCATCAGCCTGCCGGTGAACGGACCGAAAGGGCGCCCGGCGGACAAGGCCGGGGTGCTGACGATGCCGCTGGCGAGGGCGAAAGGGGACGGAAATGGCGCGCTCCGCAAAACAGCCTAAGGCGGTCAAGCGCCGTAGCAACGCCTTCCAGGACGGGGCCGTCGCCATCGGCGGCATGATTTCGCGCAATCCCGTCCTGGTAGGAGGGTCGACGGCATTCCTGGTGACGCTGTTCTACGTTTCGGCTAATGCGCTGTGGTACCAGCCTTTTCCGCATACCGGAGCCTTCTTCGCGACCCGCAGCATACAGGGCGTTCCGCATGCGGCCGCTGATGAGCCGGAGACCACCTTCAACATTGTGCGGCCAGGTACCGCGCCGGCGCCGGTCAAGGGCGATCCGGTGGTCGAGCAGGTGCAGGGCATATTGAAGGATCTCGATTTCTACGCCGGCACGGTCGACGGCATTTCCGGACCCAACACGCGCAAGGCGATCCAGGCCTATCAGCAGAAGGTCGGGCTCAACACGTCCGGCGAGATCGACGCGCTGCTGCTCGATCAGCTGGGCGCGACCCCGAAAACCGCCGCCGTGCCGAAACCGCAACCGCGTCCCGAAGTGTCGCAGGCGGTTCCAGTGTCGCTGCAGACCGATACGGCTTCCCAAGCGCCGGATCCTCGCATTGTCAAGATACAGGCCGGGCTCAAGGCCTTCGGCAATGACGACATGCAGCTCGACGGCGTCGTCGGTGCCCGTACCAAGGCGGCCATCAAGGAATTCCAGTCGCTGTTCGGTCTGCCGCAGACCGGCGAGCCCGACGAACTGGTCTATGTCAAGATGCGCGAGATCGGCCTGACCAACTGACGGCGCAGATAACGGGTCGCCCAGCGGTGTAAATACCGATAGATAGTCCGCATGCTGTCCGGACTTTTCTCATGCGCGTGACCACGGATCTGTGGGTATCGGCCCTGTTACGTCGGGTTTTCGGCGCGGGCGGATTTGCCGCCGTGGTCAAGCGCGGCGCGACCGAAGCCGGCGCCGTGTTCGTCCTGACGCGGAGCCGGCTTGGTGAAATCGCCCTCTATGGGCCGGCGCCACAGACGAGCTACGATTCAGCCAAGCCCAACGAACGTTTCTTTAGCCTTCTCGCCACCGCCGCCGATGCTTCGGTGCTGGACGCCAGGCTGGAACGCGAGAAGAAATTCGATCCCGACATCTGGGTGGTTGAGATCGAGGCCGGCGCTGTTCCTGTCGAGGAGCTTATTTCCGTGAAGATGTCCTGAGGCCAGGGAAGGCCGCTGCATCGTCGCTGTTCGACGCCTCGCGGCTGGCGCTGTTGGCGGGGGCGGCGTCGCGAACCACATCGGACAGGGTCTCGGCCTTCCATTCCCGCACCTTGTCCAGCGCCGCGTCGCGGTGCAGGAGCCGGTAGCGATCGAGGAAGGTGCGGATCGCCTGCGGATTCGGAAACTCGCGGGAGTAGACGGCAACCGTGATCAGGAATGCCCGGTCCTCGCTGAGGTCGAGCGAGCGCAGCGCCGCCAGCAGTGGCATGTAATTCTGGTTCGCCGTCAGCGACCTGGCGGTTGAGAAATCGATATCGAGCGCATCGGCGAGCGCGGTCTGGAAGAAGGCGGCGTTTCCGGTCAGCGCCGTCTCTCGCAATCTGGCATAGGTGTCGGCTCCGGTGAACGGACCGACCTGCGCCGACTGCGCCTCCTCGCCGGTCCGCATCATGGAGCGCAGCCTGCGCCGGGCATTTTCCGCACCAACGCCCGGCGTCTGCTGCTTCGCCGCGCTGTCGGCGGCCGGCGCCTTCAAGGGAGCGGTTTGTGCCGGGGAGGCTTCCGCTTCCGGATCGCGGACCCGCACCAACGTAGGCCTTTCCAGCGCCCTGATCAGATCGGCGATGGTTGGATTCAGGTTCTTGCGGCGCGCGATCGCGCGCGCATGCGGCAGCCCGTGCCGGCCGATCAGCGCAATGAGGTCGATGTCACTGACTGCGCGCGAGCGGATGAGCAAGGGGGCGGCAATGTCCACCGGCTCCTCGCACAGGCGTCGCACCAGCCCGGCAGGAGCGTATTCGCATTCAGAGAGAGCTGCCGCCACGTAGCGGCGCGATTCGACGGACACGTTGTCGAACAGCGGCAGCGTCAGATCTTCCAGTTGGCCGATTTCCCGGCGGGACGGCCGCGTAAGCGAGCAGAACGCAGATACCGCTGCGCGGAACAGCCTTTCGGCCTTTCCCGATTCCGTCCCTACCGCGATTTGCCTGAAGTCCGAAGATGACACGAGGGATACGCCCGATACTCTATACACGCTTGACCATGCTCGACCGGAACGCGTCGGTTTCGCGATTGCCTCGGTCAGGATGTCCTGACCTTAGAACAAAGATCAATTTAGCCGGGATCCGTTAGCGCTCCGTTAACCCTCTGCCGGCCTTAATGATATTTGGAGGCGTTGCGTTGTGCTCCGGGGCAACCGAGAGGAATACGCGAACCATGGGCATGGTACTGTCTTTCGTGCCGAGAACGGCACCGACCAATCGAGCAAAGCAAACCACCGAAATACCGGCGGCGGTGATCATCTTTCCCGGCATCCGCTATGAGCGGTCCGCCGCGGGGGAAGCGCGGCCTGCCGGCCCTGACAAGCCGGGATCGCCACGCACGCCAGTGCCGCATCACTGAACTGATGCGGATTGCCCGGGCCACGGTCTAAAAGTCCTGCAGCTCGCACGAACTCTGCTCCAGAAAGCGCGAGACGATCGACTTCCAGCTGTCGTCCGGCACGAAGCTGCGGATGACGAATATGCCCTCGTCGATCGGCGCTTCGACGAAGATCGCTCCCTGAAGCTCCTCGGGAAGGTCCCTGCGCATGTCGATCATCTGGGCCGGCGTCAGCACCACGGCATCCAGCTTGCCCCCGGTCGCCGTGTGGTCGTTGAATGAATAGATGTTGTGGCCGTTGCGGTCATAGACCGACACCGACCAGAAGGGCACATTGCCCGGCGCCCTGATCCTCACCATTCCCTCATCCAGGTCGAACCGGCAAGCCGTCGCATAAAACAGCGGGTCGACCGATTTCACCACCGGTGCGCCGCCCGCCTCGGCATCGAGCCGGGTCATCCGGTAGAGATCCGACGCCAACGACAGTCGCGACCAGGCATCGCGTTCCGAGAATTCAGGCACCAGAAGCAGCACGACGATATGCACGATGCCGGCGCCGACGAGGCCGAGAAGGACGGCATGCACAAGTCTGCGCGTCGCGGCATAGACACTACGCATCGCAGCCGACCTTGGTGATCTTGGGCAGCGAAACATCCGACAGGCCGGTGCTGCTGGCGATCGGCGTGTCGTAGAATGTCAAAACGAAATACATCCTGCCGGAACCGTCGGTCAGCAGCCAATTGCCAGGCATCGGGTGATGGCCGACGGAAATGAGCACCGAATTGTCGGATTGGCGTAGCACGCCATAGGATTGAAGCGCGGCAAGCCGCGATTTGCCGGTCTCGACCACGCTGAGCGATTGGTCGGCGGCATAGAGGGTCCAGAACCGGGCGGTCGGAAATCCGCCTTCGATCGTGTAGGTGCATTCGCGCCTGAGCTCTCCGCCAGCTGCGTCGTCCTCGGCGACAAAGGACAGCCCTTCGGCGCGGCCGAGCGCGAGCACGCCCTCGCGCGCCACGCGGGCCTTGGAATAGGGGTCGGCCGCGGGTGTGCCGATATCGGGAAAGGCGGTCCACTGGCCGATCCTGATCGCCCCGACGCCGTCCTGCATGTTCAGCGCATACCAGACGCTGGCGCCGCCGCCGCCAATGGCTATGGCAAGCGAAAGCAGCGTCAGGAAGGCGTTCTTGAGCATGAAAGGCCGGGCGCATGAAGAATTGCCGCTCGGGGATATCGCGGCGCGGGGTCGTGTGGCAAGCCGCAGGACGCGGATTCGGAAGGTGCGGCTTTTGCTTCTTCGCGAAGACAGAAGGGAAAAGGCGCCGCGATCACAGCGCCGACAGCGTTTCGGGCGGAGCCGACGTGCCGAGCCTGCGCGCCGTTTCGAACAGGTGGGTCATGTCCCTGAGCGTCTGCGTCGTGCGGCTGGACAGCACCGGCGGCCGTTCGGCGGCGGCATCGGCCGCTGCCTGTTCCTCGCTCTTCTTCTGCGCTTCCGCGGCCTTGGCCGCGATCTCCTCGTCGACGAAGGGCTTATCGATGCCGGGAATAGGCTTGAGGTCGATGTTCTGATGCGCATAGACCATGAGCCGCTGCCACACCATCGCCGGCAGCGAGCCGCCTGTCATGTTCTTGGTCGGCGTGAAATCGTCATTGCCCAGCCAGACGGCCGCGGTGTAGTTGCCGGTGAAGCCGACGAACCAGGCATCGCGGTAGGATTGCGTCGTGCCGGTCTTGCCGGCGACGACGATGTTGGGTATCTGCGCGCGCCTGGCAGTACCCATCGCCGGTACCGCCACAAGCATGGTATTCATCGATTTCAGTGCCTGTTCGGACAGCACGCGGTGCGGCGGCGGCGCATCCTTGGCGAAATCGTAGACCACCTCGCCGGTGCGGGTGACGAGCTGCGTGATGCCATGCCTCGAGCCGACAAAGCCGTTCTGCGCGAATACGCTGTAGCCCGTCGCCTGGTCCATCACGGTCATTCCCGAGGTGCCGAGCACCATGGTCTTGTGCGCTTCGAGCGGCGATTCCACGCCGAACGATTCCGCCATCGCCTTGATCGGCCCGATGCCGAGATAGTCCTTGGCGAGCCGCACCGGCACCGTGTTGATCGACTTGGCCATGGCCACGATCAGCGGGACTTTGCCCGCCGACTCGCCGCCGTAATTGTGCGGCGACCAGTTGCCCCAGCTGATCGGCCCGCCTGATACGATCGAATTCGGCGTAAAGCCGTGCTCCATAGCCGTTGCATAGACATAGGGCTTGAAGGAGGAGCCGGTCTGGCGCAGCGCCTTGGTGGCGCGGTTGAATTGGCTGGCGCCATAGTCGCGGCCGCCGACGATCGCGCGCACCGCGCCGTTGGTCTCGATGACCACCACGGCGCCTTCGGTGACGTTGTACTCCTTGCCGAACTGGCGCAGGTGAAACTCCACCGACTCTTCTGCCGCCTTCTGGATGTTGGCGTCGAAGGTGGTGTGCGCCACCAGCGAGTGCTGGCCGGGCTTGGCGATCTTCTTGACCTCGTCGAAGGCCCAGTCGAGGAAATAATCGGGGCTTTTCTGTTCGCCGCGATCGACGACATCGGCCGGATGCAGCCTTGCCTGAAGCACCTGGCCCTCGGTCATGAAGCCGGAATCGACGAGATTGGACAGCACCACATTGGCGCGCGCACGCGCGGCCGGCAGGTTGATGTGCGGCGCGTATTTGGTCGGCGCCTTGAACAGGCCTGCAAGCATTGCCGCCTCGGCGAGATTGAGGTCCTTGACGCTCTTGCCGAAATAGAAGTCCGCCGCCGCCTCGATGCCGAACGTGCCGCCGCCCATATAGGCGCGGTCGAGATAGAGCTGCAAAATTTCCTTCTTCGACAGATTGGCTTCGAGCCACAGCGACAGGAAGGCTTCCTTGATCTTGCGCTCGAAGGTGCGCTCATTGGTCAGGAACAGGTTCTTGGCCAGCTGCTGCGTGATGCTGGACCCGCCCTGGACGACGGAGTTTGCACGCACATTTTCGAAGATTGCGCGCGACAGGCCGAGAACGTCGATGCCATAATGGTCGAAGAAACGCCGGTCCTCGGTGGCAAGCACCGCCTTGATGACGTGGTCCGGCATTTCATCGACCGGCACGGAATCGCGCTGGATGATGCCGCGCTGGCCGATCTCGTTGCCATAACGGTCGAGGAAGGTAACGGCGAAGTCGCCCTGGGCGCGCCAGTCGCCGGCCGTGTCCTGGAAGGCGGGAATAGCCAGCGCCAGCATGACGACGATGCCGCCGGCGCCAAGCGTGAAACCTTCGCTCAACAGCTCGACGATGCCACGGCGCCAGCCGTTGACGCGGAAGCGCCGCGAGAAAATCGTCGCGCCCTCCCAGAACTGGCGCGCCTTGAACCCGATCTCGTAGAGAGAGGAATCGATCCATGCATCGAGCGCCAGCAGCCGGGCGGCGATCGGACCTCTTCTCTTAGGCGGTTCAGGACTGACCATTCAAAAACCCGGACGGCTATGGCACGGCCTGAAAACCAAGCGGGCAGTTTCAGGGCGACGCCGCCCTGACTATTCATCCATTTGCGGACGCCCACAAGGGTGGCGAGGACACACCTGCAGGGTTTGTTGATGGGGGCGGTTGCAAACCGCCATTCACCTGCCTGACGCTGATCAGGCGGGCGAAGGTGGGGGTTGCCCTTCCGGACTCAGGCCGCCTCGCGCTTCAGCGCCTGCGCCATGCAGTGGATGCCGCCGCCGGTCTTGGAGATCTCGCTCATGTCGACGGCCGCCACTTCGAAGCCGCGCGCCTTGAGTTGACCGATCAGCGTCTGGCTGGATGTCGGCGCGATCACCCTGTCCTTGCCCAGCGACATGAAGTTGCAACCGAGCGCCATCGTGTCCTGGAACGGCACGTCGATGATCTCGTGCCCTTTGCCCTTCAGCCAGTCGACGATCCCCGGCTCGGTGCAGGCGAGGCAGACGGCGGTGAGCTTTTCTGCGATCGGCACCACCATCAGGTCGATATGGACATAGTACTCGTCGATGAAGGCGATGCGTGTTTCCCAACCCTCTTTTTCGAACCAGGCCTGCACTTGGCGAGCGCCTTCTTCCTGCGTGCGGGCGCCGCCGCAGCCGATCAGCACCACGCCGTCCTCGATGACGTTGAAATCGCCGCCCTCGAAGGTGCCTGCGGTGACCATGTCGTAGATCGGGATGCCGAGTTTTTCATAGGTTCGGATGGCGGCATAATTCTCGCCGCGCCGCCACCAGTTGGCCATGGCGGTGATGATGGCGCCGTAGGGCGTCATCACGCTGGAATCGCGGGAGTAGACCTGCATCGGCAGCTCCGGCGTCGGCTCGTGCCAGTGGATGTTGACGCCGAAATGCTCGTAGGCCGCGACCAGATCCTTGTGTTGTGCCTGCGCGATCTGGATGTTGCAGGGCGCCTCGCGCAGGTGCTTGCGCGACAGCGAGCTGGTCGAGAGATGGCGCAGGAAATTGGGCGAGCCGAGCAGCACGTCGGTCAAGACGTCGGTCTCGTTGGCGAAACCCCATGATGTCAGCGGCTTGGTGCCGCCGGCCGGGTTGCGGCGCTGCAGCGAAAACGGCTCGGCGATGATGCGGTCATGAACGGTCATTCGGTTCTCCTCGTATGGGCGTTTGCGGTCATTGCTTGCTTGGTATCCACCAGTCGCGGCCGCGCGGCGTGGTGACATATTCCGGCCAGCGGAAGTTGATGGGCGGATCGTAGTCGCAGAGCGGCGCGATCCAGGTCGAACCGCCAATGCCGCCGCCGGTCCGGGCGACGAACTCGTCCATCGCCATGCCGCGCGCGGCCTTGTCTTCCAGCAGGCGAAGGGCCGATAGCGCGATGGTCTTCGCCGCGCAGGTGACCATCGGGTCGATAGTGGCCGGGATGCCGCCCAGCGCATTCATCGCCCAGGCTGGAAAAACATGACCGTTTGCCGAACGCAGGGCAGGGCGGGCGACATAGAAACGCGCCGTCGGCGCGTGCCAGCTCATGTCGGTGTAGTCGTCCGAGGTCGAGTTCACCTGCGATGGCGGCAGATCGCGGCGCAGGATCGCCTCCGCCTCCTGCGGCGCAATCAAACGCTCCAGCTCGTCGATGAATGGATTTTCGCTCGCCACCCCACCGGCATTGACCTGGATCTCGCGGGCGATTGTCTTCGCCGCCTCATCCCATCGGGGTGGGCCGACGCTCGCCAACGCCTCATAGGCGATCCCGGCCATGGCATGATTGGCCAGTCCCGGCCGCGACTTCGAAACCCAGTGCCGTTCGTAGCGGCAGCCGCTGATCGCGGCGGCGGCCGAGGCGTTGCGGTCGAGCACCGCGGTGACCTGCTCGGCCATGCGAAGCGTCGGAACGCGGATCATGTACTGGATCTCGGCAAGACCCGCCGGCAGATTGTCGGCAGTGGCCTGGCCCGCCGTCAGGATCGCCTCGCTGATCGACCAGCCGCCCTGGTGCGGCAGCATGGAATCGCGCAGCGCCTTGGATGCCATGTACATCGTCATCAGCGCGTCGTTGGCGCCGGGCGCGCGAACCGCCGAATGTGCCTGCGGGATCGGGGCGCCGTCGCCCGCGGCGCGTGCCCAATTCTGCGGCTCGTCGCAGATGAAGCGATAGATCATCGCGTAGGCCGCGCCGCAATGGGTGTCCCAGCGCGCCGTGTTGCAGAGCGGCAGCATATAGAAGGGATGGAAGGAGATCATGCCGGCAAGGCCGTCATAGTAACCTTTGGCTGCATGGATCGGTTTCGAGCCGCGCACCTTCTCCGCCGGCTCGCCGGTGAAGCGCAGCGTGCCTGCAATGCCGTGGCGCTGCATGGCGGCCTTGGTGGCAAGCAGACCGCCCAGGCTGGCCATGCCCAGGCCCGAATGTGGATCGGTATGGCCGCCGGCCTCGATGCCGAGCCCCGGGCGGGGCCGCTTCACCGTGGCGGCGTCCTGACAGTTGCCGGGCACGGCGTCGTATTCGGCATACATGCCGATGGTCGGACCGTCCCCATTGGTCCAGTGGGCGCAGAAGGCCGTCGGCATGCCCGCGGAGCCCTCCTCGACCGAAAACCCCTCGCGCTTCAGCCGATCGACATACCAATCTGCCGACTGGTACTCGCGCCAGGCGGTCTCGCCGAAGTCGAAGATGGTACGCGTCCAGGCCGACAACAGCGGCTGGATGCCGTCGAGGCAGGCAAGAGCGGTTTCTTGCGCCGATGTCGTCACCGGTTTCTCCATACGCCAAAGAAAGCAGTGAAGCGGCTCGCCAAAAAGTGATATGTTTTCCCGGTTCGTGCAAATTCGGTTCACCTCTTGAGAATTCCATCGACGCAGGCGCTGCGCGCCCTCGACAGTTTCGCCCGTCATGGCAGCGTCTGGCGCGCCGCCGACGAATTGCACCTCACCCGCAGCGCGGTCAGCCATCAATTGCGCTTGCTCGAACGCGACCTCGGCTTCGATCTGCTGGAGCGCATCGGCAAGGGCGTGGCGCTGACGCCGCGCGGCCAGCGCTATGCCGCGGACGTGCGCAAGGCGCTGACCGTGCTCGGCGACGCGGTGGCGCAAAACGCCGGCACCGGCGTCGGCGGCTCTTTCGCAGTCTCATGCACGCCAGGCTTTGCCTCGCTGTTCTTGTGCACCCATATCGGCGAGTTCCGGCAGATGTATCCGGATGTGGCGCTGAGCATACTGACGCCCCGGCGGCTCGACGACGTCAGCAATCCGGACGCCGACGCCTTCATTGCCTTTGGCGTCGGCAACTGGCCGAACCGCGTGGTGGAATTGCTGTGCGAAATCTCGTTCACGCCGCTCTGCAGCCCGACGCTGCTCAACAAGGTCGGCGGCTTTTCCAAGCCGGCCGACGTCCTGCGCGCCAACCTGCTGCACCTCGGCGATACGGAGGACTGGGCGCGCTGGCTGGCGCTGGCCAAGGTCGAGAACCCCGACACCGAGGGCGGCATCTTCTTTTCCGACATGAACCTCGTTTTCTCAGCGGCGATCGCCGGCCAGGGCATCGCCATGGGCGACGAGCTGACCAGCCGCCGGGCGCTGAGCGAAGGCCGGCTGGTCAAGCCGTTCGAGACCTCGATCCCGTCGCCGCGTTCCTATTTCCTCGTTTCCGAGCACGCCAAGGCGGGGCATCCGGTACTGGAGGCATTTGGGGGATGGTTGCGGTCGAAACTATCGGAGAACAGGCTGCGGACATATTGAAATCAGCCGATCTTCCCACGAGGGGTGAAATCGGCGGTTCCAGCGTCGCCGACATTCATTATAGATGAATCAAATTTGCCGATCAGGCGAAAACTATTCGGTTGCGGTGAGCCTTCGCGCTGCCTACGATTTCCCCAGCCACCAAGGAAGAGGCAGGATGCAGCAACCCGGCCGGGCCGCAGAGATCAAGGCGAACGGGATCGGCAAGAGCTTCGGCTCGTTCCGTGCGCTGGACAATCTGACGCTCAATATCGGCCGCGGCGAGTTTTTGACGCTGCTCGGCCCCTCCGGCTCCGGCAAGACCACCTTCCTGATGATCCTGGCCGGCTTCCTGCAGCCCAGCGAGGGCCGCCTGTTCAGCGACGGCGTCGACATTACCGACCGGCCGGCCGAGCAGCGCGCCGCCGGCATGGTGTTCCAGGGCTATGCGCTCTTCCCGCATATGAGCGTCGAGCAAAACATCGCCTTTCCGCTCAAGGTGCGCAAGAAATCGGCCGCCGAGATCAAGCGTAGCGTCGGCGAGATGATCGAGCGCGTCGGTCTGCTCGGCCACGAGAAGAAGCTGCCGGCGCAGCTCTCCGGCGGCCAGCAGCAACGCGTGGCGCTGGCCCGCGCGCTGGTGTTCGAGCCGGGCGTGCTTTTGCTCGACGAGCCGTTCTCGGCGCTGGACAAGAGCCTGCGCGGCCAGATGCAGGCCGAGATGAAGCGCCTGCACCAGGAGACCGGCACCACCTTCGTCTTCGTCACCCACGACCAGAGCGAGGCGCTGGCGCTCTCGTCGCGCGTCGCCATCTTCAACCATGGCAAATTGTTGCAGGTCGGAGCGCCTGACGAGGTCTATGACCGGCCCGCCAACCGCTTCGTCGCCGAGTTCCTGGGCGAGATCAACATGCTGCCGCTGAAGGGCGTGCGCGCCGCCGATCATGGCGCGACCGCGCTCTGCGAGGACCGGGCAATCAAGCTGCGCGGCAACGCCGAAGCGGTGGATGGCAACGCCATCCTGGCGATCCGGCCGGAACATATGTCGATAGCGCGCGAGGCGGCGGCAGGCGAGAACGGCATTGCCGCCACCGCGGTCGGTTCGACCTATCTGGGCGCGGCGACCAAACTCGACCTTACGACACGCCAAGGTGCGAAAGTGACCGTTTCGGTGCCGAACGAGGTCGCGGCAGCGGCACTCAGCAAGGGCAACTCTGTCTGGCTGACCTGGCCGGCGGAAAAGGGCTTCCTCCTTCCGGACGGAGGACAATGAGCACCGGCGCGGCCTGAATTCGCCGCACCGGATTCCGGATTCGATCAACGAAAACAAAGGGGAACTAACATGAACGATACCAAGAAACAGGCCCTCGAAACGCTCTCCGAAAGGACAAAGCGCGGCGAGATATCGCGCCGGCAATTCACGCAACTTGCAGTCCTCGTGCTTGCCGGGACGCCGCTGCTGCTGCGCTCGACCAAGTCCTTCGCCGCGGCGAAGGAACTGGTGCTGGTCAACTGGGGCGGCGACGCCATCACGGCTTACGACGCCGCCTATGGAGAGGCTTTCACCAAGGACACCGGCATCACCGTGAAGATGGATGGCTCCGGCCCGACCGAAGGGGCCATCGCGGCACAATTTAAAAGCGGTGCGCCGACCTGGGACCTTGTCGACGTCGACCCGTTCTCGGCCATCACGCTCGGCGCGCAAGGCATGCTCGAGCCGATCGACTACACAATAGTCGACAAGAAGAAGATGCGGCCGGGCTTCGGCTGGGATTACGCCGCCTCGACCTATTTCTTCTCCTACGTGATCGCCTACGATTCGCAGAAATACGGCAGCAATGCCCCGACCGGCATGGCCGATTTCTTCGACGTGAAGAAATTCCCCGGCAAGCGCTCCCTCTACAAATGGGGCGTGTCGAGCTGGGAGGCGGCTCTTCTCGCCGACGGCATCGCGCCGGCCTCGCTTTATCCGCTCGACCTCAAGCGCGCGCATGACAAGATCGCCGCGTTCAAGGAGAACGTCGTCGCCTATTGGGGCGGCGGCGCGGAAAGCCAGAGCGTGTTGCTCAACGGCGAAGCCTCGATGGCCATCGTCTGGTCGACGCGCGCCTCGCTGATCGAGCAGGATTCGGGCGGTCAGATCAAATTCATCTGGGACCAGGGCCTGATCTCGCCCGGCGCATTGGCCGTGCTGAAGAACAACCCCGGCGGCAAGGACGCGGCGATGAAGTTCATTGCCAGCGCGCAGGACCCGCAAAAGCAGCTCGTCATGTTCGATAAGCTCGGCCAGGGTCCGGCCAACCCCGCCGCCGATGCGCTGGTCCCGGCCGATAAGAAGCGCATCAATCCGGTCGATCCCGAGAATATGAAGAAGCAGATCCCGCTCGACATGGACTGGTACGCCAAGAATTACGGCGCGGCGCTGGACGAATACACCAAGATCATCTCCGCCTGACCGGCGCTGGGCTGACATGAGAGGCGTTCTCTCCGACAGGATGGGCGCGGCGCTATTGATGGCGCCGCTGCTCCTGTTCCTTGGCCTCGCCTATGCCTGGCCTTTCCTCGGCGTGGTGAAGTGGAGCTTCACGCTGCCGACGCCCGGGCTTGGCCAGTACGGCGCGCTAATAACCGACCCGCTGGTGCAGTCGGTGTTCGTCCGCACGCTGCGCATCGCGGCGATCGTCACCATTGTGTCGGTTGCCGCTGCCTATGCCATCACCGTGGTCTGGGTGCGCGGCAGCCGGGCGCAGCGGGTGCTGGCCGAATTCTGCATCCTGGTGCCGTTCTGGATATCGGTGCTGACGCGCGCCTTCGGCTGGGTGGCGCTTCTCTCCAATCGCGGCCTGATCAACACGTGGCTGCAGTCGATCGGTTTCATTAGCGAACCGCTGACGCTGGTGCGCAACGAATTCGGCGTCATCGTCGGCATGACCCACTTTCTCATTCCTTTCGCTGTTTTTCCGCTGGCGTCTTCCATGCGCAGCCTCGATGAGCGCGTGCTGCTCGCCGCGCGCGGGCTGGGTTCCGGCCGCATGCGCACCTTCTGGACGGTGTTCGTGCCGATGACGCGCTCCGGCATTATCGGCTCCGCGCTGATCGTCTTCGTCTTCTCCCTCGGCTTCTTCGTCACGCCGGCGATCCTTGGCGGCGGCCGCAGCGTCATGATCGCCGAATTGATCTATCTCCGCATCTTCCAGAGCCCGGACTGGGGGCTGGGTGCCGCCATCAGCGTGGTGCTGGTGCTGTTCGTCGGCGTTCTGATGGCGCTGCTTTTCCGCTACGTCAGACCGAAGCAATTGGTGTAGCGCGATGCCGACCTATCGCCCCGGTCCCGTTTCGCTGGCCCTCGCCGTCCTGGTGGCGTTGTTCCTGCTCCTGCCGCTGCTGGCCGTGATCCCGGTCTCGCTGACGCCGAGCCGCATGCTGGCGATGCCGACGGGCGAGTTGTCGCTGCGCCATTACCGCTCGCTGGTCGAGGATCCGCGCTGGCTCCAGTCCATCCTGCTCTCGATCAGGATCGGCATCGTCAGCAGTGTCATCTCGACGGTGCTGGCACTGTGCTTCAGCCTTGGCGTGTGGATGTTCCAGCCGCGCTTCACCGCGGCTCTGGTCGGCTTCGTGCTGTTGCCGATGGTGGTGCCGCCGGTGGTCTCGGCGGTGACGCTCTATTTCCTGCTCACCTCGATCTCCGGCGTCAGTTCCTTTTTCGGCTACGACACGTGGCTGGGTGTGGCCATGGCGCATTCGGTGATGACGGTGCCCTTCGCCACGGTGCTGATCCTGGTCTCCCTCAGCCAGCTCGACCGCCGTATCGACCTCGCGGCGCGTGGCCTTGGCGCCAGCGTGTGGGAGCGCGCCACGCGCATCATCATGCCCAACATCAAATTCGGCATCGTCACCGCGGCACTGCTGTCCTTCGTTCTCTCCTGGGAGGAGATCGGCGTGACGCTGTTCATCACCTCGGTCAACGCCATCACGCTGCCCAGGCTGATGTGGATGGGCCTACGCGACAATATCGACCCGGCGATCGCGGCACTTTCGGTGATCCTGATCGTCATCACCGTGCTGGTGCTTGCAGTGCGCAGCGTCGTAGTGCGGCTGCGTGGGGGACAATGACCGGGGACCTGTCTGCCTCATGGGTTTGTCACAGAGGTAAAACCGCTAGCAGAAGCACACCGAGACCCGGCCGAACCTGCCAAGATCGCCGATGACTTCGTCGCCCGCCTCAACGCTGATCGGCGTCACGCAAGTGCCTGTAATCACCACTTGCCCCGGCTGGAGCGGTATGCCCAGCCCCGACAGTTCGTTGACGATCCAGGTCAGCGCAATACGAGGATCGCCCAACACGGCTGCTCCTGATCCGTTATGCTGCGACTTTCCAGAGACAGAAGCGGCCACCGGGTGCTTCGCGAGATCTACGTCGCGCCAATCGTCTTCCACCGCCTCGCCGATGACGAACAGATTGGCACAAGCATTGTCGGCGATGAGCTGCGGCGCCCCGACAGCGCAGAAATCCTCATAGCGGGAGTCCGGTATTTCGATCGCCGGATGCAAACTCGCCACGGCGTCCATCACATCACCGATTTCATAAGGCGCCGGGCGAGGCGGCAACTGACGGCCGAACCGGAAGGCGAATTCGATCTCGGCGACACGCATCTTGCTAGTCGCCAGGGAAACGGAGCCACCGACCTCGACTGCCTTCTCGGCGAGGAGGCGCCCGGCCATCGGGCCATCGACATTGATATGCCGCTGGCCGGCCAGGCTGGTTGCCGCGATCTTCCAGCCGAAGAGCGGAGCCACTGAGCGATCCATCACATGCGACTGGATGGCGTAGCCTTCGGCCCGCGTCTTCGGCCGCAATTCCTCGGGTATGGCGTCGAGACGAGTGCCCTGGTCCCAATGGCCTACCAGAAGGCGCGACGCGGCCCTGGCCTTTTCTGGATCGAGCATGATCAGCTCCTGAAATCTAGGAAAATGGGCCGCTGCCGGGCGTTGCTGATGTTTGCAGTGCGCAACGGATATCCGCTATGCCTCGTCGCTGACGAGATTGTCAGGAAGTCGTATTTTCGAAATCATCGACATTCATCATCGTGACGACGAATCGGCAATCGTGTCCGTGCGGTAAATGGCTATATATGGCAAAGCGTCTAGAACGCGGAAGAGCTTCTGGCATGCTAGGGTCGGTCGCGCAACGGGCGAGGGAGAAAAAACGATGACGGCGCCCGGCGATTTGCAGCAGGGACTGTTTCTGAGGCTGAAAAGCGATCCGTCCCTGTCGGCGCTGCTGGGCGGCGCCGGGTTGCGGCAACAACCAACCGACAACGCCGCCTTTCCCTATGTGACATGCGGCCAGACCTGCGCCTTTGACTGGGACACTGGCGCCGAGAACAGCGACGATCAACTAATTACGCTGCATGTTTGGTCGAAAGCCCATGGCGACGCCGAAACGCGCGCTATCATGGATGCGATCGAGGCCCGCCTTGCCGACGCGGTGCTGGAGGTCGGCGCTCGCGGCCAGACACGCCTGTCGCTCGAATTCAGCGAGGCACGCTATGACGAGGAACTGCTTGTCCATCACGGCCTGCTGCGTTTTCGGGCGCTGACCCAGGAAAACGCCTGACGCGCGCTTTCAATATGAACGAAACGGAGTCTAGACTGGAACTTCATGGGTTTCATCGAGTTGGGCGATGAAATCTCAATTGTTTGTCTCGCGTTGCAGGGGTGTGGCGAGCATGGTTTCAGCGGCGATCACCGTTCATTTCACGTTCAGCGCCGATGCGTTACAACGCTGGCCATGAGAACGCTTCGCTCCCATTTCCGAACCGCGACCCTGGCGCTCTGCGCCGGGCTGATTGCGGCGCCGGCAAGCGCAGCGCCGGCAGCCGCGCAGGATGAACCGGTCGTCGTGGCGGCGGCCGACTGCTACGCGATCGGCCAGCGGGTGGCCGAGCAGAATGGCGGGACCCTTGCCAAGGCTTCGCAGTCGACGCGAGGTGGGCAGCCGGTCTGCGTCATCGTCGTGCTTGTCCCCGGCAAGGATGGGCAGCGTCCGCGCCGCTCCGAGATTGTCGTCCCGCAGAACTGACCCCATCGTTTCCCAGACCGGCGGAATCGGCCTATAGCTGGAAGCCATCGGTCAACAGGCAGTGGTCCCGGCATGCGCGTACTGGTCGTCGAGGATGACAAGGATCTCAACCGGCAGATATCGGATGCGCTGGTCGACGCAGGCTATGTCGTCGATCGGGCCTATGACGGCGAGGAGGGCCATTTCCTCGGCGACACCGAGCCCTATGACGCGGTCGTGCTCGACATCGGCCTGCCGCAGATGGACGGCATCAGCGTGGTCGAGCGCTGGCGGCGCGGCGGCCGCAAGATGCCGGTGCTGATCCTGACCGCCCGCGACCGCTGGAGCGACAAGGTCTCCGGTATCGACGCCGGCGCGGACGATTATGTCACCAAGCCGTTCCATATCGAGGAGGTCCTGGCGCGGGTCAGGGCGCTGATCCGCCGCGCCGCCGGCCACGCCTCGTCCGAACTGACCTGCGGGCCGCTGCGCCTCGACACCAAGGCCTCGAAGGCCGATGTCGCCGGCGTCCCGTTGAAGCTGACATCGCATGAGTTCCGTCTGCTTGCCTACCTGATGCATCACATGGGCGAGGTCGTCTCGCGGACCGAACTGGTAGAGCATCTCTACGACCAGGATTTCGACCGCGATTCCAACACGATCGAGGTGTTTGTCGGACGGCTCCGTAAGAAAATGGGCATCGACATGATCGAAACCGTGCGCGGCATGGGTTATCGCATGCGTGAGCCGGAGGCGTAAGGCGGAACCGCTCCCTACCAACCCAACCGTGAGCAAGCGGCTCTCGCTGCGCTTGTGGCCGCGCTCGCTGACGTTCCGCGTCATCGCCTTTTCCACGGTCTGGGCGATCCTGACCCTCATCGTCATTTTCACCCTCATTACCACGCTCTACCGCCAGGCCAGCGAGCGCGGTTTCGACAGCCTGCTTTCGGCGCATCTGTTCAACCTGATCGGCTCCATCGGCATTTCCGATACCGGCGCTCTCACCGGCGCTCCGGATCTCGGCGACCTCCGCTTCTCGGAACCGAATTCGGGCTGGTACTGGTCCGTCGAACCCGCCTCGGAAGGCGTGCACGGCAATCTCCACTCATCATCGATGACCCGGACGATCCCGTCGCCCGACGTGGCGGACGTTCCCTTCAACGCCAATTTCCAGCGCAGCTACGCGGCGCAAGGCATCGATGGCGAGGAGTTGGTCGTGTTCGAGAGCGAATTCGTTCTCGATGCCAAGAATCGCGCCGCCCGCTTTCGCGTCATGGGCAACAAGACCGAACTGGAACAGGAGATCGCCACCTTCCAGCGCCGGCTGCTGACCTACCTTTCCCTGTTCGGCGTCGGCATGATCGCCATCAACGCCATTGCCATCCTGCTCGGCCTGCAACCGCTGCGAAGGGTCAGGAACGCGCTCGCCATGGTGCGCGAAGGCACCGCGCAAAGGCTTGACGGCCAGTTTCCAGCCGAGATTGAACCGCTTGCCAACGAAACCAATGCCTTGATCGAGAACAACCGGCGTATCGTCGAGCGCTCGCGGACTCAGGTGGGCAATCTCGCCCATTCCCTGAAGACGCCGCTGGCGGTGCTGCTCAACGAGGGGCGGGCGCTTGGCGGCGCCAAGGGGCAACTGATCGCCGAACAGGCCGCTTCCATGCAGAAGCAGGTCGATCACTATCTCCAGCGCGCCCGCGTCGCGGCGCAGCGCGACAGCGTCGTCTATCGCACGCCGATAACGCCGTTGGTGCAGCGCATGGTCAGGGTCTTGCAGAAGCTCAATCCGCAGACCAACCTGTCGTTGTCGCTGCCGCCGATCGAGATCGTCTTTGCCGGCGAGCGCGAGGACCTCGAGGAGTTGCTCGGCAATCTGCTCGAAAACGCGATGAAATGGGCGAAGAGCGCGGTTTCGGTCTCCGTCGTTCCCGTGGGTGACAAGGACGACAACATATTCGAGATCGCCATCGAAGACGACGGGCCGGGCATACCCGAGGAAAAAGCGCGCGAAGCGTTGAAACGTGGACGACGCCTGGACGAGACCAAGCCGGGCACGGGTCTCGGCTTGGCCATTGTCGCCGACCTCGTCAACGAGTATGGAGGCGTACTGCTGCTCGAACGGTCCGGCATGGGCGGATTGAAGGCGGTAGTGCGATTGCGGAGCCTTCAGTGATGCCTTTCCCCGGCCGATCGACATTGACGGACTGGGCATGTTATGGCGGCGCACCGATTGGCTCCGTAGCGGGCCCAACGGCCAAATTTCCGACAAATATCAACATTATAGGCTCGCCGACTTCTCCGATGACGCGGCCCCCGGCTCATCCATGACAGGCTCCAGCTCAAGAAAACCGGTTGTTGGCATGAAGATTCGCGTCGCACTTGTTTCCGCATTGATGGCCGTTTCCGGCTGCACCACCTTGGGCGGCAAGGCTCCCACCATCGCTGCGACGCCGGCCTCCACGCCACCCAGCAGCGGCAAAGTCGCCACGACGATTATCTCTGCGATGGGCGGCGGCCTCATTGGCGGGTCGATCGGCAGCGGGCTTAGCGACGCCGAAAAGCGCAGCGCGCTCGAGGCGGAATACAAGGCGCTCGAATACACCACGAGCGGCCAGAAGGTGACGTGGAAGGGCACCCAGGCGTCCCGCTATGGCGAAGTGGTTCCGGCTCAACCCTACCGCGTCGGCTCACAGGACTGCCGCCAGTACACGCAGACCGTCTTTACTGGCGGGGCAGGCGTCACGGCGCGTGGTACGGCTTGCCGCAACGCCGATGGCAGTTGGACGCCGCTCACCTGACGGCCTAGCCGGTCCATTTCGGACCCGGCCGATTGATGTCGATGAAGGATATGCAGCGCGCCCGTCGTCAAAGCGTCGCAGTATGCTTGTGTTGGCAGGGCAAGGCTCTGCCGTTATTGGAAGAACCATGCTGTTCTGGGTCATAGCCGCAATCCTGACGCTGGGCGCCAGCCTGGCGGTGCTGCTGCCGCTGGCCGGTGGCGCCAGAAGCGCGTCTTCAAGCGGCGAGCACGATCTGGAAGTTTATCGCGATCAACTGTCCGAACTCGACCGCGATGCCGCCCGAGGGCTGATCAAGCCTGCCGAAGCCGATGAGGCGCGCGCCGAGATCGCCCGGCGCATCCTTCGCCTCGACAATACGGACCAGGCCGGCAGCGCATCCGTCGGACGCACATCCGTCGCGACGCGGCTTGTCGCCACCGCGGCCGTGCTGGCGGTGCCGCTGGTCAGTTGGGGCTTGTACATCAATATCGGCTCGCCCGATCTGCCCTCGCAGCCGCTCAGCGAGCGCCTGGCCAAGAATCCGGCCGACAGCTCGGTCGACGAACTTGTGGCTCGCGCCGAAGCCCACCTTACCGCCAATCCGTCCGACGGCAGGGGATGGGACGTGTTGGCGCCGGTTTATCTGCGCATGCAGCGCTTTTCCGACGCGGTCGCCGCCTATCGCAACGCCATTCGCCTCGACGGCGACAGCGCCGTTCGCCGAGCCGGTCTCGGCGAGGCGATCGCCAGTGCGGCCGGCGGCATCGTTTCGGCGGATGCCCAGGAGGCCTTCGAGGCGGCCCTGAAGCTTGACCCCGCCAATGCCAAGGCCGGCTTCTACCTGGCCATGGCCCTGGCGCAGGAGGGCCGCAGCAAGGAGGCGGCCGCGGCCTGGCAGGCGATGCTGGGCACGCTGCCGAAGGATTCGCCATGGCGCGGCGCGATCGAGCAGGCGCTGGCCAAGTCCGGCAGTTCCGGCGCCGGCAATGCAGGCGTCGCTTCGAGCGAGCCGGCAAACGGACCGACCGCGGGCGATATCGATGCCGCTTCATCGATGTCGCCGCAGGACAGGGAAGCCATGATCAACACCATGGTCGCCGGGCTCGACGAGAAGCTGCGGCAGAATCCGCGCGACCCGGAAGGATGGATGCGGCTCGTTCGTTCCTACATCGTGCTGGGCAAGGCCGACCAGGCGCGCGAGGCGCTGAGCCGCGCTATTGCCGTCTTTGGAGCCGACAGTGACGAAGCCAGGAAATTCACCGCTTTTGCCGCTTCGCTCGGCCTGACGGCGACGCAATAGGGCTGGACCGTACAATGACGCGCAAACAGAAACGATTGTCGGTGATCGCGGGCGGCCTGGCCTTCCTCGGCGCCGCCACCGGCCTGACATTCTATGCGCTCGGCCAGAAGGCGTCCTATTTCTACATGCCCGCCGATCTGGCCACGGCGACGGTGCAGCCGGGCCAGCGCATCAGGCTCGGCGGCCTGGTGGAAAAAGGCACGATCCAGCGCGGGCAGGGGGCGACAGTGGCGTTTTCGGTGACCGACACCCATAAATCGGTCAAGGTCACCTATACAGGCATCCTGCCTGACCTATTTCGCGAGGAGCAGGGGGTCATCACCGAGGGCACGTTCGGCCCGGATGGCGTCTTTGTGGCCGACAGCGTTCTGGCCAAGCACGACGAGCGCTACATGCCCAAGGAGGTGGCCGATGGGCTGAAGGCCAAGGGCGTTTGGCAGGAGAGCAAGAGTGAATAGGCAGGCTCGATATAGCCGGGTTGGCGATCATGGTTGAGACCGGACATTTCGCGCTTGTCCTGGCCTTCGCGCTGGCCCTGGTGCAGACGGTGGTGCCGCTGTTCGGCGCCCGCACCAACAATCAGCGCCTGATGGCGGTCGGCGCTCCCGTCGCGATCACCGGCTTTGCTTTGACGGCGCTGTCCTTCGCCGCACTGGTCACCGCGTATGCGAGTTCCGATTTCTCGGTCGCCAGCGTCTGGGAAAATTCCCATTCGCTGCAGCCGATGATCTATAAGATCACTGGAACCTGGGGCAACCACGAAGGCTCGATGCTGCTCTGGGTGCTGATCCTGACCTTCTTCGGTGCGCTGGTCGCCGCCTTCGGCTCCAACCTGCCGGCGACGCTGCGCGCCAACGTGCTTGCCGTGCAGGGTGCGATCGGCGCGACATTCTTCCTGTTCATCCTGGCGACGTCCAATCCCTTCGCCAGGCTGTCGCCGGCGCCCATCGAAGGGCGCGATCTCAATCCCATCCTGCAGGATCTCGGCCTGGCCGTTCACCCGCCGTTGCTCTATCTCGGCTATGTCGGGTTTTCGATCTGTTTCTCCTTCTCGGTAGCCGCCCTCATCGACGGACGCATCGATGCGTCCTGGGCGCGCTGGGTGCGGCCGTGGACGCTGGTCGCCTGGATGTTTCTGACCGGCGGCATCGCCATGGGATCGTACTGGGCCTATTACGAACTCGGCTGGGGCGGCTTCTGGTTCTGGGATCCGGTCGAGAACGCCTCCTTCATGCCGTGGCTGGCGGGCACCGCGCTACTCCATTCGGCCATTGTCATGGAAAAGCGTTCGGCGCTGAAGATCTGGACGCTGCTGCTCGCCATCCTGACCTTTTCGCTGTCGTTGCTCGGCACCTTCCTGGTGCGTTCGGGCGTCCTGACCTCGGTGCATGCCTTCGCCACCGATCCGACGCGCGGCATCTTCATCCTGTGCATACTGACGCTGTTCATTGGTGGATCATTGACGCTGTTTGCGGTGCGTGCCTCGAGGCTGACGGCCGGCGGCCTCTTTCATCCGGTTTCGCGCGAAGGCGCGCTGGTGCTGAACAATCTGTTCCTGACCACGGCCACCGCCACCGTACTCGTCGGCACACTCTATCCGCTGGCCGTCGAGGCCCTTTCGGCCGACAAGATTTCGGTCGGCGCGCCGTTCTTCGACCTCACCTTCGGACCGCTCATGGTGCCGTTGCTGGCCATGGTTCCGTTCGGGCCGCTGCTGGCCTGGAAGCGCGGCGACATCTTCGCCGTCGCGCAGCGCCTGATGGCGGCGTTCGCGGCGGCGCTTCTGGCAACGCTGGTCACTGCTCTGTTCATCGATGGCGCTTCGGTATTCGCAGCCCTTGGCGTGGGTCTCGCCGTCTGGCTGGTCCTCGGCGCTCTCACCGACCTCGCAGTCAAGGCGGGGTTCGGCAATGTGGCCGCGAAGGTGATGGTCAGGCGCCTGCTCGGCCTGCCGCGTTCGGTCTTCGGCACCGCGCTTGCCCACCTCGGTCTTGGCCTGACCACGCTTGGCATTGTCGGCACGCTTTGCTTCGGCACCGAGAAAATCCTGTCGATGCATGCCGGGCAAACCGTCGAATTGTCCGGCCACACCCTGCGTTTCGTCGGGCTCCATCCGGCGCAGGGACCGAACTACAGCGAGGATCGCGGCCGCTTCGAACTGATCGGTGTCGGCGGCAGTCCCGTTGGCGAAATCAGCTCGGCCAAGCGCTTCTATCCGGTACGCCAGACGACGACGACGGAATCCGGCATCAGGACGATGGGCCTTTCGCAGCTTTATATTTCGCTCGGCGACGAGGGCAATGACGGATCGGTCGTGGTGCGCCTGTGGTGGAAGCCGCTGGTGACGCTGATCTGGGGCGGCGGCCTGGTCATGATGGTTGGTGCGGCCATGTCGCTGATGGACAGGCGCCTGCGCGTCGGCGCACCCTCGCGCCGCCGCAAGCAGACGGGCGCCATGAGCCCCGCGGGCCTGCCATGAAGGCGAAGTTGTCCATCGCGTCGCTCGTGATGGTGCTGGCGCTGTCCTTTGCCGGCACGGCGCTGGCGGTGAAGCCCGACGAGATGCTTGCCGATCCGGCGCTGGAAGCGAGGGCGCGAGCGCTGTCGGAAGGGCTGCGCTGCATGGTCTGCCAGAACCAGTCGATCGATGAATCCGATGCCGACCTTGCCCGTGACCTGCGCGTTCTGGTGCGCCAGCGCCTGGTCGCTGGCGATACCGACAAGCAGGTGATGGACTATGTGGTTTCACGCTACGGCGAGTTCGTGCTGCTGAAGCCGCGCTTCGACCTGCGCAACGCTCTGCTTTGGGGCACGCCGGTGCTCCTGCTTTTGGCCGGTGGCCTGTTTATCGTGCTCAACGCCAGATCGCGCCGGACACTGGCGACGAAATCCCTCTCCGCCGACGAGCGGGCGGCACTAGAGGCGATCCTGCGCCGCGATTGAGTGCAGGCGGTTATTCGCCAACATTACCAAAGTTTCATGCGTCGGAAATGACGTCGTAATGTACGCCGCTCTAATTCTCTTCCCAGGATGCCGACAAGGCGCGTCCCTTCGAAAAGAGGATACGAGACCCCATGACTATTGCTCCCAATTCATGTTCCCGCACCCGCAAGCGTCTTCTGGCTGCCGTCGCTTCCGTCGCCGTTGCCGGCGCGATAGGCGTTGGCGCGTTGACCAGCGGGACCAGCCCCGTTCTGGCCGATGCCGTGCGTGTCGAGGCACCGCAGGTCCCCAGCTTCGCCGATGTCGTCGAGCGCGTTTCGCCCGCCGTGGTCAGCGTCAAGGTCAAGGCCAAGGTCCAGCCCACGGCCGATGACGGTTCCGACGACCAGGACGGCTTCGACAATTTGCCCAACAATCCGCAGCTGCGCCGCTTCTTCAAGGAATTCCGCGGCTTTGGCGATCAGGGCCAGAACGACGACGGTCCCCGCCGGTTCGGGCATCGTGACCGCGGCCACGGCGAGCCGCGCCCGGTGGCCCAAGGGTCGGGCTTCTTCATCTCCGAGGATGGCTATCTCGTCACCAACAATCATGTCGTCGAAGAGGGCACCGCCTTCACCGTGGTGACCAATGACGGCAAGGAACTCGACGCCAAGCTGGTCGGTACCGACCCGCGCACTGACCTCGCGGTGCTCAAGGTCGAGGGTGGCGGCAAATTTACCTATGTCGACTTCGCGGATGACTCCAAGGTTCGGGTCGGCGATTGGGTCGTGGCCGTCGGCAACCCCTTCGGTCTCGGCGGCACCGTCACCGCCGGCATCGTCTCGGCGCGCGGCCGTGACATCGGCGCCGGTCCCTATGACGATTTCATCCAGATCGACGCGTCGGTCAACCGCGGCAATTCCGGCGGCCCGACCTTCAACCTCAGCGGTCAGGTGGTCGGCATCAACACCGCCATCTTCTCGCCTTCCGGCGGCAGCGTCGGCATCGCCTTCGACATTCCTGCCTCGACCGCCAAGCAGGTCGTCGAGGATCTGATGAAGAGCGGTGCCGTGCAGCGCGGCTGGCTCGGCGTCGAGATCCAGCCGGTCACATCAGACATCGCAGAGTCGCTCGGCCTGAAGTCCAACAACGGCGCATTGGTGTCCAGCGCTCAGGACGACGGCCCCGGCAAGAAGAGCGGCATCACCGCCGGTGACGTGATCACCCAGGTCGACGGCAAGGATGTTGCTTCGCCGAAGGAGCTCGCCCGCCTGATCGGCGCCTATTCGCCGGGCAAGTCGGTTGACGTCACGGTCTGGCGCGACGGCAAGAGCCAGAGCGTCAAGGTCGAGCTCGGCAAGCTGCCTTCAAGCGACAAGCAGGCCTCGGCCGACGACAAGCCGGCGGCTCCGGCCAAGGCCGATACGCTCGCCGATCTCGGTCTGACCGTCACCAAATCCGAGAACGGAAAGGGCCTGGTGGTGACCGATGTCGATCCCGATAGCGATGCCGCCGACCGCGGCATCCAGCCGGGCGACGTCATCACCGCGGTCAATTCGACGGAAGTCAACGGCACCGACGACGTCACCAAGGCCATGGATGAAGCGGTGAAATCCGGGCGCAAGGCTGTCCTGATGCAGATTACCCGCGACGACAACAACCGCTTCGTGGCGCTGCCCGTCGCCAAGGGCTGACAACGACTTTCCGGCGCGGCGGTGTCAAACACCCCCGAGCCGCCGCACGGGAAAGTATGGAGCCGAGCGCGTTAGTCAGTCATCGTGCTCCCCTCCGGCGGCCGCGGGCTTCCCATCGCCCGCGGCCGCACTCCGCCCGCGGACCATGCGCTCAGGCTTGAGCGAACAAGCGGAGCGCTTTGGTGGCAACGGCATGCCGGCAGCATGTCTGGGACAGTGACACCAGAGAACCAAGACTTTATCGCGCGCGGCCTGGATCATCTTGATCGCGATGCGCTTTGGCGAAGGCTAAAATGCAGATGCCGGCTACTCAATCTTCCAGCGAAATCGCGTATAACGGCCCTATGAAGATTCTCGTCATAGAGGACGATCGCGAGGCTGCGGATTATCTGCAGAAAGCTTTTACCGAGGCCGGGCACACCGCGCATGTGGCGGGTGACGGCGAGACCGGCTTCGCGCTCGCCGATGCCGGCGACTACGACGTGATGGTCATCGACCGGATGATGCCGCGCCGCGACGGCCTGTCCGTCATCGCCGGCCTGCGCTCCAGGGGCAACACCACGCCGGTGCTGATCCTGTCGGCGCTTGGCGAGGTCGACGACCGGGTTACCGGCCTGCGCGCCGGCGGCGACGATTATCTGACCAAGCCCTATGCCTTTTCCGAGCTGCTCGCCCGCGTCGAGGTGCTGAACCGCCGGGCCAGCGCCAAGGAGGCCGAAACCGTCTACCGCGTCGGCGATCTCGAACTCGACCGGCTTTCGCATTCGGTCAAACGCGCCGGACGCGAGATCACTTTGCAGCCGCGCGAGTTCCGCCTGCTCGAATATCTGATGCGTCATGCCGGCCAGGTGGTGACGCGCACCATGCTGCTCGAAAATGTCTGGGATTATCATTTCGATCCGCAGACCAACGTCATCGACGTCCATGTCTCGCGGCTGCGCGGCAAGATCGAAAAAGGCTTCGATAAGCCCATCCTGCATACGGTTCGCGGCGCCGGCTATATGCTTAGGGCCGGCTAGGCGGCGGCATGGCCCTTTCCGTGCCCGCCATCATGAAGACGACGGCCGCGCGGCTCTCGGCGCTCTATCTTCTGCTCTTCGCACTCTGCGCCGTGCTGCTTGTCCTCTACATGACCTCGCTGTCGGCGCGCATGCTGACCGCGCAGACGCAGGAGACCATCAACGACGAGGTGCTCGGCCTTGCCCGCGCCTATCAGCGCGGCGGCCTGCCGGTGCTGGTCCGCGTGGTCGAGGCCCGCTCGCGCCAGCCCGGCGCCAATCTCTATTTGATCGCCGACACCAACGGTCAGATCCTGACCGGCAACGTGCAGAGCCTGGAGCCGGGCGTCATCGAAACCGAAGGCTGGACGACCGAGCCGTTCTCCTACCGCCGTTTCGGCGAAGGCGAACTCGACCGGCAGCGCAGCACGCCCTCCGATCAGGCCACGCCGCAGCCGGGTGATACGGCGGTCCGATCCGAAGGCGAGAAGGGCCACAACGCGATCGCCCTGGTGCTCCGCCTGCCGAACCAGATGATCATGCTGGTCGGCCGCGATCTCGGCGAACCTGAGCGGTTCCGCGCCGTTATCCGCCGCTCCCTGATGCTGGCGCTCGGCATGATGGGGCTGGGCGGACTGCTGATCTGGTTCTTCGTCGGCCGCGCCGCGCTGAAGCGCATCGATGGCGTCTCGGAAGCCAGCCGCCGCATCATGGGCGGCGATCTTTCGGGCCGGCTGCCGGTGACCGGCGCCGGCGACGAGTTCGACCGGCTTTCCGAGAACCTCAACGCGATGCTGGCCAGGATCGCCATGCTCAACGAGGGGCTGAAGCAGGTTTCCGATAACATCGCGCATGACCTGAAGACGCCGCTGACCCGGCTGCGCAATCGCGCTGAGGCGACGCTTTCGGGCAAGCACAAGACATCGGACTACCGCCAGGCGCTGGAAGGCACCATCGCCGAGTCCGACCAACTCATAAAGACCTTCAACGCCATCCTGATGATCTCCAGGCTGGAGGCGGGTTATTCCTCCGAAAGCACCAGCCGCGTCGATCTGGCCGCGGCCGTTCGCGATGTCGTCGAACTCTACGAGCCGGTGGCGGAAGAGGCCGGCGTTTCGCTCGAAGCCGCGGTCAATGGCGCATTCCTTGTCGACGGCAACCGCGAGCTGATCGGCCAGGCGCTGTCCAACATCGTCGACAATGCGATCAAGTACTCGACCGATTCTACCTCCAAGCCAGCGGTCCGCGTGACGCTCGAACGCGCGCATGGCGAGATCAGGCTTGTCGTCGCCGACAACGGCCAGGGCATTCCGGACGATGCCGATCGCGCCCGGGCGACGGAACGGTTCGTGCGGCTCGAAAAGAGCCGTTCCCAGCCAGGTTCTGGGCTTGGCCTCAGCCTCGCCAAGGCGGTCATGACATTCCACTATGGCCGGCTTGATCTGTTGCCTGGTAATCCCGGATTATCGGTGGTCATGAGTTTTCCCCCGCGGGAGGATCATTGATGACGGCGGCTGCAAAGCCGATGGCGAGGGACTGGCTGTTGAAGCCGGCGGCAAGGCTTGCTCCTCTGGACGACAGCCGGGCCCGGCAGGAGCTGGCCGAGATCGCCACCTTGGCACGCGAAGAAGGGTTGACGCAGCTGGCGAAATTCCTGGCTGGAACGGGTGAGGCGCAGGACTTCCTGGCCGCTGTCTTCGACCTGTCGCCGTTCCTGCGTGACACGGCGCGTCGCCGGCCGCAGATATTGGATGGGCTTTTCGACCAGCCGGTCGAGGCCCGGCTGAAGGCGATCATCGCGGCGATCGACCAGGTATCGTTTTCCGAGGCGATCTCCGAATCCAGATTGATGATGGAACTGCGGCAATGGAAGGCCGATGCGCACTTCCTGATCGCTCTGGCCGATCTGGCCGCCGAGGCCGAGACCTCGCTTACTGTGCGGCGGTTGAGCGACCTTGCCGATGCGTGCACGCGCGCTGCCGTCGATTTCCTGCTGCGCGACGTGCATGAGCAGGGCAAGCTGAAGTTGCCGGATCCCGCCAATCCCTCGGACCGGTCGGGCTGGATCCTGCTCGGCATGGGCAAGCTTGGGGCGCATGAGCTCAATTTTTCCTCCGACATCGACCTTGTGGTCTTCTTCGACCCGGAAGCGCCGGCCGTCGTCGATCCACTCGATGCGACGGAGTTGTTTTCGCGGCTGACGCGCCGTCTGGTGCGAATCCTGCAGGACCGCACCGAACATGGCTATGTCTTCCGCACCGACCTCAGGCTGCGTCCCGATCCCGGTTCGACCCCGCTGGCTATCCCGGTCGAGGCGGCGCTGCGCTACTACGAGGCGCGCGGCCAGAACTGGGAGCGCGCCGCCATGATCAAGGCGCGTCCTGTGGCCGGCGATCTGGACGCCGGCGCCGCTTTCCTCAAGGAGCTCCAACCCTACATCTGGCGCAAATACATGGACTATGCCGCGATCGCCGACGTCCACTCGATCAAACGCCAGATCCACGCCCACAAGGGCCATGGCGAGATCGCGGTCAAGGGCCACAACGTCAAGCTCGGGCGCGGCGGCATCCGCGAGATCGAGTTCTTCGTCCAGACGCAGCAGCTCATCGCCGGCGGCCGCTTCCCGGAACTGCGCGGCCGCGAGACCGTGCCGATGCTCGGCCAGCTGGCCGCGCGCGGCTGGATCACCGCCGAGGCACGCGACGCACTGGCCCGACAATATTGGTTTCTGCGCCGGGTCGAGCATGCCATCCAGATGGTGGCCGACGAGCAGACGCACACCCTGCCGGAGGATGATGAAGGGCTGGAGCGAATCGCGCGCATGTTGGGCTTCGCCGACGCGGCTGCTTTTTCCCTGGGCTTCCGCGCATCGCTCCAGCAGGTCGAACGTCACTACGCGGCGCTGTTCGAAACCGCGCCGGAGCTTTCGGCAGGCATCGGCAATCTGGTTTTCACCGGCGACGTCGACGACCCCGATACGCTGCAGACCTTGCACGGTCTCGGCTTCCAGCGAACGAGCGACATCTGCCGCGTGATCCGCGGCTGGCATTTCGGTCGCTACCGCGTCACCCGGTCGGCCGAGGCGCGCGAACGGCTGACGGAACTGACGCCGGCGCTGCTCAAGGCTTTCGGCCAGACGCGCCGGGCCGATGAGGCGTTGATCCGTTTCGACGAGTTCCTCGCCGGCCTGCCTGCCGGCATCCAGCTCTTTTCGCTGCTCCAGTCCAATCCGGCGCTGCTGAAGCTTATGGCGACGATCATGGGCGCAGCACCCCGTCTGGCCGCGATCATCACGCGCCGTCCACATGTGTTCGATGGGCTGCTCGATCCCGCTCTTCTCACCGAATTGCCGGATCGTGGCTATCTATCTGCACGGCTTACCGCGTTCCTCGAAGGCGACCGCGCCTATGAGGACGCTCTCGATCGTCTGCGTATCTTTGCCTCCGAGCAGAAATTCCTGATCGGCGTGCGGCTGCTCGCCGGCTCGATCGATCCGGCCCGTGCCGGCCACGCCTTTTCTGATCTGGCCGACCTCACCATCGCGGCCGCGTTGCGCGCGGTCATGGCCGAATTCGAGGCGCGCCACGGCACAATCGCCGGCGGCGTGGTTTCGCTGCTCGGCATGGGTAAGCTCGGCAGCCGTGAATTGACGGCGGGGTCGGACGTTGACCTCATCCTGCTCTACGATCACGATGCGGACGCCGAGGAATCCGACGGTGAAAAGCCGCTGGCGCCCTCGCATTACTACACCAGGATGACGCAGCGCCTCATTTCCGCCGTTTCCGCGCCGACCGCGGAAGGCGTGCTGTATGAACTCGACCTGCGGCTGCGTCCGTCCGGCAACAAGGGGCCGGTGGCCACCCACATCGATGCCTTCAAAAAATACCAGCGCCAGGAGGCCTGGACTTGGGAGCACATGGCGCTGTCGCGGGCACGTGCCATTGCCGGAGATGCCAGGCTCTGTGCCGAGGTCGAAGCCGACGTTGCGGCGGTGCTCGGGCAATCGCGCGACGCAGCAAAGGTGAAAGCGGAAGCGTCCGACATGCGCGCCATGATCGAGAAGGAAAAGCCGCCGCGCGACCTCTGGGACATCAAACTCATTGCCGGCGGCCTGATCGATCTCGAATTCATCGCCCAGGTGGCGGTCGTCACGGGCAATGTCGAACCCGGCCGCAGGGTCACGGCAACCGCGGAGGTGTTGTCGCGCCTTGCGCCACAATTCGCAGCCGCCGATATCAGGGACGAGCTTGGCGAGGCCTACCGGCTCTATCTGGCGCTGACCCAAATGATCAGGCTTTGCCTCACCGGCCAGTTCGAGCGGGACGATGTGCCGCCGGGGCTTTCGGATCTGCTTCTGGCGGTCACCGACCTGCCGGATTTCGGTGTGCTGGAAGCACATCTCAAGGAGACGTCGCGGAAGGTCAGGAAGGATTTCGACCTTCTGCTTCGTACCCGGCGGCCGTGATCAATGGCCGTGCGGATCGCATCGGGGGTGACGATGCAACAGGAGAAGACCATGAGAAAGACAACCAAGCTCGCATTCGCCTTCATTGCGTTGGCAGGGGCCGTCGGCACTGCGGCCTATGCCGAGAACATCGACAGCGCAAATATGCGTGAGCGCACGATGATGCGCCTCAACAAGGCGATCAAAGATAATGACGGCACCATCAGCTTCGACCAGTTCTCAAGCGTCATGGATTCGCGGTTGAAGAAGCTGGTTGCCGACAATGGCGGCAAGCTCACGGTGGAGCAGCTCGCCGCCGCGCTGGAAAAGGCGCGCTTCGAGCGCATGGCCAGGCGCATCATCGCGCGTTACGACACCAAGGGCGACGCTACACTGACGACGAACGACATCGCCAGTCGCGACAAGAAGCTCTTTGCCCTGCTCGACAAGAACAATGACGGAAAGATCAAGAGGGGTGAACTGCCAAAGGGCGGCCGCTTTGGCCTACACCGTCAGTGGGATGACGAAGGCGACGACGACAGCATGCAATAACGCCTTCCGGCACGGGCTTCGGCGACGTCGCCGGAGTCCGTTGCTCAAGCTGCGACCTTGACCACGGGCGTCGCCTTCTTCACCGGAATGCGCACCGACACAATCGTGCCGACACCTTCGGTTGAGCGGATTTTCAGGGCACCGCCTTGCAGTTCGGCCAGAGAGCGCGAGATGGCGAGTCCGAGGCCAGACCCGGCATGGCTCTTGGAGAACTGGTTCTGCACCTGTTCGAAGGGCCGTCCGAGCTTGCCGAGCGCCTCCTTCGGGATGCCGCAGCCATTGTCCTCGATCGTCAGCACCAGCGCGCCTGAGGTGTTGCGTGCCCTGACCGATATGTGGCCGCCCTGGCCGGTGAATTTCACGGCGTTGGACAAGAGGTTGATGACGATCTGCTTGATCGCGCGGCGGTCGGCGAACAGCGTCAGCGCGTCTGCGATGCGGGTCTCGACGGTGATCGCCTTCTGTGCGGCCTGCAGCGACACGACCCTGACCGTCTCGCTGATCAGCGGACCGAGATCGATCTCTTCGCGGTCGAGCGAGAATTGGCCGGCCTCGATTTTCGACATGTCGAGAATGTCGTTGATGACGCCCAAGAGATATTTGCCGCTGCTGTTGATGTCGGTGGCGTATTCCTCGTAGCGCTCCGATCCCAGCGGGCCGAACAGCCCCTGTTCCATCAGCTCGGAGAAGCCGATGATGGCGTTCAAGGGCGTGCGCAGTTCATGCGACATGTTGGCCAGGAATTCGGACTTGGCCCGGTTCGCCGCTTCGGCGCGCTCGGTTTCCTTCATGTATTTGCGGTTGAGTTCGACCAGTTCGCGCGCGCGCTCCTCTTCGGCCCGGCGGGCGAGGCTGAGATCGTGTATGGTCGCCATCAGCCGGCGCTCGCTGTCGACCAGCTTCTCCTGATGCAGCTTGATCTGGGTGATGTCGGATCCGACCGAGACGATACCGCCGTCGCGGGTTCGGAGTTCGTTGACCTGCAACCAGCGGCCGTCGGCCAGCTGCCGTTCGAACGTCGCGCCGCCCTGCGGCCCATTGCTGTTGGCAAGCCGCCGGTCGGAAGCGAAAGCGAGCATGCGCTCTTCCAGCGTGGCGCGCACGGCGCCTGGCATCACGTCACGGTCCGAAAGGCCATTGTCCTTCTGGTATTTGGAATTGCACATGATCAGCCGCTCGGCGGCATCCCACAGCACGAAGGACTCGTTGATGTTCTCGATCGCCGTCCTCAGGCGCAGATCGGCTGCCTCGGAACGAAGCACCAGGTGACGCTGCTCGGTGACGTCGACGGCGATGCCGATCAACTGGATTTCGGGCGCTTCCGGATCCATGACCTGCGCCCTTGCGCGCATCCACACCCACTGCCCGTCGGCATGCCGCATCCGGAACACCTGATCGATATGATCGATCTCGCGCGCGACGATCTTGTTGGCGAGTTGGAAAAGATCGCCATCGTCGGGGTGGATGATCTCGTCGACCTCGCCGAAGGACAGCATCGTGTCGCATGGCTCGTAGCCCAGCATGTCGTACATTGAGCGCGACCAATACATCTTGCCGCGCACCATGTCCCAGTCCCACAAGCCGCAGCGGCCGCGTACCAGCGCCATGTCGATGCGTTGATGCGCTTCGAGGTAGATGCGGTCGGCAGCCTGCGCGCGCGCCGCCTGGCCGAAATAGGCGTAGAGGATGATGATCAGCACGCCGGCCGTCAGTACGAACAGCGTGACGTTCAGCGAGACTGTCTTGCGCCAGGCGTCGAAAACCGCGTCCTGCGGCACCAGCGCCGCTGCCGCACCTTTGCGACCGTTCGCCAGGCTGACCGCCGCATACCAGTCCTGCCCGCCAATATCGACCTCCATCACTCCGGCGCGGTCGCCGAAAATGAACAGAGGCTGGCCGCCCTGGGCGAGGCTGTCCAGCGAACGGCCTTGCCAGGACATCGAGCGCGGCGTCACCGCGGTGATCTTGAAGGCGCCGTCGGTGACGACAAGAACGTGGCCGCGGCTCATCGCGTCCTGGCGGCTGGTCGTTTCCAACAGGTCCTGGATGGCGCCCGGCGCGGTGTCGGACGTGGTGGTGGCCAGCGAACTCGCCAGTTGACTGGACGCCAGCATCAGGATCGCCTTGGCGTTGCGCTCGATATCGTCGCGTTCGTTCATCAGCGACAGGACGCGTAGCGCCGCGATCGCGATCAGGAAGATGACGATGAGAGCCGGTATCGATCGGCGCAGCAATGGCTCGGCGGCCAGAAGCCGCTTGTAGGCCGGTTCGGCGATGAGTCGCGCATTCCCGGCAAGGCCGTCGCTTCGCGGCGTCTCGCGACGCGCAAAAGCTATCCCTCCGGGCGCGCCCCACGCGTCCGCCTTCGCCATAAATGGCACTCCCCGATTTGCCTATGCTGTCTGATGATCCGGCAAACGCCGCACTTCCGAATCGTCATTAAAGAATCAAAGGTGATTCGCCTTGTCCAGTGGCCCGGCGAAAAAACATTAAAAATAGACTAAAATAGTGGCTTTTCTGCCAACCGAGCAGGGCATGCGATGGCGATCACCGTTGAAAGGGAGTAATATTAGAAATCACGCATATTCCGTGCGGGATTGCACATTGGGAGGAAAGCATGAATCGCAGATCTGCAATTGCTCTCGGCGTGTCAGCGGCAGCGGTAACGCCTTTGTTCGCCCTGGCGGCGTCGGCAAAAACGAAGACATACGGCCCGAAGGAGGGCAAGGAAATTGCGCCCGGCATCAGAGTGGTGGAGGTCGGCACGGGAAACTCAGACATTCCTGCCTACAAAAGCATCTCAATCGTCGATGTCGTGTTTCAGCCCGGCGCACATGCTCCGGCGATGGTGATGGACAACGACATGGTATGCACCGTCACAGCCGGCGAATTCACGATCAAGAAGGCCGACAAGGAGTTCAAGCTCAAGGAAGGCGACATGTACACTTGCGCCAAGGGCAAGACCGACGAGGCGACGAATACGAGCGCCGAGGTCGGCGTGCATCGCATCGCCATGTTAATATCCGCGTAGGGAGGCGGGAATCCGTTTGAGCAGCGGAGGCACAGCCCGACGGGCCGGTGGCGTTGCCTTGGCATTGCCGCCGACCACCATGGTGGCCGCTTGGGTCTGGCTCACGCCAGCGTACGCTCGACAATATCGCTTAAATCCGCCGACAGGTTTTCGGCATTGGCGATCGAAAGCAGCGCTTCCCTGGCCTTGGCCTGCCGGCCAGGTTCGAGCGAACGCCACGACCGGAGCGCCGTTGCCAACCTTGCCGCCACCTGCGGATTGCGTTTTTCGACCTCGAGCACGGTCTGCGTGAAGAATAGGTAGCCTTCGCCGTCGGCGCGGTGGAAGCCGGTCTGGTTGGCACTGGAGAATGTGCCGATCAACGAGCGCACCCGGTTCGGATTGGCCATCGAGAAGGCCGGATGCGTGGTCAGGGCGCGAACCGTCTCCACCGCTTGCGGACCGGGTACGCTGGCCTGAATCTGGAACCATTTGTCCATGACCAGCGGGTCGGACGCATATGTCTCTTCGAAAGCCGCCAGTGCCTTGTTTGCCTCCGGCGAACCATGGTGGCGATGCGCGAGCACGGTCAGTGCTGCAGCGCGGTCAGTCATGTTGGTGGCCGACCGGAAGTGCTCCGCCGCAAGCCCGGCGCCGCCTGACAGCAGCGAGAGATAGTCGAGCATGACGTTACGCAGCGCACGCCGTCCGGCGGAAGCTGCGTCCGGGCTGAACGGGCCGGCGTCGGCAAGCCGCGCGTAGAGGCCGGCGAACGCATCGCGGTTAGCCCTGGCGATTGCCAGCGCCAGCGCCTCGCGGGCAGCGAAGATGGCGTCGGGTTCGATGTTCTTGCCGATGTCGCGCGCTATGTCGGTCTCGCCCGGAAGGGAAAGCGCTAGCGCCCGGTAGGCCGGCTCCAGCGTCTCGTCGCTCGCGATCCTGCCGGCAAGCTCGGTCAGTCGCGCGGTGAAGCCAGGCTCAGCGCCGCCGAGAATCTGGCGGAAGGCCAGGATCAATGCATCCGTAAGCAGCGTGTTGAAGGTCTGCCAGCGCGAGAAGCTGTCGCTGTCATGGCCGGCAAGGAAGAACTGGTCATCGGTCTTCTGCTCGACGGCAAGCGTTATCGGCGCCGAGAAGCCGCGGTTCAGCGAAACCGCCGGACGCTCGGCGACGCCTGAGAAGCGCACCACATGTCGGCGCTTGCGGATGTGGATGATGCCGTCCTCGACGCTGGCGCCGTCGACCGTGTCATAGGCGACCGGCTCGCCATCGGCGCCAATCAGACCGAAGGCGAGCGGGATGTGCATCAGCCGTTTGCGGCTTTCCGACGGGGTCGGCGGCACCGATTGCTCGATTTCCAGCGTGAATTCCCGCTCCGCCCGGTTATATGTCGAGCTCACCGCCAGGTTAGGCGTGCCGGCCTGATGGTACCAGAGCGCGAATTGCGACAAGTCGCGGCCGGACACCTCCTCGAACACTGTCAGGAAATCCTCGATCGTCGCCGCCGTGCCGTCGTGCCGCTCGAAATAGAGGTCCATGCCGGCGCGGAAGCTATCAGGCCCGAGGATGGTGCGGATCATGCGCACCACCTCCGAGCCTTTTTCGTAGACGGTCGCCGTGTAGAAATTGTTGATCTCGCGATAGCGGCGCGGCCTGACCGGATGCGCCAGCGGCCCCTGGTCCTCGGGGAATTGATGAGCGCGCAGCGTGCGCACCTCGGCGATGCGCTTGACCGCACGCGAACGTTGGTCGGCGGAGAATTCGTGGTCGCGATAAACGGTCAGCCCTTCCTTCAGGCAAAGCTGAAACCAGTCGCGGCAAGTGATTCTGTTGCCTGTCCAATTGTGGAAATACTCGTGCGCGATGATCGCCTCGATATTGGCGAAATCGGCGTCCGTCGCGGTCTCCCGGTCGGCCAGCACGTATTTGTCGTTGAAGACGTTGAGGCCCTTGTTCTCCATCGCGCCCATGTTGAAGTCGGACACGGCGACGATGTTGAAGACATCGAGGTCGTATTCGCGGCCGAATGCCTCCTCATCCCATTGCATCGATCGCTTCAAGGCATCCATGGCGTAGCCGGCGAGCTTCTCCTTGCCGGGCTCGACATAGATGCCGAGCTCGACCGTGCGGCCGGACATGGTGACGAAACTGTCGGCGACCCGGCCGAGATTGCCGGCGACCAGCGCGAACAGATAGGATGGCTTGGGGAAGGGGTCGTGCCAAATGGCATAGTGCCAGCCATCGCCGAGATCGCCCTTGTCGACCGGGTTTCCGTTGGACAGAAGCAGCGGCGCCTCGTCGCGGCGGGCTTCGATCCGCACGGTGTAGACGGAAAGGATGTCGGGGCGGTCGAGGAAATAGGTGATGCGGCGGAAGCCCTCTGCCTCGCATTGCGTGCAATAGACGTTGCTTGAGCGGTAGAGGCCCATCAGCGCTTCGTTGCCCGACGGCACCAGCTCGGTCTCGATCGACAGCCGAAAGCGACGCGCGGCCGGGGGCTTGAGGATGGTCAGTCGGTCGGGCGTCACGGCAAAATCCGTCGGCTTGGCTTTCCTGCCGTCGATCTCGACGCGCCTGAGCGTCAGCCCGTCGCCGTCCAGCACAAGCGGCGCAGAGGCCGTGACGCCATCGCGGCGCTCGACGGTCAAAATTGCCGTGACGATCGTCGCCCCTGGCGAAAGACGGAATTCAAGGCTCGTTTCCGGAATGAGATAGTCGCTGGGGCGATAGTCTTCGAGTTTGAAGACCTGGCCAGTGTCGGTGCGCATCCCGTGGTTCCTGTCTTTCCGGGCCTGTCCTGCCCGTCCAAAAATTTGAGGTCCGCGCTCTTTACACGAACCGGCGCCTCGACAAAACTGCGAGAAGGTCTATTCAGACCCTCCTTTCCAACATCGCGAGGCAGTCATGGCCGCCGTCTACGACGTCAGGCATATCGAGAGACCGGCAACGCCGGCGCGCACCTGGGCAGCCATGCGGGAAGCGGCGGGAGCGTGACAGCAGGCCCCGGCAACAGTGACAATACCGTAGGGTACAACACGCTCACTGGCATTATGCTGAAGATCGTCTCGGTGGCGGTCTTCGTCGGCATGTCGACCTGCATCAAGGCGGCGGGCACCGTGCCGGCGGGACAGATCGTCTTCTTCCGCTCCTTCTTCGCTATCTTTCCGATCATCGCCTTTCTGGCTTTCAAGGGAAATCTCGGCACGGCTTTCAGTACAAGCCGTCCGTTCAACCACATCGCGCGCGGCGTCGTCGGCGTCTGCGCCATGGGGCTCGGCTTCTTCGCGCTGACGCGGTTGCCGTTGCCGGAAGCAATCACGCTGAATTACGCCCAGCCGCTGTTGGTGGTGGTGTTCAGCTCGATTTTCCTCAGCGAAGCCATTCGTGTCTATCGCTGGAGCGCGGTCGCCGTCGGTCTCGTCGGTGTGCTGATCATCTCCTGGCCGGAGCTGACGCTCCTGAGTTCCGGCGAGGCGCTCGACGACCAGGAGGTGCTCGGCGTCATCGCCGCACTGATAGCTGCGGCGATTTCGGCCGTCGCCATGCTGCTCGTGCGCAATCTCGTGCAAAGCGAGCGCACCGCCACGATCGTGCTTTGGTTTTCGGTGACTGCGAGCGTCATGGCGCTGCTGTCGCTGCCGTTTGGGTGGCAGGCGCTGACGCCGGGGCAGGCGGCCCTTCTTGTCGCCGCCGGCTTCTGCGGCGGCCTCGGCCAGATCCTGATGACCTCGGCCTATCGTCATGCCGAGGCATCGGTCGTGGCGCCGTTCGAATACACCTCGATGATCCTCGGCGTCGTGGCCGGCTATCTCGTCTTCGGCGATGTCGCCACGCTGAACACGCTGGCCGGCGGCCTGATCGTCGTTGCCGCCGGCATCTTCATCATCTGGCGCGAACGTCAACTCGGCCTGGAACGCACCCGCACGCGCAAGGCCGCCCCACCGCAGGGGTGATCAGCACCGTTAGGCCCGCTCTTTGGCCAATCTTACCAGCGCCGTCCGCGTCTGCTCGTCGGCCGGAAAGAAGGACTCGATCGCCAGTTCCGACAGCGTCACGTCCAGCGGCGTGCCGAACACGGTGATGGTGCTGATGAACGACAGCACCTGATCCCCATGGGCAAGCCGCAGCGGATGCACGATGCCGCTCGGCTCGACCGGCGCCGGCCGCCCACTCTTCAGGCCGGACGGATAACCGCGCAACTCACGCTCCAGTTCGATCAGCACCGGATCGCCTGACGCGTCGTTCTGGTGCTTCAGGCGTTCCAGCAGGTGCGCCCGCCACTCCGCGAGATTGACGATGCGCGGCGCGACACCTCCAGGGTGCAGGCTGAGCCGCAGCACGTTGACTGGCGGCTTGAGCAGCGAGGGCTCGGAAATGTCGGCCAGGAACGGCCCAATGGCAGTGTTTGCCGAAACGAGGTTCCAGTGTCGGTCCACCGCGAGCGCCGGGAACGGCTCGTGCCCTCGAAGCACCGTCTCGACCGCCGCCATGGCCGGTGCCAGCGAAATGTCGGTCAGCGGCCTTTCGCTGAAGCTCGGCGCAAAGCCCGCCGCTAGCAAGAGCTGGTTGCGCTGGCGAAGCGGGATCGAAAGCTGCTCGGCCAGGTGCAGCACCATGTCGCGCGAGGGCGCGGCCCGCCCGCTCTCGACGAAGCTCAGATGCCGCTGCGAGATATCGGCTTCCGTGGCGAGGTCGAGCTGGCTCATCCGACGTCGGGTGCGCCATTCACGGATGAGGCTGCCGGCGGAGGTTTGAGGAGATGTCATGAGGGCATGGTTAGGGCGACGGCAGGCGCATTTCAATTACCCGCGAGGTCATGGAGAGGTGAGCGCTCTTAGCTTCGCCTTCACCTCGAGAAAATCCCGCCAGGCCAGCTTCTTGTGCGCCGGCGTCCTCAATAGATAGGCCGGGTGCAGCGTCGGCATCGCCGGAATAACGACGCCGGACGCTGTCGTGTGGGCGCGCCAGTTGCCGCGCAGCCGCAAGATACCTTCGCTCGTATTGAGAAGGGTCTTGGCCGAGGGCCCGCCGAGATTGACCAGCACCTTCGGCTTGACCAGTTCGATCTGCCTTTCGATGAAGGGCCGGCAGATCTCGGTTTCGTGCGGCGTCGGCGTGCGGTTGCCCGGCGGCCGCCAGGGGATGACATTGGCGATATAGGCGGATGTCCGGTCGAGCCCGATCGCGGCCAACATGCGGTCGAGCAGCCGGCCGGAGCGGCCGACGAAGGGCAGGCCTTCTATGTCCTCGTCACGGCCGGGCGCCTCGCCGACCAGCATCACCGATGCATCCGGGTTGCCGTCGGCAAAGACCAGGTTCTTGGCGGTGAACTTCAGGTTGCAGCCGTCAAAAGTCGACATGTGCTGGCGAAGCTCGTCCAGCGTCGAGGCAGCCGAGGCCAATTCACGAGCCAGCGCCGCCTGCGCCTCGTCGGGCACCGCCGAAATGGGCGGGCGCGCCGGCGGAGCGTTAGGCACGGCGCTCGCATCGAGACGCGGTTGGGCCGCGGGCCGCTCCGGTGCTCTGCTATCGCTCGGCGCGACAGCCGGCATCCGCTCCGCCGGCTTGGGCGCGGCTTCCGCGAAGCGGTTCACCGGCGCGTCCTCCAACGCCTCGTCGACGCCCGCGCTGGCATAGAAGGCGAGCAACTCGGCGACATCGGGTCGGCTGTTTGGGGAAGCGGCAGTCATAGCGCCACCATCGTTCGACTGGTCGCATATTGCAAGTTTGTGATTGGGGACATTGGCACAACCGGGCAATGAGGGCCTGTCTGTGGCGGCGTCATAGCTCACCGCAACCTAACCCGTCGGTATGCGCGGGTCCTGCACCAGATAAAAGGTCCAGCGCGGCGTATAGTCGGTGATCAGGAATTCGAACCTGGCGGTCTTGAGCGGGTCGACCTTGCCGTTCTTGAACAGCAGACGGTCATACGGTTCAAAATCGCGGTCGAAATCGGCAAAATTGCTCGACCAGATGTTGTCAGGCGTCTTGTTGCGCTGGTCGAACGAAAGTCCGTCCCCGAAGACGCTCGGCTGATTCAGGACCTCCTGAAGCTCGAACTGGAATTCGATCCAGGCCTGGCCGCTGTTGTTGAGCACGTCCAAGCGCAGATACATGATGCCGTTGGCGAACTCGCCCGCCTTGCCGAACGCCTGGATCGGCTTGGTTGCACGGATGGTCAACGTCACCGGCGTCGCCGAATTCAGCTCTTCGGTGATGACGAGCGGATCGTCTTTGGTGCCGGTGCCGGAAGCGCCGGTGATTTCGAACCCGCCAAGCTCGTCGGAGAAGGAGTAGGCACCGGTGGCCCAGACTTTCACCTCGTCGGCAAAGGCATGGACCGGCGCCAGCAGGGGGAGGGCCGAAAGGAACGCCCGGCAGGCCCTGCCGGGCGTCGATGGGAAGCGCGTTGATGAGAAGCCGGCTGGCCCAGGAATGCGCATGGTGCGAAGTATGGCCGATAAGCAAGCCGTCGAACAATTAAAAAACGTACGCGTCGCCGGCAGGTCGACGCAAAACGGGTGTCCTTCGGCACGATGCGCGACTTTTTGGCCAAATCCACGTTGTCACAGACGCGCCGGTTTCCTGTCGCGACTTGATGCGCTATGCAGCGCGGGAGCCAGCAAGATACGCGCAATAGCGACAAGCCAGTGCGGAGGGGTTGATGAGCGATATCGAACGCGAAAGCATGGAATTCGACGTGGTGATCGTCGGTGCGGGCCCGGCCGGCCTCGCCGCCGCCATCCGCCTGAAGCAAGTCACTCCCGAGCTTTCCGTGGTCGTGCTGGAAAAGGGCGGTGAGGTTGGCGCCCATATCTTGTCAGGCGCCGTCGTTGATCCGATCGGCATCGACCGGCTGCTGCCGGGCTGGCGCGACGAACAGGACCATCCGTTCAAGACGCCGGTCACGGCGGACCATTTCCTGGTGCTTGGCCCCGCCGGCTCTTTCCGGCTGCCCAACATGATGATGCCGCCGCTGATGAACAATCACGGCAACTACATCGTCTCGCTTGGCAATGTCTGCCGCTGGCTGGCGGCCAAGGCCGAGGCGCTCGGCGTGGAGATCTATCCGGGGTTCGCCGCGGCCGGCCTGCTCTATAACGAGGAAGGCGCCGTCACCGGTGTTGTCACTGGCGACATGGGCGTCGAAAAGGATGGCACACACGGCCCGGGTTTCGCGCCGGGCATGGCGCTGATGGGCAAATATGTGCTGATCGGAGAGGGCGCGCGCGGCTCGCTCGCCAAGCAGTTGATCGCCAGGTTCAGGCTTTCCGAGGGCCGCGAGCCGGGCAAATACGGCATCGGCCTCAAGGAACTGTGGCAGGTCAAGCCGGAGAAGCACAGGCCGGGTCTCGTCCAGCACTCCTTCGGCTGGCCACTCGACCTCAAGACCGGTGGGGGCTCTTTCCTCTATCATCTGGACGACAATCAGGTGGCGGTAGGCTTCGTCGTCCACCTCAATTACAAGAACCCCTGGCTGTCGCCGTTCGAGGAGTTCCAGCGCTTCAAGACCCACCCGGCGATCAGCGGTACTTTCGAGGGCGCCAGGCGGTTGGGCTATGGCGCGCGCGCGATTACCGAAGGCGGCTGGCAGTCGGTGCCGAAACTGTGCTTCCCGGGTGGCGCGTTGATGGGCTGCGCCGCCGGCCTCGTAAACGTCCCGCGCATCA
Source organism: Mesorhizobium sp. BR1-1-2 (assembly GCF_020165435.1). NCBI lineage: Bacteria > Pseudomonadati > Pseudomonadota > Alphaproteobacteria > Hyphomicrobiales > Phyllobacteriaceae > Mesorhizobium > Mesorhizobium sp. BR1-1-2. Next base: position 519,885 of record NZ_JAIUID010000005.1, read on the forward strand.
AGGGCTCGCACAATGCCGTGCTGTCGGGAATGCTGGCGGCCGAGCATGTCGCCGAGGCCATCGCGGCCGGCCGCGCCAATGACGAGCTCTCCGCTTACGAAGCGGCCTGGCGGGCGACAGACATCGGCAAGGATCTGAAGAAGGTGCGCAACGTCAAGCCGCTGTGGTCGCGCTTCGGCACCATCGCCGGCGTTGCCATTGGCGGGCTGGACATGTGGCTGAACACTTTGTTCGGCTTCTCGCCCTTCGGCACGCTGAAGCACGGCAAGGCCGACTACGCCACGCTAGAGCCTGCCGCGAAGCACAAGAAGATAGACTATCCCAAGGCCGATGGCGTGCTGACCTTCGACCGCTTGTCCTCGGTGTTCCTGTCCAACACCAACCACGAGGAAAACGAGCCGGTGCATCTGCTGGTGGCGGACATGGAGCTGCAGAAGCGTTCCGAGCATGACGTCTTTGCCGGACCTTCGACGCGCTACTGCCCCGCAGGCGTCTACGAATGGGTCGACAAGGACGGCAATGCCGCTGCCGATCCGGCGGCAAAGGATGTGCGCTTCGTCATCAACGCGCAGAACTGCGTCCATTGCAAGACCTGCGACATCAAGGATCCGAACCAGAATATCGACTGGGTGCCGCCGCAAGGCGGCGAAGGCCCAGTCTATCAGAACATGTGAGCGTGCCGGCTAAGCTGTCACGAAGAACATGCGAGCGGCGGCGGACTTGTCTGTCGCCGTCGACCGCCTGCCTCGATCAAGCCCGTTGAAGCCTCCCGCCGAGTGTGGTCTGCTCGGATCCGACAAAGGAGGCGGACATGCGCCTGACCAGCCCGACGATGCTCGCCATGGCCTTCATGCTGCTTTGCGCATCAGCCGCATCGGCAGCCACAAAGCTCACCGTTCACATCCGCACCTATGATGTCGCTGGAAACACCGGAGCCGCCCTTGTCGAGGCGATGGACCGGCTGGGGCCCAAGCACGGCTATATGACGCGCGCCATCGCCGAAACCGGTTACGCCGTGCACTGGGATCTCGATATCGTCCGGCAGGATGGAGCCTGCCATCTGCGGCAGGCCAACGGGACGCTCAACCTGACCTACACTTTCCCGCGGCTCTCGTCGGCAAGCCCGGTCCTGCGCAAGCGTTGGGACCGTTTCATGGTCGGCGTTCGCAAGCACGAGCAGACGCATGGCGGTATCGCGAGGCGGATGATGCGGGCCACCGAGACCGCGCTTGCCGGCCTGCGGCGCCCGGACAACTGGTTCTGCACCGGCACGCACCTCGAGGCGCGGCGCCGGATCAAGGCCATCTATGTCGAATATGAAGGCAGGCAGAACGCTTTCGATGCGCGCGAACATCGCGGCGGCGGGCCTGTCGAGCACCTTGTCGAAGCGTTGACCAGGCCCTGAGAATGCCGAAGCATCAACCGCGCGGATTGTTTTGAAGGTCGCTCGCCGCGAGCGCGCTCTCATGCTCGTCATGGGGCTGCCTGTCGTCGGGGCGAAGCGAGAACTCCACGAGTACGGGAAGATGGTCGGAGCCGGTGTCTTCCAGTCGCGTTGACGACAGAATGGTCACGCCGCCCTTGCTGAACGCCTGGTCGATCGGGAGGCCTGCATAGCGGCGCAGGAAGTCGGGCAGCTTCCGGTGAATCCAGGTCGACCCGGCCGACGGCATGACGGTCAGTCCGCCGAGAGCGGCGACGCGCCGCACCGCGGCGCTCCATGGCACCGCGTTGCAATCGCCGGCCATGATGGCGGTTTGGCCGAGCGATGAAAGCTGCTCCGAGAGTTCGCCGATCTGCCAAAACTGTTCCCGGGGCCACGGCCAGCTGAGATGGATGGCGGCGACGTCGGCGCTTCTGCCGCCGAAATCGATGGTCGCAATGGCCATTGCACCCCGGCGCTCGCAATGTGGGGCGGTGCCGGCGACAAAGGGTCGCCGCGAGAGCAGCGCGACGCCGAAAACGCCGTTGGGATAGGGACAGAGGATCCGGTATGGATAGGCGCTGGCGATGTAGCCAAGCTCCGTCGCCCACATCGCCGACACCTCGTCCAGGGTGATGACGTCGGGATTGGTCCGGCCGATCAGTGACAGCACTTTCTTCGGCGTCGGGTTATCGTAGCGCAGATTCATCTGCAGCAGGCTGTAGACTGCCTGGTCGGTGGATTTGGCGACCGCCTGAACCGGCCATGGCCGGGGCAAGGCGGTCGAAGCGGTGGCAAGGGCTGCCACGGCAAAAACCAGGGCCGCGGCCGCTTGCAGGCGAAACGATGTCGCCAGCAGCGGCAGCGCGCAAAGCGCCATCAGCACGGCGAGGTGGATGCGGAAATGCGAAAATGAATCGAACGCCGGGTGCAAGGCGCCGAAGAACCCGGCCACCAGCGCGACCGAGAGCGTCATCATCACGATGAATACCAGTGAAGCCGCCATGTCTCGACTGCGTTTCATCGGATCAGATCTGCATGAGTTGCCAGCGATTGTCTTCGATCGGTTATCGGCAAAAATGCGGCTCAATCAAGATAGCGAATTGCTGGCAAGATAGCGAATCGCCGGCCAGACGGCGAATGGCTCTGGCAGCGCGCAGATCGGCTACTGGAAGGCCGTTTCCGAAAAACTTCTGAGCTTGCGCGAATGCAGCCGCTCCATCGGCATTTCCGAAAGCTTTTCCATCGCCCTGATGCCGATGGTCAGGTGCTGCGCCACCTGCCGCTTGTAGAACTCGGTCGCCATGCCGGGCAGCTTCAGCTCGCCATGCAGCGGCTTGTCGGAGACACATAAGAGCGTGCCGTAAGGCACGCGGAAGCGAAAGCCATTGGCCGCGATCGTTGCCGATTCCATATCAAGTGCGATCGCCCTCGACTGCGAAAGCCGCTGCACCGGTCCGCGCTGGTCGCGCAGTTCCCAGTTGCGGTTGTCGATGGTGGCGACAGTGCCGGTGCGCATGATGCGCTTGAGATCGTACCCCGATAGGCCGGTGACTTCGGCCACCGCTTCCTGCAATGCCACCTGGATTTCGGCCAGCGGCGGGATCGGCACCCAGACCGGCAGGTCGTCGTCCAGCACGTGATCCTCGCGCACATAGGCATGCGCCAGCACATAGTCCCCCAGCGCCTGCGTATTGCGCAGGCCCGCGCAGTGGCCGAGCATCACCCAGGCATGCGGCCTCAGCACCGCGATGTGGTCGGTGATCGTCTTGGCGTTGGAGGGGCCGACGCCGATATTGACCATGGTGATGCCGCCATGGTTCGGCTTCTTCAGGTGGTAGGCCGGCATCTGTGGCAGGCGCTGCGGCGCCACCCCTTCGCTCGGCGCGCTCTGCCCGGCTTTGGTGACCACGTTGCCCGGCTCGATGAATTCGGCATATCCGCCGCCGCCATTCTCCATCAGGTCGCGGGCGCGCGCCACGAACTCGTCGATATAGAACTGGTAATTGGTGAACAGCACGAAATTCTGGAAATGCTGCGGCGTGGTCGCGGTATAGTGCGACAGCCGGTGGAGGGAATAATCGATCCGCTGCGCGGTGAACGGCGCCAGCGGCCTTGGTTCGCCGAACGCCACTTCGAACGTGCCGTTGGCGATCTGGTCGTCTGTACCGTCGAGATCCGGCACGTCGAACAGGTCTCGGATCGGCCGCTGGATACGCTCGGCCGCCGTTCCGTCGACATGTGTGCCTTCGAGAAAGGCGAAATGCAGCGGGATGGGCGTTGTCGATTCCGAAACCGTGACCGCGACCCCGTGGTTGCGCATGATCAGACGCAATTGCTCGACCAGATAGCGTTCGAACAGGCTCGGCTGGGTGATGGTGGTGGAAAAATGCCCCGGCGTCGGCATGTGGCCATAGGCCTGGCGTGAATCGATCTGGGTGAACGAGTTCGTCGTGACGCCGATCTCCGGGTAGAAGGCGCGGTAGCGCTTGCTGCTGTCCCCGCCGGCGGCAAGCGCCGCGAAGGAGTCGCGCAGGAACTTGGTGTTGCGGTCGTAGAGGGCTTGCAGCGCCGCGACCGCCTTCTCGGCGGTGTCGAAGCTTTGCCGGCCAAAAGGCTCGGGCATGACCACAGATTCGATGGCCTGGGGATAGATTCGCTTTTCCATGGCCCAATATAGAGATTTGGAAAGGCGGTTGGGAGGGGTGTCCCGATCGAAGGCGCAATTTATCCGCGCTGCAGGCTGACCAGCAGTACGAAACCGACGCCGGATTTCTTTAGTGCCGGCGCGTCGATCGTGGAACCCGCATCGGCACGCATCATCGGCACGGCCAGGACCGGTGCGGCAAGGAACGCCAGGATGAGCGCCGCCCGCGGCAGAAGCCGAACGGTTTTGAAGAGGTTGGCGGCGATGCGGTTCATGGTCTTGGCTTTTCTTTCGAGGTCTTGGTTTGGTCAGGTCTTTGGTTTCTGTCTTTAGGGGCGAAGGCTGGTCGGGCAGGCGAGGCGGCAGGTTCTGGAACTGGCCTCGTCCCAGGAACGGGCCGAACGGCCCGCTTCGGCGACGAGGATGGCGAAGAACATTCCAAACAGGCTCACCAGCAGGCAGACGATGGTGAAGCGGCGGGCGAGCATTGGTCGTGTCTCCTTCAACACGCAGGAGAATGCCCGGGCACGACTGAACCGGCTCTGATGCCGGCGTTCATCTGCCGTTCAAATTGGTTGATGGGTTTTGAGGCGGCGCTGGCCATAAGGAGCATGGCCGCCGGCACAGCATGCCAGGATCATGGAACGAAAACGGGGCCTGCGGGCCCCGTTTTCATGTCGCAAGGATGGGGTCGATCAGAGCTTGTGCCAGGTCTGGCTCTTGCAGATCAGCCCGCCGAGCACGCAGCCGCTCATTTTCAGCGAGGTGCCCGACAGTGTCGCCTTGCCGGAGTAGGTTTTGTCGTTTGCCGGGTCGGTTATGCTGCCGGTGTATTTGTTGTCGCCGGACGCCTTGAGCGAACCGATGGTCTTGCCGGCATATTTGCCAGACTTCAGCGTGATGGAAAATGAACCCGAGCCCCCGATGGCCGCGGTATCGCCGGCCTGCGTCTTCCAGTTTCCCTCGATCGGATCGGCCCAGGCCACACCGGTCAGGATCAAAGTGGCCGCCAGGGCCAGGCTTGCTTTTCGAAACATCTTTGCTCCCTTGGATACCCGGCAGAAGGCTCCACCTCACCGGTCTGCCGCTTACGCAAACGTAAGCTAATCCAGCTTCCAGCAAAACAAAAGCGGTGCCGCTGCGGAAGCCCCGGCGATTTCAGAACCGCCAAAAGAAGCAATGTCGGCAGGGAACTGAGTGCATACGTAACCTCGTGTTTGTTTCGCGTGGTTAGCGGAGTGTTGATTCCGGTCACGGAAATTTTCGTCAAATTTGGCGCAATGGGGCTGAATCGCTGGCTTTGTATCCTTAACGAATTTCCATGTTTACCTATTGTTTTAGCTTTGTTTTCCTCAAATTAAGCACGCCATTTAACGACGGATTCAAGCCTGCGCGGCATTCTCGAAAGCATCGAACGAGCGGCCCGGACAGACAAACGGAGGCAGCTCTCGGGAGCCAGACAGGGCCGGAACAGGGGATTGAAAAATGGCACGTTTTGAAATGCTTGAAGCAGGCTTCGGCGCCATGGGGGCAACCGCCCAAGCCGACATTCTTTTCGAACTGGGGATGATGTATGCGACCGGCCGCGATTGCGAGACCGACGTCGTGGCCGCCCACAAATGGTTCAACATCGCCGCGATCAAGGGTTCGGCCCGCGCCGCGGAATTGCGCTCGGAACTGTCGGCTGCGATGTCGAAGGTCGAGATCGCCAAGGCGCTGCGCGAGGCCCGCGAATGGATGACGATGCACTGAATATAAGGCAGGGCGGCCTTCCGGTCCGCCGGACAAGGACAAGGCCGCGGTAAGACGGCCACGCGACAAAACCAAGAACGCGGTACGCCCGACAGGGCCAGCGGCGCGGCGGCCATGATCCGGTTTTCGGAAAAGAGCAGGGCCAGCAGGAAGACAGGGAAGGCGAGTTGGGTTCGAGTGCGGGGGGCACTTGAGAAACAGCTCGACAGGTAAAGCCGCGACCGGCCGGAACAAGGCCGGCGCGGCTTTTGCCTTTTTGCTCCAGCGATGCTTCGCAGGCCCAATCGAGCGCCGCCAATGCGCCTAGACAGGCCACACGAAGGATGAAATTGTCCGGCCTCTCTGGAAGAAGCGTGGCCGGGGCGGCCGCGCGTGAGTGGAGGAGTCATACCACAATGAAAAAATTGAGTATTTTGAACGCGGCCATTTTCGGCCTGATGATGAGCACGCCGGTCGCCTTTGCCGACGACATCACCTTTTCGGTGGTCGGTCCGATGACCGGACAGCTCGCCACCATCGGCGATCAGTTCAAGCAGGGCGCGCAGGCTGCCGCCGACGCGATCAATGCCGCCGGCGGTGTCGACGGTCGCCAGATCAAGCTCGATATCGAGGATGACCAGTGCGACCCGAAGCAGGCGGTTTCGGTCGCCAACCGTATCGTCGCCAACGGCGTCAAGTTCATCGACGGCCACGCTTGCTCGGGATCGAGCATTCCGGCTTCCGCCGTCTATGCCGAAGCCGGTGCCTTGATGATGAGCCCGGCCTCCTCGAACCCGGTGCTGACCGACGCCGCGGCGAAGGCCGGCTGGCCGACGATCATGCGCCTCTATACGCGTGACGACGCGCAGGGCGCCTTCATCGGTCCGTGGATCGCCAAGAAATATGCCGGCAAGAACGTCGTCATCCTGCATGACAAGAGTGCGTACGGTCAGGGTGTTGCCGATGCGGTCAAGGCTACGATGAATGCCGGCGGCCTGAAGGAAGTGGACTATGAAGGCATCAATGCCGGCGAGAAGGACTATTCGGCGCTTGTCACCAAGCTCAAGGACCTCAAAGCCGACGTTGTCTATTTCGGCGGTTACCACCCCGAGGCTGGCCTGATCCTGCGCCAGTCGGCGGAACAGGGCATCAAGTTCCAGCTGATCATGCCGGATTCGATAGCCTCGCCGGAGTTCTGGCAGGTCGCCGGCCCGGCCGGCGAAGGCACCATGTTCGTCTTCCCGTCGGATCCTCAGGCAAAGCCGGAAGCCAAGGCAGCCGTCGAGAAGATCAAAGCCGGCGGCTTCGTGCCGGAAGGCTTCACGCTGTTCTCTTACGCCACGATCCAGGCCTTTGCGGAAGGCATCAAGCGTGCCGGCAGCGATGATCCGGCCAAAGTCGCCGAGGCGCTGAAGAACGGGCAGCCGATCAGCACGGTTGTCGGCAATGTCACCTTCGACGAGAAGGGCGACCTCAAGAACGCCAGCTACGACATCAACCAGTGGCACGACGGCAAGTACGCGCCGATCCAGCCGTAATCGCGGCCTACATGGATGAAATGGCCGGGTTCGTCCCGGCCATTTTCATGTTTGCCTTGGACATATAACGGAGGTCGCGCCCCTTCTGTCCTGCCAAACATCGCGATTTGTCGTGCGGCAGCGAGGCTGTCAGCCTTGCATATCCTCGAACCGCACCAGCACGGTGCCGTCGGTAACCTGCGCGCCTTCGGTGGCGATCTCGGCGATCATGCCATCATGCGGCGCGGCGATGGTATGCTCCATCTTCATCGCCTCGAGAATAAGCAACGGTTGCCCCTTCATCACCGTATCGCCCTTTGTCGCCCGCACCAGCTTGACCAGTCCCGGCATCGGCGCGCGCAAGCTGCCTGACGCCGCCGCCATATCATCGCTTCTGGCCAACGGGTCCGGTACCGCGAAGGTATAGCCGATCGCGCCTTCGAATATCGTGATGTGGCCTGGCCAGCGGGCAAGGCGAGGAACGGCGCGAAGGTCATGCGAATTGGCGCTGTCATAGGGTGCATGGAGCGACACCTGGGAACGCCGGTCTGGCCCTACCGAAACCTTTGCCAGAATATCCTCATCGCCAAACCTCAGCCGGATCCGTCGCGCCATGCCATGGAAATGCGTGTAGCCGGCAAGCGACGACCATGGATCGTCCGATGGCGCCAGCACTCCCGCCCCGGAGGCCGCAATGGCCGCGGCCGCGACCGTTTCGCCGCTCGGCGGCGCAATCTCGGTCAGCGCCTGCTGATGCCGGCCTATCAGGCCGGTATCGACATCGCCCGCCGAAAAGTCCGGATCGGTCACCAGTGCGGCGAGGAAGGCGGTATTGACGATCGAACCGGCGACCTCGGTTCGCGTAAGCGCCACGCCGAGTGCCTCCAGCGCAGCCGGCCTGTCCCTGCCATGCACCACCAGCTTGGCGATCATCGGATCATAATAGGGAGAAATGGCGTCGCCGGCCCGCACGCCGGTTTCGACACGCATGGCCGCCCCTTGGGGGACCATGTCGGGAAATTTCAGATGATGCAGCGTGCCGGTCGCAGGCAGAAACTCCCTTGCGGCATCCTCGGCATAGAGGCGCGCCTCGAAGGCGTGACCGGCAAGCTTTATCTCGCCTTGCGTTTTCGGCAGCTTCTCGCCGGATGCGACGCGCAACTGCCACTCCACCAGATCGGTGCCGGTGACCATCTCGGTGACCGGGTGCTCGACCTGCAGCCTCGTGTTCATCTCCATGAACCAGAAGCGGTCAGGCTTCAGGCCTTGCGAGGCATCGACGATGAATTCGATGGTGCCGGCGCCGCAGTAGCTGATCGCCTTGGCGGCCTTCACCGCCGCCTCGGTCATCGCCTTGCGGAACGCTTCCGTCATGCCAGGGGCGGGGGCTTCCTCGATAACCTTCTGATGGCGTCGCTGCGCCGAGCAGTCGCGTTCGAACAGATGGACGGCATTGCCGAAATTGTCGCCGAAAACCTGCACCTCGATGTGGCGCGGCTTGTCGATATATTTTTCCACCAGCACACGGTCGTCTCCAAAAGCGGATTTCGCCTCGCGTCGCGCGCTGGACAGCGCTTCGGAGAACTCATCGGGGTGCTCGACCCGGCGCATGCCCTTGCCGCCGCCGCCGGCGCGCGCCTTGATCAGCACGGGGTAGCCGATTTCGCGTGCCTTGGAGGCCAGGATCACGATCTCCTGCGCCTCGCCATGGTAGCCCGGCACGACGGGCACGCCGGCCTTTTCCATCAGACGCTTGGCGGCATCCTTCAGCCCCATGGCGCGGATAGAGGCCGCCGACGGGCCGATGAAGGTCAGCCCCGCGGCCACCACCTGGTCGACGAAATCAGGATTTTCCGACAGGAAGCCATAGCCGGGATGAACGGCCTGCGAGCCTGTCGCCAAGGCAGCCGCGACGATCCTGTCGCCGCGCAGATAGCTGTCGCTGACAGGCGAGGCACCGATATGCACCGCCTCGTCTGCCATCTCGACATGCAGGGATTTCGCATCTGCATCGGAATAGACGGCGACGGTGCGTACCCCCATCCTGCGCGCCGTGCGGATCACCCGGCATGCGATCTCGCCCCGATTGGCAATCAGGATCTTTGTGAACATGGAGCCTCCGTGGCCTGCGTTTGCCTCGAGGATGCAACGGCCTCACGGTATAGTTCGGCTATTTGTTCGTCGAAGCAGCAGAAGATGACGGTCTGCGGCGTCGTATTTCCGCTCAAGAAGCTGTTTACGGCGCCGACAGCGATTGCTGCCGCCTCATCCCTCGGATAGCGGTAGATGCCCGTCGAGATCGCCGGAAAGGCGACCGAGCGGCATTCCTTCTCGACGGCGATTTCGAGCGAGCGCCGATAGCAGGAGGCGAGCAACTCCGCCTCGCCCTCGCCGCCGCCCTGCCAGACCGGACCGACCGCATGGACGATGTAGCGGGCCGGCAGCCGATAGCCCCTCGTCAGCTTTGCATCGCCGGTCTTGCAGCCGTTGAGCGTGCGGCATTCGGCGAGGAGTTCCGGCCCCGCCGCCCGGTGAATGGCGCCGTCGACCCCGCCCCCGCCGAGCAGCGAGGAATTGGCCGCATTGACGATGGCGTCGACATCCAGCTTGGTAATGTCGCCGACGTGAATGCGGATCCTGTCCTGCACCTCGCCCATCTCACATCCTGAACACGCCGAAGCGCGTTTCCTCGATCTCCGCGTTGAGCGCGGCGGAGAGGCTGAGCGCCAGCACCTCGCGCGTCCTTGCCGGATCGATGATGCCGTCGTCCCATAGCCTTGCCGAGGAATAGAGCGGGTGGCCTTCATGCTCGTATTTCATCAGGATCGGCTTCCTGAACTTCGCTTCTTCCTCGGCGCTCCATTCGCCGCCCTTGCGCTCGATCCCCTCGCGCTTGACCATGGCCAGCACCGTCGCCGCCTGCTCGCCGCCCATCACCGAAATGCGGGCGTTCGGCCACATCCACAGGAAGCGGGGCGAGTAGGCGCGCCCGCACATGCCGTAATTGCCGGCGCCGAACGAGCCGCCGATGATCACGGTGACCTTGGGCACGCGGGCGGTGGCGACTGCCATCACCAGCTTGGCGCCGTCCTTGGCGATGCCGCCTGCCTCATATTTGCGCCCAACCATGAAGCCGGTGATGTTCTGCAGGAAGACCAGCGGAATCTTGCGCTGGCAGCACAGCTCGATGAAATGAGCGCCCTTCAGCGCGCTTTCGGAAAACAGCACGCCATTGTTGGCGATGATGCCGACCGGCATGCCGTGAAGATGGGCAAAGCCGGTGACGAGCGTGGTGCCGTAATTCTGCTTGAACTCATCGAACTCCGAACCGTCGACGAGGCGCGCGATTACCTCGCGCACGTCATAGGGCTGGCGCAGATCCGTCGGCACGATGCCGTAGACCTCATCTGCCGGATGAAGCGGCGGAATCGGTTTCCGCACGGCAAGGCTTACGTTCTTGTTCCGATTGAGGTTCTTGACGATGCGCCGGCAGATGGCCAGCGCATGTTCATCGTCGAGCGCGTAGTGATCGGCGACACCGGAGAGCCGTGTATGGACGTCGGCGCCGCCGAGATCCTCGGCGCTGACATCCTCGCCGGTGGCGGCCTTCACCAGCGGGGGGCCGCCGAGGAAGATGGTCGCCTGGTTGCGCACCATGATCGTCTCGTCCGACATTGCCGGCACATAGGCGCCGCCCGCCGTGCACGACCCCATGACGCAGGCGATCTGCGGGATGCCTGAGGCGGACAGGTTGGCCTGGTTGTAGAATATGCGCCCGAAATGCTCGCGGTCGGGAAACACCTCGTCCTGGTTGGGCAGGTTGGCGCCGCCGCTGTCGACCAGGTAGACGCAAGGCAGATTGTTCTGCAGCGCGATCTCCTGCGCCCGCAGATGCTTCTTCACCGTCAGCGGGTAATAGGTGCCGCCCTTCACCGTGGCATCGTTGACGACGACCATCACTTCCGTGCCTTCGACGCGGCCGATACCGGCGATGATGCCGGCGGACGGAATGTCCTCGCCATACATCGACCACGCGGCGAACTGGCCGATCTCGAGGAAGAGCGAGCCGGTGTCGAGCAATTGCGCCAGCCGCTCGCGCGGCAGCAGCTTGCCGCGCGCGACGTGCCGCTCGCGCGCCTCCTCCGAGCCACCGCGCTCGACGCTCGCACCCTTTTCCGCGATATCGGCGACCAGCGCCCGCATGCGTTCGGCATTGGTGTGGAAGGTATCGGAGGAAGGGGAGATCTGGGTCTGGAGGACAGCCATGCTATACCCCCTCCGCCATGATCTCGCGGCCGATCAGCCATCGCCGGATTTCGCTGGTGCCGGCACCGATTTCATAGAGTTTGGCGTCGCGTAGCAGCCGGCCAGTCGGATAGTCGTTGATGTATCCGTTGCCGCCCAGAAGCTGGAGCGCGTCAAGCGTCATCTGCGTTGCTTTTTCGGCGGCAAAAAGAACGCAGCCTGCGGCATCCTTGCGACTGGCCTGGTCGCGGTCGCAGGCGGCGGCGACCGCGTAGACATAGGCGCGCGCGGCGTTCATCGTCGTGTACATGTCGGCGAGTTTGCCCTGCACCAGCTGGAATTCCCCGATCGCCTGGCCGAACTGCTTGCGCTCATGCACATAGGGCACCGCGACGTCGAGACAGGCGGCCATCAGGCCGATCGGGCCACCGGCCAGCACCGTGCGCTCGTAGTCGAGACCAGACATCAGAACCTCGACGCCGCGCCCTTCCTCGTGCAGCACGTTGTCGAACGGCACCTCCACATTGTCGAAAACCAGTTCGCCGGTGTTGGAGCCGCGCATACCGAGCTTGTCGAGCTTTTGCGCAACCGAAAATCCGGCAAAAGCCTTTTCGACGATGAAGGCGGTGATGCCGCGCGCATGGCGCTCCGGATCGGTCTTGGCATAGACCACCAGCGTCTCGGCGTCCGGGCCGTTGGTGATCCACATCTTGGTGCCGTTGAGCACGTACCGGTCGTTGCGCTTTTCGGCGCGCAGCTTGAGCGAGACGACGTCGGAGCCGGCGCCGGGCTCCGACATGGCCAGCGCGCCGACGCGCTCGCCCGAGCAAAGCGGCGGCAGGAATTTCTCCTTCTGCGCCGGCGTCGCCCAGCGGTTGATCTGGTTGACGCAGAGATTGGAATGAGCGCCGTAGGACAGGCCGACCGAGGCCGAGGCCCTTGAGATCTCCTCGACGGCGATCACGTGGGCGAGATAGCCCATGCCACTGCCGCCGAACTCGGGATCGGCGGTGATGCCGAGGAGCCCGAGATTGCCGAGTTCCGCCCAGAGATGCGCCGGGAATTCGTTCGAGCGGTCGATTTCCGCCGCGATCGGCGCGATCCTGTCCTGGGCGAAGCGCCGCACCAGGTCGCGCAACGCCTCGATATCCTCGTCATGCCCGAAGCTGAGCGTGTTCGTGTACATCGGGTTCCTCCTGCCGCATGACCCCGAAATCGCCTTGGATTTCGGAAAGGCCATGCGCGAAAATCAAAATGCTACAGCATCCTTTGCGCGTCCAAACGGACGCGCGGCGCTGTAGGCGTCGGTCCTCGCGCCGACGAGCCGCATTGTCATCGAAAGATATATCGCTGTGACTTCAGCGATCGACAGCCGCTCGCCCGGCCTGAACCAGACGATGACGCCGGTCATCATCTGGATCAGCGCCATGGCGGTGAGGCCGGTGTCTTCGACGCTGAACACACCTGCTTCGGCGCCGTCACGCAGAATGGCGCGCAGTTCCTTCTCATAGGCCGTGCGCATCCGCAGTATCTGCGTCAGCCTTTCGGGCGACAGGCTGCGCAGTTCCATGTTCGAAACATGCGTCGCATGGCGGCGGGCGATGTGGAAGGCGATGTGGTTCTCGACATAGGCCGAAAGCCGGCTTGCCGGATCGGCATCGGTGGGCCGTGCGGCGTTCCAGGCTGCGATCAGCTCCTCCATATGCTCGCGCATCAGCGTGAACAGCAAATCCTCCTTGGTCGGGAAATAGCGATAGAGCGCGGCCGCCTGCACGCCGACTTCGGCCGCCAGCTGGCGCATCGACATCGCCTCATAGCCGAGCCGCGCGATCAGGTTGACCGCAGCCTCGCGGGCTGCCGCCTCGGTCTTCCCGCCATCGGATCCGGTAGTGCGCGCCAAATGAGCCTCCTCGACATGAATTAATAAAACGAACGTTCAATTAATTCAAGAGCTATGCCGAACCCCGCGTCACGCGTCGATCCGGAAGCCGGTAGGGAGATTGCCGGACGCCGCATCTTCAACGTCAACGCGGGAGACCGATGCTCCCGGCGGTCCTTTCCAAAATCGTTCGATCATGGTCGAGACGGCCGCGCCTGTCCCGACAATTTCGGCGGTCACCGAGCCGTCCGCTTCATTGCGCACCCAGCCTGCAAGCCCAAGGCTGGCAGCCTGGCTCCGGACCCAGATCCTGTAGCCGACGCCTTGCACCTTGCCGCGGGCCTGCACACGCACTGCCTTGCGATCGTCAGCCATGTGTCTCTCCTGAGGCTTGTCTGCAGAATCTGGCGCAGGCGAGGGGGAATGCAACAGGCCGGTCGAATGAGAAGGAGGGCCGCGTCAAAACTGATTTAGTTGACTCAGTCCACTAAATTTCTCACACTGTGGGCCGTCACAATCTAGGGCTGAACGCAGATGCTGGACCAACGCAGCGCTTTGGTGGCCGATATCAGGCACTTCAACCGTTTCTACACCCGCACCGTCGGCCTTCTCGACGAGACCTTGACGCAGAGCTCGTTCACGCTCACCGAGGCGCGTGTCCTGTTCGAGCTTGGCCACCGGGATCGCCCGGCGGCGGAAATCGCCGGCGAGCGAGGCTTCCTTTCGGAAGCATTTGACATTGATGTCGGCCCGGCCGCTTCCGACATCGCCAAACAACTGCGTCTCGACGCGGCCTACCTGACGCGGATCCTGCGAAAATTCGCTAGCGAAGGCCTGACCGAGACCCGGACCGATCCGGTCGACCGGCGAAGGCGTATCCTGTCGCTGACGGCAAGGGGGCAGGCCGCCCTTGCCGGTCTGCAGGCCGCGGCGGACCGCGACACCTCACGGCTCATCGAGAACCTGCCCGACCACCGCTTGGCCGAACTCGGCGACGCCTTGCGCAAGGCGGCGGAGCTGCTGGGCGATCCGGCGGCTGAAGGCGAGGCGGCCGCCCCGGCGGTGACGTTGCGTCCGCATCGCGTCGGTGACATTGGCTGGGTGGTGCAGCGTCAGGCCCAGCTCTACGCCGAGGAATATGGCTGGAACATCGAGTTCGAAGCCTTGGTCGCCGAAATCGGGGCCGACTTCATCCGCAATTTCAAGCCAGGGCGCGATTTCTGCTGGATCGCCGAACGCGCCGGCCTGCCGCTCGGCGCGGTGTTTCTGGTTCACCAGGACGACGAGGTCGCGAAGCTGCGGCTGCTGCATGTCGAGGCGGCGGCGCGCGGTTTGGGTATCGGCAAACGGCTGGTCGCGGAATGCGTGAACCAGGCGCGTGCCTGCGGCTACATCAAGCTCGTTCTGTGGACGAATGACATTCTCGTCGCCGCCCGCGCGATTTATGAGCGCGCCGGGTTCAGACTGGTTTCACAGGAGCGCCATCACAGTTTCGGCAAGGAACTGACCGGCCAGAACTGGGAACTCGATCTCTGACGGGCCGGCAAGTGTCGCCGCGATGGCAACACTCGTTCAGTTTCCACGGGCGGCGGCCAGTGCGCCGGGCAGTTCCTCGGCAAAAATGTCGAGCTCGCGGTCCAGTCCGACGCTGACGCGGATGCAACGATCGAGCCCCGGCGCCATCGGCTTGCGGATGAAGACGTCGCGCGACAACAGGCCTTGCAGGATCTTCAGCGCGAAAGCGCCGTCGCGGCCGCAATCGATGGTAACGAAATTGGTCGCCGACGGCAGCGGCGTCAGCCCGTTCTGTTCGGCTATCTGCGCGATGCGCCGGCGCCCCGCCGACACCCGCGCCACCACTGAATCCAGATAATCCTGGTCGGCGAGCGCCTCGACGCCCGCGACCTGCGCCATGCGGCTGACGCCGTAGTGATTGCGGATCTTCTCGAAATCGCTGATCACCTGGGCCTCGGCGACCGCATAGCCGCAGCGTATGCCGGCAAGCCCGTAAGCTTTCGAAAAGGTGCGCATACGAATGACATTCGGCCGCGAGACGTCGATGGGCGGCAGTGCGGAGGCTGGCCCCAATTCTCCATAGGCTTCATCGAGCACGAGCATGGTGGTTTCCGGCAGCGCTTCGATGAAGCGCGTCAGTTCGGCCGCTTCCCACCAGCTCCCCATGGGGTTGTCCGGATTGGACAGATAGACCAGCGGCGCTTTCTCCCTGGCGGCCGCAACCAGCAGCCCTTCCAGATCCTCGTGGTCGTTCGCATAGGGCACGGTGACAAGCCGCCCGCCGACACCGGCAATGTGGAAGTTGAAGGTGGGATAGGCGCCGAGCGAGGTGACCACCGCATCGCCAGGCGCCACATACATGCGCGCCACCAGACCAAGCAGGCCATCGATGCCTTCGCCGACCACGATGTTCTCGACCTTCAGACTATGATGCGCGGCCGCGGCCACCTTCAGGTCGTGATTGTCCGGATCGCAATACATCCACATGTCGCGCGCGATCTCGGCCATACGGGCGATGACGCGCGGCGACGGCCCAAAGCTGCTCTCATTGGCGCCGATGCGGGCGCGGAATGCACGCCCGCGCTCGCGCTCCTGCGCTTCGGGGCCGACAAACGGCACGGTCGACGGAAGCGCTGCAACGAGCGGCATAAGGGGAGGGCGCAGACGCATGGCAAAAGCTCGCGTGAGGGAAGGGGCTTCTTGCTAGCGCGGTGAGTGGGCGGGTGCAAGTTGCGCGCAATGAGCAATCGTTGCCGCCCGCCTGATCCAAACGCCTGATGCATCCCAGAGCAATCATCGTCCGTTGCGGAATCGCGCAGTGGAAACCCCCAATGAAAAAACCCGGCGGTTGCCCGCCGGGTTTCGATATTCACGAAGCGATGGCTGTTAGAACGAGCGCTGGAAGCGGAGCATACCGCCGACGCTGTTCTTCTTATCGGCAGGTGTAAACGATGGGTTGATGAAGCCAGCATCGTCAAACCGGCCGGCATGGAGGTAGTCGACCTCGGCCGTGACGGTGAAGCCGGGAACGACGTCATAAGCAACGTTCGCCGCAACGCCGACGTTCTTCCAGTCGTCAGCAGACACCTGAAGGTTGAACGAGGTCTTCTCGTTGAACTTGTAGGTGCCGCCGCCCCAGACTGCCCAGTTGCCGCCCCACGCCTTGTAGAAGCCGCGACCATGGGCTTCGACAAAATTGCCGGCGTCGTCGTTGAGGTTGTCATCGGTGCCGTAGCCGCCCATGATGAACAGCGACAGTGCGTCGTTGACATTGACGTCCAAGCGAACCTTGCCGGCGACTTCCTCGTAGTTGCTGTCGTAGGCGACGACGCCGGTGATGGCGCCCCAGCCCTGCGTATACTTCACGCCGCCGACGACATGCGGAACATAGCTGTCGATCGTGTCGGTGCCGGTGCCTTCTTCGAGCGAGACCACGGCCGAGAAGCCGTTGCCTGCGTCGAAGTAGTACTGGACGACGTTGGTGTCGAAGTCGCCGTAAGGAACCAGCGTATCCTGGATGACGTTGCCGGCGTAGCCGACGAACGTATCGAAGGCCGATTCGTCCTTACCGACGCGCAGGCCACCGAGCTGGATCCAGGCGAAGTTCAGCGAGACGTCCCGATTGTGGGCGGCATTGATCGGCTCGTCGAAGGCATTGTCGTCACCGAAGTTGAAGCGGGTCTCGGTGTAGGTCTTCAAGGTGCCGAGCTCGGTTTCCTGGCCGGTCCAGGTCTTCAGCGTAAAGCGCGTGTTCTTGTAGTAGGTGTTGTGGTCGTCACCGTCCTGGTGATCGGCAGCCTTCGCACCGTCGAACGAGCCGGTGTCGCCCACGCCGATGTCATAACGGACATAGCCGCCGACGCGCAGGCAGGTCTCGGTGCCGGGGATGTAGAAGTAGCCAGCGCCGTAGACGTCGCAGATCTTGACGTATTCAGCGGGCTCCGGCTCGGCGACGACGACGGCGTCGGCGGCGCGCGCACCGGAAACTGCGATCAGGGCCGCAGCGGAGCCGAGAAGAAGGCTCTTGATGTTCATTTTCTGACCTCCAGTCAGAATCGAACGAAACAGCCGTTTTGGTGACGCATGTTTTTGTAGCAAGCAATTGGTATTACTACGTTTTTCCGGGAATGCCTGGATTTTTCGCAAAGGAAGGGGCGTTCACCACAGACGCTTGCTGGCGAAGGCGTGCCCGGAGCCGGATTTGAGATAGCGCTCGAATGAAGCCGCCTTGGCTTGATTCGAGAACGCCACATAGGTGACGATCTGCCATGGCAGGAACTTGGATGTATGACTGGATTTTCCGTCATGTGCTCGGCAAGCCGTCGCCTCAGGATGTGATGCCGACATAACGCTCACCGTCGGCAGTCTTGCTTTCCAGCAGGTATACATACCACACGACCGGCCCTCCTTCGCCAAGGCTTCGGAGGGCATCCTGCTTCGCGCTGAGGGTATTGCCAATCCTGCTTTTGCAAGGAAAACTAAGCCTGCGGCCCTCCTTCGCCGAGGCTTCGGAGGGCATCCTGCTTCGCGCTGAGGTCTGGACTTGTCCTGCGAAGCTCGAAGAGCGAAGCAGGATGGCGGAGAGGATGGGATTCGAACCCACGAGAAGCTTTTGACCTCTACTCCCTTAGCAGGGGAGCGCCTTCGACCACTCGGCCACCTCTCCGTTGCGCCGCTGGATAAAGAAAAGCGCCGGCACAATCAACAAGCCCCAGCCAATATCTGGGAAAAAGAAGCCATTATACGGAAAAATAAGAACGCACCGGCCTGCGGCCTTCCGCGATGCGGCGGTTCTGCGGCGATTCCCTGGCTGGTGGTTCAAGGCCTCGCCATGATTCCGTCAGCCGATCGCCGGATTCGCCCGTAAACAAGGGGCTGGGGCGGGTCGAAGGTTAATGAGAGCTTTCTGAGTGAGGCCAAATCGTGTCATTTGTGCAACAACGATGGGGGATAGCAGCCGCACAGCCCTTTCGCCTGTACGATCGTGGTTGAACCCCGTCTGCTCATGGGTAATGTCGATTTCGAAGGAGCGGCGCGGTGCGCATCTTTTTCGGTAGTGGGGATGGGGCAGGGAACGCTGTCCTTCAGCAAAGAATACCCAGACCCGTTTTTTAACTTTTGACTGGAGGTCAGAAAATGAACATCAAGAGCCTTCTTCTCGGCTCCGCTGCGGCCCTGATCGCAGTTTCCGGTGCGCGCGCCGCCGACGCCGTCGTCGTCGCCGAGCCGGAGCCCGCTGAATACGTCAAGATCTGCGACGTCTACGGCGCTGGCTACTTCTACATCCCCGGCACCGAGACCTGCCTGCGCATCGGCGGCTATGTCCGTTATGACATCGGCGTGGGCGACGTCGGCACGTTCAATGGTTCGAAGACTGCGGACCACGAGGACGGCTCGGTAAATGACACCTGGCACAAAAATACCCGCTTCACGCTGAAGACCTGGACCGGCCAGGAAACCGAACTCGGCACCTTGAAGACCTACACCGAGACCCGCTTCAACTTCGGCAACGACAACGCCATCGAGTTCGCCAACACCGCCCACAACAAGGACGTCTCGCTGAACTTCGCCTGGATCCAGCTCGGTGGTCTCCGCGTCGGTAAGGACGAATCGGCCTTCGATACGTTCATCGGCTACGCCGGCAACGTCATCCAGGATACGCTGGTTCCTTACGGCGACTTTGACACCAACGTCGTCCAGTACTACTTCGACGCAGGCAACGGCTTCTCGGCCGTGGTCTCGCTCGAAGAAGGCCAGGGCGTTGTCGGGACGATCGACAGCTACGTTCCGCATGTCGTCGGCGGTCTGAAGTGGACGCAGGGCTGGGGCGCCATCACCGGTGTCATCGCCTACGACAGCAACTACGAAGAAGTTGCCGGCAAGGTTCGCCTGGACGTCAATGTCAACGACGCACTGTCGCTGTGGGTCATGGGCGGCTACGGCACCGACGACAACCTCAACGATCCGACCTACGCTATCCCTGCTGGCGGCCGCGGCTTCTACAAGCAGTGGGGCGGCAACTGGGCTGTCTGGGGCGGCGGTACCTACAAGTTCAACGAGAAGACCTCGTTCAACGCGCAGGTGTCGTATGACGATTGGAAGAACCTGGGCATCGCGGCGAACATCGCCTACGACGTCGTCCCGGGCTTCACGGTCACGGCCGAAGTCGACTACCTCAATGCAGGCAAGTTTGACGACGCCGACTTCTCCAACTGGACCGG
Source organism: Mesorhizobium sp. BR1-1-2 (assembly GCF_020165435.1). Taxonomy (NCBI): domain Bacteria; kingdom Pseudomonadati; phylum Pseudomonadota; class Alphaproteobacteria; order Hyphomicrobiales; family Phyllobacteriaceae; genus Mesorhizobium; species Mesorhizobium sp. BR1-1-2. The sequence goes on from NZ_JAIUID010000005.1 coordinate 539,563, forward strand.
CGCCGACAAGAAGAGCAGCATCGGCGGCATCCTCCGCTTCCAGCGCTCGTTCTAAGGGCTGGCTCCATACAGGTGAAATCCAGCCCGGGCGCATCAACGCCCGGGCTGTTTTTGTTTCGTGACTGGATCAAGGCAAACAGAAGGAACAGGGGGTAACGGTAGCTGAATTGGGTCCGTGAGTGGTTTCGTGGGATCCGCCGCCTGGCGGATGAAATCACAACTGCGTGATTCAAAACTCTTGAAAGGATGCTTCCATGTGGGTTAGGTGGTTGACCTATCCACTCGGGGGTGTGGCGAATGATGACGACTGAAGCGATTCAAGAGGGAGACCCCTCTGATCATTTTGCGGTTTTTTCTTCTCAGAATTCGAAGTTTAACTACACCTACAACAAGATCAGAGAAGTAAAGTCGCATAGGATTGGAGATCTTTTTTCAGCGTATCGGGATATATTGTGGGATGATGGGCGGCATAAATACAATGTCAGCTCCTTCATCGGCGAGATAGACGAGATTCTGCTCGGGGAGCGTTTCAGCGCCTTTGACCAGAGTACCCTGGACAACCTTATCGGCACCTTGCGCCAGCGCGGCAACAGCAACGCAACCATCAACCGGAAGATGGCTGCCCTCAGCAAACTGCTGCGCAAGGCATACAAGATGGGAGATATCCACAGCCTGCCCGAGTTCCGCCGCCAGAAGGAGCGGTCGGGACGGATTCGTTTCCTTGAAAGGGACGAAGAGGCCAGGCTGTTTGCCGCCATCAGGAGCCGCAGCGAAGATGCTTACCGGCTTTCCGTCTTCCTGGTCGACACTGGCTGCCGCCTTGGCGAGGCGCTCGGGCTGATCTGGAACGACATCCAGGAGCATCGCGTCTCCTTCTGGATCACCAAGTCCGGCCGCAGCCGCACCATTCCGATGACCGAGCGTGTCAAGGAAGTGATCAAGCTGCCTCCCGGCGAAGGTCGTCGGCCGAAAGGCCCGTTCACCACATTCAGCCAGGCTCAATACCGTGCCATCTGGAACGACGCGAAGGCCGAAGTCGGCCTGGCCGCCGACGATCAGGTGGTGCCGCACATCCTGCGCCATACCTGTGCCTCGCGGCTTGTCCAGGGCGGCATCGATATCAGGCGCGTGCAGATGTGGCTTGGCCACCAGACCCTGTCGATGACCATGCGCTATGCGCATCTGGCCACCAACGATCTCGACGGCTGCGTCACCGTGCTGGAAGTACCCCGGTCTGGCGGCGCCGACAACGCGAAGGCAGCGCCCGAACCGTCCCCCCGCGCCGCTGCGCGCCGTGCGGCAGACGAACCGGTTGCCGTGAAGACCACGGCCAAGGCAATGAAGAAGGCCTCAAAGTCCCGATAAGTTCACGCTTTGAAGGGGCTGTAGGCGACCAATCCCGTGGGTCCCCGATCCGCGGGTCGTTGGGGCATGCTATCCAGGCTGCGAAGCCTGCCCTCGGTCCACTGCTGTCGTTTTGCCTTGCGGGCAACGGTTTTTAAAGGCGAGTCGGCAGCCGCTCGGCTCTGTTGAGGAAAGCGGCGATGTCGCCCGGCAAGGTTCCGGTTTCGAGGAAAGGGGCGTGACCCTGACCTTCAACGGTGATCGTCTGCATGGCCGGATGGTGCTCCCGCATCTGCCTGTGTGTGTCCACCGACAGCAAACTCGAATTGGCGCCGCGCATGGCGAGCATGGGAAGGGCCGACAGCGCATCGAATTGCGGCCACAGCGCCGGTAGCGGCTGCGTCAGGTCGAGATTTGCAACAGTGTCGACCAGCTTCGGGTCGAAATCCGGCAGCAGGCCCTGGTCGGTTTCGCGGTAGAGCGCCAGCACCATGCGCTCCCAGTCCGCATCGGTGAGCGCGGAAAAATCCCGGCCATGAACGCGGCGCTGGGCCGCCACTGCTTCGGCGAAGGTCTTCGGCTTCGGTTCGCGCTGGAGATACGACTGGATAAGGGCAAGGCCGGCCGGCTCGATCACCGGTCCGATATCGTTCAGCACGATCGCTTTCAATATGGCCGGCCGCAGCGCGCCCAGGACATGAATGATCAGGCCGCCGCGCGAGGTGCCGATGAAGGCGGCTTCCTCGATTCCCAAGGCCGCCAGTCCGGCAAGAATGTCGTCGGCTTCGACGCCGACAGTATAGCGGCTGACATCGGGATCATAATCGGACTGCCCGCGGCCGCGATAGTCGAAGGCGACGACCTTGCGCGGGCTTCCGGCTTTGCCGGCCAAATAGAGCGCGAGTTCATGGAAGTCGCGTGCATTGCGGGTGAGGCCGGGCAGGCAGACGACTGGCCAATGTCCCGAATTTGCTTCGCCATAGATCCGGGCATGCAGCTTCAGCCCATCCGGCGCGGTGTAGAAGAAATCGGAGAAACGTTCGCTCGCCATTGGAATGCTGTCCCTTGCTCTCGCCCGATCGTCCGTCTGCTACAGGCGGGGGAAGGGATGGTCAAATGGGGCAGTTACTTCTCCTCTTGCGGGCCGAAGGTGGCGAGGCCCTTCACTCAGCCAAGACGGGCGGATCCGCGCGAGGCCAACTCCTCTCGCAAGGAGGAACGAAAGCCGTCAACTCCGCCCGTTCACAAGATCTCCCACAATGTCGTACTTGCCGGAAATACGCATCTTGTAGACCTCGTAGTTCTCCATCACGCGCTGCACGTAACTTCTTGTTTCCGTGTATGGAATCCGCTCGATCCAGTCGACGACGGCGTCGATGTCCTTGCCGCGCGGATCGCCGTATTTCGCCACCCATTGGGCGGCGCGGTTGGGGCCTGCATTGTAGCCGGCGAAGGTCAGCACATAGGAGCCGTTGAAGCGGTCGAGCTGCTGGCCGAGGAAGGCCGAGCCCAGCGTCGCATTGTAGCCGGCATCGGTGGTCAGGCGTGCCTGCGAGAATTGCAGCCCGGCCTTCTTCGCAAGTTGCTTGGCGGTTGCCGGCATCAGCTGCAGCAGCCCCCGCGCGCCGGCGCTCGATATGGCGCCGATGTTGAATTCGCTTTCCTGGCGGGCGATGGCATAGGCCAGTGCCTTGCCCGAACCGGAAATATCGGCGCTATCGGGGATGACCCCCAAAGGATGCGACAGCGCGCCGACATCGATGCCACGCGCGCCGGCGATCTTGCCGATCTTGAGCGACATGAAGTGGTTGCCCTGCTTTTCCGCCAGCACCGCCAGCAGCGCCAGTTCGCCCGGGCTGGTCAACTGTCCTGCGAGGTCGCGATAGAGAGTCTCGGCATAGCGGTCGTAGCCTGCCTCCTGCAATCGCTTGACGGCGGCGACGGCCTCGCGGCCGGCAAAACTCTGGCGATCGGCGGCGCTCGGCGTGGGATAGGCGATGTTCAGCACCGGGCGACCAATGCGCTCGGCGGCGAGCTGGCCGTAGAATGTCGTGCCGTAGGCCGCCGCGCGCGCAAAATAATCCTTTGCGCTACCCGGGCCGCCAACTTCGGCGGCGCGGCCGAGCCAGTAATAGGCGCGCGACAATGTCATCGGCCCCTGCGCAAGGTCGGCAATGCGCGCAAAATGGGTTGCCGCAAGCGTGGGATCGTTCAAGCCGCGCAGCGCGTACCAGCCGGCATGGAATTCGGCTTCGGCGGCGTTCGCTGTGCTTTCGGCCGCATGCATGGCGACGATCTTGTAGGCGGCTTTCATGTCGCCCTTGTCGACCAGCTCGCGCGACAGTACCCGGCGCTCCACCCACCAGGCATCCGGGTCGACCAGCGCTTCGCGATCCGTCGGCGCCTTCATCACAATGGCGGCGGCGTCGGCAATATTGTCTTGCTTGCGCAGATATTCGGCCTGCGCGAAGAAATAGCCGGCCGAACGTTGTGAAGCCGGTACCGCCTTGAGTAGCTTGGCGGTGTTCTTGTCGCCCTTGTCGGCCGCCGCCCAGGCGGTGGCCAGTTGCTGCGCTTGCGCCAGGCCGGCGACGCGCTGCGCCGCGCCGACCCGGTCGGCGTAGAACATGCGCTCCATGCGGAACCGGTGATCGGCCGCCGGGATCAGCCCGCCGAACTCCTTGATCAGCGCTGTCTCGTCCTTGGCGTCCAGGATCGCGGTGCGCCAGAACGGTACCAGCACCGAAAGCGCCGCCTTGGTGTTGCCCTGCGCCACATAGGCGCGGGCAAGAAGCATGACGCCTTCGAATGTCTGCGGCTGGCTGCCGTCGAACGCTTGCACGACGACGTCGGGGGCGGGGTTTTCGCGATAGAGTGCGCGTTCGCTGTTCTTGCGCAGCGCGGTTGTCCCCGGCCAGTTGGGCAACATCTTCGCTGCGGCCGCAATGTCGCCGCTCGGCACCTTGTCGCCGCCATAAAGCGCGATCGCCCAGGCAAGGATGTGCTGGTCGAGCGAACGGGCGGGAAGGGCATCTCGCGCGGCGCGGGCACCGGGAATGTCGCCCGCCGCCAGTGCGTCCAGACCGCTCTTCAATTGTACAATGCTGGCAGAGGGGGCGGTATCGCCTGGACCCGCATCTTGCGAGCCTTGCATGCCGGGCATCGGAATGGCCGATGTCAACTGCACGTCGACGCTGCCGCCGATCGCCATCTCCGGCATCAGCGCGACGACCGCGCCCAGGAGCGCGAAAAGATGAGGCCGCCTAGTCGGCATCGTTCAGCCTTTACACATCACCAGCAGGCGCGGAAGCTTCGCGACCTGGACCAGACCGTAAGCTTAGGTCATGAAGGGCCAGTTAACAAAAGGTTATCGAGGCCGTTCGAATTGCGTTTGCTGGCAGCATGGCAATGCTTGCCGCGCAACCATGTCGAGACTATGGTGCGCCGCCTCGCTTTCGGCTAGAAGGCGCGACATTAAGACCAGAAACGAAAACCCATGCATATCGCCCAAAAGTGGCTACCGGTTTTGGGATAACGATATGCGTGAACAAAGAAGTCCCAAGGAGTTGGACGACATGCTGAGAGGCTCGCTGACCGCGCTCGTGACACCGTTCGAAAAGAGCGGGCGTTTCGACGAGAAAGCCTTTCGCGCCTTTGTCGACTGGCAACTTGCGGAGGGCACGACAGGCCTTGTTCCCGTTGGCACCACCGGCGAGTCACCGACGCTGTCGCATGACGAGCATCGTCAGGTGGTCAAGGTCTGCATCGAGGCAGCCAGGGGCCGCGCTCCGGTCGTCGCCGGCGCTGGCTCCAACAACACCGCGGAAGCGATCGGCCTGGTCCAGTATGCCGAACAGGCAGGCGCCGACGCTGCACTTGTCGTCACTCCCTATTACAACAAGCCGACGCAGCGCGGTCTCTATGAGCACTTCGCCGCCGTCGCCAAGGCAACCAAGCTGCCGATCATCATCTACAACATCCCGCCGCGGTCGGTCATCGACATGATGCCGGAGACGATGGGCCGACTGGCGCACGACTTCAAGAATATCGTCGGCGTCAAGGACGCGACCGGCAAGGTCGAACGGGTTTCCGAGCAGCGTATGACCTGCGGCAAGGATTTCATCCAGCTTTCCGGCGAAGATGCATCCGCGCTCGGCTTCAACGCGCATGGCGGTGTCGGCTGTATCTCGGTGACGGCCAACGTCGCGCCGCGGCTTTGTGCCGAATTCCAGGAGGCGACGCTGTCCGGCGACAGCGCCAAGGCGCTGGAATTGCAGGATCGCTTGCTGCCGCTGCACAAGGCGATCTTTATCGAGCCCGGCGTGTCCGGCGCCAAATATGCGCTTTCGAAGCTCGGCAAGGTCGAGAACGTGCTGCGTTCGCCGCTGGTCACGGTCGAACAATCGACTGCCGAAAAGATCGACGCGGCGATGAAGCACGCCGGCTTGATTAATTAGGGATGAGGCGCCACCTCTCCGCATTATGAATCAAGTCAGAAAAGCCGATCCCAACAACAAGACCGTTGCGGAAAACCGCAAGGCGCGGTTTTCCTATGAGGTGCTCGACACGGTCGAGGCCGGTCTGGTGCTGACCGGCACCGAGGTCAAGTCGCTGCGCCAGGGCCAGGCCAACATCCAGGATAGCTACGCCTCGGTCGAGGGCGGCGAGATCTGGCTGATCAACTCCTACCTCCCGGAATATCTGCAGGCCAACCGCTTCAACCACGAGCCGCGCCGGCGCCGCAAACTGCTGCTCAACAAGCGCGAGATGGCCAGGCTGTCGCAGAGCGTCGACCGCGAAGGCATGACCTTGGTGCCGCTGAAGATCTATTTCAACGACCAGGGCCGGGCCAAGCTGCTGCTCGCCGTCGGTCGCGGCAAGAAGCTGCACGACAAGCGGGAGACGGAAAAGCAGCGCGACTGGTCACGTGAGAAGGGCAGGCTCTTGAAGGAGCGCGGGTGACAACCATCAGGCGGTAGCCAAGCGGACGAGTGTTTGGCTTCAGGCTCGAGCCAAGGAGCCAGAAATGCCGGAGGGGACAGTCTTGAAGAACCGGATCATCCTCTGGGGATCGGTCAGCTTGGTTTTTGCAATCCTCATTGTCGCTGGCGGCTTCTTCTATTTCCATGCGTTTTCTCCAGATCGCGGCAAATATCCTGTCAGGGGCATCGACGTTTCGCATCATCAGGGCCGGATCGACTGGCGGCGCGTTGCAGCCGCCGACGTCGCCTTTGCGGTCATCAAGGCGACCGAGGGCGGCGATCATGTCGACGATGCCTTCGCCACCAATCTGCGCGAGGCTCGTGCTGCTGGGCTCGCTGTCGGCGCCTATCACTTTTTCACCTTCTGCCGGCCGGGCGCCGACCAGGCGAAGAATTTTATCGCCGTGGTGCCGCACGACCAGCCTTTGCTGCCGCCGGTTGTCGACATCGAGTTCGGCGGCAATTGCCCGCAGCGTCCTTCGCCCGAACACCTCGACGCCGAACTCCAGGCCTTCCTCGGTCCCGTTGAAGCCGCCTTTGGCAAGAAGGCTATCATCTATATGACGGACGATGCAGCAACGGCCTATGCCGGGCAGATCGCCGCCCGCCCGCTCTGGCTTCGCTCACTGCTGGTCGAGCCGGGTCGCGACGATTGGGTCTACTGGCAGTACCACAACAGGGGCCGCGTCGAGGGCATCGTCGGTGACGTCGACCTGAACGTTTTGCAAGGCGGCCAGGAGACGCTGGCCGCATTGTTCGCACCGGTATTGTAAGGCAATTCCAGACTACAAGTCGAGGAACGCCGCGATCTCGCTGAAAACGTTGACGAACATCGCTTCGGTCAGGACCCCGGTGTTGGTGTTGTAGCGCGAGCAGTGATAGCTGGAAAACAGCGTGATGCCGCCGGCCTCCTGCCGTCCGCCATGCTTGAAGGGATAGGCGGCGACGCGCTGGCCCAGTGCGCGCACGGTCGACTGGTGCGCGATCGAACCAAGTGCCAGCACGGCGCGCAAATTGGGAAACCGTGCGATCGTCGGCACAAGGAAGGTCCGGCAGGTGGCGATCTCGGCGCCCACAGGCTTGTTCTCGGGCGGCACGCAGCGGACGGCGTTGGTGATTGCCGTTCCAACGAGTTCCAACCCATCGTCAGGCCGCGCCTTGAATTCGCCGCGCGCCAAGCCGTGCGCGATTAACGTGCCGTAGAGCAGGTCGCCGGCATAGTCGCCCGTGAAAGGCCGGCCCGTGCGGTTCGCTCCGCGCAGGCCGGGCGCAAGCCCGACGATCAGCAGCCGAACCGAACCGCCGCCTTCGGGCGGCAAGAAGGTCGGAACCGGGGCGTTGAACCACGATGGCTCGCGTTGCCGCCACTCGGCAATGAAGCCATGCAGCCGCGGGCAGAGCGGGCAGTCGCGATCGGGTTCCGGGGAGGCAGCGAGACGTGCGGCCAACGCCGCCGTCCTCAGTACTCGTCCTCTTCCGTCTCGGCCGGTTCGGGTCGGCGCACCGGCCTTTCGGAGGGATCGCGGCCCACCTCGTTCTTCAACGTCATCAAGTCAATGAAATGATCGGCCTGGCGGCGCAGATCGTCGGATATCATCGGCGGCTGCGAGGCCATGGTCGAGACGATCGACACCTTGCGCCCGCGCCGTTGCAGCGCCTCGACCAGCGTGCGGAAATCGCCGTCCCCGGAGAAGATGACATAGTGGTCGACGACATCGGCCAGTTCCAGCGCATCGACGGTCAATTCGATGTCCATGTTGCCCTTGATCTTGCGGCGGCCGGTCGAGTCGGTGAATTCCTTGGCCGGCTTGGTCACGACCTTGAAGCCGTTATAGTCGAGCCAGTCGATCAGCGGCCGGATCGAGGAATATTCCTGATCCTCGACCAGGGCGGTGTAATAGTAGGCGCGCAGCAGGTAGCCGCGTTTCTGGAAGCTCGACAGGAGCTTGCGATAATCGATGTCGAAACCGAGCGCGCGCGACGTGGCGTAGAGATTGGCGCCGTCGATGAACAGGGCGATCTTTTCACGGGGGTCGAACATGGAAAAATTCCTTTTCGAAATAAGCGGCCGTCAAAACGAAATGCGACTATCAGTAGGGCTCGCAATAAACCGGCTGACCTTACGCTTTTCGAAATAACGCCAGTTTTGTGGCAATCCAAGGGTGCGTTGCCGCACTGCAAGCAATTGTGATCGCCGGCTTGGTACCGGGCGCACCGGACCTCGACTGAAACCGGTTTCGGGGGAAATCCGGCAAAGCAATGACGGATCGTCCGTTCTCCGGCCCCGGCATTCCATAATGCTTGTATTTCGGCGGCGTTCGGGTTATTGACCGCGCCTGTTTTCCATTAAATCCAGGCATGAAAGGGGCAAATCCATGGCCCGCGTAACCGTTGAAGATTGCATCGACAAGGTCGACAACCGCTTCGAGCTGGTGCTTCTGGCCGGCCACCGTGCTCGTCAGATCAGCCAGGGCGCGCAGATCACCGTCCCGCGCGATAATGACAAGAACCCGGTCATCGCACTGCGCGAGATCGCCGACGAGACACTGTCGCCCGATGACCTCAAGGAAGACCTGATCCATTCGCTGCAGAAGCATGTCGAGGTCGACGAGCCCGAAGCCGATGGCGAGGCGATCGCCGATCAGACCGGCGCAGCCGTCACGGCCGCCGATACCGATGATGCCGAGGACAACATCGCCTTCGATCGCATGACCGAGGAAGACCTGCTGGCCGGCATCGAAGGCCTGGTGCCGCCGGAAAAGAGCGACGACTACTAAGACTGCTTTGCGGAGGCGCCTGGAACAACCTTCCGGTACTTCCGTCCCGGCAGTTTCGTGGCTATCTAGTACCAACTGTCGCAAATACCAGATGCAGTTTTGGCCGCGCTTGGCATAATGCGTGAATCTGGTATTTGCGACAGTTGGTGCCGGACATGCGCCGTGCGGCAGTGCGGCGCATGATTCATTTCATCGCCGAGAGATTCCGCCCATGATGCGTCAGTATGAGCTTGTCGAGCGCGTCCAGCGCTACAAGCCTGACGTCAACGAGGCGTTGCTCAACAAGGCCTATGTCTATGCCATGCAGAAGCATGGCCACCAGAAGCGCGCTTCCGGTGACCCCTATTTCTCGCATCCGCTCGAAGTCGCCGCCATCCTCACCGAGATGCACATGGACGAGGCGACGATCGCCGTCGCCCTGCTGCATGACACGATCGAGGACACCACGGCGACCAGGGCCGAGATCGACGAACTGTTCGGGCCCGAGATGGGCAAGCTGGTCGAGGGCCTGACCAAGCTGAAGAAGCTCGACCTCGTCTCCAAGAAGGCCGAGCAGGCCGAGAATCTGCGCAAGCTTCTGCTGGCGATCTCGGAAGACGTGCGCGTGCTTCTGGTCAAGCTCGCCGACCGCTTGCACAATATGCGCACCCTCGACCATGTGCCGGAAGCCAAGCGCCTGCGCATCGCCGAGGAGACGATGGATATCTATGCGCCGCTGGCCGGGCGCATGGGCATGCAGGGCATGCGCGAGGAACTGGAAGAGATCGCCTTCCGCTACATCAATCCGGAAGCCTATCGCGCCGTCACCGCCAGGCTCGCCGAGATTTTCGAGCGCAACAAGGGTGTGCTGTCCGAGATCGAGAAAGCGCTGTCGGCGCTGTTCGAGAAGCACGCGATCAAGGCCAGCGTCAAAAGCCGGCAGAAGAAGCCGTGGTCGGTGTTCCGCAAGATGGAGGCCAAGGCGCTCTCCTTCGAGCAATTGTCCGACATTTTCGGCTTCCGCGTCGTCGTCGACAATGTCGAGGACTGCTATCGCGCGCTTGGCGCCATCCACACCGCCTGGTCGATGGTGCCCGGCCGTTTCAAGGACTACATCTCGACGCCGAAGCAGAACGATTACCGGTCGATCCACACCACCATCGTCGGGCCGTCGCGCCAGCGCGTCGAGCTTCAGATCCGCACCCGCGAGATGAACAAGATCGCCGAATATGGCGTCGCCGCCCATTCGATCTACAAGGACACCGGCGGCAAGGCGAACGGTGCGGCCCATTCGATCTCGAAGGAAACCAACGCCTATGCGTGGCTGAGGCGCACGATCGAGCAGCTCGCCGAGGGCGACAATCCCGAGGACTTTCTCGAGAACACCAAGCTGGAACTGTTCCAGGACCAGGTGTTCTGCTTCACCCCCAAGGGCATGCTGATCGCGCTGCCGAAAGGTGCCACGCCCATCGACTTCGCCTATGCAGTGCACACCGATGTCGGCGACACCTGCGTCGGCGCCAAGGTCAACGGCCGCATCATGCCGCTGATGACGGAGCTGAAGAATGGCGACGAGGTGGAGATTATCCGCTCCAAGGCACAGGTGCCGCCGGCCGCGTGGGAATCCGTCGTCGTCACCGGCAAGGCGCGCGCCGCCATTCGCCGCGCCACCAAGAACGCCATCCGCAAGCAGTATTCGGGTCTCGGCGCGCGCATTCTCGAACGGGCTTTCGAGCGGGCCGGCAAGAATTTCACCAAGGAGAGCCTGAAGCCCGTCCTGCACCGGCTGGCGCGCAAGGATATCGAGGACGTGCTGGCATCCGTCGGCCGCGGCGAATTGGCGTCCACCGATGTCATGAAAGCCGTCTTCCCAGATTACAAGGACGAGCGCGTCACGCCGGCGGCGCCCAAGCAGCGCGAGGAAGGTTGGTCGAAGATTCGCAACGCCGCCGGCATGCTGTTCCAGATCCCGGGCCGTGCCGCGCGCAAGGACAAGGACCAGCCGCGCGACGGCGCGGTGCCGATCCGTGGCGTGCGTGGCGACCTGCCGGTGCGTTTCGCGCCGGAAGGGGCGGTGCCTGGCGACCGCATCGTCGGCATCGTGCAGCCGGGCACCGGCATCACCATCTATCCGATCCAGTCGCCGGCGCTGCAGGCTTTCGACGACCAGCCCGAGCGCTGGATTGACGTGCGCTGGGACATCGACGAGCGCACCAAGGAACGCTTTCCGGCTCGTGTTTCCGTCACCGCCATCAATGCACCGGGATCGCTCGCCGACATCGCCCAGGTCGTTGCCTCGAACGATGCCAACATCCATACGCTGTCAATGGTGCGCACCGCGCCCGATTTCACCGAAATGCTGATCGATCTCGAAGTCTGGGATCTGAAGCATCTCAACCGGCTGCTGTCGCAGCTCAAGGACAATTCGAGCGTCAGCGATGCACGGCGTGTCAATGGCTGACTCGGCTGATCTACACGGGATAGACAGATGAATACGGACGAAGTGCTGGATATTTTTCGCCAGGCTGGTGCTGTCCTGGAGGGGCATTTCATCCTGACGTCGGGTCTGCGCAGTCCGGTGTTCCTGCAGAAGGCGCGCGTGTTCATGCATGCCGATAAGACCGAGCGGCTGTGCAAGGCGCTGGCCGAAAAGATCCGCGCCGCCGTGCCGGGCAAAATCGACTATGTCGTCGGTCCGGCCATCGGAGGGCTTATCCCGGCCTACGAGACTTCGCGCCATCTTGGCGTGCCGGCGATCTGGGTCGAGCGGGAAGGGGGCGAGTTCCGGCTGCGCCGCTTCGAGATCGCGCGTGGCGCGCGTGTCGTCATTGTCGAGGACATCGTCACCACTGGATTGTCTATCCGCGAGACCGTCGACTGCCTGCGCGAACTTGGCGCCGAGGTCACAGCGGCGGCCTGCATCATCGACCGCTCGGCGGGCAAGACCGATGTCGGCGTGCCGCTGATCGCGCTGGCCGAGTACGAGGTGCCGGCCTATCCGGCCGATCGGCTGCCGCCGGAACTTGCCGCCATACCGGCGATCAAGCCGGGCAGCCGCAATATCTGAGGCGCGGCATGATCGCCGGCATCGATCATTTCGTACTGACTGTGCGTTCGGTCGAGGCAAGCTGCGCCTTCTACCAGCGCGTACTGGGATTGAAGCGCCTCGACGAACCGGAACGGCCCACTGCGCTGTTGTTTGGAAACCAGAAGATCAACCTGCATGAGATCGGGCGCACCTTCGAACCCAAGGCAAAGGCGCCGACGCCCGGCTCCGGCGATTTTTGTCTCGTCGCCGCAACGCCGCTGGCGGATATACGCGCCAGCCTCGACGCCAATGGCGTTGCCGTGGAAGTCGGCCCCGTCGAGCGCAGCGGCGCTCGCGGCCGCATGATGTCGATCTATTTCCGCGATCCCGACGACAATCTGGTCGAGGTCAGTGAATATCTGGAATAGCCGCCGTTAAATCCGCGCGAGATCGAGCAGCATTGCGCAGCGCCGGCTCGCCGGCATGCCGTCCAGGCGAGGTCCGGTATGGAACGAAACGCCAGCCCGGCGGATTGCTCGATATAGGGCAACTCTTTCGCCTCGTCGTCGCGCGCTGGCCGAATGGTGGTCATGCCGGCCATCCTTCTTTTCCTCAGTTTCGCCTCAATGGCGATCTTGTTACCCCCTGCGGCAGACCATCGCGGCAGCGTTTCGTTGTTCCGAAGCCAGCCTGTCGCTATATCAAAGTCGTTGTTGCCTTTCTGCGCCCCGGAAGCGCAAGATAAGTTGCTGTGACCCGGCTTGGGGTGGCAGGACGGCGGGTATTGGTAGATCAGGAATTGGAATAGAGTGCTTTTTCGACGCCGCGAGCCTGATGGCCTCTTGGAGCGGGTGCGTACCTATCTATGGCCGCGCCGGTCGTTTTCGCGCTCGCTGCAGTACTTCTCCAAGCGCATCCTGCGGCTGAAGGCCACGCCGCATGCGGTGGCGGCCGGCGTCGCCGCTGGCGTCTTTGCTTCGTTCTTTCCGGTGGGCTTCCATTTCGCCATTGCCGCGGTGCTGTGCTGGCTCATCGCCGGCAATCTGGTGGCGGCCGCACTTGGCGCCGTATTCTTCGGCAATCCGCTGACGTTCCCGCTGCTGTGGGGCGCCTCCTGGGAGACCGGCAAGCTGATCCTGCACAACCGCCTGCCGGCGCACGGCCCGCCCGCGCACCTGGGCGAGATGCTGCACAACCTTTCCTTCGCGCAATTGTGGGCCCCCGTGCTGAAGCCGATGCTGATCGGTGCGATACCGCTCGGACTGGCCTTTGGGGTTCTGTTCTACGCCATCACGCGCTGGGGCATGAACGCCTTTCGCGAGCAGCGGCGCAAACGGCTGGCGGAGCGCGCGGCCCGCCATGAGCAAGCGTCTAACCCAAACGCCAGCATCGGTTCCACTGCGCGATGATCATCGGCATCGGCAGCGACTTGATCGATATCAGACGCATTGAAAAGTCCTTGGAGCGCCATGGCCAGCGCTTCATTCAGAGAATCTACACCGAGGTCGAGCAGGCCCGCTCCGAAAATCGTCGGGCGCGGGCGGCCTCCTACGCCAAGCGCTTCGCCGCAAAGGAGGCCTGCGCCAAGGCACTGGGCACCGGCCTGGCGCAGGGCGTGTTCTGGCGCGACATGGGTGTCGTCAATCTTCCGAGCGGCGCGCCCACCATGGCACTGACCGGTGGCGCCGAGGCGCGGCTGAACGCGATTCTGCCAAAGGGCCATCGGGCGATGATCCATCTCACCATCACGGATGATTTTCCGCTTGCTCAAGCCTTTGTGATCATCGAAGCGTTGCCCGTCGAACAAGCGCCACATTGATTGCATCTGACCACCGGCATGACGTTGCCCAGCGCGCGCCGAGACTCTATACCATCCAACGCACAATCGAGGACGACATGAGCGTGGCTGAAAAACCCCAGAAGAAATCCGGCGGGCTTGGCGAAACCGTCAGCGTCATCGTCCAGGCGCTTTTGCTTGCCTTGGTCATTCGCACGCTCTTGTTCCAACCCTTCTCGATCCCGTCGGGCTCGATGCGGCCGACGCTGCTCGAGGGCGACTATCTCTTCGTCACCAAATGGTCCTACGGCTATTCCCGTTATTCGCTTCCCTTCGGCCCGGACATCTTCTCGGGCCGCATCTGGGGCTCCGAGCCGAAGCGTGGCGACGTGGTGGTGTTCAAGTTCCCGCCGGACCCGTCCGTCGACTACATCAAACGTGTGGTCGGCCTGCCCGGCGACAAGATCCAGGTGAAGGACGGCCAGTTGTTCATCAACGGCGTCGGCGTGCCGCGCGTAAAGACTGGACAGATCGACAATCCCGACATCACGGAAAAGGATTACCCGATCGATGTCTATCGTGAGACGCTGCCCAACGGCGTCAGCTACGACACGCTGGATCTGTCGCCGAACTCGATCGGCGACAACACGCGCGAGTTCGATGTTCCGCCAGGTCACTATTTCATGATGGGCGATAACAGGGACAACTCCGCCGACAGCCGCTTCTCCGTCGGCTACGTTCCGGCCGAAAACCTGGTTGGCCGGGCCAACCTTGTTTTCTTCTCGATCGCTGGCAAGGCGAGCCCGCTCGAAATCTGGAAGTGGCCGTCGCTTATGCGTGCTTCGCGCCTCTTCCACTTCGTTAATTAGGGTCATGGCGGCGACAAGACGGCTGACCGCCGACGCGCTCGCCGAAGCGCTGGTGGAGCGCACGGGCCATGCCTTTGCCGACCGCCGGCGCCTGCAGCGTGCCTTGACCCATGCCAGCGCCCGCGGCGCCAATGCCGGCACCGACTATGAGCGCTTTGAGTTCCTGGGCGACCGGGTTCTCGGCCTGGTTGTGGCCGATATGCTGCTGGCCGCGTTTCCCGATGCGGCGGAAGGCGAATTGTCGCTGCGGTTCAACGCGCTGGTCAATGCCGAGGCGCTGTCGGAGATCGCCGAGCACATTGGTTTGCCGGAGCTGATCCGCGCCGGATCCGACGTTCAAGGGCTCGAGGGACGCAAGCGCGTCAATCTGCGCGCCGACGCGCTGGAATCACTGATCGCCGTGCTCTACCTCGACGGCGGCCTGGAAGCGGCGCGCGCTTTCATCCACAAATATTGGCAGCCGCGCTCGCAGGCGTCGGGCGCCGGCCGACGCGACGCCAAGACCGAGTTGCAGGAATGGGCGCATCAGGCGGCAAGCGCCGTGCCCGTCTACCGCATCGAAAGCCGCGAGGGGCCGGATCACGATCCGCTGTTCACCGTCAGCGTCATGGTTGGTGGGTTTCAGCCGGCTGTCGGCAGCGGCCGCTCCAAACGCGAGGCCGAGCAGGCCGCCGCCGCCGCCCTTCTGATTCGTGAAGGTGTCTGGATCGATCAGGGAGACGCGGCATGACAGCCACGGAAGACACGGTTCCGGCCGCGCCTGCTGCCGTTACGCATTCCGGCTTCGTAGCGCTGATCGGTGCGCCCAATGCCGGCAAGTCGACGCTGGTCAACCAGCTTGTCGGCGCCAAGGTGTCGATCGTGACCCACAAGGTGCAGACGACGCGCGCCATCGTCAGAGGCATCGCCACGCACGACAACGCGCAGATCGTCTTCGTCGATACGCCGGGCATCTTCAAGCCGAAGCGGCGTCTCGACACGGCAATGGTGACGACAGCCTGGGGCGGCGCCAAGGATGCCGATATCGTGCTGCTCCTGATCGATGCGGAGCGCGGCATAAGGGGCGATGCCGACGCCATCCTCGAACGCCTGAAGGATGTGCGCCAGCCGATGGCGCTGATCCTCAACAAGGTCGACCGCGTCAAGCCGGAAGTGTTGTTGGCGCTGGCTGCGGCGGCGAACGAAAGAGTGCCGTTCAAGCGCACCTTCATGGTTTCGGCGCTGACCGGCTCGGGCTGCAAGGACCTTCTCGATTACCTTGCCGAGGCGCTCCCGGTGGGGCCCTGGTATTATCCGGAAGACCAGATCTCCGACCTGCCGATGCGCCAGCTCGCTGCCGAGATCACTCGCGAGAAGCTTTACCTCAGGCTGCATCAGGAACTGCCCTACTCCTCGCATATCGAAACCGAGAAATGGGAAGAGAAGAAGGACGGCTCGGTGCGCATCGAGCAGGTCATCTATGTCGAACGCGATAGCCAGAAGAAGATCGTGCTCGGCCACAAGGGCGAGACCATCCGCGCCATCGGCCAGGCGGCGCGTATGGAAATCGCCGGCATCCTCGAGCAAAAGGTGCATCTGTTCCTGTTCGTCAAGGTGCGCGAGAACTGGGGCGACGATCCCGAACGCTACCGCGAGATGGGGCTCGAGTTCCCGCACTAGGATGGATGGATAGCAAGTCGAATATCGATGCAGCTTTGGTCAGCCGGTTGATCGCGGCGCAGTTTCCTCGCTGGAGGCATCTCGCGGTTCGGCCGATTGAACCTGGCGGATGGGACAACAGAAGCTTTCGTCTCGGCGACGAGATGACCGTTCGGTTGCCCAGTGCCGCCGCCTATTCCCTGCAAGTGGAGAAGGAACATCGCTGGCTGCCGAGGCTGGCGCCGCTGTTGCCGCTGCCCATCCCTATACCGCTGGCGATGGGAGCCCCGGCCGAAGGCTATCCGTGGCATTGGTCCGTCTACAGATGGATCGAAGGTGAGACTGCAAAGCGGGAGCGTATCGCCAACCTGGCGGAATTCGCGGCGGACCTGGCCGGCTTTCTGGTTGCGCTGAAGCGGATCGACCCGGTTGGCGCACCGGGGCCGGGCCAACACAATTTCTTTCGCGGCGGTCCGCTGAGCGTCTATGACGGCGAAACGAGACAAGCGATCGCGGCGCTCGACACCCGTATCGATGCCGGCGCGGCCAGCGCTGTCTGGGAAACGGCTCTTGCCGCCCCTTGGCAAGGCCCGCCCGTCTGGTTCCACGGCGATATCAGCTGGGGCAATCTTCTGGTTGAACACGGCAGGCTAAGCGCGGTGATTGACTTCGGCACCTCCGGCGTCGGCGACCCCTCATGCGATCTGGCGATTGCCTGGACGTTGTTCGAGGGGCAAAGCCGTGAAGTGTTCCGCGCTGGCCTCGGCGTTGACGACGCGACCTGGGCACGCGGCCGCGGCTGGGCACTGTGGAAGGCGCTGATCACCGCCGCCGGCGAGATAGACGTCAACTCGGCCGAGATCGAAAAATCCTGGCGCGTGATCGAAGCGGTGCTGGCCGACCACAAGCGCCGGTAATAATGACCAAAACCGTTGGCTGGCGGCTATCGACCAGGGACGCCGAGGCTCCGCGTAGGTCGACTTCTCAGTTGGCCAGCGCGGATTCTTGCAGACGAGTCCGCTGACGTCGGGTTGATCTTCCCATCATGGCCCGTGGTCCGTCCCTGCGTGCCCGTGACCCGCTGAAAAGATCCCTTCGAGGGGATCGGCTTCGGTTTCACGTGGCTGGGGAATGGTTAGGTAGAAACGACCACGGGAGTGGTTTTATTTACGCGAAATTTCTCAAACAATCGGCATTCGTAGAACATCATCATGAATTTGGAAACATACAAGGAATTATTACGGAAATATGACAATGTTCCATTTGTATGGTTCCGTAGTTTGAAGTGAATTGGCTAGTGTTATTTTTGCAACACGGATTTAATCTATGTCATCAATCCGGAATGTTTGTGGAATTGTCATTGAAGGCGGAAGATTGATGGGTATGTTCGCCGCGAAAAGGGGGCGCGGTGCGGGCCTTTTTCGTTATGGGTGAGGCGGGAAATATATCCGCCAACCAAAATCCGAAGCCATTTTTAACTTTGACTGGAGAGGTCAGAAAATGAACATCAAGAGCCTTCTTCTCGGCTCAGCCGCGGCACTGATCGCGGTCTCCGGCGCTCGCGCCGCCGACGCTGTCGTCGTCGCCGAGCCGGAACCCGCTGAATACGTCAGGATCTGCGACGTCTACGGCGCCGGCTACTTCTATATCCCCGGCACCGAGACCTGCCTGCGCATCGGCGGCTATCTCCGCTATGACATAGGCGTCGGCGACAGCGGCACGCTGGATGGCGTCAACAACGTTGCCGATCACATGGACGGCGATAGCCACGACACCTACTACAAGAACATGCGCTTCGCGCTGAAGACCTGGACCGGCCAGGAAACCGAGCTCGGTACGTTGAAGACCTACACCGAGACTCGCTTTCAATTTGGCAACAGCAGCGGCGACTATGAGACTGGCGGCACTGGCTGGCAGGCCGGCAACAAGGCGACCACCCTCAACTTCGCCTGGATTCAGCTCGGCGGCCTGCGCGTCGGTAAGGATGAAACGGCATACGATTCGTTTATCGGCTATGCCGGTAACGTCATCCAGGACACGATCATCCCGTACGGTATCAAGGATACCAACGTCGTGCAGTACTATTTCGACGCTGGCAGCGGCTTCTCGGCCGTGGTCTCGCTCGAAGAAGGTACCGGCGTCAACACGATCGACAGCTATGTTCCGCATGTCGTCGGCGGCTTGAAGTACAAGGGCGACTGGGGTGCGGTCACCGGCGTCGTCGCCTATGACAGCAATTACGAGGAAGTGGCCGGCAAGGTTCGCTTGGACGTCAACGTCGGCAAGGAACTGACGCTGTTCGTCATGGGCGGCTACGGCACCAACGACAACATCAATGACTTCGGCACGGGCCGCACCCAATACAAGCCGTGGGGCGGAAACTGGGCGGTCTGGGGTGGCGGCACCTACAAGTTCAACGACAAGACCTCGTTCAACGCCCAGATCTCCTATGACGACTGGAAGAACCTCGGCGTCGCTGCCAACGTCGCATACACGATTGTGCCCGGTTACACGATCACGGCTGAAGTCGATTACCTCAATGCAGGAAAATTCGACGACGCCGACTTCAACAACTGGACCAAGGCCGACAAGAAGAGCAGCGTCGGCGGCATCCTCCGCTTCCAGCGCTCGTTCTAACGGATCGACTGACCCCACCAGACCCGCCCGCAGCTATGCTGCGGGCGGGTTTTTATGCACCCTTGCGAGAGCCAGCCCAGGCACCAAGCCCGTACCTTGATTTCGCCACCCGATCGGTGAAATGCTCCAGGCATGGAATGGCGCGACGAGGGAATCATTCTCGGCACCCGCAAGCATGGCGAAACCAGCGCCATCCTCGAGGTGATGACGCGTGCGCATGGTCGCCATCTCGGCCTCGTGCGCGGCGGGCGCTCGCGCAAGCAGCAGCCTGTTCTCCAGCCCGGCAACCGAGTCGACCTGCTTTGGCGGGCGCGCCTTGATGAGCACCTCGGCACGTTCCAGGCCGAAGCGATCGAGATGAATGCGGCCAGGTTGATGGAGAGTGCCGTCGCCGTCTACGGCTTGCAGACCATGGCCGCGCATCTGCGCCTGTTGCCGGAGCGCGACGCCCATGGCGGCCTCTACGAGGCGCTGTCGGTGATGATCGTGCATCTCGATGATGTCGATTCCGCCGGCGAACTGGTGGCCCGTTTCGAGCTCCTGATCCTTGACGAACTGGGTTTCGGTCTCGATCTCAGCCAGTGCGCCGCGACCGGCACGCGGCAGGATCTTGCCTATGTCTCGCCGAAATCGGGCAGGGCGGTGTCGCGCGAGGCCGGCGCGCCCTGGCGCGACAAGATGCTGGCGCTGCCGGCCTTCCTGCGTGGCTCCGGCCTGCGCGCCGATCCGGCGGCGATCCAGGATGCCTTCCGGCTCACCGGCTTCTTCTTCACCCGTCATGTCTACGAGCCGCGCGGCATCGAGCAACCAGACTCGCGCGCCGGCTTCCTTGCGGCGCTGCGCAAGCACCACACGACCAAGGGCCTGTCCGAAGAAACCGCCGCGAGAGAAATCATCACATGAGCGAAGTGGAACTTTATCCGGGCCGGGTCTCGCCGCTCGGCCTCGGCACCATTCCGCATGCCGACATCCTTGCCTACACCGGGATGGAACTTTTGCAGCGCATCATCGACGGCAAATATCCGGCGCCGCCGATTTCCTTCCAGCTCAGCTTTGCGCTGACCGAAGTCTCGGAAGGCCGTGCCGTGTTCCGGGGTGTGCCGAACGAGCGCCACCTGAATCCGTTGGGGGGCGTGCATGGCGGCTGGGCGGCGACACTGCTCGATTCGGCGCTTGCCTGCGCCGTGCAGACGCTGCTCGCAAAAGGCGAGGCCTATACGACGGCGGAATTCAAGGTGAACCTGACGCGGCCGATCACGCCCAGGACCGGAGAGGTGGTCTGCGAGGGCAAGGTTATTCACAAGGGTCGCACGCTGGCCGTTTCGGAAGCGACGCTGAAGGATGCCGGCGGCAAGCTGCTGGCTTTCGGCACCGAGACGTGCTCGATCTTCCCGGCCGCCAATCTGGCGGCCCGATAAGGATCGTCCAAAGGCGCACTGGACGAGCGATGAGAACAGCAGGCGCCTATCCGGCTTTTTGACGTTCCACGAAATCGTCCAGGATCGCGCGCTGGCCTTTCAGGATCTTGAGACCGGCCTCCGACTCTGAAAACCAGCCGGCCCGGTCCACTTCGGGAAATTCCTTCATGGACCCCGACCTTGGCGGCCACTCCATGGTGAACATGTTGCTTCTGATGGCATCGGTGTCGACGTCGGCCTCGACGCTCCACGCACTCACGATCTTGCCGCCAGGCTGCCGATAACTGCCGACAGGCTGGAAATCGCCGTTGATGGCGACGCCGAGTTCTTCTTCCGCCTCACGTCGGGCGGCTTTCAACTCGTCCTCGCCTTCGTCGACGAGCCCTTTGGGGATAGACCATGCCCCCTCATCTTTCCTTGCCCAGAACGGTCCACCCGGATGGACGAGCAAGAACTGGAGGGCCCCGGCGTTTCGCCGGTAGATCAGCAGTCCTGCGCTTCGTTGCGGCATACGTATCCTCATGATATCGCTTGGAGAACCCTTTGCGGCCAAGGGTACCATAGGTCACCGGCGGCAGGTTTGGCAGGCAATGTTTCCGGAAACCGGCCATTCGCAACCGATGCCGAGGGTCAATAGGCGCAAGCCGCTGGCTTTCGACACCGAAACATGCTCGATCTTTCCAGCCGCCCATCCGACGCCGTTGGCTGGTCGTTTGCAGGCCACATTTGATTGTCAGTAGCAACTGGTCTGGTTTGGGGGAGCCGCCATGTTTGAAAGCCTGATCGGCCTTGTCGCCATCATTGCGCTGTTCGTCATCATTTCGCGCCAGCAGAGCCGCATTGGCCTGATCGAACGCGAGCTTGGGGCGCTGCGAAGCCTCGTCCTTTCCGGCGCCGTGCCGCCTCTCGCCAAGCAGTCCGAACCGGCGGCGACCGATGGCCAGCCGGCCGACGCCATTGTCGCTGCGGCCGTGGTCGTTTCGCCAACGGCCAGCGAGGCAGCCACCGGGCAGGCGCCGCCGGCTCTGGAAACCGACGCAGCGACTGACGAGGTCAAGCCGGGGCCATGGACAGCACGCGAGGCGGCGCCCAAGGTGGCAGAATCCGAGCCTGTCGCAGCGGTGAAAGCGCCCGGCAAACCCGATATCGAAACGGCGCTCGGCACCCGCTGGGCGGTCTGGGTTGGCGGCCTGGCATTGGCGCTGGGCGGCCTGTTTCTCATCCGCTACACGATCGAAGCCGGAATTTTCGGCCCCGGTGTGCGGCTGACCATGGCCGGGCTGCTCGGCCTTGTGCTGATTGCAGCCGGCGAATTTATTCGCCGCACCGGCTTCAGGGTGCCCGTGCAAGGCGCCGCAGGCGCCTACATCCCGGCGATCCTGACCGCGGCGGGCGCCTTCATCCTGTTTGGCGCCGTCTATGCCGCACATGGCATCTACGGTTTTATCGGGCCGGCGCTCGCCTTCACGCTGCTCGGCGCCATCGGCATAGGGACGATTGCTGCCGCCCTTGTCCACGGCCAGGCGCTGGCTGGTATCGGCCTCGTCGGCGCCATGGTGACGCCGATGCTGATCGCTTCTCAGGCGCCCAATCCCTGGGCCCTGTTCGGCTATCTGGCGATCGTGCTTGCCGCCACGAGCGTGATAGCCCGCATGCGCGATTGGAAATCGCTGATGGCGGCAGCCTTCGTCGGTACCGGCATCTGGACGATCCTCTACATGACCGATGCGCCGGGCGCGAATTTGTCGGTCATCCTGTTCATAACCGCCGTCACGCTGGCCGTGCTCGCCTTCGTCTGGCTCGGCCGCCGAGACGACGAAAGCGGATCAGCCACGGCTTTCGACTGGCCCTCCATCGCGCCGGGCCTGTTTGTTGCCCTCTCAGCGTTGGGCCTTTCGGTCGATCCGGCCTTCGCGGCCGCCGGCGATGCCCTGCCGGGAGCCATCGTGCTCGCCGCGATGGTGGCCGTCGCGTTCTATCGTCCCCCCGCGCTGCCGCTGCTTCATGCGGCCGGAGTGGTTACGGTGCTGATCTATCTCGGCATCATCCCGCCGACTTCGATCGTTTCCGACTTTTCGGGCGACGCCTTCGGCATCGATGGCCTGCCGCTGGCGGCGTCGAACGCGCTGACCTTGCGCATCGGTGTTGTGCTTGGCCTTGTCTTCATCGGCGTCGGTTTCTGGGCCGCCCGTAAATTTGCCGCCGCGACCCATTTCCGCGCTGCGTCATGGGCGGCGTGGGGCGTCATCGTGCCGTTGGTCGTCCTGCTGGCACTCTGGTTCACGTTCGGCAATCTCGACCGCGATCTTGCCTACGCCGCTGTGGCGGCGCTGCTGGTCGTGGTTTTCGCTGCCGGCGGCGAGTGGATCGCGCGCGGAGAGCAACCGCCATTGCAGGGCAGGGCGGCCGTATCCTTCGCGCTCGGCGGAGTCGCGCTCGCCGGCCTGCTGATGCTGCATATGGCCTTCAGTTCCGGCTGGACAACCATCCTGCTTGGCGCGGCCGCAATCGTGCCAGCGCTGGCCACGCGCTGGCGTTCCTATCCGGTGCTCGGCTGGATTTCGGTCGGCGCGGTCGCGGCGGTGCTTGGCCGTGTCATCTTCGATCCGACCGTCGTCGGCGCCGGGTTCCTGTCGGCGACGCCGGTCTTCAACTGGCTGCTGCCGGGTTACGGCGTGCCGGCGCTCGCCTTCGGTTTCGCCGCCTGGCAACTGGCCCGCACCACCGACGGCCGGCCACGCCTTGCCATGGAAGCTTCGGCGGCGCTGTTTGCACTGCTGACGCTTGCCATGCTGGTGCGTCACGCCATGCATGGCGGCGTCCTCAACAGCGATGCGCCCACGCTTGCCGAACAGGCCATCTACACGCTGATCGCAATCGGTGCCGGCGCCATATTCGTGGCCATCGACAGGCGCTCGCCGAGTTCCGTGCTGCGCTACGGGTCAATGGCGGCGGGCGTGATTTCGGTCGCCTTCATCATCGTGCAGCACCTGCTGGTGCTGAACCCGCTTTTCACGGACGAATCGACCGGGCGGATCCCGGTCTTCAACCTGCTGTTCCTCGGCTATCTCCTGCCGGCGGTCGCAGCCGGCGGGCTTGCGCTCTATGCCCGCGACAAGCGGCCGAAATGGTATGCCGCCATGCTGGCGCTGGCGGCGGCACTGCTTGCCTTCGCCTATGCCACGCTGTCGGTGCGGCGCCTGTTCAAGGGCGAGTTCATTGGGCTGTGGAGCGGCCTTGGCCAGTTGGAAACCTACACCTATTCGGCACTCTGGCTGGTGATCGGCGTGGCGCTGCTGACAGCCGGCGTCTGGCTGAAGTCGCAGGTGCTGCGCATAGCCTCGGCCGCATTGATCGCAGTCGCCGTACTGAAGGTGTTCCTCTTCGACATGTCGGAGCTGGAGGGTGTGCTTCGCGCGCTGTCCTTCATCGGCCTTGGCGCCGTGCTGATCGGCATCGGCCTGTTCTACCAGCGGCTTTTGACCAGAGCGGCGAAGGGGACGTGAAGCCTTGTCTCTAGCGTCTTGACGAAATTTACGATGTTGTGACGACAAAGCCGATCGGTTCCTTCAACCCGGCTTTCGTCCGCAAGATTGCTGGTCTTATTAAAGAGGCGGCTACAAAACGTCGCCTGCGCGGCTCAGTCCGAAAATAGCGGGCACCCGGTCCAACTATTCTGAGCTGCTATTCAAAACTGTCTGGACCGGAGGCCATCACAACCACTGACGAGCCGGATGCCTAAATCCGGCGACTTGCCTCGATACTATCATTTGTGGACGCGAGAGGCCTAGTTAGGTAACCCAGTATGCCCCGGGAATAAACCCGCCGCTCCCATCGTTATATCATTGCTTGGGTGACCGGGGCGGTGGACCGCTTCGCACTGGCTGCTTGCGTCGCGCCGCGAAGGCGCGTTCAATCTGATGAATAGGGCAATTCCGAAAACCAGCGGTCATGGACGAAAAGAAGGCAGCAATCCTCGGCGAAATACCGCGCCTGCGCCGCTACGCACGCTCGTTGTTGCGAGACCGCGACGCCGCCGACGATCTCGTCCAGGACTGTCTCGAACGGGCCCTCATGCGGCTCGACAACTGGCAGACGGGAGAAAGCCCCAGGAGGTGGCTGTTTACGATCATGCACCATTTGTTCATTGACCAGATGCGCAAAGTGAATCGGCGCGGCGAAGCCGCGATGCTGCCGCTGGAAGCGGGCGAGGCGGTTGCACAGCCGGCCGAGCAGGTGGAAAGCATCGCCTCGCGCGAGATCGTCGACGCATTGCAGGCGATCAGCCCCGACCGCCGTGCCGCGCTCGTCATGGTCGCGATCGAAGGCTTTTCCTATGCCGAGGCCGCCAACATCTTGGGAGTGCCGGCCGGAACGCTGATGTCGCGCATTGCACGCGGGCGCGAGGAGTTGCGCGGACTGCTGGACGACACGGCACGCCGCCGTTCGATAAGGATCGTCTAGAAATGATCCGCCGCGATTTCTCCGAACGCGACATCCACATGGCACTCGACGGCGAGTTGCCGGCCGATGAGCGCGCCGCCTATGACGCATGGCTCGACGCCACTCCCGAGATGAAGGCGAAAAGCGCCCGTTTCATCGCCGACAGGGCAGCATTGCGAGACGCCTTCGCTGGCGTGATCGACGAGCCGGTGCCGGTGCGCTTGCGCAAGGTGGTGCTTGGCGAGGCGCCAGCCAGGGCGCCAATGCCACGCTCGCGCTGGTGGCTTGCCGCCGCCGCTGCCGGGCTTCTGGCAGCGGGCGGGCTTGGCGGCTACTTTGCCGGCAGCGACGGTATTGGCCGGGAAGATCAGGCCGAGGACCAGTTGGCCGAGCAGGCGATCGCCGCGCATGTCATCTATGCCGCCGAGAAGCGGCATGCGGTGGAAGTGCCGGCAAGCGACAAGGACCATCTGCTGACCTGGCTGTCCAACCGGGTCGGATTGAAGCTGGTTGCGCCGGACTTGACCGGCAGCGGGTTCCAACTGGTCGGCGGCAGGTTGCTGCCGGCCGGCGAGAGCAAGGCGGCAATGCTGCTCTATGAAGACGACAAGGGCGAGCGCATATCGCTCTTTGTGACGGCCGAATCGGTGGAGAACGCCAGGGGAACCTACGCTTCGGAGCAAGCCGGCCCGCAGGCGGTCTACTGGCTTGACAAGGGCTATGGTTGCGCTGTCGTCGGCTCAGTGCCGCAAGAGCAATTGGCGATCGTGGCCAAGAGCGCCTACAGCCAGCTTCTGGCCGGCCTGTCGAGTTGAACAGGATCGTTTTTTGGCAGCGCCGCCTACCCGAAAACGGCGACCTTGTTCGAGGCCTTCATCCCGTCGGGCCGGCGCCGAATCTGTCACAATTCGGCCCGAATCGAGGTGCGATAGCGCTTTATGGACGCTGCCATTTTCGGCTGCTGTCCGGACGTTTCGAATAGGGCCTTCATCACAACCCAATCGAGGTTTTCCAAGCCCGCATGCCTGCCGAGATCCGCACGGCCCGCGCGACTGACGTCGATGATCTCGCCGCCATCGAGAAAGCTGTTTTCTCCAGCGATCGCATTTCCCGTCGCTCCTTCCGACAGTTCATCGAGCGTGAGACCGCCGAGACGCTGGTCGCCGAAAGAGATGGCCGCGTCGCCGGTTATGCGATCGTCCTGTTTCGCAAGGGCAGCGGCGTGGCGCGCCTTTATTCGATCGCCACCAGCCCCTTTTTCGGCGGCCTCGGCATCGGCCGTCGGTTGCTGACGGCGGCGGAGGAGGCGGCCTTCGAGCACGACCGCATGATGCTGCGCCTGGAAGTGCGGGAGGATAATGCCCGCGCCATCGGCATCTATGAGCAGGCGGGCTACCGCAAGATCGGCCGCGAACCCGACTACTACGAGGACGGCGCCACGGCGCTGCGCTACGAGAAGACCTTGCGCGGCGAACTTCCGGTCGCCACCCGCGTGCCGTTCTACCAGCAGACCTGCGAATTCACTTGCGGTCCCTGCTGCCTGATGATGGCCATGGCCAATTTCGATCATGACTTCGTGCCGGACCCGGTCAGGGAAATCCGTCTTTGGCGCGAAGCGACGACCGTCTTCATGATGTCGGGCCCGGGTGGCTGCGAGCCGTTCGGCCTCGCGGTCGCCGGCTATGAGAGCGGCCTTGCGGCCGAGATCTACGTGTCGTTCTACGGCGCGTTGTTCCTGCAGTCGGTACGCAGCGCGGACAAGCGCCGGGTGATGGAGCTGGCCCAGGTCGACTTTCGCCGACGCGCGGAACTTTACGGCATCCCGGTGAATTACCGTTCATTCACCATTGACGACATTCGCGCCGCGATCGCGAAAGGAAAATTGGTGCTTGTGCTGATCAGCGGCTTCCTGATGTTCGGCAAGAAGGTGCCGCACTGGGTGTTGGCCATCGGCGACGACGGCGACCATATCCTGATCCACGATCCCTGGGTCGAGGACGAGAGGCAGGAGACCATCCTTGATGCCGCCAACATTCCCGTGCCTTACGGCATCTTCATGAACATGGCGCAGTTCGGCCGCGACGGACTGCGCGCCGCCATCACTCTGGGGAAGCGCTGATAACAATGACCTGGGTTATCTTAACTGGCCGGCAGAGCGATCTCGACCAGGTGGCGACACCGCACAAGATCATCACCAACCGCGACTATCTCGCGCATCCGGCGCTGTTTCGCGGCCAGCGTCCCAAAGTCATCAACCTGTCGAACAATTACGGCTACCAGAGCCGCGGCTATTATGCCTCGCTGCTGGCGGGTTCGCGCGGCCACAAAGTCATCCCGACCGTCGAAACCATGATCGATCTGTCGGAGCGCAAGCTTTACGAACATGCGCTGCCGGAACTGGAGCTGGCGCTCAACAAGTGCCGCAAGGATCTTGGCGGCGCTTTTCCGGCGAAGGTCTGCATCTTCTTCGGCATTGGCCCGTCCAAGGTGTGGGACCGATTCGCCAAGCTCCTGTTCGACTGGTTCCGCGCGCCGGCGCTCGAGGTCCACGTCAAGGACAGCGCCGAATGGGCCTCGATCCGCAAGATCGGCTTTCATCCCCTGGCGCGCATGACCGAGGAGGAGGAGAGCTTCTTCCTGCGATGCCTGGAGACCTACACCAATCGCGAATGGCGCGACACCAAGGGCCGCACGCCGGCGCGCTACACCTTCGCCACGCTGGTCGACCCGCATGAGGAATTGCCGCCGTCGGAAATCTCCTCGCTGCGCTACTGGGCCAGGATCGCCGAAAAGATGGGCGTCGAAATCGAGCCGATCACCAAGAGGGATCTTGCCAAGCTCGCCAATTACGACGCGCTGTTCATCCGCGAGACCACCTCGATCTCCAATCATACCTATCGTTTCGCGCGCCGCGCCCAGCAGGAAGGCATGCCGGTCATCGACGACCCGCTGTCGATGATCCGCTGCACCAACAAGGTCTATCTCAACGAACTGATGGCCTACAACAAAGTGCCGGTGCCGCCGACCGTGATGATAGCCGGCGCTTCCGACCTTGAGCTGGCGGCGCAGACGCTGGGTTTTCCGCTGGTGCTGAAGATCCCGGATTCCTCCTTCTCGCGCGGCGTCAAGAAATGCGCCAATTTCGAGGAATTGAGGACGCTCGCCACGGAATGGCTGGAGGATTCCGACCTTCTGATCGCGCAGAAATTCATCCCGACCGAATATGACTGGCGTGTCGGCGTGCTCGGCGGCCAACCGCTGTTTGCCGTGCACTACCTGATGGCCAAGAAGCACTGGCAGATCGTCAACCACAAGGCCAGCGGCAAGCCCGACCAGGGCGGCATCAAGACCTTCACGCTGAAGGAGACGCCGCCCCATGTCGTCGAGACGGCAGTCAAGGCGGCGCGCTGCATCGGCGACGGCCTCTACGGCGTCGACCTCAAGGAAACCAAGGACGGCGTCTTCGTCATCGAGGTCAACGACAATCCCAACCTCGATCATGGCTGGGAGGACTCCGGCGAGAAGGACGAGGTCTGGGTACGGCTGACGCAATGGTTCCTGGAGCGTTTGGAGCGGCCGGGCCGATAATCATTCAAGCGGGGGCAGAGATGCTGTTTTTGGTGACCGAGGATTTTCGCGGCTGCGACCGCAAGGAGATCTACCGCCGCTTCCGCGATCGCGGCCGCCTGAAACCCGACGAGCTTCTGGTGCACCATAGCTGGATCGCGGCGGACATGAGCCGATGTTTCCTCCTGGTGGAGGCCGACGACGTCACGCTGCTGCAGCGCTGGGTGATCGAGTGGGCGGATCTGGTGGAGTTCGAGATCGTTCCCGTGGCGGCGAACAAGGACATGGTCGAAGCATTGAGCGGGCACCTCTGAACCGTCGCCGCTTGCCCACTCAACCGAGCGCCGGCGAGCCCACCACCCGCTGGCATTCATCGATCAGCCAGGCGCGGAACACTGCCACGGCGTCTCTTCTTGCGCTCCGCTGCGGAATTGTCAGGCAATAGGGCTGGCGCAGCGCAATCGCGCCGGCGACAGGCCGGACCAGCCGGCCGTCCTCCACGGCCTCGGCGCAATAGATCCCTTGCGCCAGCGCCACGCCCAGACCCGAAATGGCGAGGTCGAGCGCCGCGCGCGAGGAGTTTGCCGACAGGCCGCGCTGAATGCCGCGTCCAGGCGCGATGCCGGCCGCCTCGAACCAGCTGCGCCATGAGGGAAAGGAAGCGCCGGTCGGTCCCCAGTCGGTGTGGATCAGGGGCAGCCCGGCGAGCGGACCGCCATCCGGCTCCAGCACGCTGGCAAGCTTTGGTGCGCAGACGGGATAAACCGCGTCCTGGACAATGTCCTCGGTCGGGTGCTCACGATAGTGCGGACCGTAGGAGAGCCTGACGTCGATCAGGTCGCGGTCGAACGACACCGGGTCGTCATCGCCCCTGAGAGATATGTCGACGGCACCGTGGATGGCGATGAAACCGGCAAGGCGCTCGGAAAGCCAGCCCATGGCCATGGACGGAGGGACCGAGACGACGAGCCGTGGGCGGAACGCATCGCCTGCAAGCTGGCGCGAGACGCTGCCGATTTCCTGGAAGGCCATGGTCAATCGGGGCAGCATCTCGACGCCAGCCTCGGTCAGGACGACACGCCGGTTGGCGCGGTGGAACAGCTTGCGGCCAATTTGCTCCTCGACGATGCGGATGAGCTGGCTGACTGCGGCGGCGGAGACCGAAAGCTCTTCCGCCGCAGCGGCGAAGCTGCCGGTGCGCGCCGCCGCCTCGAAGGCCTGAAGACCTCGCAACGATGGAAGTGCGACCATGGCGGTGACCCAAAAGGATAAGTTCAGCTTATCTATATTGCAGAAATCCTCGTTGTTAGAAAAGTTTCTTGCTGGGGTATGCTGATCGAATGAATTCAATCGGCCGGAATGCCCCTATGGATCATCGCGACGTGATCGCCTCGCTGACGAATGAGGAGCGCAGCCGGCTAACCGGCAAGTCGGATGGGCCCGGCCTCGTTCAGCTCGCTTTCCACCTTGGCGCGATCTTTCTCCTCGGATCGCTGATCGCCGCCAAGGTGCCGTTCTGGCCGCTGTTGATGCTGCCGCAAGGCATGCTGATCGTGTTCCTGTTCACGCTGCTGCATGAGACGGTGCATCGCACGGCTTTCGAAAGGCAATGGCTGAACGACGCAGTCGCGCGTGTCTGCAGCCTGGCGATCGCGCTGCCGGCCGACTGGTTCCGCTATTTCCATTTCGCCCATCACCGTTTCACACAGGATCCCGAACGCGATCCGGAGCTGGCTTTCCCGAAGCCGGAAACCTGGCGGCAGTACCTGGTCCACGTTTCCGGGCTTCCAGTGTGGTTGGGGCATCTGAAGACGCTCTACGCCAATGCAATGGGACGTTGCCAGGACAACTACGTTCCCCCGAAGGGGCGTCCGAAGGTACGCGCCGAGGCGCGCGCCATGATTGCCTTCTATGCCGTCGTGCTGATGCTCGCGCTGTGGTTCAAGGCAACGGTGCTGCTCCATGTCTGGATATTTCCCGCGCTGCTCGGCCAGCCGTTCTTGCGGCTCTACCTGTTGGCCGAGCATGGCCGCTGCCCCTTCGTCGCCAACATGCTGGAGAATACCAGGACGACGCTGACCAACTGGGCTGTGCGCAAGCTTGCCTGGAACATGCCCTTCCATGCCGAGCATCACGCCTATCCGGGCGTGCCCTTCCACCGGTTGCCGGAGTTTCACGCGCTGATCGAGCGGCATCTGAAGGTAGTCGAGCCGGGTTATGTCAGCTTCCACGAAAAATACATCGAGACGCTGCGCTGATCTATGCCGTCAGCCGGTCTGGCTGCGCACCGCGCTCGATTTCAACAGGTGCCGAATCTCCGCAGCGTTTGACGGCACGCCAATCAGATAGCCTTGCGCCTCGACGCAGCCGTTTCGGCGCAGCATGTCGAGCTGTGCTTCGGTTTCTACGCCTTCGGCGGTGACCGTGATCCCCAGTTCGGTGCCCAGCCCGATGATCGTGCGCACGATTGCCGCGGTGTCGCGATTGCCGATATCGGAAATGAAGGAACGGTCGATCTTGATCTTGTCGACGGGAAAGCGCCTGAGATAGCCGAGTGAGGAATAGCCGGTGCCAAAGTCGTCGAGCGCGATGCGGATGCCGAGTTCGCGCAGCTGTCGCAGTCTCCTCAGGACGTCTTTGCTCTCGTCCATCAGGACGGTTTCGGTGATCTCCAGTTCCAGTCGTCCAGCCGGCACGCCTGAGAAGGCCAGGGCAGAGATGACGCTGCGAGCAAAGCCGCCGCTTTTGAGCTGCACGGCGGAGACATTGACCGCAACGCGCAGGCCAGGCGGCCAGGCTGCCGCTGTCGCACAGGCCTTCCTCAGCGCCCATTCGCCAAGCGGCACGATCAGCCCGGTTTCCTCGGCGACCGGAATGAACTCATCCGGCGCCACCGTGCCGCGCGAGGGCGAGTGCCAGCGCATCAGGGCCTCGGCGCCGACGATCTCGCCCGAAGCTATGGCCATGATCGGTTGGAAATCGAGATCGAATTCGCGGCTCGGCAGCGCCGTCTCGAGATCGGCCTCAAGCGCCCGGCGCGCGCGCACCGTGGCATCCATGCCGGGCTCGAAGAAACGGTACAAATTGCGCCCTTCGCTTTTTGCCCGGTAGAGCGCCATGTCGGCGTTTGTCAGCAATGTATCGGCGTCCCTGCCATCGCCGGGAGAAAGCGCGATGCCAAGGCTGACGCCGACATGCATGTCCCGGCTCTTGTCATGAAACGGTTTGGCGATGGCCTCGACAATGCGTTTTGCCAGTTTTTCCGCGCTGGCCAGTCCCTCGACGTTGAACTGGACGATGACGAATTCGTCACCGCCAAAACGGGCAACGATATCCGCGTCGTTGTCCACGCAGCGCAGCAGTCTTGCGGCCACGCCTTTCAGCAGCCGGTCGCCGGCCGGGTGTCCCCACGTGTCGTTGACGGCCTTGAAGCGGTCGAGGTCGAGGGAGAAGATTGCCAGCGGTCCCGCCGCCGCATCCTCCAGTGCCCGGTCGAGCCGGTCGCGAAACATCGAGCGATTGGGCAGCCCAGTCAGCACGTCGTGATGCGCAAGATGGGTCATGCGCTCCTCGGCAAGCCTGCTCTCGGTCACGTCGTCGAAAGTGGCGACCCAGCCGCCGCCGCTCATCGGCCGGCGGGCGATCATCAGCGTTCGTCCGTCGGCGAGCCGGCGGGGCGTCGACCGCGTCTGGCCGGCCAGCAGGCGAGCCTCGGTCCTCGAAACTTCGTCCTCGACATCTATGGGCGCATAGACGCCAAGGCGCACCAGCCGTTCGAGGAGCTCGCGGTGAGTCATGCCGAGCGGCAGATCCGCCTCGGTCACACGATAAAGCTCCAGGATGCGCTGGTTGCGCACGATCAGCCTGCCGCCGGCGTCATACATCAGCAGGCCCTGCGACATGTTCGCGAGCGCCGCGTCGAAGCGGCGATGCTGTTCCTTGAGATCCTGTTCGGCGCGCCGTTGCTCGGTGATGTCTTCGTAGATCGAAACCCAGCCGCCCGATGCCAATGGCCGGTGCGAGATGCTGATGATGCGTCCATCAGAGAGCGCCTCCTCGTAGGACGAGGGTTTCGCTCCATCGATATAGGGCTTGCGGATGGCGTAAAGTTCTTCGGCGCTTTGCGAGGCGATGCCGACATCGACGCTGTGCCGCAGGATGTCGATGAAATGGATGCCCGGCCGCGCTACGTTGGCGTCGAGGCAGAAGATGTTGATATAGTTGCCGTTGCAGATGATCATGCGCTCGTCGGCGTCGAACATGCAAAGGCCATGCGACATGTTCTCGATGGCCGCCGAAAAGCGTTCGTTTTGTTTGCGCAGTTCGTCTTCCATTTGACGGGGACGATCCACGCCTTCGGCCCCCTGTTCAGGGACGGCCGAACCATCCTTGGCGTCAGCGACGGGCATAAGGCTTGCCTGCGGCTCGTGATCGAACACCGCAGTGTCAGCCGTTCCGGTTAATTTAGCGTTTTCTACCCTACCGCTGCTGTAATCTTGCGCCGCGACTTCTCGATAGCGGAAAAACGCTTCAGGAAGGCATTCTGTGCCCAGGTTACCGAGCGCGGCGTGAAATCGAAGCGCTCGGCACTGAAGCCGCGCGGCCGGCCGAAGAACTGGGTCGCCTCCGCGGTCGAAAAACCGGCGAGCAGCGTTGCCTCGAAATAGGCGGCGATCTGGTCCGCGCGCTTGATCTCCTTGCGCAGGCCGGCGCCTGGTTCCGGCGGCAGCGAGAAGCGCAGATGGATGGCGCGTTGCAAGCGCAGTTCACAGTCCTTGTAGCTGCCGCCCATCACCGATTTGAACGGCGAGATCATGTCGCCGATGACATATTCGGGCGCATCGTGCAGCAATGCCATAAGCCGGGCGTCCGCCGGCGCCTCGGGCATCAGGTCGCAAAACAGCGCCTCCACCAGCAGCGAATGCTGCGCGACCGAGAAGGCGTGCTCGCCGCGGGTCTGGCCGTTCCAGCGCGCGACGCGGGCGAGCCCATGGGCGATGTCCGATATCTCGATGTCGAGGGGCGAGGGGTCGAGCAAGTCCAGCCGGCGGCCGGACAGCATGCGCTGCCAGGCACGTGGCGGCGCACCGATGCGGTCGGCCGCCATCAGGCCTCCTCCGTGCCGACGGCTTCCTGGGGAAAGCTGAATTTGGCGAAAGGTGGAATGGCCACCGTAACCGGCACGTCTCCCGCCAGGATCGGCTGACCCGCGTCGAGCGCTGCCTTGATCCTGTCGATACGGGCGATGCCGAGGCCGATCGTGCCGGCGTTCGAGCCGAGCGTCCCCACCGATCGCCCGTCGACGGTCAATTCGACGCCGGCATCAGGCAAGGCCCGTTCGGCCCTGACGATCAGCACCCGCCGCCTTGCGGTGCCACGATGCTGCATGCGCGAGACGACCTCCTGGCCGACATAGCAGCCCTTCCTGAAACCGACGCCACCGGTCTCGTCGAGCAGCACGTCATGCGGGAAGGCGTCGCCGAGCTGGTAGTCGGTGCCGCTCTCGGCAATGCCATGCGCGATGCGCAAGGTCTGCCATGCGGCGCCGTCGTCAGTCTCTTGAGCGCTGCCATAGGAGCGGGTGACGCTTTCATCGCGAAAGC
The DNA here is from genome assembly GCF_020165435.1 of Mesorhizobium sp. BR1-1-2. NCBI lineage: Bacteria > Pseudomonadati > Pseudomonadota > Alphaproteobacteria > Hyphomicrobiales > Phyllobacteriaceae > Mesorhizobium > Mesorhizobium sp. BR1-1-2. Next base: position 573,625 of record NZ_JAIUID010000005.1, read on the forward strand.
GCCGGTCGGCCAGCACGGTTGAATCCTTTTGTGAGGGAGCTGACTCATTTCCCCAGGCAATTGAGACAAGCGTCTGTTCGGATTTGGCAATCTCGACCTTGGCGCGCAACCTGTACAGCATCAGGCGGCGTACGAAATCGTCAGCGATGTCGGCGCGGCATTCGAGGCGGAACGCGTTTTCACCAGCCCGTGAGATCAGGAAGTCAAACAGGATCTTGCCTTGCGGCGTCAAAAGCGCGCCGGGTTTAGCCTCGCCGGCGCCGAGCGCGTCGAGATCGGTGGTCAGGATGTTCTGCAGGAAGTGTTCGGCATCAGGGCCGGAGATGGAGATGAGCGCGCGGTCTTTCAGCAGGGCAAAGGGCATGGGGCGGATAAAAGCCTGATCTTGCAAAACGGTTGGCCATTACGTAAGCCGCTGACACTCCCCCCGCAAGAGATCGATCAGCATGGCCAACACCTACGACCTCATCCTGACAGGCGGCATGGTGGTCAACCATGCCGGCGAGGGGCAACGCGATGTCGGCGTGAAAAATGGGCGCATCGCCGCCATAGGCGATCTGCACCAGGCCTCCGCCAGCGAGACGATCGACTGCCGGGGCCTGCATATCCTTCCGGGCGTCGTCGACAGCCAGGTGCATTTCCGCGAACCGGGGCTGGAACACAAGGAGGACCTGGAGACCGGATCGCGGGCGGCGGTGCTCGGTGGCGTCACAGCCGTGTTCGAAATGCCCAACACCAATCCGTTGACCACCAGCGAAGAAACGCTTGCCGACAAGGTCCGGCGCGGCACCGGCCGTATGCACTGCGACTTCGCCTTCTGGGTCGGCGGCACGCGCGAGAACGCCAGGGATGTCGCCGAACTCGAGCGCCTGCCGGGCGCTGCCGGGATCAAGGTTTTCATGGGCTCGTCCACCGGCGACCTGCTGGTCGAGGACGATGAAGGCGTCGCCTCGATCCTCAGGAACACCCGCCGCCGCGCCGCCTTTCATTCGGAAGACGAGTTCCGGCTGCGCGAACGCCTTGGCGAGCGCATCGAGGGCGATCCTTCATCGCATCCGGTCTGGCGCGACGAGATCGCCGCCTTGCGCTGCACCGAGCGGCTGGTGCGCGTCGCGCGCGCCGTCCGTGCCCGCATCCACGTCCTGCACATCTCCACGGCCGAGGAGATACTGTTCCTCGAGCAGCACAAGGATGTCGCCACCTGCGAGGCGACACCGCACCATCTGACACTGTCGGCGGACGACTACAAACGGCTCGGCACGCTCATCCAGATGAACCCGCCCGTCCGTGCCCCGCGCCATCGCGACGGCGTCTGGCACGGCATCGCCCAAGGCATTGTCGACGTACTCGGTTCCGACCATGCCCCGCACACATTGGCCGAAAAAGCAAAACCATATCCGGCATCGCCCTCGGGCATGACCGGGGTGCAGACGCTGGTGCCGATCATGCTCGACCACGTCAACGCGGGCAGGCTGACCTTGCAGCGCTTCGTCGATCTTTCAAGCCATGGCCCGCAGCGCATCTTCGGCATGGCCAGGAAAGGCCGCATCGCCGCCGGCTATGATGCCGATTTCACAATTGTCGACATGAAGCGGCGCGAGACCATCACCAATGCACAAGCCGGCTCGAAGGCCGGCTGGACGCCTTATGACGGCAAGGAAGTCACTGGCTGGCCGGTCGGCACTGTCATTCGAGGCCAGCGCATCATGTGGGAGGGCGAGATCGTGACGCCGGGCCAGGGCAGGGCAGTGGAGTTCTCCGAGGCGTTGCCCGCATAGCCATTTCACATCGTTGGATTCGCCTGCCCGACGTTTCAATCCCCGGCGACGAAAAACGTCCATTGCCCGGCGGGCGTGATGCCGACGCGGTAGAAGATGTAGGCGCCGAACTGCTTCATGTCGTCGAAGTCGCTCGCGGTGACGATCTTGAACAGCTCGACCCGTTGCCTGGCGTCGAGCTTGTCCAGGGGCAGGGCAAAGAAATACGGCCAGACATAGAGCTCTTGTGGCGTCCCGGCATCGACATGGACATAGCCGGCATTGAGCACCTCCTCCAGTATGGCAAGAATCTCCTGGCCATCCTGGTCGCCGGAGAGCCCCTTGAGGAAGGTAATGGCGTCGCCATCTATGTCGGTCAGCGATATCTGGGTCATGCCGTCGCCCTTGCCGATCAAAGGCCTCAGTCTTTCGATGTCGCCGCTCTCGCAGGCTTCGATGATCAGGTCATGCATGCGCCGCACCGGTTCAGGCAGCTTGCCGAGGTCGTAGACGACCTCCGGCGTGGGCGCGTCGGGATCGACGCGCGGCCTGTTGGTGGCACCGTCGCCGTTCGGCGGGGTGACCGGCTCGGCCTTGTCCGGGGCGGTTGGCTGGCTGGTCGAAGATGGCGTTCCGACCGGATCGGGTATCGGCACGGTGCTTCCCGGCGACGACACGTCATCGTCTTGGACCGGCGAGGGGAGTTCTTCGCGCTTGATCTCGCTCAGCGCATAAGCGGGACTGCTTGTCAGGCACGCAACCAAGGGAATCGCGGCACTGCACGCGGCGAAACAGATGCAAAGGACCAAGCCGTGCGGCTTGCCTGACATAGAAAAGTTCACTGCCCGTCTCCCTGCTTCCGGGCATGATGCCCGAGCGGCATTTGCCGTCAAAGAACCGGACGTCGGTTCAGTGCCGCAGCCGTTCGGGTTCGAAGGCGCCAGCAATCACCTTCTCACGCATGCGGTCGAGCAGGGCAAGGGCCGATGTCTCGCCGTTAGCGCGCAGCATTTCGCCGAACGCGGTTTCAAGCGCTGCTTCGGCGATGATCTCGGGTTCTATGCCTGCCGAAAGACCTTCGGCCCAGGCCTCGCTGTGGCTCTCCACCGCGGTCAGGCGCTTTTCTTCCCTGACCAGCGCGTCGATGTCATTGACACCATGTTCCATAAGCGATGTCCACCCTTGCAAGCAGCGATCCGTCGATGGATCAGGCTTGATCTGTTCCGTTTACACGCAGCCGCAAATAAGTCTTTGTAAATACGACATTTTTTTGATCGTTCTTTACAGGAGGCCGGTTGCGCTTGCGAAGCTGCTTTCAATCCTGCTCAAACTTAGCCGATTAGGCGTGCCTGCGGGGTGAAAACCTTCAGTTTGAGTTAATTCCACATCCGTGCGCTAACGTTTCATTAACGCTGTTGCATAAGCGCAACAAAAGGATTGCACCAGGACAGTTCTCGACACAAGCTGGATATGCCCATAGCCGCCGGCAATGGACCGGATATCTGTTGATGAAGGCCGGATGCGCTCTTGTGAGGGCACTTTGGCGAGATGCGCTAGTTGCCGTAACGCGAGGCGATGTCGCGCGACAGGGTCTCGCCTTCCTTCATGTAGCGTCCGATGGCTTCGGTCGCCGACGCGGTGCATTGCGTGTAGGTGCCGCCGAATGAGCGGTAGCCGCGATTGAAGCTGGCGATGAAGCGGGCGCGCCGTTCCGGATCCGGGTTTTCCGATTCGAGCAGCTTCTGCATCTCGCCGCGCCACTGGTCACCCTTTTCGCCGCACAGATTGCGCAGGAAATGCAGCGATCCCAAAACCTCCGCCAGCCGCATCAGCCCCGGTTCGAAGGGTGCCTCGGCGCTGAACGCCGGCCGTGCCGCCACGGTGCTGACGGCGAGGCATGTCGCGAGAAGGAGAGGAAGGCAACGCATAAGTCAATCTGGCCAAACAATTTGCCGCCTGCAAGGCGATTGTGCCGGGCGAATTCCGGATTTCAGGGTCGCTCAGGGTTTTGCGACGCCCGTCCGAGCAGTTCCTCGGCGACCGCGAGCACCGAACCGGCAAGCGGCAGATCAGTCATTTCGGCCAGCGTGTAGAAGGCGGCGGTCTCGGCGTCGTCGCTGGCCACGGCCTCGCCGCCGGCATGGGCCGCACCGAACACCGTCAGCTGGTAATCGACCGCATGGCCGTCGAGCGTGCCGTCTATGAGAATTTCGCGCAGCCGCCGGTAGCTTTCGGCCTGCAATTGCGTCTCCTCCAGCAGTTCGCGCCGTGCCGCCTGTTCCAGCGTCTCACCGGCTTCGACCTTGCCGCCCGGGAATGCATAGAGCCCTTGCGAGGGTTGTCGCGCCCGCTTGACCAGAAGTACGGCGTCGCCGCGCACAACGGCGACCGAGACCGCGGGAATGACTTTTCGCACTTCGTCCATGGATATCCGATCACCCTGATTGCGGCAGCCTGTTGTGGACCGGCCGACGCCAGACAGCTTTAACGGTTGCAGTGCTGCTGTTCCATCGCCACTTTCGAAACCGGACATCAGGACCAATAGACATGTGCGGACGTTTTGCCTTGACCGCGACACCGGACCAGACAGCCGCTTTCCTCGGCCTGGCGGAGGTGGAGCAGTTTCCTGCGCGCTACAATATAGCGCCGACGCAGCCGGTGCTGATGGCGATCTCAGGCCCACCGCGGGCGCCGGGTTCCAACCTGCCTGACCGCCGGCCGATGCTAGTGCGCTGGGGCCTGATCCCCGCCTGGGTAAAGGATGTCAGCGAATTTCCGCTGCTGTTCAACGCACGCTCCGAAGGCGTAATCGAAAAGGCCTCGTTCAAAGCCGCCATACGCCATCGCCGGACGCTGGTGCCGGCATCCGGCTTTTACGAGTGGCGGCAGGCGCGGCCCGGAGAGGCGGGCGGCAGGAAGGGGCAGCCTTACTGGATCAGGCCGCGGCATGGCGGCTTGGTCGCCTTTGCCGGGCTGGTTGAAACCTATGCCGAACCGGGCGGCTCGGAAATGGACACCGGCGCCATTCTGACGGTCGCGGCCAATTCCGACATCGCGCATATCCATGACCGCATGCCCGTGGTGATCGCACCTGAAGACTTCGCCCGCTGGCTCGATTGCCGCGGGCTTGAGCCGCGCGACGTTGCCGACCTGTTGCGGCCGGCGCAGCGCGACTTCTTCGAAGCAATTCCGGTCTCCGACCTCGTCAACAAGGTCGCCAACACCGGGCCGGAGATTCAGGAGAAGGGGGAGATCGGGCCCGAGCCCGAGAAGGTCAAGCGCCGCAAGCCCGACGCGGACGACAGTCAGATGACGCTGTTTTAGCAGGAACTCTGTTCGAGGTGCGGTTAGGCGCCTCGTTCGGACCCTTGGGCCAATCGCGCACTGCTTCAGGCAGCGCGGGGCGATACGATTTTCTGCACCGGCTTTTTCTTCTTCGCGGTGTGGAGAAGGGCGGCGACGATCGCGGCCGGGCCGATTGCGCGATAATGGCTTGCCAGCGCCGGTTGCTTGGCGCGGTTGGCTTCCTGCTTGCTTCGAGGCATGTGTCTCTTCCCAGATAACGTTTGCGTGTTTGCGTTTGGCGGCCGAATCCGACCAAATCGTGACGCAGGTTGATCTAGCCGGCGTATGTTTCATGACTGTGCCGACATGTTTAATAAAATGTTTCAGTGGCTGATTCCGTGTGATCGGGCGACGCATTTGCCAGTTCTGGCGTCGTTTTTCTCGGCATGAGCGACTTGACGGCAACACTGCCCAAGGCGATAAAGCCGCCTATGAAAACGTCTTTCGCCATTTGTGGCATTTGCATTATTGGCTAGCTTCGCGCTGGTCCGGACGTTTTCGCCTCATCTTCCCCTAGATTGGACAAACGCCCCGGCCAGCAGGCTGGAGTCCGTTTTGCGCCTCGGCGCGGAGCTGTGGTTTCATCCAGGCAAAAGTTCTGAACCGGAAAGGCATGGAATGTCTGACGCATCGAAGGGCCTGCGCCTCTACAACACGCTGACGCGCGCGAAGCAGGATTTCGTCCCGATCGACGCGCTGAACGTGCGCATGTATGTCTGCGGTCCGACCGTCTACGACTTCGCCCATATCGGCAATGCCAGGCCGGTGATCGTTTTCGACGTGCTGTTCCGGCTGCTACGCCATCTCTATGGCGAGACGCATGTCACCTATGTGCGCAACATCACGGATGTCGACGACAAGATCAACGCACGCGCACTGCGCGATTTCGGCAGCGAGATATCAGCCGGCAGACTGTCGCTTAACGAGGCGATAAGGCGGGTGACGGAGAAGACCGCGGGCCAATTCCACAAGGACGTCGCGACGCTCGGCTGCCTGGAGCCGACAGTCGAGCCGCGCGCTACCGAGTTCGTCGAGCCCCGCGCCGACGGCAAGGCAGACATGATCACCTTGATTCAAAACCTGATCAAACGCGGCCATGCCTATGTTGCCGCAGGCGAAGTGCTGTTCGACACCGCTTCGATGCCCGACTACGGCCAGTTGTCGAAGCGAAATCTCGACGAGCAGCAGGCCGGTGCTCGCGTTGCAGTCGACGCGCACAAGAGGAATCCTGGCGACTTCGTGCTGTGGAAGTTGTCGTCCCCGGAGGAGCCGGGCTGGCAGAGCCCATGGGGCAGGGGCCGGCCGGGCTGGCACATCGAATGCTCGGCCATGTCCGCCGCCTATCTTGGCGAGGTCTTCGATATCCATGGCGGCGGTCTCGACCTGATCTTCCCGCACCACGAGAACGAGATCGCCCAGTCACGCTGCGCGCACGGCACCGATGTGATGGCCAACATCTGGATGCACAACGGCTTCCTGCAGGTCGAAGGGCAGAAGATGTCGAAGAGCCTCGGCAATTTCTGCTCGATCAACGAGTTGCTGGAGACCGAAACGTTCGGCGGCCGCAAATGGCCCGGCGAGGTGCTGCGGCTGGCGATGCTGATGACGCATTATCGCGAACCGATCGACTTTTCCGTGCGCAAGCTCGAGGAAGCGGAGAACACGCTGCGCAAGTGGAAACGCGCGGCCGATCTGGCGCCGGCAGTCGGGCAATTGCCGGCCGAGGTCGTGCAGGCGTTGTCGGATGATCTCGCCACCTACGCCGCCTTCCAGGTTTTGACCCAGTTGGCCGGCGAGGCGGTCGACTTCGGCGGCGATGGCGAAAACGCCGCCGCCGCGACACTGAAAACGGCACTCACCTTTCTTGGCTTTGATGTCGGCGCGACCAGGGTGGACGAAACCGTGATCGCCAAAGCGATTGCCGAACGCCTGACGCTTATCGCGGCGAAAAACTGGAAAGAAGCCGACCGCGTGCGCGATGAACTTCTGGCGCAAGGCGTGCAACTGAAGGATGGCAAGGACCCGATCACCGGCGAGCGCATCACCACGTGGGAGGTGAAGCGGTGAGGATGGCTGCTCACATGGTGGAGAGCCTGGCGGGACAGCGCCCCCCTCTGTCCTGCCGGACATCTCCCCCACAAGGGGGGAGATCGGCCGGCGGCGCAGCTTTCGCCAATCTCCGACGTTGCGGGATCGAGCGAGGCGCCGAAGTCGCCAATCTCCCCCCACGTGGGGGAGATGTCCGGCAGGACAGAGGGGGGCGCCGTAGAGCGCTAACTTCGACTGTCATTGATGGCAGGAGCTGTCTGCCGAGCTTCTGGAACGGCGACGTTATCCGCGATATCGACATTGTCGGCGCGCCGCCTGTCGGGCGTGCGTGCGGAGCAACGGAGGAGGAGTTCGTTCCATGATCGATCATCTCGGCATCGACGTTGCCGATTTCGACGCTTCGAAGGCTTTCTATGACAAGGCGATGGCGCCGCTTGGCGCCTCGCTGCTCTATATGGTGCCGCTGGAATACACAGGCGGCGCCAAGGTCGGTGGCTACGGCCGCGATCGGCCGGTGTTCTGGCTCCAGGAAGGCAAGGAGGGGCAAAAGGCCCGCCAGCACGTCGCCTTCACCGCGCGCAGCCGCGCCGAGGTTGATGCTTTCCATGCCGCCGCTCTTGCCGCCGGCGGCAAGGACAATGGCGGGCCGGGCCTGCGCCCGCACTATCATGCGAACTACTATGGCGCCTTCGTCTTCGATCCCGACGGCAACAATGTCGAGGCCGTCTGCCATGGTGTGGAGTGACCTGCCATGAGCCTCGACAACCGGCCGATCTACACCGGCGGCTGCCAGTGCGGCGCCGTACGCTTTCGCGTCGAGGGCGCACTCGGCGATGCCTCGGTCTGCCATTGCCGCATGTGCCAGAAGGCGAGCGGCAATTTCTACCTTCCGCTGGTCTCGGTGCGCGGCGCCAAGGTGGATTGGACGCGCGGCGAGCCCAAGCGCTTCCGCTCGTCGAACGCTGCCTGGCGCGGCTTCTGCGCCGAATGCGGAACGCCGCTGACTTTCGAGGCGCCGGACGGCATGGCGCTGGCAATTGCCGCCTTCGACGATCCGGCTGATATCGCGCCGACCATCCAGTGGGGCACGGAGGCAAAGCTGCCTTACGTCGATTCCATTCCAGAATTGCCGGGCGAGGATACGATGGCGGACATGGGTTCGGCTCCCTATCTGGCCGAGCTTGTCTCCTACCAGCATCCCGACCACGATACCGAGCAATGGCCGCCGGAGAAAACACCATGAGCGAAACCGTTCGAACCGGCGGCTGCCAGTGCGGCGCCGTGCGCTTCCGCATCAAGGGCAAGCTTGGACGCCCGTCCATCTGCCACTGCCGCATGTGCCAGAAACAGTTCGGTTCCTTTTTCGGCGCCCTGGTGACGGCGCCGAAGGACGGCGTCGAATGGACCCGTGAGGAGCCGAGCTATTTCCAGTCCTCGGTCAACATCGATCGCGGTTTCTGCGCCCGCTGCGGCACGCCGCTGACCTACCGCCAGCCTGGCGGCCTGGAGATCGCCATCGGCGCTTTCGACGATCGCTCTGACCTGGCGCCGCAGATCCAGGTCAATTACGCCGCGCGGCTGCCTTGGGTGGAGACGATCTTCGATCAGCCCGTCCACCAGGATCCAAACTATTACGCAAGGCAGGAGCAGATCATCTCCTTCCAGCATCCCGACCATGAAACAACGGACTGGCCGTCCAAAGGTTTGCAACTATGAACTCTGAACTGCGCACGCTTTATCCCGAGATCGAAGCCTTCGAGAGCGGTATGCTCGACGTCGGCGACGGCCACCAGGTCTATTGGGAACGCTCCGGCACCAAAGGCGCCAAGCCGGCAGTGTTCCTGCATGGCGGGCCGGGCGGCACCATCTCGCCAAAGCATCGGCGGCTGTTCGATCCCGATCTCTACGACGTCATCCTGTTCGACCAGCGCGGTTGCGGCAAGTCGACGCCGAATGCCTCGCTGGAGGCCAACACCACGTGGCACCTGGTCGCGGACATCGAGCGCCTGCGCGAAATGGCCGGTTTCGACAAATGGCTGGTCTTCGGCGGCTCCTGGGGTTCGACGCTGGCGCTCGCCTATGCCGAGACCCACCCGCAACGCGTCAGTGAGCTCGTTGTGCGCGGCATCTACACGCTGACCCGCCCCGAGCTCGAATGGTATTATCAGTTCGGCGTCTCCGAAATGTTTCCCGACAAGTGGGAGCGCTTCCTGGCGCCGATCCCCGAGGCCGAGCGCGGCGACATGATGGCGGCCTATCGCAAGCGGCTGGTGGGCTCCGACCGAAACGCGCAGATCGAGGCGGCCCGCGCCTGGAGCCTGTGGGAGGGCGAGACGATCACGCTTTTGCCCGAGCCGGAGACCAGCGGACCGTTTGGTGAGGACGACTACGCCATCGCCTTCGCCCGCATCGAGAACCACTACTTCGTCCATGCCGGCTGGCTGGACGAGGGGCAGTTGCTGCGTGATGCCTGGAAGTTGAAAGACATCCCCGGCACCATCGTCCACGGCCGCTACGACATGCCGTGCCCGGCACGCTACGCCTGGGCGCTGCACAAGGCCTGGCCAAAGGCGGACTTTCACCTGATCGAGGGCGCCGGCCATGCCTATTCCGAGCCGGGCATATTGGACCGGCTGATCCGGGCTACGGATGGGTTTGCGGGGAAAAACTGATGTCTGCGCTCACCCCCCTCTGGTCTGCCGGCCATCTCCCCCTCAAGGGGGGAGATTGGCTGTCACCCGGGGTTTCGCAAATTTTCGGCGCCGCAGGTGGTGGCGGGACATTCGAACTGCCGATCTCCCCCCTTGAGGGGGAGATGGCCGGCAGGCCAGAGGGAGGCGTTCAAGCGCCCACAGGACGATGAAAAAACAACGCCTCTACCTCTTCGACACCACGCTTCGCGATGGCCAGCAGACGCCCGGTATCGACTTCTCGGTCGAGGACAAGATTGCGATTGCAAAACTGCTCGACGAGTTCGGCCTCGACTATGTTGAAGGCGGTTACCCCGGCGCCAATCCGACCGACACGGCCTTCTTCAGGGAAAAGCGTACCGCGCAGGCAAAGTTCGTCGCCTTCGGCATGACCAAGCGGGCGGGTGTGTCGGCCTCCAACGATCCCGGGCTTGCCGCACTCGTCCAGTCGCGGTCGGACGCCATCTGCTTCGTCGCCAAGAGCTGGGACTATCATGTCCGTGTGGCGCTCGGCTGCACCAACGAGGAGAATCTGGAGTCCATCAAGGCTTCGGTGGAAGCCGCCATTGCCGCGGGGAAGGTGGCGATGGTCGATTGCGAGCATTTCTTCGACGGGTTCAAGGCCAATCCGGACTATGCGCTGGCGTGCGCCAAGACCGCCTATGATGCCGGCGCGCGCTGGGTGGTGCTTTGCGACACCAATGGCGGCACGCAGCCCTCGGAAGTACGCGCTGTCGTGGAAAGGGTCGTCGCCGCGGGCATTCCCGGCGACTATCTCGGCATCCATGCCCATGACGACACCGGCCAGGCCGTGGCGAATTCGCTGGCCGCGGTCGAGGCAGGCGTGCGCCAGATCCAGGGCACGCTTAACGGCATTGGCGAGCGCTGCGGCAACGCCAATCTGATCTCCATCGTGCCGACGCTGGCGCTGAAGCCGGCCTTCGCCGACCGTTTCGAGACGGGGATTTCCGCCGAGGCGCTGACTGGCATTTCGCGCCTGTCGCGCGCCTTCGACGAACTCTTGAACCGCGCTCCGGAGGCGCAGGCGCCCTATGTCGGCGCTTCCGCCTTCGCCACCAAGGCCGGCATCCACGCTTCGGCGCTCGCCAAGGAACCTGCGACCTACGAGCATGTGCCGCCGGAAGCGGTTGGCAACCGCCGCCGCGTCATGGTTTCCGACCAGGGCGGCAAGGCCAATTTCCTGGCCGAGCTGAAGCGGCGCGGCATCGATGTGCCGAAGGACGACCACCGGCTCGACGCATTGATAGCGGTGGTCAAGGAGCGCGAGGCCTCCGGCTACGCCTATGAGGGCGCCGACGCCTCCTTCGAGCTCCTGGCGCGCAAGATGCTGCACGGCTTGCCCGAGTTCTTCCACGTCACCTCCTTCCGCTGCATGATCGAACGCCGCTTCGATGCCAATGGCCAGTTGAAGACGGTGTCGGAAGCGGTGGTCAAGGTGCTGGTCGAGGGCGAGGAGAAGATGTCGGTGGCCGAGGGGCACGGCCCCGTCAATGCGCTCGACATCGCGCTGCGCAAGGATCTTGGCAAATACCAGGGCGAAATCGCCGATCTGGAACTCGCCGACTTCAAGGTGCGTATCCTCAATGGCGGCACCGAGGCGATCACTCGCGTCCTGATCGAATCGCATGATACGACCGGTGCCCGCTGGTGGACGGTTGGTGTTTCCGAAAACATCATCGACGCCTCGTTCCAGGCGCTGATGGATTCCATTATCTACAAGCTGATGAAGAACCGGGACATGGCGGGTCTGGTGGCGGCGGAGTAAGTTTGAACCATCAGCGAAAGTCCATTGATCCATCAGAACTTTGCGATGGTCTTGCCAAGGTTACTGGGCCATAGCGTTGGGCCATGGCCGCTGAAGCAACTACCCAGGACACAGTTTCAAAAGCCCGCCGCGGCTTCCTGCTGGCGCTGGGTGCCTATTTCTTGTGGGGGCTGCTGCCTTTCTACATGAAAGCGGTTGCGCACCTGCCGCTTGCCGAGGTGATCGCCCACCGCATCGTCTGGTCGGTGCCGATCGCCGCCGCGGTTCTGGTCTGGGCCGGCCGCACGGCGGATTTCAAGGCGGCAATCCGTTCGCCCCGCACCATCGCCATGGCGGCGCTCACGGCGGCGCTGATCTCGGTCAATTGGGGGGTCTACGTCTGGGCGATCGCCGTCGACCGTACCGTCGAGACCGCCCTTGGCTATTACATCAATCCGCTGGTCAGCGTCGTGGTCGGCGCCCTGCTGCTCGGCGAGCGGCTCGACCGGCTGCAGATCGCGGCCGTGGTGCTTGCGGCGATCGCGGTTGCCGTCCTGACGATCGAGGCTGGCAAGTTGCCCTGGGTATCGTTGGCGCTGGCCTTTTCCTTCGCCGCCTACGGCTTTTTCCGCAAGACGCTGCCGATCGGCCCCAGCCAGGGTTTTCTGCTCGAAGTGCTTCTGTTGTCGGTGCCGGCCTTGGGTTATATCGCTTGGCTGATCGCCACCGGACAGGACCATTTCGTTTCCGGCAACGGCGTCGATACGGCGTTGCTGGCCGGTTGCGGGCCGGTGACTGCGGTGCCGCTGCTGCTGTTCGCATTCGGCGCCAGGCTTTTGCGCCTCTCCACCATCGGCATCATGCAGTATATTGCGCCGACCATTGTGTTCCTGATCGCCGTGCTGATCTTCAAAGAGCCGTTCGACACCACCCAGGCTGTCGCCTTTGCCCTGATCTGGGCGGCGCTGGCCATGTATTCCTGGTCGATGCTGGCGACGGCGCGCAGGGCTACATCTGCCCGAGCCGCCTGACGAAGAGATAGGTCGCTCCGGCGATCAGCATCGAAACCGCGGTCACCACCCAGAAGCCTATGGGCGTGTTGACGAGCGGCAAGCCGCCGACATTCATGCCGAACAGGCCCGAGATGATCGTCATTGGCAACAGCACCGCGGTCATCACCGACAGCACGTAGAGCAGCCGGTTCGACTGCGTCGTCAGCTTGGCCATCAGCTCGTCCTGCAACAGCCTGGCGCGCGCCTGCAACTGCTCGCCATCATAGTGCAGCGTCTGCGCGCGGTGCGAAAGCCGTGCTGCCATGTCGTTGATCGAATCGGGCAGGTCGTTGCGGTGCGAATGGTCGAGATGGCGAAACAGATTGGTCAGCGTCGCCATCTGCCGGTGGATCACCACCAGGTGCCGGCGTGCATCGACGAGTGCCTGCCGCTCATTGTGCCATGCGTCGCAGACGATGCGGTCCTCGATGCCGTCGAGACTGTCGGCAAGTGCAGCGAGTTCCACCGCCATGCCGTCGAACGACTGGCCCACGACCGCCTCGATCAGCTCGGCCGGCGAGCGAAACTTGCGCGAGCCGTTCTCGATCGCCTTGCGGATATTGTCGACCGACTGCAAGGGCTGCTTGCGGGCGCCGATCAGCATGGTGTCGTTGAGGGCGAAACGAAAATGGCCGAGCCCGCCGGCTTCCACCGAATAGTCGTGGCGCAGATCCGGCAGGTCGCCGTAGAGCCAGTCATCCTCGAGGTCGATGTGACAGCCATGGCTGGCGGACAGGAAGGCTTCGCGCACAGGCGCCGGCAAGGCCTGTTCTGCGGCGATCTCGTGGCGTGCCCGCATGTCGGAAAGCTGGTAGCTGCGCCACGTCCATTGCGCGCCGGCGGCATCCTTGGTGCGCAGGCCGTCCGCGGTGAAATGATAGATGAAGAACAGCCCATGCTCGTCTGGCAGGTAGGGCGACAGGTCGGCGCCTTCCGGGGCGAGAGCAGTATCCATGGTGTAGTGCCGGATGCATATTTCGAGCATGGCACCGCGTGACAGCGCCTGATCCCTACACTTAGCACGGGCGGAGCGGTTTCGTGTGACGGTTCCTTGACAGCCGATCACAGCCTCTCGAGCGGCCGCATCAATGCGTCCGCGCCTTTCGCCGCCACCGCATTGCGATTGCGGCCCTTAGCGCTTCGGACCGAAACCGGGATAGGGGTTCAGCGGCACGTGTCTTCCCCTACTGCCTTACTGCCCTATTCCCCTATTCCCCTACATCTTGTCTATCACCGACTGCACGCCCTCCGTCGGGGCATCGACCGAGGAGCCTGCCACCATGATGGCGGCGACGATTGCCTCGGGGTCAGTGACGACCAGCGGCTTGACGCGCTGTGCGGTGTGAATGAAGCCTTCGGTTGTCATATGGTCGATGAGCGCCAGCATCGGATCCCAGAATCCCCTGACGTTGGCGAAGACGATCGGCTTGCGGTGATGGCCGAGCTGCGCCCAGGTCATGATCTCGACGATCTCCTCGACTGTGCCGATGCCGCCCGGCAGCGCCACAAAGGCGTCGGATTTCTCGAACATCTTATGTTTGCGCTCGTGCATGTTTTCGGTGATCACGAGCTCGTCGAGCCGGTCTAGCGCGGTTTCGGTTGCTTCCCTGTTGATCAGGAAGCGGGGAATGATACCGGTGACCTTACCGCCGGCCTTGAGCGCGCCTTCAGCGACGGCGCCCATGATGCCTTTGGTGCCGCCGCCATAGATTAGCCTGAGGCCGGAGCGCGCAAGCGATCGCCCGAGCAGGTGACCAGCCTTGGCATAGGTTTCATCGCGGCCCGGAGACGAGCCGCAATAGACGCAGACGGATCGAATCGTATTCATGCCGATGATTGGTGATTGGGTCTGAAAGCGCGGTCAAGCCCTAAGGGCCGAGAAGTCCGGGCTTTTTCTTGTCGGTGATGGTAAAACACGCTAGACCGGCGTTAGGTGGCTAAGGGGCAGGGAAGTAGATGGCGATCAATCCGTTGAAGGCGTTTCTGTTCGCGGCGGGTGGGACCGTCGCGGTCGCGGGAACCGCCTATGTGTCGGGCGCGCTCGACCCGTATTTCAATCGCACGCCGCCGGCGGGCGTCGCGGCGCAGGCTCCGACTGTGGCGCCGAAGCCGGCCAATCCGGGCACGGAAGCGCGGCTGCCGCAGGCCGCGGTACCGGCCGCTCCCACCTCGGAGGCAACCGCGCCTGCCGTCGCGGGTCCGATCGCCCCGACCTTCGACGTGGTGCGCGTCGAAGGCGATGGTTCGATCGTCGTCGCCGGCAGTGCCGCGCCCAATTCAAAGGTCGAGATCCTCAACGGTTCGACCGTGATCGGCTCGACGGTCGCCGGTCCGGATGGCGCCTTCGTCATCGTGCTCGATGATCCGCTGAAGCCCGGTGACTATACGATTGCCTTGCGCTCCACCGCCGGCGATGTCGTGACCGCTTCGGCCCAGACGGCCGTCGTCTCCATTCCCGCCAATGCGAGCGGCCAGGTGCTGGCCATGGTCGAGGAACCGGGCAAGCCGGCCGAACTGCTGACAGTGCCCCAGCCGCAGACGACACCGGAAGCGCCTGCAGCCGCGGCTCCGGCGCCAGGCGCGTCCGCCGCCGTCGAAGCAACGCCTGCTCCTGCGGCGCCGACAACGCCCCCCGCGGCATCCGTGGCCGAACCCAAGATCGTCGTCGAAGCCGTCGAGATTGACGGCAGCAAGATCTTTGTCGCCGGCCTCGCCGACCCGGGTAGCAAGGTGCGCGCCTATGCCAACGACATCCTGCTTGGCGAGGCGCAGACATCGCCGGATGGCCATTTCCTGGTTGAGGCGAGGCGCGACGTACCGGTCGGCAGTTACACCATCCGTGTCGATGGCCTCGATGCCGACGGGGTGAAGGTAGTGGCCCGCGCCGCCGTGCCGTTCGAGCGCGAACCGGGCGAGGCGGTCGCCGCCGTGGCGCCTGCTGGATCCAAGGCGGCCGATGCAAAGCCTGCTGAACCGTCGGCTGCCGCTGAAGCGCCCGCCGCTGTCGCGCCCAATCCGGCGGAACCGGCTCCGGCCGATGCAGCGGCCACGCCGCCTTCCGATGTGGCCGAGACCGTTTCACCTAAGCTCGAACATGCCGATGGCGCCGTGATCATCCGCCGTCACGACACGCTGTGGCGGATTTCGCGGCGCGTTTACGGTTACGGCATGCGCTACTCGACGATCTATCTCGCCAACCAGGACCAGATCCGCAATCCCGACCGCATCTGGCCGGGACAGGTGTTCAAGGTCCCGCCACGGTCGAAGGAAGGTGAGGCCGCCGACCTCAAGGCGATGGGTGACCAGATGACGACGAATTCGGCGAAGACGGAGTAGGCAAGCGTCAACGGGACGGCTGCAAGCCGATCCTTCGCAGCCCTTCGCCTGCAATCTCCCCATCCGGCCAGCTTGCCTCGTCACTGTTCATCGTCTATCGCCGATGAACGATGACCGAATCCCTGCCTGAACCGGACCGCGCGACGAGCGCGCCAACCTCTTGCACCACCGACAGCCACTCCATCGCTGCCCGCCTCGCCGCGCTCTCGCACCCCGCGCGCATCGAGATCCTGAAACGCCTGTCTGCCAGCGGTTTCTGCTGCTGTCGCGACGTCGTCGACCATCTCGATCTCGCCCAGTCGACCGTCTCGCAGCATCTGAAGATCCTGGTCGAGGCGGGGCTGGTGCGCTTCGCGCCTGACCGCCAGCGCTCGCGTTACGAGGTGGACCAAGCCGCGCTTGCCGGCGTGTCGGCTTCGCTGAGCGCGCTCGTCGTTTCCTGTTCGACCAGCCGCTGACCCTCTCACCCAAAAGGCAAGAAAAGTGGCCGAAAAAACCGTCTCCGCCGATTCCCCGACCTTCAAGACGCTGCTTAACCTCTGGCCCTATATGTGGCCGGCGGATCGTGCCGATCTGCGGGCGCGGGTCACCTGGGCGACAATTCTGCTGGTGGTTGCCAAGCTGACATTGGTCGCGGGACCCTATTTCTTCAAATGGGCGACCGACGCCTTGGCCGGCGGCGGCAAATCGACGCCGCCGCTGCCCGCCTTTCTGCTCGCCCCGGTCATGTTGGTTGTCGCATACAATGTCGTTCGGCTCGTGCAACTCGGCTTCAACCAGTTGCGCGACGCGCTGTTTGCCCGCGTCGGCCAGTACGCGGTGCGCCAGCTTGCCTTCCGCACCTTCGTCCACATGCATCAGTTGTCCCTGCGCTTCCATCTCGAGCGGCGCACCGGCGGTCTGTCGCGCATCATCGAGCGCGGCACCAAGGGCATCGAGACGATCGTGCGCTTCATCATGCTCAACACGGCGCCGACCATCCTCGAATTCGCGCTGACCACGGGCATCTTCGCCTACACCTATGGCTGGAAATACGTAGCCGTGGTGGCGGTCACCGTCTGGCTCTATGTCTGGTTCACGGTTCGCGCCAGCGACTGGCGCATTTCGATCCGCCGCGACATGAACGACAGCGACACCGACGCCAACACCAAGGCGATCGACTCTCTGCTCAATTTCGAGACGGTTAAATATTTCAACAACGAGGCCATGGAGGCCGAGCGCTTCGACCGCTCCATGGCGCGCTATGAGATGTCGGCGACCAGGATCTGGACGTCGCTCGGCTGGCTGAATTTCGGCCAGGGCGTCATCTACGGGCTTGGCACGGTCATTGTCATGTGCATGTCCGCGCTCGAGGTGCAGGGCGGCACGCAGACCGTCGGTGATTTTGTCTTCATCAACGCCATGCTGATGCAACTCTCGGTGCCGCTCAATTTCATCGGTTTCATCTACCGCGAGATTCGCCAGGGCCTCACGGATATCGAGCAGATGTTCGACCTGCTCGACGTGCCGCAGGAGATCGTCGACAAGCCCGGTGCCAGGCCGCTCGCGATCGAGGCCGGCAAGGTCGAATTCCGCGACGTGCATTTCTCCTACGACCCGAACCGCAAGATCCTGAAAGGCGTCAGCTTCGAGGTGCCGGCCGGCAAGACGGTCGCCATCGTCGGTCCTTCGGGCGCGGGCAAGTCGACCATCTCGCGGCTGCTGTTCCGCTTCTACGACATCCAGTCGGGCCAGGTGCTGATCGACGGCCAGGATGTCAGGGAGGTGACGCAGGAGAGCCTGCGCGCGGCGATCGGCATGGTGCCGCAGGACACAGTGCTGTTCAACGACACCATCGCCTACAACATCCGCTACGGCCGCATCGGCGCCAGCGAGGAGGAGGTGCGCAAGGCGGCCGAACTCGCCCAGATCGGCCCCTTCATCGAGCGGCTGCCCGAAGGCTACCGCTCGATGGTCGGCGAGCGCGGTCTGAAGCTTTCCGGCGGCGAGAAGCAGCGCGTGGCGATTGCCCGCACCATCCTCAAGGCGCCGCCGATCCTGATGCTCGACGAGGCGACCTCGGCGCTGGACAGCCATACCGAACAGGAGATCCAGGCCGCGCTCGACCTGGTCAGCCGGGGCCGCACCACCATCGTCATCGCCCACCGGCTGTCGACGGTGATCACGGCCGACGAAATCATCGTGCTCAAGGACGGCCAGATCGCCGAACGCGGCACCCATGCCGACCTGATGCGCAAGCACGGGCTTTACGCCTCGATGTGGGACCGCCAGCGCGAGGCGACCGAAGCCGAGGAGCGTCTGCGCATCGCCCGCGAAAGCGACGAACTGGGCATAGTGGTGCGCAGGCGCACGTCGGAGCTGTCTTAGCGGCCGCTTTCCTTCTCCCTCGTGGAAGAAGGTGGATCGGCGCATGGCGCCGAGACGGCTGAAGGGTACTGGCGCCGTATTTGCCAAGCTGGAACACCCCTCCCCATTGTCGCGTTGCGGGCGGAGGGTGTTTCGGTTATTGAGGCCGGACCTGAAACAGGGACTGCCCCATCCCATGAGCCTTGTCGATACGGTCAAGAACGCGTTCGTACCGATCCATCGCGAGGGCTATCCGTTCATCGCCGCCTTCGGCGCGGGCACGCTTTTCCTCGGATATTTCTCCTCGATCCTGTTCTGGATCGGGCTCATCCTCACCGCCTGGTGCGCTTATTTCTTCCGCGATCCCGAGCGGGTGACGCCGGTCGATGACCGTCTGGTGGTGAGCCCCGCCGACGGCGTCATTTCGGCGGTCGGCCCGGCCGTGCCGCCGCGCGAGCTTGGCCTCGGCAGTGGCGAAATGACCCGCATATCGGTGTTCATGAACGTCTTTTCCTGCCACGTGAACCGCGCTCCGGTGCGCGGCAAGATTTCCCGTATCGAGCATCGGCCCGGAAAATTCCTCAACGCCGAACTCGACAAGGCAAGTACCGAGAACGAGCGCAACGGGCTGGTCATCGACAGCCCCAACGGCACCGTCGCGGCGGTGCAGATCGCCGGCCTCGTGGCGCGGCGCATCGTCTGCTGGGCCGAGACCGGCGGCTCGATCGCCATAGGCGAACGTTTCGGCCTGATCCGCTTCGGCTCGCGCGTCGATGTCTTCCTGCCGGAAGCGGCGACGCCGCGCGTGGCCGTCGGCCAGACGGCGGTCGCCGGCGAAACGGTGCTGGCGGAATTCGGCGGTGTCGCCGCCACGCCTCTCGTGCGGATCTCCTGACCGGTGGGCGCGCCGTTCAAGAAATTCGAGGCGCATGCCAGCGGCGGCCCGCGCATCCGCGAAATCCCGATGCGCATGGTGCTGCCCAATCTGGTTACGGTGCTCGCCATCTGCGCCGGCCTGTCCGGCATCCGCTTCGCCTTCGAGAACCGCTTCGAGCCCGCGGTCGTCATGGTGCTGCTTGCCGCTTTCCTCGACGGCATAGACGGCCGTCTGGCACGAATGCTGAAGGCGACATCGAAATTCGGCGCGCAGATGGATTCGCTGGCCGACATCGTCAATTTCGGCGTGGCGCCCGCGCTGGTGCTTTACGCTTTCCTGCTCGACCGCGCCGGATCGCCGGGCTGGATTGCTGCCCTTTTGTTCACCATCGCCTGCGGCATGCGGCTCGCCCGCTTCAATGTTCTTGACGAGGAAAAGGCCGAGCGGCCGGCGTGGCAGACCGAATATTTCGTTGGCGTGCCGGCGCCGGCGGGCGCCGTGCTGGTAATGCTGCCGCTCTATCTGTATTTCCTGCGGCTCGGGCTGGAGCCCAGC
Source organism: Mesorhizobium sp. BR1-1-2 (assembly GCF_020165435.1). Taxonomy (NCBI): domain Bacteria; kingdom Pseudomonadati; phylum Pseudomonadota; class Alphaproteobacteria; order Hyphomicrobiales; family Phyllobacteriaceae; genus Mesorhizobium; species Mesorhizobium sp. BR1-1-2. The sequence goes on from NZ_JAIUID010000005.1 coordinate 593,397, forward strand.
CGCCCGGCCGCCTTCATCGCCACCGGCTTCACCATACTGGTCGCCTTCCTGCTGGTCAGCCGTTTGCCGGTCTATTCGGGAAAAAGCGTCAAGGTGCCGGGTGACAAGGTGTTGCCGGTCATCCTGGGCGTCGTGTTCTACATTCTGCTCTTGATGACCTATCCCTGGTACACGCTGACGGCCTCCGTCGCCGGCTATCTCGTCTTCCTGCCCTTCAGCGTGCGTGCCTATTCGAAGCGCGCCAGGCTGGAAGGGGAGCAGGTGCCGCCTTCGGATATCGGATAGCGCTGTTTTCTCTCCCTTGCGGCCGCGATGTCGCCGAAGCCGACAGAGGGGTCGCGGCGCATTGAGCCCCAACGTTTTCCGCCCAGGCGTGCGATTTTATGCGAGACGATCCTTTCTGGCCGTTTCGCTTACGCCGCCGCGCTCAGCCCCAGACGATCGATGGCCAGTTTACGGGTCGACACATAGTCGGTCTTGCCCGAGCCCAGCGCCGGGATCTCTTCCACCTTGACGATGTCATTGGGCACCATCAGTTCGGCGGCCCCGGCTTTCTTGCCGAATTGGCGCAGTTCCTCGGCACTTGCATCGTCGGCGGTGGTGACCAGCACGATGCGCTCGCCGCGTCTTTTGTCGGGCACCGCCACGGCGGCATGGCGTTCTTCCGGCCACAGCGACTGCACCAGCATCTCGACCGCACCCAGCGACACCATCTCGCCGGCGATCTTGGCGAAACGCTTGGCCCGGCCGCGAATGGTGACGAAGCCCTCGCGGTCGACCGAGACGATGTCGCCGGTGTCGTGCCAGCCGTCGAGTCGCTGCAATTCGCCCGGCCGGTCGGCGGTCATGTAGCCCATCATCATATTCGGACCGTCGAGCCACAGACGGCCGGCGCCCTCGATCCCTTCGACGGGTTCGAGCTTCATGCGGATGGCCGGCAGCAGCCGCCCGACGGTGCCGTCGCGGCTATGGATGGCGGTGTTGACGGCGACCACGGGCGCGGCCTCGGTCAGCCCAAAGCCTTCGATGATCTCGGCCTGGAAACGCTCGCGATAAGTGCGGCGGGTTTCCGGCTTCACCGCTTCGGCGCCGGCGACGACGAAGCGCAGGCTGGAAAAATCGCCGTCCTTGGCGGTCCGCGCGTAATTGGCGAGGAAAGTGTCGGTGCCGAACATGACCGTCGGCTTCACCTTACGGGCGATCTCGGGAATGATCTTGTAGTGGAGAGGCGAGGGGTACAGGAAGAGTTTCACCCCTGTGACCAGCGGAAGGATGGTGCCGCCCGTCAGTCCGAAGGAGTGGAACACAGGCAACACGTTGAGCAGGATATCGGCCGGCGAGATGGTGATGCGAGCTTCCGCCTGCATGGCATTGGCGTAGAGGTTCTTGTGCGACAGCACCACCGCCTTCGGCGTGCCTTCCGAGCCGGAGGTGAACAGGATCACCGCGGGTTTGGCCGCGTCCTGGCGCTGCAGCGGCCAGCGCCACAGCAAGGCGGCGGCAAGCTTCTCCAGCGCCGTCAGGCCGGCGCGCGTATCCTCCAGCCAGAGAAACTTCGCGCCGCCCTTTTCGACCGCCGCGACGATATCGCCGAGGTCGGCCTTCTCGATGAAGGCGCGGGACGAGACGACCGTGCGGATCACCGCCGTGCGGATGGCGGCGGTGACGCTGGCCGGACCCGCGGTGTAGTTGATCATCGCGGCCACCCGACCGGCCGAGAGCAGCCCGACGAAGGACAGCACCACGCCATTGGCGTTGGGCAGGAGCAGGCCGACCGCTTCGCCGGGCGCCGTCGCCGCCTCGAAACGTCTGCCCAGCACACGCGCGCCGATAAACAGTTTTCGATAGCTGAGCGCCCCCGAGACGACGTCCTCGATGATCGGATGCGATGCGCCGACCCTGGTTGCGGCGTCACGCATGGCCAGGAACAGGCCGCGATCGAGATCGGCGGCTGCGAAGCGGGCCTCTGCGAAGCGGTCGAACAGCGCGTTGGTGTTCGAGGCTTGGTCGGGAATGCGCGCCACCAGCTCGGCTATGGTCATTGGTTCCAATGCGCTGATCGACAGGCGCGGGAACCAGCGCCGTGGCGCGATGCTGGCCGGCGTCAACGAGACCGGAAGGTCGCGGGCGCCGCCGACGAAGATCGGCACGATGCGGGCGTCGGCCTGCATGGCGATGCGCGTGACAGCGCGAAACAGCCGGAACGACTTGACGTCGGGCTCGACCGCGTCCGGCAGGTAGACGGCAAGCCGGCCCTTGCCCTTCAGCACGCGCACCAGCCTGCGGCTGACGAAGACGTGCTCGGCGTTGAAGGCGATGGTGCGGCCAAGCTCGCGCCACGGCTCCAGCCATGGCGCCCTGGCCGAGGCTCCGTCGAGTATGTGCAGCGTGTCGTCGGGCAGCAGCGACAGCATCAGCGCCGGTTCGAAGTGCGACTGATGTGAAATGACATAGATGACTGGCGCCGCCGCGTCGCTCGCGATCGCGATGCGGCTGTCGCTGATCCGGTAGGCGAGCTTGAACGGCACGTAGAGCAGCGCCTGGGCAAAGCGCAGGCCGAGGCGGAACTTTTCCACCACGCCGATCAGCAGCCAGGCCACGACCAGACCCGCAAGCAGCGCCAGTGTCAGGATCATGCCGCGTCTCTCCCAACGTTCCTTGCACCTCGGCTCTGCGGCCGCTTCGGCAAGAACCTAGACGATGTGCGGGCAAGGTCAATGAGGAAGGCCTCTCGCCGCCTCTCACGAAGGGACGGGCAAAAGCGGCATTCCTTTACGCCGTCTTCAGTCTCCCGCTGATGAAGCGGAATTCCTGCGTTTTGCCGCCATAACCGTAGGCGGCGGCCGGCACTTCATGGACGAAAGCGTAGCTTTCTTCGTGCACGGACCCGAGCAGGCGCCCGAAGGCGGCGAAGATCGCCTTGAGATAGGCTTCCAGCTCGAGCTTGGTGTTGGTGCCGTCGACCACCTTGATGTCGAGCCAGAACGTATTGGTCCCATGCTCGGCCAGCGATGTGCCGCCGGCGAACCAGTGCTGCGGATCGAGATAGGAGACGGCAACCGCCGTTATGGTCGGATCCTTGCGAAGGTGTGTTGCGGTGAGTTCGGTCGCCTCCTTGGCGATCCTGGCGGACAGCGCGGCGTCGGGCTTCCCGGTGACGCTGATGTTGATGATGGGCATTGTCCTTCTCCTTGGTTCGGGCGGCCTCTGTCAGCCGATGACGCAACCATGCCACCAGCCATGAGTCATGAAAATCGAATTGTTTTTAAATAATAGTTCGATAATATCGAATTATGAAAACGCTCGATCCCGACCTCCTGAGGACATTCCTCGCCTTCGCCGACGGCGGCTCGCTGGCGCAGGCGGCCTCTGTTGTCGGCCGTTCACCGTCGGCGGTGACGGCGCAGATGCAGCGGTTGGAAGAGGCCGTCGGCGAACCGCTCCTGGCGCCGCAGGGCAGGGGTCGCGGCCTGACGCCGACCGGTGAGGAGCTTGTCGGCTACGCCCGGCGTATCCTTGCAGCGCATCGTGAAGCCTGGCTCGGCCTGAAGGGCGCGAAGGCCGACGGACGCATCGCGATCGGCACGACGCAGGATTTCGCCGACAGTGGCTTGCCCGATCTGCTGCGTGCCTTCGCCGAAAGCCATCCACGCGTCAGGATCGAGCTGCGCGTCGGCCGCTCCGCCGAACTGGCGCAAGCCCTTCAGGGTGGTAGCCTGGATCTGGCGATCGTCATGCGGCAGGCGGCGACGCCGGACGAAATCGGCGTGCTGCGCGAGCCGATGATGTGGTTGTGTTCGCAAAAAGGGCTGGCTGCGCGACAGGACGAATTGCCGCTTGCGCTGCTCGATCCGCATTGTGGCTTCCGCGAAGCGGCAATCTCGGCGCTCGATGCGGCCGGCCGGCGCTATCGCATCGCGGCCGGCAGCGCGAGCCTGGCCGGCCTGCGCACGGCGGTCAATGCCGGCATTGCGCTGACGCTGCGTACCGCGCGCTTTGCCCATTCCGGGATTGTCGAAGCACCCCACATATTCGACCTGCCGCCCGTGCCCGTTGCCCAATTCGCCATCCGGCTGCGCGCCAATGCCGAGAACCCCGCGCGGGACCTGGCCGCACTGCTCGGCGCCGGCCTGGCACTGCCAGGACTTTTTGGCTGACAGCGGTCTGTTTTCCGGCGCGGGGCCAAAGAAAAAGCCGACCTTGCGGTCGGCTTGGAGTAGGACGGACCGAGGGGTTTGGGGG